>JAAYDI010000180.1 GCA_012729315.1 Planctomycetaceae bacterium
CCAACGCGCCGGAAGACTGTCCATGCCATCCGGAAGACACGTTTTAACATTCTGTGCCGGAAAGGACCTCAAACAGCGCGTCCTGCATATTCTTCAGGCCCTCGCGGCCTGAAGAATATGCAACGTTGGAGTAGAGCAAAGAAGAAAGGCCACAACTCTCTCCTCGCTCCTGCGGTCTCCTCGCTACTTTCTCCTCTCTTGCACCACCCCACGGGCTGGAGTCAGAGTGTCTGTTTCCGCTCGGTCAGCACGGCTAACAAGTAAGCCACACGGTCGGAATACCCGAATACCCCCGATTGCTCTCCCGAGGAAGTGCGTTCCTTCACCTCCGGCAGGATTGACAGAATTGGGGGCAGTGGGTGGGGGAGGGACTGGCCGGTGGTGGCTACCCCGGCCGGTCGCGGAGGCTACAATGTGTCCCAATCCGGTGGCCGGCTCGCGACCGCGCTCCGTGCGATCGCCCTGGCGAGCCGGTATCCTGCTTGCCCATACTCAGACGGAGGCCTCCCATGCGCCCGTTCCTCTGGCTATTGACCATCCCCCAGGCGTTGTTGTTGACCGTCTGCGCGTCTGCCCAGCCGCTGCCGACCGATCCGACGCTCGTCACAGGCCAACTGGACAATGGCCTGCGGTACGTGGTGCGGCGGCACTCCAATCCGCCCGGACGGGCGGCCATCTGGTTGCACGTTCATTCGGGATCACTCAACGAAACGGACGCTCAGCGCGGGTTGGCTCACTATCTGGAGCACATGGCGTTCAACGGATCGGAGCATTTCCCGCCGGGATCGGTGGTGCCGTTTTTCCAGTCGTTGGGTATGACATTCGGCCGCGACCAGAACGCGTTCACGAGTTTCGAGCAGACTACATACCAGCTCGCCTTGCCGCGTGCGGAAGCCGCATCCGTCACCCAGGGCTTGACGTTCTTTGCGGACGTGCTGTCGCGTCTGAGCCTGCTGCCCGCCGAAATTGATGCGGAGCGACAGATCATCCAGGAGGAGCGGATCCGCAGCCTGTCGGGCCAGCAACGCACGATGTACTACATGCTGGAACGCATCGCGCCCGGCTCCATCTTTGGTCAACGCATTCCGATCGGCACCGAGGAGACGATCAACAGTGTGCAGCAGGCCGATTTCCAGGACTATTACGGCCGGTGGTACGTGCCATCGAATGCCACGCTGATGGTCGTGGCCGACGCCGATCCGCACGAGCTGGTGTCACTGATCGATAAGGCCTTCGCCGCGGCCCCCACGGTTCCCCGCCCCACTCCCCAGGACGTCGGTGTGAAGGCCTACACCCAGAGCTTCGCGATCGTGGCCAGCGATCCGGAGGTGCAGACTGAACAGACTGCCATCATCCGTCTGGAGCCAGCCCGGGCCCCCACCACCACGGTCGAGCAGCTGCGCGACGACCTGGTCGCGGCGCTGGGCCAGCTGGCGTTCAACCGGCGTCTGCAGGACAAGGTCGCGACCGGCACCACCAGCTACCTCAGCGGCAGAGTCACGAGCGGCAATGAATCGGGCGTTCTGTACATGGCCGAACTGCAAGGCCGGGCGCAACCGGGCAAATGGCGATCGTCGCTGGAGGAACTTGCGCTCGAACTGCAGCGCGGTCGGATGTATGGCTTCACGGAGCGGGAAATCGAGGACGCGAAGAAGCAGATCGTCAGCAGCGCTCAGCGGGATGTCGAAACAGAGCCGACCAGCCCGGCGAGTGACCTGATGCGGCGCATGAACGAGGCGGTCACGAACGGCGAGCCGATCATGTCGGCTGCCCAGTACCTGGAACTGACTCAGCAGCTGGTGTCGCCGATCACGGTGGAGGAAGTGACCAGACGATTCGCGGCCGAATTCGATCCGGCCGTGTTCTCCGTGACCGCCATCCTGCCCGCGTCGCCCGAGGTACCCACGGAATCCGCCCTGCTGGACATCGCCCTGCAAGCACTGGCCGTCCAGCCGGAACGGGAGGTCGCTGCGGAGCGCCCCACGCAGCTGATGGACACGCTACCCACGCCGGGTGAAATCACGGAGATGACGGAACACGCCGCGACCGGCGTCTGGTCCGGCTGGCTGTCGAACAACGCGCGCCTGCATTACCGGTTCATGGATACACGCAAGAACGAAGTCACCGTCCGGATCTCGCTCCTGGGCGGAGAGTTGCACGAGACAGCTGCGGACCGCGGCGTCACGCAGGGTGCCACCGTCGCGTGGTCCCAACCAGCGACGGCCCGGCTGTCATCGGCCGACATCCGCAGCCTGATGACCGGCAAGAAGGTGACGGTCCACGGCGGCGCAGCGAGACTCGGAAGTGGCCGTGGCGGAGGGTTCGCCGCAGGCTGCACCGATTCCATCTCGCTGACGGTCTCTGGCAGTCCCGAGGATCTCGAGTCCGGCATGCAGTTGGCCCATCTGCTGCTGACCGAACCCAAGGTGGAACCTGCGGCATTCACGCAATACGTGACGATGACGCGTACCATGCTGCAACAGGTGGAAAAGAACCCGATGCTCTCCGGTATGCGGGCGGTGGCCGGCATACCGTATCCGGCGGACGTTGCCCGTACACAGCCGCTGAGCATCGCCCAGCTGGACTGTCTGAAACTCGAGGCGGCGCAGACCCGGCTGGATCAGCTCATCCAGACATCGCCCATTGAAGTGGCCATCGTCGGCGATCTGCCCAAAGAGCGGGCGTTGGCCCTGGTCTCACGCTACCTGGGATCATTGCCCGCGCGCGAACGGGTCGCCCCCGGTCTGTTCGCCGACTTGCGGCGGCTGGAGCGGCCTGCCGGCCCGCGGACCGTTAACCTGACCATCGAATCGGAAACGCCGCAGGCGTTTGTCTATGCCGGCTTCTACGGTCCGGACCAGACCAACGTGGCGGACGCGCGCGCGATGTCCGTCGCGTCGATCATCCTGTCGACACGGATGAACGAAGAGATCCGCGAGAAGGAGCAGTTCGTCTACAGCATCGGCGCCGGCTTCCGGGCGGGGACCAGCTATCCGGGGTTCGGCACCATGTCGGCAGCAGCGCCGACCGATCCCGCCAAGACCGATCGCCTGCTCGAGAAAATCCACGCGATGTACGCGGCCATGGCCCAGGACGGGGTCAGCGACGAGGAACTGTCGGTGGCCAAGCGGCAGATCGCCAACACGCTGGACGAACAACTGCGCGAACCCGAGTACTGGCTGGGCCGCCTGGCGCAACTGACCTTCGAGGGCATGAACCTGGACGACGTGGCCCAGGCTCCCGCCGCCTACCAGGCGATCTCGGCCGACCAGGTGCTCAGTACGTTTGCCCGATACTATTCCCCAGCCACATCGCTGGCTGTCAAACTGCTGCCGGCTGGAACGAACTGACCACTCCCCCCCCCGGGGCCATCGCATACGCACAGGAGGGCATCGTGACGCATTTCGCTGATCGCCTGGCTGCCGCCGTACGCCGCTGCGGCAATCCAGTCATGGTGGGGCTCGATCCGCGCTGGGAGCAACTGCCGGCGTGCCTGCGGGCAGATCTGGACCCGCGCGATCTGGCCGCTGCGGCACATGCCTACGGGGCGTTCTGCCGCGATGTGATCGACGTGGTCGCTCCCCTGGTCGCCGTCGTCAAGCCGCAGGCGGCCTTCTTTGAACAGCTCGGACCGCCCGGCATGGCCGCGCTGGCCGACGTCATCGCTTATGCCAGCGGTGCCGGCCTGCTGGTCGTGGTGGACGGCAAACGCAATGACATCGGGACCACCGCCGCCGCCTATGCGGAAGCCTATTTGGGACCGGGCCGGCTGAGCGTCTGGGGGGGGGATGCGCTGACCGTCAGCCCCTATCTGGGCGCCGATAGCCTGGAACCGTTTGTCGAACTGGCCGTCCAACGCGCGGCGGGCATCTTCGTGCTGGTCAAGACCTCCAATCCCGGAGGAGGTCTGTTTCAGGATCTTGTGACCACCGATGGCGCGGCGCTGTACCAGCGCGTTGCCGCGTTTGTGCAGCAGGCCGCCCAACGCACGGCCGGCAGCTGCGGGTACGGCGCCGTGGGAGCGGTCGTGGGCGCGACCTATCCGGAACAACTGGCCGCACTGCGGCAGGCCATGCCCAACACCTGGTTCCTCGTCCCCGGCTATGGCGCTCAAGGCGCGGGCGCCCGCGACGTGCGCGACGCCTTTGACTCCACCGGACTGGGCGCCGTGGTGAACAACTCGCGCGGGATCATCTTCGCGTACCAGCGCCGTGAGTACCAGGAACGCTATCACGAGGCGCAGTGGCAACTCGCCGTCGAAGCGGCTACCCGCGTCATGATCGAGCAGCTGCGCAGTGAGACACCGGCAGGAAAACTCGGAAAGGAAATAACGGATGAGGAATGACGGATGACCAATGACCAAGCACGAAGGAATGACGAAACACTAATGCCTGATTGACTCATGCCGACCAATTCGCTGAGTCAGCCGTCGTGTCGATATGCCGCGATATTCCTTCGTGCTTACTCATTCGTTATTCCTTCGTGCTTGGTCACTCGTCATCCGTCATTCCTTCGTGCTTGGTCATTGGTCATCCGTCATTCCTTCGTGCTTGGTCATTGGTCATCCGTCATTCCTCATCCGTTATTCGTCCGCGGCCTGCAGCCATGGCTGCAGGGCGAGTGGGAAGGGATGGATTTCTGTTTCGGAGAAGTACAGCCGGATTTCCCGCCGGGCGGCGTCGGGTCCGTCGGAGGCGTGGACCAGGTTCAGCTGCCGGCTGCTGCTGTAGTCGCCGCGAATCGTGCCCGCTACCGCTTGGCGCCCGCTGGTGGCCCCGAGCATCTCCCGCACGACGCGCACGACCTCCGGCCCTTCGGCGACCATCGCCACGACCGGCGCACTGGTGATGAACGCTTCGAGCCCCGGATAGAAGGGTTTCTCCACGTGTTCCGCGTAATGCTGCCGGGCCAGTTCGGGAGTGATCCGCAGCATCTTGAGGGCGATGATGTGCAGCCCCTTGTTTTCGAACCGCGTGATCATCTGCCCCATCAAGCGGCGTTGCACACAATCGGGTTTCAACAGAACGAGTGTACGTTCCATGACTTGGCTTCTCCTCAGGGTGCCTTGGGAATACTCAACTCGCGCAGCGGTCCCACGGCGACTGTACTGCACTCGGTGAGCGGGAACGCAGCAAGCACCTGGGCCACGTCGTCGCACGTGACGGCGTGATACGATTCGATCATTTCTCGTACCGACTGATAGTGGTGCCGCTGCAGCCAGTTGTTGCCGAGTACGAAGAGGCGATTGGTGGGGAGTTCACTGTTCAGGACCAGTTGGGAGCAGATCTTGTTCTTGGCCTGCGCCAGCTCGTCGCGCGTGATCCCGTCGCGCTGGACCGTGTGGAGCGTATCGAGGATGGCCTGCAGGTTGGCGGCCGTCTGGTCGGGCGGTCCGCACAGTATGGTCAGATAGATGCCGGTCCCCTGGTATTCGTACGAGTACATGACGGCGCACTCGGCCCGGCCGGTATCGACGAGGGTCCAGAAGAAACGGCTGCCGCCGTCGCCCCCCACCACGGTGCTCAGGACACGGGCTGCAAACCGGCTATCGTCCTCCGCCGCCGGGCCGTTGGCGATCTGCACGACATACTGTTGCGTGGCGATGTCGTTGGGGAAGACGCGGGCCGCCCGATTCGCCGCAGCGCGCGGCGTGGCACGCTGCACGGGCGCCGGCTGCCAGGCACCGCACCGCTGGTCGGCCAGTGCGACCAGCTCCGCGAAGTCCACGTTGCCCGCCGCGGCCAGCGTCATGTTGTTGGGGACGTAGCGGCCGGCGAAGTAGCCGCGCATCTGGTCGGGGGTCAGCGCCGAGACGCTGTCGAGCGTGCCCAGCACACTCTGGGCCAGCGGATGCGTGCCGAAATGCAACGCCATGCTCTTCTCGTGCGCGCCGAACGGAGGCTGGTCGTCGTATTTCGCGATCTCCTCGAGGATCACCTGCTTCTCGGTCTCGAAATCGTCCGGGCGCAGCGAGGGGCGCAGGATGTCGCACAGCAGATCCATCGCCCGGGACTGGTATTCCGGAAGGACCGTGATGTAGAACACGGTCTGTTCTTCACTGGTGAAGGCGTTCGAGTGCGCGCCCATCTCATCCAGTTCGCGATTCACGTCGGCGGCCGAGCGGGACGGGGTGCCCTTGAACGCCATGTGTTCCAGGAAATGGCTGACACCCGACGGCGCGTCCGTCTCGTCGCGGGCGCCGGTCTGGACGAAGAACGCGAAGGCGGCTGAGTATGCCGCCGGGTTGCACTCGGCAATGATCTCCAGGCCGTTGGCCAGTGTGTGGTGGCGGAATATCAACGCGGTAGCTCCAGTGCGTTTTGGCCTAACGTCACGATCAGGAATTCGGCCGGCAGATGCTCCGCCAGGTAGCGGTTGATGCTCTCGCAGGTCAGCCCGTCCACGATCCGGCCCACTTCCTCCAGCGTCTGGATGCGCCGCAGGTAGTACCAGTCCGCCGCAATCGAACCGCTCCGTGCGGAACTCGACTCCTGCTGCATGATCAACGCGCTCTTCAGTCGCGCCTTGAGACGCTGTAACTCGTCGGCGTGCACGCCGCACGACAGCTGCCGCAGTTCGTGCAGCATGACATCGAGCGTCTCCTGGGCCCGCTCGGTCGTCGTCCCGGCGTAGCAGAACACCGACCCGCGATCGCGCAACGTGTGGCAGACCGCATACACGGCATAGCACAGCCCGCGTTTCTCGCGCACTTCGGTGAACAGCCGCGAACTCATGCCGTCGCTCAACACGCCGACCGCCGCCCGTGCCTGGTAGTAATCGGCATGGCAGTACGGAACGCTCTCGTAACCGATCGCAATGTGCGTCTGATTCGACTCGTGCGGGATGTGCTCGGGCGCGCCATTCTGCGGGACACATTCCAGTTCCGCGTTCGGCGCCGGACGCCACGACGCGAACAGCTCTCCTACCCGATCTCGCAGACGCGGAAAGTCAATCTTCCCCGCCACGCTCAGGATCGCGCCGTTCGGACGGTACGCCGTCGCGAAAAACGCGCGGATGTCATCCATCCCGATCCGGCTCATGGTCTCGAGCGCGCCCTGGCTGCTCCGCCCGAAAGGCTCCCCGTAGCGGCGGAGCCGCAGTGCCTGCAGCGCCCGCTGCGCCAGATTGTCCTCCAACGCGCGGATCTCCTGGATGCATGTCAGCCGGGCGTCCTCCAGTTGGTCGGCCGGCAGATGCGGGCACTGGACCAGATCCGCATGGATCGTCAACGCCGCTTCCAGTTTGTCCGCCAGCATCGCCCCGCCAAAACTCGCGTGCGAGTTCGACACCGAAGCACTGTGATCGACCCCCAGATTCTCCAGATCGTTGACGAACTGGCGGCTGTCACGCGGTCCGCAACCCCGCTGGACCATCTCACACGTGATGTTTCCCAGCCCCAGCAGCGACTGCGGGTCGCGGGAACAGCCGGCCGGCACCAGCAGCGAAAACGCCACCGACTCCACCCAGTCCATCCGCTGCGTGACCAGCGTCAGGCCGTTCTCGTATTCATATACCTGGATCGGCTCTGTCACCTTCACCCTCGTGCTGAACGGCTGAAATGCTAGAGCGTACTGTGCCGCTTACGCGTATGCAACCTCGACCGCCCTGTAAACGGTCCGGACGCGCCGGAAGCCCAACGCTGTGTACAGGCGAATCGCCCCCGTGTTCTGGGCCGTCACCTCCAGGTACACACGCGTCAGCCCCGCAGCGCGGAAACCGGCCACCGCCTGGGCCAGCAGAACCGTGCCCAGCCCCCGCGACCGGTGCAGCGGCGTGACACCCAGGTTCTGCACCGCGCCGTAACCCTGCCGATCACTTAACCCCTGGATCGTCCCGCAGTACTCCGGAACGCTCTGACCAGGCGGTTCGTAGGCCAGCAACCACGTCGCGCCGGGCACGAACGTATCGCGCCGTATGATCTCGTCCAGCAGCCGGCGGCAGCCCTCGCGTTCACCCAGACAGGGGAATACGTGCGCGTCAATCTCGCCGCGGAAGCTCCGATACTTGGCCTCCGTATGCGCGTCGAGCAAGGCAGGATCCCAGGCCAGAAGCCGGTAATAGCAGGGCAGTGCGGGGCATGCGAAGAGGGTACCCGTCAGAGGGAGTTCCAGGCGGAAACGCTTGAAATACGTCAGATTCATGGCGTGACCCGGAGACCCGCAAGAGACACCATTCGTACACCGATCCGCCACCCGCTCGGCAACCGTTCAGTCCATCGTATCGGCGGCTGGTCGGCTTTTCAACGGTTCTGCGCGGCGACCGAGCCAGTGCAGCCAGTGAGCCAGTGAGCCAGTGCCGACCGGGTACCAGTTTCGTTTCAGGAGGCTCCGTAAGCATCTGTAAGCATCGGTCCGCTGCCCGGCAGCGGGTCGAGAAATCCTGCCGCGCGAGGATGACCGCTACAGACCGGACGTGTGGCCGGTGGGACACGCCCCGCCCCGGTGTGCCGGCCGCTTCTGGTGCCAGGCGCCTAGCGTGCGGCGAAGCGGGTCACCTGAGCAATGGCCGCCTCCATCTGCTGGCGATCCACGGTGTGCACCTGCAACGGATGGCCGATCCGCGAGATCATCGTCAGCGTCAGCCGCCCACCGAGGTGCTGGCGGAATTCTTCCAGACCCAGGAACACTGCTTCGACATCGTCCAGCGCTGGATGCACGAGCTGAAAGCCCAGCCGGCGGAGGCAGGCCAGGACGCGGTGCGCGTCGTCGCCCGGCAACCCGTGCACTAGCGCCGAGTAGACCGTGTCGACCGCCACGCCGATGGCGACCGCTTCACCGTGCCGCAGCTCGAAATTGCTCAGCGCCTCCAGCCGATGTGCCGACCAGTGGCCAAAATCGAGCGGGCGCGCTTCGTTGGCCTCGAACGGATCACCCCCCTTCGCGATGTGATCCATGTGCAGTTCTGCCGATCTGCGGATGATGACGTCCGCCACCGTCGCATCGCGGGCACCGATCGCCTCCGCCGCGCGCTCCAACTGGGCGAACAGCTCAGGGGACTTCAGCAGTGAGACCTTCACCGCCTCGGCGAACCCGCATCGGTAGTCGCGGTCGGAGAGCGTCCGCAACAGGGAGGCGTCGTTGATCACCCCCCACGGCACGGCGAAGGTCCCCAGCCAGTTTTTCTTCTGGAACAGATTGACGCTGTTCTTGACGCCAATCCCGGAATCCGCCTGGGCCAAGGTCGTGGTGGGGAGCCGCACCAGACGAAGGCCACGATGCGCGATCGCCGCCGCAAATCCCACCGTGTCCAGCACCGCACCACCGCCAATCACCACGACGTAGCTGCGGCGATCCAGGTCGGCAGCATGCAGGGCTTTGAGTATTTGTTCCAGCACATGAATGTCGTTCTTGACCGTCTCGCCACCCGGCACCAGCTGGACGTCCCCCACCCGCCCCAACCGCGCAGCATGCCGCCGGCAGAACGCGTCGATGCGGGGCACCAGGTCCGGACAGGCGCGCCGCAGATTCTCGTCCAGCCAGAACTGGACACGCGGCGGACTGTCACCTGACGGTTCCAGCAGATCCAGCAGCAGGTGCTGGTCCCGACTCAGTACGTCGACCGCAAACCGCAGACGCAACACGTACGGGACCTGGAAACGGATGTCTCGTGGTGTTTCGGGGCCAGCGTCTGGCATACCGTCGCGTACCCTTGATCGATGCAATTGGCTCACATCTTCTATAGCATAGCGACGACCGGCGACCGGTGACAGGCGAGACGCCGCAGGCGCCAGGCAGGGACGCTGCAACCTGCGGCCGCATGCGCGCATGCACGGACGGTAGGAACGCCGTCGCGCCCTCCGTGCGCGCACTGGTTCCGGATCTCCTGAGTGGCTCTTGCGCCAGCGTCTGAAGCCTACGCCACCAACCGCCGCAGACGCCGCAGATTCACCATGTCCCAGGGGCGCCCGCTGCGCGGATCGTCCCCCTTGGGCGTCTCCAGGTACATCGGCACGCGGCGCAGGCGGCTGTCGTTGAGCAGTTGGCGAAAGGCGCCGATGCCGACGAGCCCTCGACCAATGTGCTCGTGGCGGTCGACGCGCGATCCGCATTCACGCTTGCTGTCGTTCAGATGGATGGCCTTGATCCGGCGGAGTCCCACCAGACGCTGGAATTGCCCGATCGTCTGGTCATACTCCGCTTCGGATGCCAGCTGATACCCGGCAGCAAAGGCGTGGCATGTGTCAAAGCAGACACCCAGCCGCTCGGGATCGCGGACGCCATCGAGCATGGTGGCCAGTTGCTCGAACTGCCAACCGAGGCTGGTCCCCTGCCCCGCCGTGTTCTCCAACAGACAGATGACGCGCAGACCGCGGGTCTGGCGATGGATTTCGTCCAGGGCCCGCACGACCCGGCGCAGGCCAGCCTGCAGCGAGCCGGTTGTGTGGGCGCCGGGGTGCAGGACGACATAGGGGATCCCCAGCCGTTCGGCCCGATGTAGCTCCACGATCAGCGCGTCGAGCGACTTCTGCCAGAGGGTCCGATCGGGAGAGGCCAGGTTGATCAGGTAGGAGCTGTGGGCGAGCAGATGCCGCAGGTCGTAACGCCGGACGGCCGCCTGGAACCGGTCCACCTCCGCATCGGTCAGCGCGGCCGCTCGCCACTGATTGTTATTCTTGACGAAGATCTGGACGCACTGACACCCCAGGTCGTTGCCGCGCTCAATGGCCCGGTGAAATCCACCCGCCATCGACATGTGGGCGCCGAGGATGGGGAGCGACACTGCCATGATGCGTCGGCTTCCCTCAAAGCAACGCGCCGGCGCAGAACAAGGCGAATAACAGGAGCCCCAGAATCGTGGCGATCATCCCGAGGATCATGCCGGCCTGAGTGAGCGCCATGCCGCTGTCATCCATCTGTCCGCGGCGCATGTCCCGCAGATCCGCATTGCCCATGAGCCACGCCAGCGGCGCAAAGAAGAAACAGACCACCCAACCAAGAATGCCAAAGACCAGAATCAACATGCCGCGATGCGGCCGTCGTGCAGACGACGAGCTGGCTGAAACGGGGGCCTGGTACGGGTTGGCGACCGGCGGCTCCGCAAAGGGGTTCGACGCAGCGCTGAGCGTCGCGCCATCATGCAGCTGCGGGTACACTTCAAACGCGGGACACCATGCTTCCGCGGACCCGACGTGCAACATCGCCTCGGCCGGGATCCGCCCTTCCTGCACCCATCGGTCCAGTTCCGACTTGGGCACGGGGCCATACACTTGACCGTCGGGCGTGCGCACCTGCCAGGTCTCCGTTTCCGGATGGCCCTTGTAGCCGGCTTCCTCGACCCAACTCGAGACCACCTCGGGCCGTCCCGGGACTACGTAGATCGTGCCACACTGAGGGCAGCGTGCCTTCTTGCCCGCATACTCATCGGCCACGCGGAGTTTGCGGGCGCATGTCTGGCAAATCGTCTCGATTGACATGATTCAGCGAAGATTCCCTATCCAGTGGCTCAGTGAAACGCCCCGTGCCCGTTTGTGTTGCTTCCCCCTTTGGCTGTCTGCAGTTCAGCCCGTATTCGACTGGCCGCAAATGATCTTGGCAACGGTCTTGGCAACGGTCTTGGCAGTCTAGTTCATAGATGGGGGCCGATCAACTTGGCACAGCGTACGGGGACGCCGTGTCCACTGCGATCGGCCGTCACTTCGCCCCGTGCCCGTGCGGGCCGGAGGAAGCTGTTGCCGCCGGGCCACACTGCCGAGTAGAATCGGCGGGTAGAACCGGTCAGAGGTGCGGCGCATCCTGACAAGCACGTGGGGAGCAGCGCGATGTGGAGTCAGTTGGTGGTAGCCGGGGCCGTGGTGGTGATTGGTGCGATCCTGGTTGCCGGGCTGGAGGTATACCGCGCCCGGCATAATCGCCGCGCTCGGTTGCAGCTTGCCAGGCAATTGCTGCGCCGGCGTCGCGAGTGGCTGGAGGCCGAATTCCTGTCGCTGGCGTTGGCTATCAACCAGTCACGTAATCTGCCCTGGGCCGACTGCCAGTTCGATGACGCTGTGGCGTTAGCGCGGGATCGCCAGTCGGGGCAGCTTCGGGCGCTCGTCGGCATCACGATCACTCTGGAGGCGTCCGCGGAGGACGCGGCCGAC
>JAAYDI010000181.1 GCA_012729315.1 Planctomycetaceae bacterium
ACCGGCGGCCTCCGAGACCGAGATCAAAAGCAGCCGCGGCCGGGCTTCCGGGGCCCGGCCGGCAATGGGCGGCTCGCGGTGGGCTCGGACAGCACCACCTGAAATCGTATGCAACGCTGGAGATTACACAGCGTCGCAGGCATTGTACTTCACGCGCGCCAAATTGTCCGTTAGGACGCCTCTGGAACCGGTCGCCTTAACTCGTGTACAAGTTACAGTGCCATTCGGGGCTGGCCCCATGACCGTGCTGTCAGTGGAGGATGTACGTGACCGTCTCACGTCCGATCAGATAAGTGCCGGCGGCAATCATTGTCACCCACACCAGCACGTGCAGAACCTTGCCTGAGTTTTCGGGAAGCGACCGCCCCGCGAGGAACCCGACAATCCCAGCCACAATGCCGACCAGCGCCGAGCCCACGAACTTCACGGCAATGTGCGCGCCCGGCGGCTCCACGATGTGCACCTCGCCCAGGAGCGGGTAGAACTTGGGCATTATGCCGAACCAGAAGCACAGGCAGTAGGTCGGAAGAAACAGGATCAGACCCAGGATCGCGCCATTGATCGATTTGTTCATGGCCAGTCTCTCAGAAACTCTCTATGGCCGTCACCAGGCCGCCGCTGATAAAGGCATAGTAAACAAAGATCGTGAACACCCATGTGGCGATGATGTAATTGATGCGTTCCAGACGTGACAGCCGATCGTAGGCACGCGCGGAGAGAACCAACCACGGGAGCATCACCAGGGCCAGCGTCCCCAGGTGTTCTTTGATCTCAAAGAGCCCCACCGCCCAGCGGCTGGTCGCTTCCAGGACACCGATGGGCGGCTTGCGGACCAGCACGTTGTAACTGGGATAGATCAACACGCCAGCCACGAGGGCCAACGGATAGCTGATGGCCATCCACTTGGCATAGCGCGCGAGAACCGGCCGCGGCACGCGGCGGCGACAGAGCAACCACCAGTGGTGCGTCACCGCGCCCAACGCGAAGACCGCGATCAACAGATGCACTAACAGCAGTACCCAGACGAGCGGCGTGCTGAATATGCCGACGGATGCCATGGGATACGACATGAACTCGGCCACCTTACGTTGTCATCACGTGTACGTCTTCTGCAGCAACGGCCAGAAAGATCCGGCTGCCCACAACGATCCCCAACCCGTTATACTCACGATGGCCCATCGACGCCAGTAGCTCCGTGCCGCGGCACACTGTTGTGACCCGCACCAACGGACCGAGATCTGCCACGTGTTGGACCAGGCCCTCCAGAACCGTTGTCCCGGCTGGGCACGTTGTCGGCGCCGTGGCCGAGAGGGCGACGCGTTCCGGCCGAACCATGAACGGCACCGTGCCTTCAGCAGGCGCATCGGCGGAAGGTCGCATCGCGATCAGCTCGATGCCGCCGGGCGCAGTGAGACGCAGCCACGGTCCGTCCAGCCTGGCTTGGGCTGTGAGGAGGTTGCCAGCCTGCACGAACGCGGCGACTCGCGAGGTGCACGGGCGTTGCAGAATCTCCCGCGGCGTACCAACCTGCCTGATCCGGCCGCCGTAGATCACGGCCGCCCGGTCTGCTACCGCCAGCATTTCGGTGAAGTTGTGACAGACGTGCAGGGTGGTTGTGCCGGTCGTACGCTGCAGCGCTTTCAACTGCCGGCAGATCGTGTCGCGAGTCTGTTCGTCCAGGGCGCTGACCGGTTCGTCCAGCAGGAGCACGCGGGGGCGGACGGCCAGCGCGCGGGCCAGCGCCACACGCTGTTTCTCGCCGCCCGAGAGATTACCCGGGAGGCGATCGGCCAGTTGCAGCACACCCACCTGCTCCATCAACTCGTCGACGCGTGCTTCCAGCGTCGCACGTCGCACTCGCTGGCGGAGCAAGCCGAAGGCTACGTTGTGCCGCACGGTCCGGTGTGGGAACAATGCATAATCCTGGGGCAGATAGCCCACGCCGCGCTGGCGAGGCTCCAGGTTACTCACGTCCACGTCGCCGATCGCAATCCGCCCCGCCTCGATGCGATTGAGTCCGCAGATGCACTCGAGCAGTAGTGTCTTGCCCGAGCCGCTCGGCCCCAGCAAAGCGAAATACTCCCCGGCTTCGACCGTGAGCGACACGTCGCGCAGAGCAAACTCACCCACGGAGAGATGCAGGCCTTCAATGCAAATCATTGGCGCTCCAACCCCACCAGGCGGATCGTGACGAGCGCCACGGTGGCCAGGGCAATCATCAGCAGCGCCACAGCCAGGGCGACTTCAATCCGGCCCACGGATTGCTCCAGGTAAATCGTGGTGGGGAGGACCTCGGTCCGCATCCGCACCGCCCCCACGAACACCATCAGCGGACCGAAAATGCCAAAGGCGCGGGTCCAGATCAGAATCCCGCCGACCACGATTCCCCGGCGCGCCAAGGGCAGGGCCACGTGAAAAAACGCGCCGGCACGGCCACATCCGAGCGTCATCGCGACGTGCTCGAGACGCGGGTCGACGCCATCGAAAGCGAGCTTCACGGCGCGGATCCCGAAGGAAGCCGAGTCCAGGAACTGGCAGAGGATGATCCCTTTCTTCTGGAAGACAAACTTCAACCCCAGATCCTCGATCAGGCGGCCGGGTGCAGTTTGAAAGAATACCAACAACGACAAACCGATCACCAGCGGCGGCAAGAGAATCGGCAGATCCACTACCGAATCGATGAAGGTGTGGCCGGGGAACCGGTAACGGCTCAACGCATAGCCCATGGGAATGGCAAACCCCAAACCGATCACTACCGTCACCGCGCTGGTCCAGAGCGACAGCCACAGCGCGGATGTGATCTCGGGCGAAACCAGTTTCTGGAAGAGAGTTTGGGATGGGGGCAGCCCGGGCACAGCGGCCGGGTGCGACGCGTCTGTTTCAGTCACGCGGGTTTCCTTGATCGCTTCGCGCGCGGTGTAAACCACATCGTTGAAGATCAGCGTCAGCCAGCCGGCCACGAACAACGCCACGACGCTCAGCGTCGAGGCGGCGAAGAGACGACCTCCCCGGCCGCAAACCGGTACACCGGCGCCCGAGTGTAATGGTGCTGTTCGTTGCAGGTTCATCAGAGCCTTACTTTGGCGGGCAAAGCGTGTAATGGTGTTTCGCGAAAATCTCCTGCCCGTGCTCTGACGCGAGGAAATCAGCGAACTTCGCCGCAAGCTCAGGACTCGAGGAAGTCTTCAGGATCGCAATGGATACCGTCGAGATGATGTTCTGCTCGGGCGGGATGACGACCACGTCTGTCTGGTCGGCAACGCCCGCCGCCACGGCGTCCCAGACGATCGCCGCATCCAGAGCTTTGAGCTTCACACCGTTGGCCAGATCGCTGACCGTCAAGGCCCGATTCACCACGTTGCGATTGATCTCCTCCTCGGAGATGTTGTTCTTGGCGAAGATCTCCGACGATTGTCGCCCCACGGCGCAGGCCTCCGCCTCGCCCAGGCCCAGTGTCAGCCCGGGCCGCGCCAGATCGGCCAGCGTGCGGATGTTCTTCGGGTTCCCCTTCGACACCAGAATCACCGGGACGAAGCAGCACACCGGGCGTGTGGACGCGACCAACCCCGCCTGCTCGGCCTGTGCTACATAGTAGCCGTCGCCGGGCATGTAAAGATCGCCGCGCCCGGAGAGCTTCAGTTGGCTCAGCAGGACTTCGCTCCCCGCGTACGCGCACTCCACACGCACCCCCTGCAGCCGGCTGAATTCCTCAACGGCCTGAGCAACCGGCGGACGAATGCCAGCGCCGCAATAAAGCGTCAAAGCGGGCTTGCTGTGGCAGCCGCAGAGCAACGCCAGCACGATGGCGACGCACACAACGCGGCAACGCAGCAGCGTTTTGTGGAGGGCAGTCGAGAAAGCACCCGGGATCATTGCGTTTTGACCTCTTTGACGTACCCGAACTCCGCAAACACCTGCTGGCCGTGCTCTTCAACATACTTGAGGAATTGTTCCACCATCTCCTTGTTCTTGCTGTAGGCAAGACCGATCACGCCGACACGGGTCTCTGTGTCGTACTCGTACGGTATCGGCACGATGTCCAGGGCATCCAGGAAGTTGTAAGCCACACCGTTCCACATGATCGCCGCGTCACCCGATCCGAGCTTCATGTTGTTGCCGATCTCGGAATGCGATCGAAACAGCCGGTTGTCGATGTTGGCCAGCACCGCGTCCTTGATCCCTTTCTTCTCGAGCAACGTCATCAGCATCTGGCCACACGTCGCGAACTCGGGGTTCGGGGCGAGCACCTTGAGATCCGGTCGAGCCAGATCTTCCAGCCGTTCGATCTTCTGTGGATTCCCCTTCGGCACCACCAGCGCGGGGGCCAGATCTCCGACTTGCACCCACCGGAGCATCGCGCCGGCTTTCTCTGTCTCGGCCATGTATGGATCATGCGTGACGAACAGGTCGCCCGCCGCATGCGTCTTGACCTGGGGCAGCAGGTCCTCCGATCCACCCATGGAGAGCGTCACCTTCACACCGGTTTCCGCTTCGTATTGCCGGGCCAGCGCCTCGGCCGGCCTGGCGAACGAGGTACCGCAGAGAATCAGGATTTCATCGGCTGGTTTGGCCTCTCCTCCTGCCGGCTGTCGATCCGTCCCGCTGCAGCCGGCCAGGACGAGCATCAGGGCAGAGGCCAAGCCTGTCAAAACGGAATGAGATTGCCTGGTGATTGGCATGACGACGGTCTCCTGTCGGTAGTAGATCCGGAAATTCAGTCCCCCGCAACGGCCAAGGCCGCCTCAACGTGTGGCATCGGGCGCAAGTCGCGATGCGGCAAGGCCCAACACCTGGTCCGGCGTGCCAGCGCCGACCACATGTCCTGCCTGCAACAGGACGACCCATTGGGCGGCGCGGCGCACTTCCCCTTCAGCATGTGTAACAAAAAGCGTCGGAATATTCCATTCGGCCACGGCTCGTTCCAGATAGGTCAGGACACGATCGCGCAGTGGCGCATCCAGCGAAGCCAGCGGCTCATCCATCAGCAGCAGCTCAGGTTCGCTCAACAAAGCGCGTCCGAGTGCCACACGCTGACGCTCACCGCCAGAAAGATTGCGGGGGAATCGTCGCAGGAGCGGACCGATCTCCAGCACATCGACAACGCGGGAAAAATCCGAGCTGTGTCCGCGCCGGTTGTGACGATGTTGGCCGTAACGCAGATTCCCTTCCACCGTCCGGTGCGGAAACAACAAGGAGTCCTGGAATACGAAGCCAACACTACGCTTCTCGGGCAACAGCGACACGCGCTGCACGGTGTTGAGCAGTGTGCGGCCTTTCAGCACGATCGTTCCCTGCTGGGGGCGGAGAAATCCCGCAACCATGTTGAGCACGCTCGTCTTCCCGCTCCCCGAGGGACCGAACAGTGCCGTGAAGCGGTGGCTGACATCAAAGGCGACATCCAGGTGGAAGCCGCCGCAGTATCGATGTTCGCATTGAAAACTAAGCACGGACATCGGGTGACCGCCTCCGCTCCAGCCATTCGTTCGTCACCAAGGCGGCCGCGGCCAGAAGAATCGACAACCCCACCAGCCGCCAGGCGGCCGCCATACCGTCCGGCTGATTGGCGAACGTGTAGATGGCCAGGGGGATCGTGCGCGTCCGCCCCTCGATGTTCCCCGCCACCATGATCGTCGCGCCGAACTCACCCAAGCTGCGGGCAAACGCGAGCATGAACCCGGCAATCACACCGCGACGAGCCAGCGGCAACGCCACCGTAAAAAACGCACGCAGATGGCCGGCTCCCAAACTCCGCGCAGCCATCTCATAACGCGGATCGACCCCCTGAAATGCCAGCCGAATCGCACGGACCATGAGCGGGAAACTGACGACCGCCGAGGCGAGAGCTGCGCCCAGCCAGGTAAACACGATCCTGATGCCGAACACGTCATGGAGAATCGAGCCGATCGGGCCGCGTGGTGCAAAGGTGACTAAGAGGAGATAACCGGTGACGACCGGCGGCAGCACCAGCGGCAGGTCGACCACAACCTGCAGTAGCCACTTGCCAGGGAACTCGAAACGAGCCAGCCCATACGCGGCGACGATCGCAATCGGCAGGCTGAACAGAGCTGAGCAAAGAGCTACCTGCAGGCTCAGCCGCAGGGCGGTCCATTCAGTCGAGTTCAGGAGGGCGAGGGGCAGTTCCATGGTGACCGGAATATGACAGTGGGCAACGTGGCTCGGTGGAGCAGGGGACGGGACAGATTATTTGGCCGGCTCCGTGCCGCCTTTCGTTTCGGACAACACCGCGAAGCCGCACTTCTGAAAGACCTTGGCCGCCGCCGCGGAACTCAAGTACCGGTAGAAGGACTCTGCAGCGGCATTGTCCTGGCCGTGCTTCAGCAACACCACAGGATAACGGATTGGATCGGTCAACGTCTCAGGCAACTCGGCCGCCACCTTGACCTTCTTGCTGATTGCAGCGTCGGTGGCATAGACAATGCCAGCCTCCGCTGCCCCGGTTTCCACGTAGGCCAGCGCATGACGGACGTCCTCGGCGGACACGACCCTGTCCTTCAACTGGTCCCACAGCCCCAGCTTGACCAGGGCCTGCCTGGCGTACCTTCCGGCAGGCACGGACCCCGGTTCGCCCAGTGCCAGATGTTCGATGCTGGCGCCGAGCAGGTCTTCCGGCTTCTTCACGTGTAGCTTGGAGTCGCCGGGAATGACGATCACCAGGCGGTTACCGAGCAGGGCTCGTTGTTGCTGGACGACGTGCTTCTGGGCGTGGTTCCTGGCCAGGTAGTCGGCCCATTTCGTGTCCGCCGAGATGAACAGATCCGCTTCGGCGCCGTTGACAATCTGCCGGGCCAGCGCGGACGAGGCCGCGAAGTTCGTTTCCACGACGATCCCTGTGTCCTCGGTGAACCGGGCCTTGATCTCGTTCAATGCGTCGGTTGTGCTGGCTGCGGCAAACACCAGGACACGCTCGTCAGGTCTTGCAGTCGGCTCTCCTGCATAACAGACGGACAGAGTCGCCATGATGCTTGTCACGATGCTCAGTGCGGCAGATTTCCAAGAGTCCCCTTGCCACTTCATTTGTTTGCATCTCATTTTCCGGGGGTGTGTTTGCGGGACGCTGTCACACGTTGCAGCTCACCCGTCTTTTCCGTGTCGTATCCGGGCAGGTCCTTCAGCATGCGCCGATAGGTAGAGGATCGAACGGTTTCCACGAGGGCTTGGATCCGCGGGTCGCCCTCATATTCAGCCGGATAACAGAGGTCGTAGTCTTCGTGTCGGATCCCGACGAAATCGAGTCCCGCTTCTTCGCTCGCCAGCCGCAGGCACACCCCCACATCAGCCCAACCGCAGCGCACTGCTTCCACTACTCCACGATGACTTGAAGCGTGTCGGCGCGGTGCGGATCGTCCGGCAAGCAGCTCGTCCAGTATCTCGGCGACGGCGGACCCGGCCTCCCGACCCACCCAGCGCAGTTTTGCCTGCAGCGCTGCCCGAACCGACTTGACGCGTCTGTCTGGAGAGACAACCAGGCCCTCGTGCCATCGCGCGACGCGTAACAGCGTGAACCCTTGCCGCAGCGCCCCTCGTGCCGCGGTGACATTGAGTGACGGTTGACTGCACCCCGCCAGATGCACGCCGGCCACGTGGATCAGTCCCTGAGCGAGCAGTGCCAGGGCTGCCCGGCTCGGACGTTGGAACGCAATCAATCGAATGCCATGGGTATGCTCCAACGCACTGGCCAGCAACCCCACTGCCGGATCACAACAGGCGATCACCAGGGTGCGGTCGGGAACCGTGGAGTCTTGGTGTTGGTCGCCCACCGCGCCGTCCTTGCAGACCCCGTCATGGGGCACGACCCCTAGGCTGGCCGGCTCGACGGGATACAGCATTTTGTTGCCAGCCACCACGGCCTGCCAATATCGATACGGGTCGCTCGGTGGCGGCCATGCCCACTGCGGCTGCTGCGCGGCCGTGTCTCCCAAGGAGAAGATGTCTTCCACGCGACAGCCAAACACGGTCGCCAGTGCCAGGGCGGTGGCCGCCGAGGGCACGATGCGGCCCTGTTCAATAGCGCTGATCCCCGCGCGAGACACCCCCGCTCGCACCGCCAGCTCGTCCTGGGACCAGCCGCGGACCAGCCGATGCGCGCGCACTCGATTGTGGAGTGGTCGTTCTTCCGACATGCACAGGCCCATTCTGTTGATGCCGCAGCCCAAGGCGCTACGCCGTGATGGCTATGATCATACCGCGTAATGACAGGATTATACCATCCGCCCGCTCACCCGCACCCCGACGGTTGGCAGCGATTATTCATCCCGCACCAGTTCTCGTCCGCAGGGGTGCAGGAACGGGCTGTTTTAGGCCGCAGCGTCCATAGCGGGCCGGTACTTTACGTTGGGGCGAAATGGACGAGCGGCACCGCCCCACGCGTGAAGGCCGGAGTCAGAGTTTCTGTTTCAGATCCGGTGGCATCGCTGGCATCCCTTTGTGAAACGCCTTCGGCGTATCGTGCGAAATTGGTATGGAACCCAGGGTGCGCTGCTGCGCGGCGACCTGGGCCGTGGAGTGTAACCGCTTCGCGGTAAAGAACAGCGGACAAGAGGACAGCGGTCTCCTCTCTTCTGCCCCCTCCCCAAGTAAGACAATTTCCGAATTTCCGAGTTTCCGAATTTCAGAATTCCCCTGGTCGCTCTCCCAGGAAAGTGTGTTCCTGCACCTCGTCCGCAGTCAGTCATTTCGTTCCACGCCCCTACTTGCCCCCGACTTGCCCGTCGGCTCGAATGGTACGATACTGGCGTTCTATGCCAGGAAACTGGCAAACCCGGGGCACGCTGAGTCTGGGGCGTGTGGGCTCTTGTACGGGGAGGCACCGATGTATTTTCTTGCGAGTCTCGCCTTGCCGATGGTCGTTCTCGCGGCCGATCCATCACCGACCACCGCATACCCTGTCGACACGATCACCGTGCAAGTCGAATCCGGCGCGATGCTGACGTTCACGGCTGATGACCTGGGGAAGCTCGAACGCGCGAAGGTCGAAACCAGCACGGACGGGAACCTGAAAACCTACGAAGGTATCCCCTTGGCGAACGTGCTGCGGGCGGCCGGCATCGGCTGGGGCGCCAAGTGCTCCAAGCAGTTCGACGGCTACGTGATCGTGGAGGCCACCGACCATTACCGAGTCGTCTTTTCTCTTTCCGAAATCGATCCGGAGCGGGCTCGCAGGATCGTCTTGATTGCGGACCGTTGCGATGGCAAGCCGCTGGAGGAACCCGTCGGGCCATATCAGATCATTGAACAGGATGCCAAGCAGCCCGGGAGGTGGGTGCGGCAGGTTGCGTCGATCAAGGTGCTCATCTCACCTGATGCGTCATCTGATGCGTCATCTGATGTGGCGCCGCCGGTGTTGGCTGCCGACGCCTCTGATTGTGGAGCGATCCACCTGGTGGGCATGGGGCCGGGCGACCCGGAGCTTGTGACGATGAAGGCGGCCCGGATTCTGAAGGAAGCGGACTGTGTGTTCTGTTTCGATTACCTGCAGGCCGAGGTTGCGCGTTTCGCGCCGCCGGAGAAGATCACGGTCGCGTCAGCGCTGCTGATGGGCAGGTTCCGTGGCCAGGCCATTGAAGAGCTCCCGCCACAACTGCAAGACCGTGCGCGCCGAAGCGCCAAGGAAGCGGCGAAGTTCCTCCCGCAAGTCCGCCAGCTGGTGGCAAGCGGGAAGAAAGTCGTCTTTGCGGACGCCGGGGATCCCACCGTCTATTGCCCGTGGTCGTGGGTCATGGAGGACTTTGCCGACCTCGAGCCGATCGTGGTTCCTGGCCTCAGTTCGTTCAACGCGGCCAACGCGGCGCTGCGCCAGAGCGTGACGAAGAAGGGTGGGTCGATCCTGCTTTCCGCCGGAGATGACCTGGGAACGCCGGATGAACATGGCCGAATGACCACCATGCTGGTACTGTTTACCCATCGGGTGAAGCTCAACGGACTGCTGCCGCGGCTCCAGTCCCGTTACCCCGCCGATACGCCGATCGCCGTGGTGAGCGAAGCCAGTTACGAACAGCAGCAGGTGATCTTCGCGACCTTGGGCACGATCCTTGAAGAGCTCGGCGACACGGAACTGCCTCACCTGTATCTGATTTACGTTGGCGACGGTCTGTCGCCACCCCAGACCATTGCCGATGCGCGCGCGGACGCCCGAGAGGGAGCGATTTCAGACGCGGCGACCAAGTAACACAGAGGCTGGGTACGAGACCATGCGCAGCATCACATTCGATCAGCAGATCAAGGTGGAGACCGCACGCGGACTCGCGGCGCCGGGCTTCACATTGGTCGAGTTGCTCGTGGTGATCGCCATCACCGGCGTGGTGGTCGGGCTGCTCCTTCCCGCAGTGCAGATTGCGCGGGAATCGGCACGCCGCCTGCAGTGTAGCAATCAACTCAAGCAACTGGCGCTGGCGGCCCACAACCACCACACAAGCTTCAACGCTTTTGCTCCGGGTGTGGATCGCTCGACGTCCCAGAAGAGCTCTCTGTTTGTTTTCCTGCTGCCGTTTCTGGAAGGGGGCAACCTGTACGAGCAGTGGCGGCAGCCGGACGCGGACCACTCCGCGTTGGCCGCCACGGTGCTGCCCAGCCTGGTCTGCCCGTCCGATCTGATCCCGAGCAACCCGGTCCAGAATCGCATCAGTGAGCGCTGGTACGCCCTGACCAGTTATGGTGGCTGCGGCGGCACGCGATCGTTTCACCCTGAATCACCAGGGCTCAAGGCCGACGGCATCTTCTTCGAGGTTGGAAACTACTCCCGGCCCGAACGGTATCAGCGAGCAGTCCGTATTGCCGACATCACCGACGGCACGAGCCAGACGTTTCTGTTCGGCGAACGCAGCCACTACGATCCGAACTACGATTCCTTCGCCGTGCGAGGTTGGGAGCAGACGATGGGCGAGTACGGTTATTGGACCGGTTCTGGAGGTAATCTCGCCTTGGGTGATGTGACGCTCAGCAGCTATGCCGGTTTGAACTATGGTGTCCCGTTCGACTATGCGAATCGCGGCGGAGCCAATCCCCCGGCCAACTCGCGCAGTGACTTTCGCTACTACGCCGACCTGCGACTGTGCGCCTTTGGCAGCAGGCATCCTGGCGGAGCCAATATGGCGCTGGTGGACGGATCCGTGGATTTCATCAACGATGGTATCTCCTTGACTGTTCTGCGCGCGCTCAGCACGCGCAGCGGCCATGAGATTGCAGCGGTGCCATGAATCGCTGGAGAACTGTAGTTTGTGTCAAGCCGGATGCCGGTGGCCTGCGGCCGCCGTGACGTTTGCACAATGGAACGATGTTTTTCCTTCGTGACACGAGAGTGACAGACTCAGGAGTGACAGCTATGAGAAGAAATCGGGTGTCTTGTCGTTGGTGGTGTCTCACGCTTTTGGTAGTGGGCGCCGCGACCACGTTCGCGGCTAATGCCGCGCTGGCCGACATCGTGCAGTATGCGATTACTTCGGACACGCAATTGGACAGTCGCGATCCGGCGTTCAATTTTGGCCTCAGCACGTCGGCGAAGGTCGTGGTCAATGGGACAGACGGTTCGATCGCGCGGGCCGTGTTCCAGATTCCCGACGAAGTGTGGGACACGCCGGGTACGATCGTGTCTGCGAAAGTCTACTTCTACGTGTGGAATGACCAGACGTTGGGGCGGGATGTGCGGCTGCATCCACTGACCCAGGAATTCGTGGAAGGGTCCGGAAAAGGTTCGGCGACCGGCGACGGTGCGACGTGGCTCACCCGCGACGGCGCGAACGCGTGGAACACGGCGGGCGGCGACTACGATCCCCTTGTCGGCGTCGACGCCATCAAGCCCAGCGAGGGATTTGGCTGGTTCACCTGGGACATCACATCGCTGTGGAATGACACGAATCTGCGCTCCTTCGGCGCTATTCTGAAGATGAGCGACGAATCGGACCCTGAGTATCCCAACCAGCCGCGGGCACCGCTGACCAGCAGCGAGAGCACGCAATACCCGTGTCCCTACGTGGAAGTGAGCTCCGTGCCGGAACCCGGTAGCGGGATGCTGTTCCTGGCCGGAAACGCACTGTTGGTTGGTTTGATCCTGCGCCGGCGGCGCCTCTGAGCAGAGCCTGAATCGCCGCGCGCCAGTCGATGGCATTGCCGGTGGTGAATGACGAAGCCAGGATTGTGACCTCCTCGGCGCCATGCGGGCCGTGTCGTTCTTGATTGCGTCGTTCATGGTTCCCGGGGGGAGACTGCGCGCGCGCCGCCTGGTGGACGGCCGGGTGACAAGGGCGCTCGAAGGCGTTACATTCACACTTCACACTTGTATGTTGATTTCGCGGGAGTCCAACGCGGCCGCGGGATCTCTCGGTTGAGTCGACTTCCAGCCAGGCGGGGAGGTCACGATGAGTGGCGGCAGGCGGGCGTTTACGATTGTTGAGTTGCTGGTGGTGATCGCCATTATTGGCATCCTTGTCGCGCTGCTGCTGCCGGCCGTCCAGGCGGCAAGGGAGGCCGCGCGCCGCATGCAGTGTTCCAACAACCTCAAGCAGTTGGCTCTGGCGACGCATTATTACCACACGGCCTACAACTGCTTTCCACCGGGCGGCATCACGGAAGGCCCGTGCTGCGCCCAGAAGAGCCTCGTTAATTGGGCTATCGCCATCCTGCCGTATATCGAACAGGAAACGGTCTACGCCCTGTACGACCATAGGGCGTACAACGAAGATCCCATCAACGAACGCGTCCGACAGACGCTGTTGACCTGCCACCTGTGTCCCTCCGACGGTTTCACCGGAGACCTGCAGGTACCCTGCACCGGGCCGGGCGGATCGCTCGCCAGGGGAGGGCTGGGACTGCTGTACCGGACGAGTTCCTATAAGAGCGTTGCAGGCTGCATCGGCAGTGACGCACCGCTGGAGGATCAGGGTTGGTGGGACCGATACACGCCGCCTGAACCGTTGCCGGAAGCGAGAAGAAAAGGTGTGATGCATATGACCGGCGTGCTCAATTGGAGGTCCGAGTCCATGAGCACGATTACGGACGGGTCTTCCAATACGCTGATGATCGGTGAGAAAGCCACGTCCACGCGGCGCGACATCGGGGCGTTCTGGGGCTACACGTACTTGAGCTACAGCATGGCGCACACGGTAGAACATCCGTTGTCCATCAACAATGACATCGCGAAGTGCTTGACGCGGGCCGCCGAGATGGGCGTGTGGGGGGGCGGGGCTTGCTGCAACAGTTGGGGCAGTTTCCATCCGGGCGTGATCCAGTTTGCACTGGCGGACGGCTCCACACGCCCGGTGAGTACGAATGTTGACTTGACTATCCTTTGCGAGGTGAGCACCATCCAGGGCCGGGAGTATGCCGAGATGCCATAGCGGCTCTTGATCCACGGAACGCTTGACTTGGACTTCATGCTCCGCTCCTTCGCGACCTATGAGAGAATGATGAGCGATCAAACTGGAGCGTGCCGCCGGCAACGACGGGCTACGACGTGTTTCGTCGGCGCTGCAATCGTGTCGTTCCTGTTGGCAGGCTGCGGCGGCGAAGGCTACACGACGGTTCCCGTGTCGGGTCGCGTCACTCTTGACGGCAGTCCCTTGGCTGATGTCGGCCTGGTGTTCGTGCCGATTGCCAAGGACAAGGACAATCCGAATGTCGGGCCCGGCTCCCTCGGGAAGACCGATGCCCAGGGGCGGTTCACTTTGCAAACCGTTAACGGTGAGGACGGCGCGGTACCCACGGAGCATGTCGTGCGCATGTCGCTTGCTCCGGATGCGAGCGAAGTGCAGAGCCCGGACGACGCCGTTCCCGAGGCGCCCGTTGCTTCCCCGCGATCGTCGCGCAAGCTGTCGCTCCCGCGCCATGCGCGCGACGGCAGCCTGCACTTTCAAGTCCCTTCCGAGGGCACCGATCAGGCCGACTTCGATCTTGTGTCGAAGGAGGCGGCCGAGACGTTACCGAGATGAACTTCCGCAGAACCATGCGCCGACTCCATCTCTGGCTGGGCCTGGCAGCGGGGTCGGTTGTGTTCGTCGTCGCCCTGTCCGGTAGCGTCTACGTCTTTGAACGCGAAATCCAGGACTGGCTGCAAGGTTACCGGCACGTGGACGCTGTGCCACGTCCGACCCAGCCCCCCTCAAGACTCCGGGCGATCGCCGAGCAACAACTCGCCGGTGAGACAGCCAGCCGAGTGTACTACGAAGGGCCTGCCCGCGCGGCCTACGTGCAGTTCGGGGACATGAAGTCGCGGTACTACAAGCTCGTCTACGTGAATCCCTACGATGGTCGCGTGCTGAAAGTGAAGGACATGAACCATGATTTCTTTCACCTTGTATTCAGCCTGCACTACCGCCTGTTGTTGAGCCCCGATGTCGGGACAACGATTGTCGATTGCGCCACGCTGGTCTTCGTGGTCATTCTCCTGAGCGGACTGGTCAACTGGTTCCCGCGCAGCTGGGCTGTGGTGCGACAACGGCTGTTCATCAGGTGGCGCGCGCCCTGGTCGAGGAAGAACTACGACCTGCACAACGTATTAGGGTTCCATGGTTTTCCGGTGATGCTGGTCGTTGCGCTCACCGGCTTGGTCTGGGGATTCGCGTGGTTTGATGACGCCGTGCATTGGATTGTGTCCGGAGGCGCGGAAACACAGCGCTATGAGCAACCGGCTTCCAAAGGGCACTCGACGTCGAGCACAACACAGGCTGAAAACGTCGATGCCGCATGGGCCCGTTTGGCCAGCCGCTATCCAAACGCGGAAACGATCATTGTCTTCTTTCCGCAAACGGCGGAAGCGTCCATCCGATACGTGGTCAATCCGGACCGATACACCTACTACAAGACCGACCATTATTACTACGATCAGCAGTCCCTGGCCGAGCTTGAGGTCAGCCATGACTGGGGCAAGTATGAGGATGCTACACGTTCCGCTTGGGTGCGGCGTGCAAACTTCGACATCCACATCGGGGCGATTCTGGGTCTGCCTGGGAAGATCCTGGCGTTTGTCGCAGGCATGATTGCGGCCAGCCTGCCCGTCACGGGTTTCCTTATCTGGTGGCGGAAATGGACAGCATCACGGCGCCACCCTTAGGTACACGTGCCCGAGAACATGTTGGTCGAACCGAAGATGCCGCGCGACGCCGGCGGCCTCCGAGACCGAATACGGCCGGTATGCTGGGCTTCCGGAGACTGGCCGGCAATGTGCGACTCGTGACGGGCTCGGACAGCGCCGCCTGAAATTGTGGTTCTCGGCTCGGCCGCCGTCCGCATGCGCGGGCTGACCCCGAGGCACCGGCGAGATCAACTACCTGAGCGTCTTCCGCGCCATTGCCGCCAAAGGTTACACTGGCTATGTCGGCCTGGAGATGTGGCCGGCGGTGGCTCCCGCGCAGGCCATCCCATGAATCGATCACGCTGCTGACGGAAACCACCGGCGGTCCGAAGCATCACTCGGGCGCAAAGCGTTTGAGAACGATACTGCTGACACGCCGGCGACGTAGTCTGTGAAGCGAACGGCGGACTCGCCTCCTGAAAACGAAAGGACCTGTGCAATGTTTCCTCGACAGCTGCTTGCTTTGACGCTCACCGCGGTTGCGGCCGCAACTGTCCCGGCGATCGAGCTTCCAGGCGTCGCGCCTGGCCCGGCGAAGGCGACGCTGGACGGTCCACGACTCACCATGGAGAACGCGGTGCTTCAGGCCCGATGGGACCTCTCGCCCGGCAGCGGCCGACTCGTTGAGGTTATCGATCGTGTGGCCGACGCGCTGCTGGTCTGCGATTCGCACCTCTTCAGGGTGAAGCTGGCTGATGGCTCGGAGTTGGACTCCGCCACGCTGTGTCCCGCGAGTCAGGCCACCTTGGAACGTATTACCCCGCAACCGACGGCGACTCGCCTGGCCGAGCGATCGGCCGGTTGGCGGGCCACAGTCGAGTTGGCCACCGCCGACGGACAAACGCGTTTCCGTTGGCAAGCCGTCCTTCGCGACGGTTCGAATTATGTCCGCCAGGAGGTCGCGTTGCTGGCCCACGCGGGCCCCCGGCCGGTTGAATTCGGCCTGTTCGATCTGCCGGCGGGCGACGCCCGGTCCTGTGGCACTGTAGACGGCTCGCCGTTGGTATCGGGCAACTTCTTCCTGGGATGCGAGCATCCATTGGCGAAGAACCAGGTTGCGGACGGGCGTGCGGTGTGCGGACTGCCGCTTTACGATTCGCCGGCGGCTGGGATGGCCGAGGCGTCGGCCGCGGTCGGGGTCACCCCCGCGGGGCAACTCCGCCGCGGGTTTCTCTATTACCTGGATCGCGAGCGCGCCCGGCCTTATCGCCCTTTCACGTACTACATCTCCTGGTTCGACATCGCTGCTCCCGATCTGAAGATGAACCAGTCGCAGTGCGAGGAGGTGATCGAGGCCTTTGGCAGTGAGCTGGTACGGAAACGCGGCGTCAAACTCGATGCCTTCGTGTTTGACGATGGCTGGGACGACAATCAATCGTTGTGGAACTTTCACGCCGGGTTTCCGCACGGCTTCACTCCGCTGAGCGAAAAGGCCGCGCGCTATAACGCGATCCTCGGAACCTGGATTTCGCCCTTCGGAGGCTACGGCGAACATAAACAGGAGCGGCTGGCATTCGGCCGAAGCCGCGGTTACGAAACCAACCGAAGCGGTTTTGCCTTAAGTGGGCCCAAGTATTTCGAGGCCCTCAGCAGGGTTTGCGAGGAGATGATTCAGCGATATGGGATAGGCTATTTGAAGTTCGACGGCATCGGCGGAGGTTCGGGCGACGGCCCCGGGGTGGAGTACGGCGGCGACATGCAGACGCTGGTCCACTTGTTCGACCGGTTGCGAAAAGTCCGCCCCGACTTGTTCATCAACGCCACAACGGGAACCTGGCCTTCTCCGTACTGGCTATTTTACAGCGACACGGTGTGGCGCGGCGGCGCGGACGTCGGCTATCATGGCGAAGGCTCGCGGCGCCAGCAGTGGATCACCTACCGGGATTGGCTCGGCTACGACATCCGCACTCGCCGGGGACCACTCTTTCCTTTCAATTCGCTCAAGTTCCAAAGCGTGATATGCGCTCGGTTGAGCCTGGCGGCGGAACTCGGCACCGACCTGCGTGACCTGACCGACGACATCCACATGGCCGCCGCCTCCGGTACCCAACTCCAGGAATTCTTCGTCACGCCTGCGATGATGACCTCGGAGGCCTGGGATGTGGTCGCGGAGGCGATCGGCTGGGTCCAACGCAACGCCGACGTGTTGGCCGATAGCCACGGCATCGGCGGCGACCCAGGCAAAGGCGACGTGTACGGGTTCGCCTCGTGGACGTCGCGGATGGGAATCGTGGCGCTCCGCAACCCTACCGGGCAAGCAGTCCCGTTTACTGTCGATGTCGAACAGGCCTTCAATCTAACAGCTACCGCAGCCCGGCGCTACGTGCTCCGCACCCCATGGAAGCAAGGCGGACCGGTGAGCGAGTTTCGGGCGGAGGCTGGGAAACCGGTGGAATTCTCGCTCTCGCCATGGGAAGTCCTTGTGCTGGAGGCGCATCCGATGCATTGACGCGGGCGCGGGTAAAGAATGACGAATAACCAACAACGAATAACCAATATCCAAAACCTTCGTCATTCTCTCGACTTTGGTTTTCGACCACCTGTCAGACAGCAGCCCCATCGTGCCGTCTGCCAGCACGACGTCGGCTTCGGGAACCTGTGCTGCAAAACCTCAGGTGACCACCATCTGCTTCACTGCCCGGAGACTCCCGGCATCGCGTACGCCCCGGAACTGCACTGAAGGGCGTCAATGGACTGCACAGTGGAGTTCGGATAGGTTGTTTCCGTACCCGATCGGTAGTGTCGTCGAGTTGGACTTCATTTCAGTTCCGCGAACATCTCCAGCAGGGCGTTGACGATCTTGGTCGACGCCTGCAATTCGACCTTGTTGGTGCCCAGCCAAGTCTCGTAGCCGCCGAGTTCGTGCTGCTCCGGCGTCGGCAGGTAGCCGTAGCCGCCGTTGGCCAGCTCGATGGTAAAGCTGGGCTTCAGCGGGCTGCGGGCCTTCAACTCCAAACCGATTTCCGAGAAGACCTCAAACGGAATGGCGGCAATTCCCAGCTCCCCGATCCGCATCGCTTGCAGAATGACGCGGACCTGATCGGGCGAATTCTGCAACTCTATTGCGCGTTGCGCGTAGCTGCGCTCGTGAGGAAACTTGTCGGGCCGCTCCGGTTCGGAGAGCACCTTCTGGGCGTGGGCCAGTTGCGCCGGCGTTGGCTTGCGGACCGCCAGTTCCAGCTCCCGTTGCCGCATGTCCAGCCGCGCCTGGTCCTGCCACGCGAGCGCCTTGTATTCCCGGCATACCGCCTGGGCACACTCGTCCGCCACCCGGCGTATCTGCTCGTAAGGTTGCCGTTTGGGGTAGGGAACCGCGTAGTTGATGTTGTTGATGTTCCCGCTGGTGCCATTGCTCATCGCGGCCACGAATGGCGGATCCTGCCGATCGGCGCCGAGCAACTCCTGGACGCGGTCGGCGAACACGCCAAAATAATCGGCCGAGATATGGTTCGGGCCGGTCCCGCCCACGTAGTGCAACGAGTAATTGGCCAACAGGCCCAACGGCCGGCCCTCGAGCGTTTCCAGCGCCAGGAAAGCGATTTGGGGATCGACCGGCCCGGCCGGCTCGAGCAGGTTCGGGCTGTTGCCCGGATTCATCTTGACCTGGTCCGGTTCCCCGAAGGGATTCAACAGCTCCGTGCCCGGCTTCATCAACCAGCGGCGACAGAACACCTGCCCCGGCAGGTCCACCGTGCTCCAGGCGACCCGCGCTGGCTGCAAATTGTTGATCGCACACCGCACTCCGTCGGAAATGCGATGGGCGATGAATCGCTGATACTCGGTGAACTCCTTTGCCGGCTGGAGAGGGTTACTCCAGCGGGCACTCACGGACGAGTGTGTATGCGTGCCCGAGATGAGCACACGGTCCGCCGGTAAGCCGGTTGCCTCGGTGAGTTGCCGCTTGGCATCGTCCAGCACTTCACGGCTGATGTAGATGTTGTCGCAGACGACCAGCGCGATCCGCGTCGTCCCGTCGTCCAGGACGAAGCAGCGGGCGTGCAATTCGTCGTGAACGTGTTTGGCCGGTGGAGGAGTGCCGAAATTGCCCACCAACCCACCGCCTAGCCAGGGCGTGATGTTGCTGGTCGCCACGCCGGCCAGGAACGGCTTTTCGCCCGGCGGCTGGGCGGCAACAGGCACGGCCAGCAACAAACTAACCATGACGATCAATAGTGCAAATCGCTTCATGATATTACCTCCGCTACGAAGCACGCTTGGTCAACCGATTCTCAGGGCGTCGGACGGGGTTATGGTGAGCGGGCGTTGAACGCGGCCAGCACAGTGCATGGGGCGGCGTCACTCTCGGTTGATTGTCGATCACCCGTCAGCCTGTAGTCAAGGCCACCAGAAGAACAGCGTCTCGCTGCCGAACCGGGCGTAAATCCCACTTGCAGCGACATTCCTGTTACAATCCACACATGGAAAACGAAGCACGAGTAGCGGACAACCGTACATCTTGATCCTGCAACGCCCAGCGGGACGCGAGGGTGGGTATGATCTCAAGCCTGGTTCGACAGTAAGACTCTTGTCATTCGGCAGTCCGGGAAGTGTCGCAGCCTGCCGAACAAGAGCATACCATGTTAATGGCATGGACTGGGCGTCTTCGGGAAAACGCTATGAAACACCTGCTGCAGTGCATCCGTATGTTGCTGTCCCTCTACACACGGACCAGAACACAATGACGAACACGATCGCACACAGCCTGATCTTACTTTGTCTGTTGCCGGTATGCAGCGTATCGGCGGCACACGTAAACGTAACCTACATATATGCAGACAAGCATGTCGAGACTGCCAGCCATCCCCTTGTTCAGCAAGGAGCTGTTCTGCATTTCCGCCTGAAGGCCTCTGCCGTGCCTGCGGGCGTCCGGCAGATTGAGGTCGCAGCTGAGTTTGCCGAGGCCAGTACTGGTGAAGATGGCTACTTCGTCATGCCGAATGGCTTCCTCGGCACTTTCCGGCAACGCGATGGTGAGCAGACTCTGGTCGTCAACGCGATGCCTATCTTCGGCATGAAGACCCCGCGTTGCAGCTTCGTCGCGATTGTCACGGGCATGCGGCATGCCTACACGCTTGTTGCGAAGGCGGAAGCGGGCGTCTATCGACTGTTCCCCCGGTTTGTGTTAGATGAGCACGGTGTGTATGAAGATCTTGCGATCAATTATCATATGCTCTCAGGCGAAGACGCCAACTACTCCGGCATGGCCCGAACCTATCGCAAGTTCCAATTGGATCGCGGAGCCTGTGTCCCGCTAAAGCAACGGATCAAGACGTCTCCGGAATTATCTTATGCGACCAAAAGTGTCGAGATTCGAATCCGTCAGGCGTGGAAACCGGCACCCAGCCCCGTGGAAGAGCAGACCCTTGCCACGGAGCCGCCGATGAAGGTCGCTGTAACCTTCGATCGCGTCGGCGACGTTTTGGATAAGCTGAAAGAACAGGGCGTGGGGCAGGCGGAAATCTGCCTCGTAGGATGGAATCGAAAAGGTCACGATGGCCGCTATCCACAACTGTTTCCGGTTGAAGAACAACTTGGCGGCGAACACAAGCTCCGACATCTCATCACCAAAGCTCAGGATATGGGATACCAGATTGTCGGTCACACCAACAGTACGGACGCATACCGCATTTCAGAAGTCTGGGACGAGCAATACATCATCAAGACCGCCGACCAGCGGCTTTCGAAGAACGCCTGCTGGAGTGGCGGACGCATGTACAATATCTGCCCACAATGCTCGTACGAACGATTTGCATTGAAGGATCTGCCCGCCGTCGCCGAGCTGGGATTCCGCGGCGTGCATTACATTGATGTTCTGAGCATTGTTCCGCCACGAGCTTGCTTCGACCCGAACCATCCATTGAACGCCAGTCAAAGCGCCGTCTGGCTCGACAAGATCATGGAGCTGGGGAAACAGACCTTCGGGGGCATCGGCTCGGAAGGTCCGTATGACGTCTACTGCGGCAATCTCGATTACGTGCTATACGTCTCATTTGATCCGTATGCCAGAGCCAGGACGGACATGGTGGATCGCAGCGTGCCCATCTGGCAGTTGGTCTATCACGGCATCATCCTCTCGAACCCATTCTCAAGGACCACGAACTACACGATCAAAGAAGACCTGGCCAAAGTAAAGCTCGCCGAATACGGCGGGCGGCCACTATTCTACCTCCACTCGACATTCGTGACGACCAAGAGGAACTGGATGGGAGATGAAGATATCAGCTGCGAAACCGACGAAGCTTTGGCGGCAGCCGTGGCTGCCATCAAGGCTGGCGTTGACGACTACAACAGGCGATCGCACCTCCAGGCCGAGTTTATGGAAGAGCATGAATTGCTTGCACCGGACGTCTCGCGCACGGTCTACTCTGACGGTTCTGAAATCGTCGCGAACTACTCCAGCGACGATTTCGTCTACAAGGACAGGACCGTCAAGTCTCTCAGCTACATCGTGGTAGAGAACTGAATCTGAGGCCCGGCTTCCCAGGCCGTGCCTGATGACCCCAGGTCCGCCACCTTGGACGAATACGAGCGCGCCGAAATCACGGTCGTGAGTCAGGAGAATCCTTTTCTACTCACGAGCAACACGAAGCAACTCACTATCCTCACTTCCTTCGCCTTCCGGCATGGCTGAGTGGATCATGCGTATCACTTTCGTATCAGGCACGGGCGGTGGCGGCATGTTGCGTTGCCTGCGTAATTCGCTGACTTCCTGCCATGCGAAGATCTCGCGTTTGTCCTGGTGGTACTCGAAGATCTTACGATCTTCCATGGACCAGTTCGTTGCCTCGGCATAGGAGCCCCCGAAGGGAATCGACAGGTCAATCCAGCATGCAAAGAGTCGTTTGTCCTCGTTGCTCACCATCACGCCGTAGTGTGACGGTTCGAGGTATTCCATGATTTTGCTCTGCGTCGATCCGATCGCGCGGGGCGGGAGCATGGCCGAGCGCCCGGTCGCCGAATACCAGTTGAGCATCGCCGTCTGCCGTCCACCGGCGGTCAGAGCCGCGTAGGATTTCGAAAATCGCCGGCCGGAGCCCTCTCGAAAATCGATGAATTCTTCGCTGCCGAGGTTCATTCTTTCGGCCGCGTGGGGACTGCCGTCATGGCATCGAACACAGTGAGTGTCGAGAATCGGCTGAATCTGGCGAACGAAACTGAACCCTTCCGTCGGCGAGTCGGGATCGCAAGACCGCCGCGAGTTGACACCAAGGTAGTTGCCCGCGCTTGCCAGGAGTCCGTCCCTATCAAGCCGAGCCAACAGCGGATGTGGAGGCTGGCCCGCCATGGGACGTAGACGCTGCACGTTGCCGAAAACAGCGCTCTGCGTAACCTGACCGGCCTGTTGTTTGCCTTCATGGCATCCCACGCAAGCAATCGTTTCGCCAGGCATCACCATCGTCCAACTGCGCATCGTCTGCACGCAGCGGCCGCGTTCATCGAGCAATTGGAAGTAGACGCTGTTGTTTGCCGGCACCTCGAACGCGCAACTGCCGTCGGGTGCGACGTCGACCTCGCCCAACACGTGTTTGATGTCCCATGCTCCGCCCGCCGTCACCGCCTCGCCGGACATGTCTCCCACGTATGGAATGAAAGGTTCGAACTGTATGTCGCACGGGCAGTGCATGTGCCCCGTATGTAAATACATCGGGCGACATTCGATGCCCACCACGCGCAACTTCTTGATCGTTCCCCTCGGCACGCCCTCCAATCCCGGTCCGAGATACACGTCCTGCACATAAAAGTCCCCATAAGACTTCGAGAAGTCCACGTAGGAACCCCGCAAATGCGCGGCGTTTCGCGCCATCACCGCCACCGGTTGACTGCACTCCACCGCCGGGTCGTAGGCCAGCAGCTCGCGCTGGCCACTGGCCGTCTGATAGTAGACGCCGAAGTTGGGATTCACCCCGCTTTTGTGGATGAGCGTTCCCTCGGGTAGAAACGTCACGAGATAGTGCTCTTGGTCGAAGGCATAAGGATACTGCCATTGCGGCCCGAACTGACCGAAGGCGTCGATGGCGACCACGCCGCGATCTTCGACCAGTCTCGGGTCGTTTGCGTAGTTCGAAGCGTGACGCCCCGGCTCTTCACCGATGGCCGACCCGGCGACGTACTCGATGCCGGTGTCCCCCTGGGTCCCCTTGCGGCGATCGATGATGACGAGCTTGCCCGTCTGATGGACGTGATGGCCGGAAACGATGCCGATGACCTGGGTCGAAGAGGGTATCGGACGGAAGTGCAAGAGCGAGGTCGGATAGAAAGAACTATTGCCGTAGTATTCCGTCTGTGCAGTGCCGTCGGGATGCATGCTGAACAGCGATTGTTGGAAACGCGCGTTGCGATCGTTGTACTCCCATCGCGTGTAGAGGATGCGGCCGTCGTCCAGTTGCTGCGGATAGAACGTGGCGGCGCCGTCGAAGGCCAGCCTGCGCAGGTTTCCGCCGTCAGCGTCACAAATGTACAGGTTGGCGACCAGCGTCTGATGGCAGGGCGTGACCTGCTCGCAGCGCGTGGACTGAAAAACGATTCTGTCATCGGAAGTGAAGCACGGCTCGACCTCGGCACAGGGCACGACAAGTCCATCCATGACGGGTGAGCGCGTGATCTGCGTGATCGCCCGAGTCTCCAGATCCATCACATAAAGGTGATAGTCGTCGCCGCGTCGTTTCTCGTAGGCATCCCACGGCAGTGGTGCGCGGAAGCTCGCCGAATACCGCTGTGGGTTGTAGTAGACGTTGTCGTTATAGCTGTCACGCATCGAAAACACCAACCGTCGGCCGTCGTACGATAGATTGGGATCGCGGACGCAGCCCTCCGGCTTGTCGACCAGCACTTCGTTCGTGACACTGCCGTCCGGACGGATGGTGAGCATGCAGAGTTGGCCACCCTTCGTCCAGTTTCGTGGCCGGCCATCGGTCAGATCGTCCGTGACGTGTTCCGTCGACCCCAGCGTGGCGTTGCAGCCAAACGTGTAGTGTTTGGTATAGACGATCTGCGTCGCATGTTGTGTGACATTCCGCAGCCGTTGTGCTCTCCGCTTTTCGCAGAGGCGTAAGTAGAGCGATCTCCACTGCGGATCGCATCCCGGCGCGCGGGGAAGGTCGAGGTCTCCCGGATCTGACAGTTCACTGGCCACTCGCGCCACCATGCGTTTCTCCAGCTCGGCGTCATCCGTCGACGTGAACGCGCGGGCAAATCCATCGAACCCCGCGTCCTGCAACAGCCAGTCCTTTTCCAGTCGGGCTCGTGGATACGCCGTGTCCGGCGAATTGGGTCGAGGGAAGTCCTCCGGCTCGCGGTCGAAGAGCGTCACTTCCGCGATGTCCGTCACGAAATGCCGTCCGTCGCCCGAATGTGGAAGTCCCCAAATCGCACGATTCGGGTTGTTCAGCCAAGTCATGTATTCGCCGACCGAATTGATCGCACCCTCGTACGACTCGTTGACGCACACGCCGAAGAACCTTGCGGTAACCGGGGGCCAGGTGACGAACGCCGAATCGCCGCAGAAGGTCACGGGCAACACGGTCTTGTCGGCAATTACGCGGACGTCCGTCGTGCCGCGGGAGTCGCTGCACGTGAAGACGGTCACGCTGTGTGCCATCCTCGCAAGCCATCGTGACGGCTGCGAAACGAGCCGCATGCCGACAGTTGTTCGTGCGTGTCCCATGTCCAGCACGAACGACGCCGTTACGGGCGAGTTGCCCAGCGGCGGAAACGTCTCTTGGCTATTTCCCCCGCGAGTGTCGTCCAGCAGTTCGGCGTACGTGTCGGGATTACCGTCCAGCATCATCGCGGCCGGATGGCCGTCGGCCGTCTCGCCGGTTACATGGATGTCCACCGGCCGGATCTCCCTCGCCATCGCCGGTCCCGCCGCGAGAATCGACGAAATTACCAGGATCATCAGCCGCATCATTTCGTTTCCCCAAGAGACAGGATGGACGCGGTGGTAGTCATCAGTGCCTGACCAGAAGCAACGCCGATTGCGATGTGCGCGACATCACGCCCGATCGCAGGCCGCAGTCCTCCGGCGGGCCGACTGTCAAGCTCCACGGCAGAGCAGTCACGTTAGTCTAACACGGGCTCTGGGGTGGTAAAAGGATGGGGAAAAACTTGGCTAAGGAATAAGTGGGCGCGGCGATGGTTCAGAGAGTTCAGAGATAGTGAGGCGTGGCAGGAGATACGCAAGCACGTGGAGGACGTAAGTCGTGATGAGTCCCGTTAAGAAGATGAGTCTCGCCCTGGCATCGCTGGCACTACTGTGGATGGGCGTTGTTCAGACGCTGAAGACTCATGATGATGCCTTCAGGGAAGACGGGTTGCTGAAGGCGAATGCCGCCAGCTTGAAGGGCACGATCGTCGCGCCACATTTGGAGGTCCCGGTCGCAGGCGAGCACAACGTCTTGTGGTGTGCCACCTTCCAGCTTGCATGGAACGAGGCGTGTGCGCTCGTCGGGGAAGACCTGCATTTCGAGGGCAAAGAACCTGCGATGGTGGGCACGCTCAATCGTCGCTCGTTCACACGGGAACACCTCGACAAAGAGTCGTACGTCGCCGTGGCCGGCTTTGTGAAGGACGATGTCTTCGGGCAGATTGACCGGCAACTGCGGGACACGTTCAAGGGGCGGGCCACGCCACACTATATTCCTCCGAAATCGCTGACACCCCGACCTCAGGACATCGTTGCCTATTCCTATCTGTTCAAGAACCTCGAGTTTCCCGTCCCCTTCGAGCGCCTCGGGAAACCGCTGATGTTCGGCACAGCAGCGGTGCCGTGCTTCGGGATTGGCGAAGAACGCAAAACCGGGCACGCCCAGATGCTTGAACAACTGCTGATACCTGACTATCGGACGGCGGACGACTTCATCGTCGAGCTAAAGACGAAAGGTACGCGGGACAGACTCATCCTGGCCAAGGTCCAGCCGGCAGCAACGCTGGCGGAAACAGTCAACGCGGTACTGAGTCGTGTGGCCAGCGCCACACCTACGCATCCTCAGATGTACGATGTGCTGAAAATACCGAAACTCAATTTCGACATCACACGCGAGTATCAGGAGCTCTTACACCTGAAGCTCGTCGTGAAGAACCCGACCGTTGCTCGCGACCTGCAAATCGTCAGCGCTCTCCAGAACGTCCGGTTTCAACTTGACGAGGAAGGTGTGCGTCTGCGATCAGAATCGCATATCTCGTTCGGGTGCGCAAGCCCCGCGCCTCCACCACCGGCGCGACACGTTATGGTGTTCGACAGGCCGTTCTTGATGCTCTTACTGCGCCGTGACGCCGATGTACCGTACTTTGCTTTGTGGGTTGCGGATCCCGAGATCTTGGTTAAGGCGATCAAGCCATAGGCTCGAAATGCCATTGCATTGTGCGTACATAGTGAGCCCGCAAGGTTGGGCAGGTATGGTTCGCCAGCAGTGCGTTGTGGTTGTATCGGGCCTGGTCGCCTGGTTGCAGCATTGACCGTCCAGTTGCACTGTTTGCGCCACAAGCACGTGATAAGCAACTGAGATATCGCGGTGGCAATCGCGTTTTGTTCGTGCGTCGATAGAAGTCACGTGTCGTGACCTATTCGCGCCGTCAACGCCAACACAATTGCACCCACCGCGAGAAGGCCGATCGGAATGATCCAACGGGAGGCACTCATGATCTGGCATTCGAGTTTTTCCGATGGGTCATACCTGACCAGAACACGGGTACCAACAGCGGGTCGCTTGACTCCGAGCCCAGTATCCGTCCGCTTCCGGTGTTTTCGCCCAGAGTGATCAGAGAATTCGACGATGGGGATGTAGTAGACTTCGTCGTCGCTGTGTTCCTCTTTGTGGTCAACCACCGTGGCTGGGACCAACTTCCCGACTCGGATCATCCATAGATTCTGGAGTCCCAGGGTGACACCAAGGAGGGCGAATACGCCTCCTACAACAACTCCGGACAGCCAGCCGCGGCAGAGGAAGAAGTCAGTGTACATTAGCGTTATGAACACCGCGGCGGCAAGCAAGACCCGCCAGTCAACCCCGATGATTCTCTTTCGCCGTTCCATCTGCTCCTCGTGTCGAACGACGGCGACCACGGGTCGCCGGAGAAACGCTCTCCATGAGGCACGGAAAAGTACTCTTCCTCGCCTCCCATCCTGAACGCCATAGTCGCCTCGGACTAGAGATCATCGTGGGAATAATCACTGTTGCAAAGCAGTGTGTGCCGATCGGGCTCACCCGGCGTGTGAGTGAAAGCGACGATCTTCTTCCCGTTGTCCCATCCGATGCCAATTTGCGGTGTCGGCGTGGTGCCGTCTCCAATCAACGGACCCTGCAGCGGAGTATATTTCCATGATGCCCGCCCAGCATGCTTCATGCAAGTACGAGTTCGCCCGTTGAATCCCGCAGCCAACGGCGTCACTGGGGCCGGCACGAGAATCGCCGGCGCCTTCGGTACGATAGAGACCGTCACTGGGTGTCGCGCGGCGCTCAAAATCGACAGGCTAGCGGCGCTTGAAAATCGACATCATGGAGGAGCGGAATGCCATTCCAGGAATGCCATTCCAGACAGTCACCTTTTGAGGAATGCCATTCCAGGAATGCCATTCCACGTCCCTTGAACTCAGACAGTCTTCTTTTGCGTCCCTTGAACTCAGACAGTCTTCTTTTGTGTTTTGTGGACAGTCTTCTTTTGCGGCGTTCTTTTGTGGCGACCTCGCCACCGGATGGCGGGGGGATGATGTGGGGTGAGCGGGCGCAGGAGGGCGCAAGAGGTTGACCTGCGGGGCGTGTGGTGTGGCCACCGGCGCTGCGGCACACGCTCGGAAGCTGGGTGCGCGCGGACTGCGACCCAGACCTGATCAGTAGAGACGTGTAAATCAGGTCATGTCAGCTCACGGAACCGGCGGGGGATTCACTGCTACACCAGGACGTCACGTGAAGCCCTCGGAGGATGCCTCGGCAAACACGGCGCGACAGAACGCAATGCCGTGAAACCG
>JAAYDI010000182.1 GCA_012729315.1 Planctomycetaceae bacterium
ACCCACGGGTGGCGCCGCGAGGCGCGGCTTACCCCGGGCTGTGATAGGGGCGCCGCGCTACGGCTCAAGACGACAGTTCGCGTGGCGCGCATAGGTCACGAAACGTGACTTCTATCGATATACGAACAAAACGCGATTGCTGCCACGATACCAGTTGCATTTCTCGTGCATGTGGCGTTAATAATGCAACTGGAGAGTGAATATGGCCTTCGGCCAAACACCTCGTTGTGCTCCCATTCCTGGGGCGTTGCCCCACAGGCTACGGTGAGAACTGACCTTCGGCCAGACGACAGCTATCCCGGTACCGCACCCCTGGTGCAGGATCGCCAACCTGACACAGGGTTCGCAGTGAGAAGTAAACCGTTAATGCGAAGTGGCTCACCGGTGCAACAAATGTCAAAACCGGCACCAGGGTCGTTTCTTCGGGCCTTTCACCGCGCCAGATTGCGTGGCCGGCCGGCCACGCCGCGGCCGGCGCGCGGACTCAGTTTGACCAGCCGCTGTCGGCAATCACCAGATACTCGCTGGTCAGCGCGTAGGGCTCGTCCGGCGCGAAGCTGTCCACGTTCAGCGGCTCGCTCAACGCCGCCATCCCGCTGCGGTAGACCATCCCCAGGGGCCGGTCTTGGCGGACGACGACCACCACATTGCGGGACTGCGTATCCGACATGAAGAGCTCCATCAAGTTGGCGAAGCTCTCGGTCTCGGCGACGGTTGACACGTCATGCACCATCAACTCGCTGACCTTCGTCCGCTTGGCGATGCGGGCCAGATCTGCCGGCAACTGATCGCTGCTCAGCAGGCCCAGCAGTCGGCCGTGGCGATCGACGACTGGCAGCTCTGTGAGGCGAGTTCGTTCGAGCAGCTCCGCGGCGTCGCTGACGTCCTGATCGGCCAGCACGAATTGCGGGCAGGGTACCATCACGTCGCGCGCGACGGTGTTTTCGAACAGCCGTCCCTGCCGGGCCAGATCCTCCCACTCCCGCGTCTCGCCATCGAACTGGCCGCAGCGCGCGACGCAGTTGCGCCCCGACGACTTGGCCATCCGGACCGCTGTTTCCGCGCGCTTGATCAGCTCGTCGGCCGACGTGGCGCCGTGCATGGTGCCAGCCACGCCCAGGCTGGCTGTCACGCAGACGGTTTCGGGCTTCAGTGGCAGCTCCAGGTGGGCAATCGCCTGCCGCGCTGTCTCGGCCCAGGCCAGCGCCTGCGCGTCGGAAGCGTCACTCAGCAGGGCCGCAAAACGCCCGGCACCAAAGCTGGCCAGGTACTTGCACTCCCCCGTCAGGTTCTTGAGCTGGTTGGCAACCGCCCGCAGAATCTCGTCTCCAACGCCTTGGCCGTGGGTGAGATTGATATTGCCGAGAAAATCGAGGTCCAGCAGGACGCAGGAGATCTCGCGGTTGCCGGCCGCCGCCAGCTCGCTGTCAAGCCGGTCGCGAAATGCGGAGTAGCTGAGCAACCCAGTCAGATGGTCGACGGCAGCCTGCTCGCGCACCCGCCGTTCGTACTCGATCACACGCGCGCCGGCACGCAGGCGGGCCAGCAATTCACCGAACACCACGGGTTTGGCCAGGAAGTCGTCCACTCCGGCAAGCAGGGCGTCCGTCAGCGTGTTGACCTCGGCTTCCCGCATCATCAGGAATGTGTAGGTGTATCCCTTGCGGCTCTTGGCGAACAACCGACGGCACTGGTCTGCGCTCAGGCTGTCCCCATCCACGATCAGGAAGTCGGGGGGAGAGGCCTTGCAGAGAGAACAGGCCTGCCACACTTCCGTGACCGGGTCGACATCGAAACCGAAAGCGGTCAGAAACCGTGTCAGGCGCCGGAGCGTCTTGCGGTCTTCCGCGACGACGAGTAATCGAAACGGTCTGGATTTCATCAGGATCGTGCCCCTGTTTCTTGTGGCCACCAGTCACAGGCAGGCTTGCCGCCGGTGGACAGCCGGGTCGTGCGCGCTCGTGTATCCACTCGTGTATCCAGCAGAACTCTACTATATATCCGCCGTGCACGCCGGAATTCCACACCGTGTCTCGCAAGTGCCCTCGGTGCCGGTTCGCTCAGCTCCCTGCAGCACGCGTGGGGAGGGAACGGTTGAGCTGGCGGTGCGGCGATCGCACTGTGGTGAAAACACCTCATCGGTCTCTGCCGCGTGGCGTTTTGGCGACGGCAGCGCGCCGGCGCGGCAGCGGCACCTGGCTGAGCGTTTCCGCTCCCGGGCGGCTGGTAGATGCTATGTTTTACACGGCCAGAGATTGTTTCTTCGATCTCCTTCGCACTTCCTGCACTTGTGACGGTGGCCCCCCAACGATGCGCACGCGAATACTCAATGACGTCCACACGGCGGCACCGTGGTTCGAGTACTACCAGGTGGGCAGTAGCCGGCTGACCAAACAGGCGATTGGTGAGTTTCCCTACGTGATGGGACGGGACGAGTCGGCGGACTTCTGTGTGGAGTCCAGCCGCGTGTCGCGCAAGCACGTCACGATCGACTGCCAGGACGAAGGCTTTGTCTTGCGCGATCTGGAGAGCACCAACGGTACATACGTCAATGGCACCCGCGTCACGCAAGCTGTGCTGCAGGACGGCGACGTCGTCGTGCTGGCTGATTTCGAGTTCACGTTCTTCAGCGGCCAGCCGGTACGGGCGACCGTGACGCAAGTCATGACGCAACCGGTGGCGGAGCGGATGACCGATACGCACGACCTGGTCATCCAGGTGCGCCGCCTGCACGAACGGCTGACCCATCGTGCGATCGGAAGTGCGTTCCAGCCGATCGTCCGGCTGGAGTCGGGGGAGGTGTACGGCTTCGAGGCGATTCGCGCGACGCTCGACTTGCCTGGCGAGAGCCAGCAGGCGGAGTCGCTGATTGACGGGACCGAATGCCGGTTGACGGAGCGGATGAACCAGCAGCACCGACTGTGTGCGGTGGAGCAGGCGGCGCTGTTTGAAGACAACGTGCACCTGTTCTTCGGTCTGAAGGTGGCGGAGGTCAGCGCGAATTTCGCGCCTGAGTCGCTGGATCGGCTGGTAGACGTCGTGGCAGGCCGGCACCAGTTGGTCGCAGAAATCCCGGACACGGCCGTGTGTGACATCACCTACTTCCGCCAGTTTATCGCTGATCTTCGCCAGCGGGGGATTGAGATTGCGTACGGCGGATTCTGCACCGGGCCCAGCCAGATGGCCGAGTGGCGGTCCATGGCGCCGGACTACCTGAAGCTGGCGCCGGCCGTCGTCCGCGGCATCCGGCGCGCCAGCGGTGGGTGGCGCATGATCCAGTCGCTCATGGACGCCGCACGCGATCTGGGATGTACCATCGTCGCGGTTGGAGTTGACAACGAATCAGATGCGCAGTGCCTGCGCGAACTCGGATGCGTCTACGCGCAGGGAGACTACTTCGGGCGCCCGGAACCGATTGCGGCCTACATGCACCGGCGCCCGCCGGTGCTGGTCCCCAGCCGCTAGACTGAGCATCAGCAGCGGAGTGACACGGTGCCGCTTCAAGCTATTACGTCAGCAGAGCCCATTCCCGGCTACCGGATCCGCGAACGCATTGGCGCCGGCGGCTACGGTGAAGTCTGGACGGCCGATGCGCCGGGTGGTCTGGTCAAGGCGATCAAGTTCGTCTATGGGTTCCTCAACGAAGATCGAGCCACCCGGGAACTCAAAGCACTCAATCGCATCAAGAGCGTACGGCACCCGTTTCTGGTATCCCTCGAACGCATTGAAGTCGTCGATGGTCAGCTGCTGATCGTGACCGAACTGGCCGAGGCCAGTTTGAAGGAGCGGTTTGAGGAGTGCCGGGCCAGCGGGCTGCCTGGCATTCCGCGCGACGAGCTGATGCGTTACATGCGCGATACGGCCGACGTGCTCGACTTCATGAATGAAGAGCACTCGCTGCAGCATCTCGACATCAAGCCCGAGAACCTCCTGATGCTGGCCGGCCGCGTCAAAGTCGCCGACTTCGGGCTGGTGAAGGACATCCACGACGCGACGGCATCGCTGATGGGCGGTCTGACGCCGCTCTATGCGCCCCCGGAGGTCTTTGACGGCCGGCCATCGCGCCGCAGCGATCAGTACAGCCTGGCGATCGTCTATCAGGAGATGCTGACCGGCGAGCTGCCGTTCCCCGGCACTACCGCGATGCAGTTGGCCCGGCAGCACCTGCACGCCCGGCCGCGCCTCTCGTCGCTGGAGCAGTACGATCAGGAGATTGTGGCGCGAGCGCTTTCCAAGGCGCCGGCCGACCGGTTCTCCAATTGCCGCGAAATGATCGAGGCGCTGGCCCGCGCGCCGGAACAGGCCGCGGAACGGGCTGAGGCCCGGAGCAGTCACGAGCCGTCGATGCGGAACCATGTGGGGGACCGCTGCGCGGAGCGGGGTCCGAGCACGGAGGTGCTGGGGACGGAAGACGCGGCACCGACGTTCGACAACAGCGAATCCCCGGTACCACGTGTACACTCCAGCCCCGAAGTCACGCTGCTGCCCCCGATCGAGCTGCCGGAATCGCCGGTCACCATCTGCCCGACTCTGTTCCTGGGGGTGGGGCGGTCAGGTGGCCGCATCCTGCTCCAACTGCGCCGCCGGCTGGCCGACCGGTTCGGCCAGCTGGAGGACATCCCGACGCTCCAGATGCTGCTGCTCGATACCGACACCAGGGACCTGCTGGACGCCACGAACCACCGGCACGGGTTCAAGCCGCAGGAGGTTGTGCCGATCCCACTGCGGCACCCGCAGGACTATCGCAATGAGTCGGGGACACTGCTGCGCTGGATCAGCCGGCGCTGGTTGTATAACATTCCCAAGTCATTGAAGACCGAGGGGCTCCGCCCGCTGGGGCGGCTGGCCTATGTCGACCACGTGGAGGACATCGACCAGCGGATGCGGGCGGCGATCACCACGGCCACCTCGTCCGAGGCGCTGGGAGCGGCGCGCGAGACAACGCGGCTGCAGTTCCTCGAGCACGACGTCCGCGTTGTGGTCGTGGCGTCGATTTCGGGCGGCACGGGGAGCGGCATGGTCGCCGACCTGGGGTACCTCGCCCGGCATATCCTGGCCGAGATGGGGTTCCGCGACGACAACGTATACGCCATCCTCACCCACTCCACCGGGCGCAATCCGCGGGAAATGGAGCTGGCGGCGGTCAACGCCTACGCGGCGCTGTCCGAGCTGAACCACTACGGACGCCTGGGCGGCCACTATCCGGGGGAACGGGCCGGACATATTCCGCCTCGCCACGAGGACAACCTGGCGTTCCGCGATACGTATCTCATCGATCTGGGGGAGGGACTGAACGAACAGCAGTTCGATGACGCGGCCGACAAGGTGGCCACCTACCTGCTTCTGGACACCGTCACGAACGCCGGCGATTTCTTCCGGGCCTGCCGCGACGCCGAGCCGCGTAATCCGGACACGCGGAATGCCGAGATCCGGTTGCGCACGTGTGGGCTGTACCAGTTCAGCTGTCTGCAGGACGATATCGTGGCGGTGGCGGTGGAGCACCTCTGCCGCAATATGACCGATCGCTGGTTGGTGGGCACGTCCGTCCCGGTCGAACTGCCGGCCTTCAAACGCTCGGCCGCGGCCGTGAGCCGCAGCACAGACGCGCACAAGAACGTCGAATACGAATCGTTGCATGTGCCGGCAGAACGCTTCGCGGAGTCGATTCGACTCGATGTCGATTCGCTGATCCAGGAGGTGTTCCGCCACATCGAACACGAATTCGGGCAATCGGTCGACGGGTTTTTCCAGGACCAGATCCAGCAACTGCAATTGTGTGACGTGCGGGGCTCCGCGGCAGGAACGGTCGCGGCAATTACCGAGTTCATCAGGAGTGTCGACGGGCTGCTGGGGTGCCGGCAGCCGCCTGCTGATCACACGCGGCCTGACCTGGGAAGCCTGGAAGCGTCGCTGGCCCCGTTCCGCAGGAAGGCGATCCTCAAGCGGACTGACGCCATTCGCGAATGGCTGCTCGACATGGTGGACGACGAAACGTCGCGGGTCCGTGGCGCCATGTGGCTGGCGAAATGGCTGGGGGCCCTGTGCAAGACGACGGAAGACCACGTGCGGCAACTGCAGGAGAACGTCGAGGGGCAGTTGCTGGAGGTCGAACAACAACTGGCCTCCCTGCCTGCCACCCGCGCCCGCGGCCGCGACAAGTCGCCCGACGATGAACTGCCCGGGCTGCTGGAACAGTACTGCAAACACCGTCTCTACGCCCGCGTCGTGGCCAGCGTCGCGGAAATTGCGAAGGCGGCCAACGGCCAGGTGACGGCGATCCGTGACGAACTGGTCGATCTCGAGCGGGAGATCCGCCACCTGGCAGATCACTTCGATATCTCCCGCACCTTCGATTCGCTGGTCACCGACGATGAAGTGGGTGCCGACCATCTGCTGGAATCGGTCGGACACGTGCTGGTGGAAGGGGTCGGCGAGCTGACCGAACGCCTGGATCAGCAGCTCCAGGTGACCGTCCTGAAGGAGGCGGGCGGACTCCGCAAACTGCTCGGTCAGGGAGGGGAGGCGCGCAACAGGCTGCCGGCCACTATCCGGGGTATCGCCCGGAGGATCGTGGTCAATCTGATGAAAACCATGGACGTGGCCGACCTGGTCTTCTCGCAGGGCCAGCAGGTGGAGAACGATGCCGCGATGCTGGCCGATTCGCTCGCCTCGGCCCGGCCGCGGCTGCTGCGCTGCGGCGGCGCGAAACGGCTGCTGGTCATGATGCCCAACGGATCGACCAGTGCCGAGCCGCTGAAGATTCTTTACGAACAGCTGAACGAAACACCGTCGGTGGCCCAGAACCACGACGGCGACTTCATCCTGTGCTACGAAGTCGAACAGATATCCCTCACGCAGGTGGCCGTGTCGATCATCGATGGCCGCCGGGACTATGCGGAGTTCGCCGGCCGCTTCCACACCCGTACCGACGTGGAATGGTCAACGCTGCCTGATATTGCCTGACAGCGAATTGCCTGACAGGGGCACGTCCGACACTCGCCCGTCACCACGCGTCCGCCGGTTGAGCACGGCGATGTGGCAACTCACGGCGCAGAGTACGAAGAACGCGCACGCCAAGAAGACGTGAATCAGATCGGTCGTCATCGGGCCTCCCTCTCGATCGCCCCGCGCAGGGCCTGAACAGACTCAGGCAGTTACCTGCTGTTTATCGGTTCCCACCACGCCGGCATATCACCACCGCTCGAGCAGCTCGCCCGCTCCAGTCAATCGGAAAACCTGCGGCAGCCGGCGCACTCTGGTGGACCGCTGCTGCCGGATGCATGCCGCGCGCTGCAGCATCCCGAGCCGGCGGCACAATCGTCAGAGTCGTTGCAATGCATAGATGCGGGCCCCCACACCCGACTCCGCGCGGCGCGTGCTCGGCGGGCCGGCACCGGTTCGTTGTCGGTTTCTGGGGGGCTTGGTAGAGTAGAGAGATTGTTTCACATCGGGTGATCGCAACTGGGATGATCGCTACTGGCCACGCGCTTGCGCGCAGCGGGATGCTCTATCGCTATGAAACAGTCGTCACAGTGTGCCGTCGGGATCGACCTGGGCACGACCTTTTCGGTCGCCGCATATCTGGACAGCACGGGGCGTCCGCTGACCCTCATCAACGCCGAAGGGGACACGCTCACGCCCAGTGTGGTGCTGCTCGAGGACTACGAGGTGGTCGTGGGCAAGGAGGCGGTGAAGGCCATGGGCAGCGAGATGGAACGTATCGCCGACTGCTCCAAACGCGATGTGGGACAGCGCATGTTCCACAAGGCCCTGGGTGGTCGCCAGTATCCGCCGGAGGCGCTGGGAGGGTGGATTCTCAATAAGCTGCGCATGGATACGCAGAAACAGCTGGGCGCGTACCACAAGGTGGTGATCACCGTTCCGGCCTACTTCGATGAGGTGCGCCGCAAAGCGACCCAGGATGCCGGATACATCGCTGGCTTCGAGGTGTTGGATATCATCAACGAACCGACCGCGGCGGCCGTCGCCTTCGGATACCACCAGGGGTTCCTGTCCGAGACCGGTGCCGGAGCACAGCGCCGCAACGTACTGGTCTATGACCTGGGTGGGGGCACGTTCGATGTGACGGTGATGCAGATTGACGGGCGGGAGTTCGTGGCACTGGCCACCGACGGCGACGTGCGTCTGGGGGGCCGCGACTGGGATCAGCGTCTGCTGGATTGTGTCGCCGAGGAGTTCGTGCGGAAGTACGGCCTGGATCCGCGGGAGGATCCCAATGTGGAAGGCCGGCTCTGGCGGGAGTGCGAGGAAGCCAAACGCACGTTGTCGGCCCGCCAGCGGGCCACGCTGTCGTGCGAGTACCGCGGCCAGACGGTACGGCTGGAGATCACGCGCGAGAAGTTTGAAGAGCTGACGCTGGACCTGCTCGAACGCACGGCGTTTACAACGCGCCAGACTCTGCAGGCGGCTGGGCTGGAGTGGTCCGACATCGACCGCATTCTGCTGGTCGGCGGCTCCACGCGCATGCCGTCCGTCGTGCGGATGCTCAGAGACCTCTCGGGCAAGGAACCCGATCAGAGCGTTTCGCCGGACGAGGTGGTGGCGCACGGCGCGGCACTGCACGCCGGACTCCTGCTCACCCGACACGCCGGCCGCGCGCCCCGATTCCAGATCCGAAACGTCAACTCACACAGTCTGGGCGTGGTCGCCAACGATCCCCAGACCAAGGAATTGCGCAACGCGATCCTGATTCCGCGCAATACGCAGTTGCCGGCGGAAGCGAAACGCATCTTCAGGACGCGAAAGGCGGGTCAAAAGTCCATTCTGGTACGGATCGTGGAGGGAGAAAGCGCCGCGCCGGCCGATTGTTCGCAGATTGGGCGCTGTTCCGTCCGCGATCTGCCGCCAGGGCTCCCGGCCAGGACCCCGATTGAGGTTCGGTTCCGTTACCGGGAGAACGGACGCCTGAGCATTCGCGTGAAAGTGACAGGTACGAATGCCGTGCTGGAACATGAAATCATGCGCGAGAACAGCCTCACGCGCGACCAGCTCAACAGCTGGAGGAAATACATATCCGGCTTGCCCCCCCTGGCACAGATCGTGTCGGAGGATGCGTGATCGAGATGAACTCGCATGACCCATTGCGGCCGGGCTGCCGGGCTGCCCGGCCCGCACTGTGCGGCTCGCGGCTGTCGTCTTGAACCGCAACGTGGCGCTACTAACACAGCCCGGGGTAAGCCGCGCCTCGCGGCGCCACCCGTGGGTGCGCGTTGCCTGAAATCGTATGCAACGCTGGAGTATAATCGACTGACGATGCGCAGGCAGCTTGAGGGCGGGGAATGGTGGTGGGCGGCATTGTGCTCTGTGGCGGACAAAGTCGCCGGATGGGACGCGATAAGGCGACGCTCCCGTTCGGCGACGAGATGCTATTGCAGCGCGTGGTGCGGCTGCTCGGGGGGGCCGTCGAGCGGTGCGTGGTGGTGGCGGCCGTCGGCCAGTTGCTTCCGCCGCTCCCGCCGGAAGTGTCTGTGATCCGCGACCGAGCCACCGGACGCGGGCCCCTGGAGGGCTTGTACTGCGGGCTCGCGGCGCTCGGCTCGCGTGTGGAGGCCGCCTACGTTACGGCATGCGACGCCCCGTTTCTGCGCCCGGAGTTCGTGCAGCGGATGGCCCAGTTGCTGGACGACCACGACGTGGTCGTACCCACTGACGGTGCCTTCCATCATCCGCTGGCAGCTGTCTATCGCACGCGGCTGGTCGCGTCCATCGCCGCGCTCCTGGCACAAGGGGAACGGCGGATGATCTCGTTCCATGACAGTGTGTCGACGCGGCGCGTCGACATCCGGGAGTTGCGCGACGTCGACCCGGAACTCTTGAGTTTGTTGAATATCAATCGGCCCGAGGATTACACGCTTGCTCTGCGCCGCGCCGGGTTGCCTGCCTGGCCCGGTACAGGCCCTTGAGACGGGGCAGCGACATGCAGCATCTTGCCGCTGCATGCATCCCCTCCGTTGCCGTGAAACCGGACGTGTGTGAGGTGGCCACCGGTGCCGGCCAGGTTGCGCCTGCATGCAGGTTGCGACAGTTCTTCCTGCACAGTAACCTGACACAGTAACGTGACACAGTAACCTGACACTGCGGATCGAGAATCGTGGCGGCAGGCGAGCATGTGGAGAATTGGGGATGGCTGACACGCGTGTGGAGTTGGCCCGCCAGCACATTCAGTTTGCGCGGGAATACACCCTGAGCTTGCTGGAGGATATCGACGACGTACAGTGGTTCTGGCAGCCACCGGGACGGATCACGCATGTCGCGTGGCAGGTGGGACACCTGGCGATGGCACAGTACGGCCTGTGTCTGTTCCGGATGCGCGGCCGCCAGCCGGAAGACATGGAGTTGATGTCGAGCGTCTTCCGCAAGAAGTTCAGCAAAGGCACCACGCCCGATCCGGATCCCGCCGGCAATCCGTCGCCGGCCGAGATCCGCGAAGTGCTGCACGGTGTGCATCGTCGAGCGATGGAAGAACTGCCGACGTACAATGACGCTGTCCTCGGCGAACCGGTTGACATGCCGTATGCCGTGTCCCCCACCAAACTGGGAAGCCTGTACTTCTGTGCGATGCACGAGATGATGCATGCCGGTCAACTGGGGTTGCTGCGGCGTCTGATGGGCAAGTCCACCATGCGGTGACAACGAGGGGCGATAACGAGGGGCAATACGAGGGTGCGGGCCACAACCGGCTGGTTCGTAACAGCCTGCGAGTCGACGTGACGATCCCAGAACCAAACCACAAACCAATTGTCAAGAAACCAATTGTCAAACGGTTCAAGAACACGGAAAGGGACAACGGAGATGCAACGCGCGACGATCTATCTGGTTCTCCTGTGGCTGTCCACGGCGGTCTCGGGTGTCTGGGGTGATGAGCCGATCAGAGCGATACAGGGCCGTGATGGACGGGTGCAGGTGGCGCGAGGGAACACGGTGATCTGTGAACTGGCGGCCGGCCTGTTCGATTCGGACTGGCGGGCGGCGCAGGCCACGGCTGACGGCTCGCAGGACGGTGCGGGACCGGGACGGGCCATCCGCCTGGTGGCGCCCGACGGTGGCGTGGCCCGCGGCCAGGCGACCGTGGTGGCCGAAGGGGACGCCATGCAGGCTGCCTATGTGTTCACGCCCGAGCAGGACATGGTGCTCAACTCGCTGCACGTGGCGGCCGAGTTCACAATCGAGGCCCTGGCGGGCGGGACCTGGAAAGCGGACGAGCGCGCCGGGGAATTCCCGGCCGATTTCGACTCCATTTCGCTCTTCAACGGGCCGGTTCGGACGCTGCAGATCCGTACCGCTGGCGGCGAATCACTCGAGTTCCGCTTCCCGCAGCCAACCAGTGTGCTGATCCAGGACAATCGGCAGTGGGGACCGTCTTTCACGATCCGGATGTATCGCTCCTCCCGTGAAGAACAGCCGTTCCGCAAGGGGGCCGCGGTGCGCGTGGACTTCACACTCGCTGGGCGCGGCGGCATTGAGGTCGAACACGATGCCCCGGTGACCATTGTGGCGGACCGCGACTGGATCCCGCTGAAACTCGAACTGGACATTCAACCGGGTTCGGCGCTCGATTTCTCGTCGCTGGGTCTGCAGGACGCTCCGGCCGGCAAGCATGGCTGGCTGCAATCGCATGCTGACGGGACATTCACCTTCGAAGCGCAGCGGGACAGGCCAGTGCGGTTCTACGGCGTGAACCTCTGCTTCTCGGCGCACTACATTACCCACGACCAGGCGGACCGGTTGGCTGAGCGTCTGGTGCGGCTGGGATACAACACTGTGCGTTTCCATCATTACGAGAGCGAACTGGTGGCTGGCCAGCCGGACAGCACACAGTTGAATCCCGACAAGCTGGATCAGCTGGACTACCTCTTCGCCGCGCTCACAAGTCGGGGCATCTACGTGACGACCGATCTCTATGTCTCGCGGCCCGTGAGCATCGACTCCATCCTGCCCGACTACGCGGCGGGGCGCCAGGACGCCATGAACGCCTTCAAGGTGCTGGCCACGAACAACGATCGGGCGTTTGAGAACTGGAAGACGTTTACCAGGAATCTGCTCACGCACGTCAATCCTTACACGCAGCGCGCCTACAAGGACGATCCCGGTTTGGCCTGGTTGAGTCTGATCAATGAAGGCAACCTGGGGAATTTCCTGGGTCTGGCCCGGGATGTTCCGGACTTTCAGCGGGCGTGGAACCTCTGGCTGATCGCGCGCTATCGAGACCGGGCGGGACTGGCAGCGGCCTGGGGGGCGATCCTGTCCGACGACGAGGATCCGGGGCAGGGCAGTGTGCGTCTGGACGCCAGCCTGGACGGCCGGGACCCGCGGGCGCGGGACGTGGTTTGTTTTCTGGCACAGGTGGATCGCGACTTCTTCGTGCGCGCGACGCGGTTCCTGCGTGAAGAGCTGGGTGTCAAGGCGCTGGTGACGAACATGAACGGCTGGACCAATCATGTAGTGAACCAGCTGGCACGTGTGGAGATGGACTACGTGGACGACCATTTCTATGTCGATCATCCTGAGTTCATCGAGCAGCCGTGGCGGCTGCCCAGCCGCTGCCCCAACACGAGTCCGGTTGCGGGTGGCGCCCGTGGTGGACGGCACATCACCCTGACGCGACTGTTCGATCGGCCGTTTACGCTGTCGGAATACAACTACTCCGCGCCGGGCCGCTACCGGGGTGTGGGCGGGATCCTGACCGGTTCTCTGGGTTCTCTGCAGGGCTGGGGAGTAATCTGGCGCTTCGCGTACAGCCACAGCCGGGACAATCTGTTCCAGCCCGGTCGGCTGGGCTACTTCGACATGGTGAGCGATCCGTTGAGCCAGGCGGCGGAGCGGGCCAGCATCTGCCTGTTTCTGCGCGGCGATATGCGGCCGGCTCCGCACAGCCTGGCGGTTGCAATGACGCGGCAGGACCTGGCGGCGCCCGGCGCGCGGGTTCCGCGTCTGGCACCTTCCTGGCACTGGGCCGGCTGGGTCACACGCATCGGCACGCGGGTGGTGGATGATCCCGCTGCGCCGTTGCCGCACGACGTCGTCCTGCCGCTGGGCTGGGCTACGCCGGAAAGTGCGTACACCGGCACGCAGGTGGCAGGGGTGGGGGACCCGTATCAGCTGTCCGACGACGAACTCGTCGCGGTGCTCAGGCAGCGGGGGATTCTGCGCGAGCCGAACCCGACCGATCCGCGCGAATACATCTTCCAGAGCGAGACGGGTGAGATCACGATCGACGGACCGCGGGATGTCATGACGTTGGACACGCCCTGCACGGTCGGCGGGTTTGCCGCGGCGGGAGAGACGATTCAGACGCAGCATGGTTTCCAGGCGACGGTACAGGACGTGCCGGCCACGATCTGGGTCAGCGCGCTGGACGCGCAGCCGGTCGTGGGCAGCCGCCGGCTGCTGCTGACGCACCTGACGGACCTGCAGAACACCGGAATCCGGTACGGTGAGCGTGCGCGGCAAACGCTGCTCGATTGGGGCCAGCTGCCGCACCTGGTCCGCGCCGGCCGGGCCGAGGTCCGCCTGCAGCTGGCGGAAGCGGGTGCCTGGCGCGTGTGGGCGCTGTCGACTGGCGGGGCGCGCGTGGCGGAGGTGCCCGCGGAGGTGCATGATGGCACATTGGTCTTCACCGCCGATGTAGCGGGAGTCCCGGATCAGGGTGCCATCCTGTGCTACGAAATCGCCCGGGAGTAACCGGTCTGTCCGGCTGCGGGTCCCGTCGTCCGCCGTCCCCGTCGGATGTCCCGGGCCCGGCGCCGGAGTGTCTGCGTCGATCCCCTCCTTTTCCGCCCGGGATACTCGGAATCGGCTGCCGCTTGGTATATCATAGGGCGGTGACGGCAGCGGTTCGCCGCCGTGACGAGCACTCCGTTGAATCACACCTTCTTGCCTCACTAGCGCGCGAACAGGAGACATGGTATGAGTCTGGGCGGTATTCCAGTATCTATTCTTCAGCGAACCATGGTGGCCCTGGGTCTATGCACCTTGCTTGCCGGCACGCTCCGGGGAGAGTCGGGCACCTACCTGGGTCCGATTGATGTGGTGGCTTCGCCCGACCAGCAGATCCTGTACGTCCTGCAGTATGACGCGCAGCGCATCGACGTGCTGGATGTGGCCACCAACCAGGTCACACGCAGCATTGCATGCCCGGGCGCGCCGACGGGTCTGGCTGTGCAGGCTGACGGCAGCACGCTGTACGTGACCTGCGGCGTAGCCAGTGGGGTGGTGTGTGCGATCGAGTCCAGTACGGGCAACGTGCTGCAGACGATTGCGGTCGGGCACAGTCCCTGTGCGCCGGCGCTGCTCCCGGACGGCAAGCACCTGGTGGTATGCAACCGCTTCAACAACGACGTCTCGCTTGTGGACGTGGCTGCGGCGCAGCAGGTCGCGCGGGTGCCGGTGCTGCGCGAGCCGGTGGCCAGCGATGTGACGCCCGACGGCTCGCTGGTCCTCGTGGCGAACCTCCTGCCCATCGATCCGTCTGACGCGGACACCGTGGCTGCCGAGATTTCGCTCATCCAGATGGCTGATCTGGCGACGACCAGCATCCGGCTGCCCAACGGCAGTTCCAGTATTCGGGACATCTGTGTATCGCCGGACGGGAAGTACGCCTATGCCGTGCATGTGTTGTCGCGCTACCGCATGCCGACCACGCAACTGGAACGCGGCTGGATGAACACCAACGCACTGAGTGTGATTGACGTGGCGAGCAGGACGCTGGTCAACACGGTGCTGCTCGACGAGATCGACCTGGGTGCGGCCAATCCGTACGCCGTGACCACGTCGGCCGACGGCGCCGTGATCTATGTCTCGCACGCGGGAACGCACGAGTTGAGTGTCGTGGACGCGCCGGGGCTCATGCAGAAGCTGACGAGTGTACCCAAGACGATGGAAGAAGCCCGGGAGCAGGGACGCCTCAACACGGCTGGCACCTACGCGTCGACGACAGTAGTCGATGTCCCGAACGACCTGACGTTTCTCGTGGATCTGCGCCAGCGGGTGAATCTGCGAAAACGCGGGCTGCCAGGGGTGCTGCCCGAGAAGCAGCCGCTGATCAACGGGCCGCGCGGCCTGGAAGTGATAGGCTCCAAGATCTATGTCGCCATGTATTTCAGCGACGCCCTTGCGCTGGTCGATATGGACAGCAAGCTGTATGACAAAGTGACCCTCGTGCCGCTCGGCCCGGAACCGCAGTTGACGCTGAAGCGCAAAGGGGAAATGTACTTCCGCGACGCGGACATCTGTTTCCAGCAGTGGCAGAGCTGCAACAGCTGCCATCCGGATATCCGTGCCGACGGACTGAACTGGGACTTGCTCAACGACGACATCGGGACCCCCAAGAACACCAAGTCCATGCTGTTGGCGTACGAGACCCCGCCGTCGATGAGCGCCGGAGTGCGCAAAACGGCGGAAGAAGCGACCCGCGCTGGTATCGAGCACATCCAGTTTGCCGTGCCCCCCGCGGAAGATCAGGTGCCGGAGTCGATCGACGAGTTCCTCAAGGCGCTCGAACCGGTCCCCAGCCCGTACCTGGTGGACGGCAAACTCAGCGAGAGCGCAGAGCGTGGCAAAACGCTCTTCTTCTCGGAAAAGGTGGGATGCAGCAAGTGCCATCCGGAACCGCTCTACACGGATCTCAAGATGCACGACGTCGGCTCGAGCGTGCCGTATGACCGGCGGGTCGATTTCGACACGCCGACTCTGGTGGAGGTGTGGCGGACCGCTCCATACATGCACGACGGTCATTATGTGACTATCAAGGACCTGCTGGTCACGGGCGAGCACGGCGCACGTGCCGGCGAGCTCGATGAACTCACCGAGCAGGATATAGACGACCTGGTGGAGTTTGTGCTGTCGCTGTGAGGTGGCGCAGCCGCGGATCGTCGAACAGATTGTCGCCTGGGCGCGCCGGCGTCTGGCCAGCCGCGCGCCTGGTAACAGGCCTGGATGGCCTCCTCGAGAGGTCGCTGTCGCTCGCGGCACGTCGTTCGCAAATGTCGCGCGGCATGCAGCGTCTGCGCTCAGCGCTCCATCTGACTGGAACCCGGTCCCCGGAGTGCTGCGAGTTCTTCGCGCAAGTGGGCGATCTCGTCCCGCAGTTGTGCCACCTCGGCTTCGAGCGAGGCGAACTGGTCGGCAGAGACTCCGGCCCCACGCGCCGCCACTGGCGCGCGGGGCGTGGCGGGCTCCGCCGCACCCCGCCCGGCCGCGAACTGGGCTTTGATATTCTCCAGCCGTTCGGGCGAGTAGAGGTTGTGCGTCACGACCTGGCCGCGCCCAGCCGGGGTGAGGGTGACCACCAGCTGCTTCTGCACCAGCGACTCGAGAATCGCATGCAGGGCGTTCACGTCGGCGATGGGCTCCATGCGCGAGGCGCGGCCACGCAGCTCCCCCACCGTCTGCTCGCCGCGCAAAAGCAGTTCAGCCATGACCGCCAGTTCCACCTTGTCGACGCCTAACCATTCGTACATGTAGTGGCGGAACTTCGCGACACGCCCCCCCGACTGCACCTCCGCCACCGCACCGATCTCACGCAGCTCGTCCAACGCCCGTTCCACGTCTTCGGGCGAGAGGTCCATGTGCGGTGCACGATTCGATTTCTGGTTGCAGCCGTTGGTGAGCGCATTGAGCGTCAGCGGGTACGTGTCGGGTGTGGTCTTGGCCTTCTCGACCAGCACCCCGACCACCCGGCGCTGAATGGCCGAGAGGGGACGCCAGCGTTTCTCCGAGTGTTCATCAGCCGAAGGCGTGTTCGTGCTCATGGTTCGTGCATCCGCTACAGAAGAACGCCCGGCCGCACGGCCAGACGACTCCGTCAGCCCTGCCGCAGGCTCATGAGGAAATCTAAGCTGTCGATCAGTTCGTTTCAAGCATGGGGGGGGGGAATGTCTAATGACGAGATACCCAAGGACGAATGAATGACGAATGACGAGATACCCAAGGACGAATGAATGACGAATGACGAATGACGAATGACGAATGACGAGATACCCAGGGACGGGAAAATGGCGAAGCCCAGGCAAATGACCAACACGTTGCCCCCTTTAGCCTTCGGTCCTGGGCATTCGTCTTCCATTCGTCCTTGGGTATCTCGTCATTCGTCATTCCCTCGTCCTTGGGTATCTCGTCATTCGTCATTCCTTAGGTGCCGACGGCGTCGGCGACGATCTGCCGGATGTGTGGTTCGGCGTGGGCGGCCGCATCGATGACCTCAGCCGCGTCGACCACCTGTGGCGCGTCGGGGGATGCCACGTTGGTGACTACCGACAGGCCCAGGACCCGCATGCCCAGCGCGTGCGCCACGATCACCTCGGACACGGTCGACATCCCGACGACGTCTCCGCCAATCCATCGCAGGAAACGGTACTCGGCGCGCGTTTCATAGTTGGGACCGGTCACGCCGACATAGACGCCGCGATGTGCGACGAAGTTGTGTCGTCGCGCGACCTGCAGGGCGTGCAGCACCAGCGGTTCGTCGTACGGGGTAGTGCCCGTCCGCGCCGGTCGGTCTGATGTGCCTGCACTCGCCGGCGTGCTGGTCGGCAGCCCCCGCCGCATGAAGCTGATCTGGTCGTCGATGACGACCACGTCGCCGCGTGCATAGTGCGGATTGAGTCCGCCGCTGGCGTTCGAGACGATGAGCATCGGTGCGCCGCAGGCATGCGCCACACGCGCGGGGAGCGTGATCAGATCTACCGGGTGCCCCTCGTACAGATGGTACCGCCCGTCGAACACGAGCAGGGGTACGCCGCCCAGGCGCCCGCAGACGATGCGTCCAGAGTGTCCTGGTGCCGTTGTCTGGGGGAAGCCGGCCAGCGCACACAGCGGGATGGTGGCCTCGCACTGAAGGTGCCTGGTCAGGGCTCCCAGCCCCGTTCCCAGCGCGACCGCCGCCCGCGGTTCACAGGGCCACCGGCGGCAGATCTCGTCGCGCGCCAACCGGACTGCATTCGGATAGTCGTGATCCATCACCAGGTTCCGTCCTGGCGGGAGCTGGCGTCGCCCGCTTCACGTCCGCACGTTTCCGCCGCCCTCCTCACTGCTGCACCTGCTCGGCGGCCAACGCACCGAGTATCAGGCTCGTCAAACGTGGCTGCGCGCCGTTCGCGGTGGCGACGATGTCGTCGATGTTGGCCGGCATGAGGGCATCGGGCAGGCACATGTCGGTCACGATGCTCAAGCCGAGTACGCGCAGGCCCGCGTGAACTGCCGTGATCACTTCCGGCACGGTCGACATGCCCACGATGTCAGCCCCGATCGCACGCAGGAACCGGTACTCAGCCCGCGTCTCCAGGTTCGGACCGGCGACCGCCACGAAGACTCCCTTGTGAGCAACGATATTCTCGCGCCGCGCGATTTCCAGGACGCGGTCTACCAGAGCCAGGTCATAGGGCTCACACATGTCGGGAAAACGCGGGCCGAGCCGGTCATCGTTCACTCCGATCAGCGGATTATCGCCCATCAGGTTGATGTGGTCTTCGATCACAACCAGGTCGCCGCAACGGTAGTGTGGATTCATTCCGCCGCTGGCATTGGAGACGATCAGCAGGTTTGCACCGACGGCTTTCATCACGCGGACGGGGAACGTGATCTCCGCCAGCGAGTATCCTTCGTACATGTGGAACCGGCCCTCCATGACCATCACGGGCACCCCCTGCAGCAGGCCGCATACAAGCCGCCCGCGATGACTGATGGCCGTCGAGTTGACGAAATGAGGGATCTGCTCGTAGTCCAGGGTCGCTTCGACCACTACCCGCTCAACCACGTTCCCCAGGCCTGTGCCCAGGATAATGCCGGCATGGGGCCGCCGGTGCCACCGCTGCCGCACAACCGCCGCTGCCGTTTCGATCTTCTCGTACAAGTCCAACATGGTTCCGTCAGCTCCCTGATGTGATGTATCTCGTGGGAGAAGTGATCCTCCCGTCGGCGCGGTGAAACGGTCGGGTGCCTGTCCCGCGCTGGCAGGCAGGATGCACACTGCACACGCAAGTCCCAAGCGTAGCCGACGCGGCCTACCGGACGCAAGTGCCGATCTGCCTGTGCCGGATGCCTGCGCCGGATATCTGTGCCGGGCAGGCTCGACGAAAGGATGATGAAGGGTGACAGGTATCTGTCAGGAACGAGAAGCCGGTTGCCGGGCGGCGCGGCGTACCCCGGGCTGTGTTAGTAGCGCCGCGTTGCGGCTCAAGACGACAGTTCGCGTGGCGCGAATGTCGGTCTGCGGATAGGGTCGAGACAAGTTCTACGGAATATGCGATCCATACCAACATCGTCCGGGGCACAACGATAGGTAACAGGAGCATGGGATGGACCATCGCGTCACGGTCTATTCCCAATTCGGGCGGAACTGTTTTCCGGCCGCTGCCGCATCGGTTGGTGATGCAATTGGCGACAACGCGGTTTTCGCCTCGGGAGGGCAATACCACAACGAACGCCAATACGCCTCGTCCGTCTCAAACGGGTCAATGGGGTCCTTCGCGGCGTCGAAACGTTCGGGCAGTATGTCCCAACGTTTCATCCAGCGAACGTAATGGGGATTGGGTTGCCAGCCAGGCAACTCGTACCATCCAGCCTTTTCCTGCTGCGTTTTGGCGGCTTGAATCGTCCGGAGGATGACTTGGAAATCGGGATCGGTTTTGTCGCGGAAGACGACGGCTTGGCCGTAGCCGTCCTTGCACCACCCATATCCGCCCGCCTCCTTGGCCAACGGTGCCAAGAGGATCATGGATTTTTCGGGATACGAGAGGTTGTAGAGGTTCCAGCAGTGCTTGGGCACGTTCATTTTGCCCTTGCGAACGCGCTGGCCCATCGACGCGGCCGAATCGTGGCACCAGAGGCAACGGTTGTTGACGATGCCGTCGAGCGGTATTCCGATCTCGACTTTCACGTTATTGCACAGGGCCCCGGCCACCGCGCTTTCCTCGCGATTGTATACCGAGTACGTCCCATGATAATAGGCGCTTGCCTCGATCCACAACCGTACGGTGTCGTGTTCCTGTTTTGCCAGCTTCACGTCGTAATGGCTGCCGTCGATCTTGTTCATCAATGGGCTGGCGCCGGTGCCGAAACCGTAGGGCTTGTGACTTCGGAATTCCGTGTTGTAGCGTCCGAACGTGTCGCTGATTTGATTGTAGGCAAACAGCGTATAGTAGCTCTGCGTGAACCATTCGTTGCGGTCGCCCGTCAGGATGACGCGTCGTTCTGGCTTCTCGGCACTATGGCAGGAGACGCAATGGCGATCCCAGATCGGCTGGATGTCGCGCGGGTAATGGAACACTTCGGGCACTCCGGGCGTCGGCTCGATTTTGCTGGGGTGGCGGTTCAACGCCATCAAGGAGCCGCCGCCGGACACACCGGTCGCGTTGGCGGCCGTGCTCGTGCGATGTTCGTGACAACCGATGCAACCTTGCGTTTCGCCGGGCATGAGCATCGTGTAGCTTTGCATGCGTTTCACGGCGATGTTGTTTTCATCGAGGGCGACGAAATAGAGCGATCTCAGCGGCGGCGCTTCGAAGGAGGCTGAACCGTCGGCCTCGACAGGCACGGTGCCGAGGACGCGGCGCAGCGTATGCGTGCCATCCATGCTGATCATTCCCGGCAAAGAATAATAGCTGATCGGTTTAGGCAGATCTTCGAGAATCAACAGCTTTTTGATGCTTCCGCGCTGAATGCCGTCCATTTCCTCGGGACGTCCGCGATAGACGTCGGTCAATACGAAACGCCCCACGGTGCTTTGCCGGTCGAGCCGCGAAGGAACGACCGGTTCGCGCGGACGCGCTCGGAGCACTCGCGGATCGTGGACCATCTTTTCGGCGCGATGAAATTCCTGGAGTGTTCCGCTTCCATCCATGACGTACAAGCTCATGTCTTCGGCGACGAGGAAACAATCCTCGGAAAGCGGGTAGGGATCGCGGAATCCCACGCGCCCGCCACCCATTCCGAAACTCAAGAAATGATGGCCGCCCAAATCTCGCGGCGGGCTGATTTGCCGGGCGGCGGCGGGATCGTCTGGCCCCATGGACAAGTCGATGACCATGACATTGCCTGCATTCTCGCGATGTCCGACCGCCGGCGTAAAAACAGCCGCGATCTTATGATCCGTTCCGGGAATCGGCATGGGATCACACTTCGCAAAGACCCGCGTCGGCGGGCGCACCGTACCACCGTAGGCGATCATCTGATTCGTGCCGTCGGGATTCATGGTCCACACGTCGTGGTATGTCTCGATCGAGCTGTCCACGTATTCCCAACGGTCGTAAAGTATCTTTCCGTTGGGCATGACGGTCGGACGGTCGTCGCGCACATTGTTCGCCGAAAGGCAAAGGATGTCGCTGCCGTCGCCGTTCATGCGGAAGATTTGCGCCCCGGGCGAGTGATTGCAGGGAATGAACCGTTTGCCACGGCTGGAAACGAAGATGATGCCGCCGTCGGGCAGATACTCCGGCCCGAAATCGTCCCACTTCTCGCCGAACGTAAGCTGTTTCAGCCCCGTGCCGTCGATATTCAGTTCATACAGGTTATAGTTGTGCGTGCCGCCTTTCCGATAGGCGAACAGCAGTTTCTTGCCGTCGTAGTGGACACGAGGGTCGCGGATATCCCCCGTCTCGACCTCCATGATGACCGTGAGTTGCTTCGTCCGCAAATTGATTTTACACACGCGCGAGCCGTCCGGCGCATGGAACCAAGCGTCCGGATTGACCGCATCGCCGCCGAAATTGCGGTAATAATGGCCGTCTTCATAAAGGGCCCGCTCGACGAAAACGATTTCCTCGGCGCCGCCCATCGCCTTGAGGGCTTTGGCGACCAGGTCGGACTTGTCGGCTTCCTTGGATGCGTCTTTTGCCCAAACGCCGCTCGAAAACGCCGCCGCGACAATGACCAGCGAAACGATCGTGTTTCGAATCATGTTCTCTTCCTTATTGGCTTGATCCCATGGCAGCAATTCCGGGCCGGCAAGACAACTCCAGCGTTGCATGCGATTATAGGCGGCGCTGTCCGAGCCCGCCACAAGCCGCACACTGCCGGCCTGGCCCCGGTCTCGGTCTTGGATACCGCCGGTTCAGCGCGGCATCCGCGGCTCGACCGGCATGTTCACGGGCACGCGTACCCACGGGTGGCGCCGCGAGGCGCTGCTTACCCCGGGCTGTGGAGTGTAACGCCTTCGGCGTACTCCGCAGACGACAGTTCGCGTGGCGCGAACAGGTCACGAACCGTGACTTCTATCGACACACGAACAAAACGCGACTGCTGCCACGATACCAGTTGCTTTTCATGCGCGTGTGGCGCAGACAATGCAACTGGAGGGTTTCCAGGGCGCTGTGCCTGTGCCGGATGCCTGTACCGGCCAGGCACGCCGAAAGGATGATGGATGGTGACAGGAATCTGTCAGTGACGAGAAGCAGGTTTCCGGGCGGTGTACCAGCGGGTCGAGCCTACAGTGTGTCGTCGGATTGGGCCTGCTCCAGTGCCTTGTCGGTACTGGTCGGGTCGACCTGGCGGCACGATTCGGTTAGCCGGTCGGCGATCTCCTGCATCTCTTCGCGCCACTGTTGGGGATCCAGGTCCGGGGGGCTCAGTTGTGTGAACTCCCCGATCAGGAGTATCAACCGGAGCAGGTGCCGGAAGATGATGCCTTCCTGTTTCTGCAGCTGCTTGCTGGTGATGAACTTGTTGAAGTTACCGGCGAACTGCAGCAGTTCACCGGCGGCCCACACGGGGCGGGTGCGGAGATCGTGCACTCCGGGGAAGTCGTTGTCGAACCACATGCGGAGTTTGTCGGCCAGCGTCAGGACGTAGACCGGCTCCTCTTCGTAGAACGCGCGTGGCCCGTCACGCTCCTCCGACTGCGCAGCTCCCAGCTGCTCGGCGGTGACCAGGCCCAGTTGCAGCAGGTACAGATCCAGCCGGGTCGTGGCGAGGGGGCCGGGGGGCAGCTCCTCGTGCCCCGGCACATGCAGATGGTAGGCCACGGCCGGCGGCATCTCGAGCACGCTTTCCAGCGCCTGGATCCGCTCGTTGCGGTCCGCGATGCCCAGCTGATTGACCAGGAAGACGCCGTAGAGCGGGTTCACGCCGCGCAGGAGCAGCAGCTTCTGCAGGTCGGGTGTGGGTCGGGCCACATGCGGCCGGTAACTCTCCGGCGCATCGTCCGCTGTGGCGATCGGTTTCCCCTCCGGGCTGAGTCCCACACCGTGCCCGCTCGCGGGCGAACCCGGCTTGGGAGGTTCCGGCTCCAACTCCACATAGCCGGCGGTCCACAAGGTCAGCAGCATGCGGTCCACCGCCTTCTGACTGGCTTCCAGGCGTTTGCCGACAAGCAACCGCTTGCTCACCAGGTCCCGGATCGTATCCACTTCGGGAGAGGCGTCGAGCCAATAGGCCAGGAGCCGCCACGGGAGCGCGCCCCGGCTGGACAAACGCCCGGGGGGCGACGTGCGCAGCTGCTCGAACTGAGCTTCCGTCCAGTACTGTTCGGTGCTGCGCCGCGTGGGCATCTTTTTCTTGAGCGCCTTCTTGGCCTGGCGGAGTTTGGGATCGGGCGTGTCTTCCGGAATGCGGTCGTATTTTTCCCGCCAGCGCAGGATCTTGACGTCATCTTCGTGCGCCAGCGCGAAGACATAACCTTGCGTGTCGAACTGGGGCCGGACGGCACGTCCGAAGATCTGGTGCGCACTGCTGGAATCAATCAGCTTCTTCTCGCCCGGTGGGCCCTTGAGCAGTTCGGGCACCACGACACTGCGCGCTGGCAGATTGATGCCGGCCGATAGCGTCTCGGTGCAGATGGTCAGCGCCAGCAGCTTGCGCTGAAACAGTTCCTCGACGATCCGCTTGTACTTCGGCAGCACGCCGGCATGATGCACGCCGACGCCGCGCAGCAGCAGCTGCCGCAGCTTGGGGCCGGCACCCTGCGACCAGTCGTAGCGGTCCAGTTCAGCGGCCAGCTCCTTCTGCTGCTCGTTGCCGATCAGCCGTTTGCCCTTGACCTGTTCCGCGACGTTCCAGCACATGTCCCGGTTGAAGCAGAACACGAGAGCCGGCGTCTGCCGCGACTGCTCGTCCCCCGCGGCCATCGACTCCAGGAACTCGTTGAGCAGCATGTCGCCGATCCACTGATAGGTGAGGGGGACTTTGCGCTCGTCGCTCTGGACCAACTCCAGCCGCCGGTTGTGGTGGTGCGCCAGCCAGTTGATGAACTCCAGGCTGTTGCCGACGGTGGCGGACAGCAGCAGCATCCGCACGTGGGGAGGAAGCAGGCCCAGTGTCAGTTCCCAGACGATGCCGCGCTCCGGATCGTTGAAGCTGTGGAACTCATCCATCACCACGGCACTGACCTGCGTGAAATCGAACGCGCTGGAATGCAGCAGCCGGTTGAACAGGATTTCGGCCACCACCACCAGGATTCTCGCACCAGGATTGATGCGGCGGTTGCCCGTGACCAGCCCGACATCGTCTTCGCGGAACCCCCACCGCACCGCGCACGCCTGCAGTTCGTAGAACTTCTGGTCTGTCAGCGCGATCAGCGGTGTGGTGTAGTAGGCGATCGAACCGTTGTGCAGGGCCTCAAACAGAGCCGCCTCGGCGATCAACGTCTTGCCGGTGCCGGTGGGCGCGCAGACCAGCACCCCCTGGTCAGACGTGAACCACGCCAGCAGAGCTTCCTCCTGAACGCGGTAGGGTTCATAGGGCAGCTGTTCCAGGTACAGGGCGGCCAGTTCGTCGCGGGCAGGTGTGTCGCTTGTCATCGGGCAGTCTTTATTGTGTGAGAGTCACCAGCCGTGAGCCTATCCGCTGACTTCACGCGGCGGTAGGTGGCGTGTGGGAGGCGGGGTTTCGTCGCCACTCCCGGGTACCGCCTCTCCGAGCGGTCATGTGTCCACCAGCCGTGGCGCCCCGAGCGGCTGTTCGCCTCAATGCCGACGATCCAGCAGAGAGACGTCGCTCACGAAATGCTCCGCCGTCTGACGCTTGATCTTGTTGGCCAGCAGCAAGCGGCGCACGGATTCATCGAGCGTGATCATGCCGGCAGCGCGACCGGTCAGGATGCAGTTGTCGATGGACTCCAGCTTGCTGAAGCGAATCGCGCTGGCGATCGGGGAGTTGTTGAACATGACTTCCAGCGCCAGCTGCCGTTTCGTCCCGGGCTCGGCGCTCGGCAACAAATGCTGGCTGACCACCGACCGGAGCCCCATCGCGAGCTGGGCGCGGATTTCGTGCTGCACCGTCTGAGGGAACAGGTCGACGAACCGGGAAATGGCCCCTTTAGCGTCGCGGGTGTGCAGGGTGGACAGGACGAGGTGCCCCGTCTCGGCGGCGCTGAGCGCGATCTGCGCCGTCTCGCGATCGCGGATTTCGCCGACGAGCATCACGTCAGGATCCTGCCGGAGCCCGTACTTCAGGCCGTCCGCAAATGTGCTCACGTCGACCCCCACCTCGCGTTGCGTCACGATGCTCCGGGGGACGCGCGGAAACAGGTACTCGATCGGCTCTTCGATCGTGATGATACGGTAGCCGCCGGCCAGGTTGAGCTTATTGACCAGCATGGCGAGCGTGGTGGTCTTGCCCGAGCCCACGACGCCGGTAATCAGGATGAGGCCGTTGCGGAAGCTGCTCATCCGCTCGGCCAGCTCCTCCGGAAAACCGGCCCACGTGAAATCGGGGATCTGGGAGGGGATGACGCGGAAGCACGCCCCCATCTGCTGGCCGGTGAAGAAGTAATTGGCGCGGAATCGCTGCGGCTGGCCCTGCAGCGTCACGGCCAGTGCGAAGTCGGAGTTCTTCTCGTCCTGGAAACGCTCAGCGTATGGCGGGGGGCAGGCCGGCAGCAGCAGCGGCGGCAGCCGATCGGCAGTGAGCGCCGGTTCGTCGAGCGGATGCAGTACGCCGTGCACGCGCAGGACGGGCGGATGCCCCACGACCAGATGCAGGTCCGAAGCTTCGCGATTGACCGCCAGCGTCAACCACTGCCGCAGCGGCTCCGGGCAGTTTGGCTCGTCTGGTTTCATGGTGTCTCATCACAATGGCGGCAGGAACGCATGGTTTCATTGTAGCTCAGGCGGGGAGGGGAGCGGAGCCTCCTCGCTCGGCGCCGCGGGCAGTACGTCATCGGGGGACGGGAGCGCCGCTGCGCCCGGTGCTGGCGTCTCGACCGGTTCGGCTGCCGGCTGATCGGTCACCGGCTGATCGGCCGCAGCGCGCTCGAACTGCGCCGCGGCTTCCTGGTCATACGGACCGCGGCTGAGCGGGCGTGGCTGCCGCAGCCCGTAATCGATGATTCGGGGAGCGAAGTGGCGGGCATGCTGCAGCGCCTGGCGATAGGCGTCGGCCGACCAGGGCCCTTCGGCCAGCGAGATGCCGTCGTATTCGAGCAGGGACCCCTTGGCGTAATGCACGTCGCGCAAGGCGAGCGAGTAATCGACCAGCGATCGATAGTAGGCAATAGTGGATTCTGCGCGGCGCTGTTGGGCGCGCAGCAGCACATCCAGATCGGTGAAGCCTTCGTCGAACTTGGCCTGCAGCGCCTGCACCTCGTCGTGCGCTGCCACCCGCCGGTTCAGGTTGGTTCGCATCAGCTGGAAGGCACGCTCAACGCTGCGCATCGCCTCGCTCAGATCATGCGTCACGCGAAACTCCTGTTCTTCCAGCACGGCTCGTTCGCGCGCCAGTTGCAGCTCGGCGTTGCGCACGGCCGCGAATTCCCGGCGAAAGCCGATCGGGACGGCGAATTGGAACCCCATCTCCCATTCCTGGAAATCGCCCGTGGTCAGGTTCTGGTAGGCACTTTCCACGCCGGTCGGGCCGGGCGCTGCGATCAACTCATCGCCAAACCCGCGGAAGCGGTACAGTGCGACGGCATCGAGACGTGGCTTGAGGTAGTTCCGTGCCGCAATCAGTTCAAGTTCGCGGCGTTTGACCTGCCATTTTTGCCGGCGCAGCTCCACGCGGCGCAGGAGCGCCTCCCGGACCGTCTCGTCCCAGGAAAAGACTACCTTGGCCATCGGCGGTTCCGTGGCCGGACGAATCAGCTGCGGACCGTTGGGAGGCATCCCGAGCAGGTAGCGCAGCCGCTCCTCGCTGCTGTAGAGCGCGGCGAGCGAATCGTCGACCGATGCCTGGAAGCCGAAGTACTGCGAACGCAGCTGCGATTCGTTCTCCGGCGTGCCACCCCGCAGGCCGATCTGCAGCCGGTGCGCGATGTTCTGCCAGGTGACCAGCGCGCTGTCGCGTCCGGCCAGCTTGGCATCCAGGTCGCGATAGGCGAAGTAGAGATCCCAGTAGGCCTGCTCCACGTCCCGCGCCAGGTTCGTGACCGCCGCCTCAAAATCGGCCAGGCTGACGTCCGTGTTGAGTCGCGCCAGGAGCACGCCGTTGGCCCCACCCGCCGCAGAATTCGGACCGGCAATGCGGTTGAATTCGACGCCGGCTCCCTGCAACAACGGTTGACGGAACTCGGCTTCGTAGTCCAGGTTCCACACCGATGGGAACCGGGTCGGGTCGAGCACGTTGTATTCCCGGTTGTAGTTGACATGGTGCCGCAATGCGAACCGGGATCCGGTCGCTGCTGTCTTGGCCAATTCCAGCTGATAGTTGCTGGCAAGCTGCTGCACCGCCGGGAGCGGGAATCCGGACAGGACCTGACCAAAGCCGCGGTCGATCTTGTTCCAGAACAGCACCGAGGTCAGCTGCGCATCAAAGGCGCTCAATGCAGCTTCGGCGCTGCTGTGCGGATCCGATTCGACCAGCGCCGGATTGAACATCGTGGCGGTGCCGGCCGGGGCCGTGACCACGCTGCCGCCCAGGCTCCGAATCACCTGGCTGTTGGAGAATGCCAGCCGCGTCGCCTCGGCCAATGTCATGTCCAGCGGCTGCTGGTCGCCGGGATTCTGAGTGGCGCGCGGCGGCCCGGTCGCAGCCGCCTCCGCCGCCATCGTCGTTTGGACGTCCGGGTACTCGATCTGCGTGGCCAGCGTCTCGTGCGGCCCAATCTGGCGTTCGGGAAAACGGAACTCCGCTTGACGAAACCAGCACCCTGCCGTGCACAGCAGAAGTCCGGTCAGAGCGATGGTCAAGCAGTGACGGCTGTTCATCGCTGGTCCAACGTGACAGGCAGGGCCGACTCTACTACATAAGTACATAAGCCACATAAGCGCGCAATGGGCGCACGGCCAGTACAGGTGTATTAACTGCTATCGACGGCATGTCCCCTATCGCTGGAGCGATTCGCACAAGCTGCGAAGCCTCGCCAGCATGTTGACGGCAGAAGCGGGGGGGCTTTGCCGATTGCGCTGAGTGTTCCGGGGCTCGCGCCCGAGACGCTGTCAGGGTGCCCGTGGCGGAACACGGGTCAAGGGATCAGGAAGATCAGGCCCACCCAGACTCCGGCCTCGACCACGCCCGCATCAGCCTGCAGCGGCGGACGCTGCAGCAGGCACGGCGCGGCGCTGCCCGGCCGAAAGTACCCCAATGTGCTCTGGGCCGGGCGCGGCGGGTCAACGACCATGGCGTACGGCAGCACCGGGATGGTGAGGAAGAAACGCGCGCCAGAAGCCATCGGTTGCAGGACAGGGTGACGCGTCTGCCCATGCCGCTCCAGCATGGCGTCCTCGAAGTACAACGGCCGATGTCGCAACTCCGATGCCGCCCAATTGTAGCGGATCGGTGCCCATCCTCCACCGCGGTGCGCGGCATACGACATCTCCCGAGCGTCGAATACTCCGGCACTGGCATCCGGCGGCCGAATGCCGGTCCGCGGCGTGATGTCAGGCAGCGCGGCTGACAACGGCTGTAAACCCTGGTCGATCGCCTCGCGTGATGGGGGGACCAGAAACGATGTGCGCGGGCGCTGCGGTGTGGATTCGTTTGCCATGGGCTGAGCCGCCACCGGCCGGCAGAGGCTCACCAGAATGAGTAGCGTTGGCAGCCAGACGATCTCACCGCGCCGCCTCAGGGGATCGGGATGCCGCACTGACAGTTCGGCTGGCACCCACCGGGTCGGGCCAGATCTGCTGGGCAATCTCGTCGCGTTCAAAGCCTCGCTCCGATTCCTTTCGGTCCGGACATGAACCACACCCTGCCCGATTCGTGTCGTCTGGGAAACGGGTGCTTCTCAATCAATTCCTCCGCAATCCGCACATCTCTCCCAGGATTCTGTCCTGCCCCAGCCGGTTCGGATGGCGAAGCTGGCCACAGAGGCGGGCCGGCCGCGACCGCAAAACCGTAGAATGGGCGGCCTGCGCCACACCTTGACGATTGTCACGGGCGACCGGGAAAATCGTGATAGAGTGCCTGACAAACAAGCCTGACAAACAAGGCAACAGCGCTGAACGCTGAACCCCGCTCTTCCCACAAGTCTGACGTTCAGACGGGTCCACGAACGATGACGGAGCAACCTGCCAGCACGCCGCAGAGGCGCGTGCCTGCCTCGGACACTCCCAAGTGGGGGTGGCTGTTGGCAGTCTGGATGTCGCTGGTCGTGATTCTCCGCGGCATCGTCTGGATGACGGGGGTTCCGGACCACGACTTGGCCGAGGCGGTGGAACAGGGTGCGGCGCGGGTGGAGCAGAAGTCGGTTGGTGAAGACAGTCCGGACGTGATCCGCAAGGCGATCCAGCTGCAACGTGACAGTCTGCGGTTCTGGACGGTGCTTCATGCGGTTGGCGATTTCGTGCTGGCTCCCGCCTGGCTCGCGGTGCGGGCCACGCTGGTGGCGGTGAGTTTCAGTGGGGTGGCGGCGGTGAGTGGCCGGCCCGTGGGGTTTCCGGCGGCCATGCGGGATTGTGTCGCGTGGCAGGGGGTGTGGGTACTGCAACTGCTGGTCCGGGTCATGCTGATGCTGGTCCTGCAGCGGTCGGACATCGACACTTCAATTGTGTTGTTGTTGCCGTCCCGGACTTATGGTGCATGGGAGTGGGTGCTGCTCCAGCAGATCGACTGTTTTGCGATGCTGGGCTGGCTGGGGCTGGCGTGGGGTGCCTGTCAGCGGCGGCAGGCGAACCTGCTGGTGGCGCTGTTGACTTGCCTGTTGGTGGCGGTGCTGGAGATGCAGGTGGTGGGTGGCTTGTCGTTGCTGGTGAATCTGGGCATGCGACTGACGATCTTCCCGGAGTAGGGAAGGGCGGCTGAAACCGCTGGCGGGACGGGGAAGTACAACCACATGCGGGCCGGCGCGGCTGCCGGGCGGGCGTTTGGGTCTGCCGGCGGTCGGTAATGGTCGAAAGGTGACGTGTTTCATGCGACGTGTCCTCGTGATCCTGGTGCTGCTGGCGGCCGCGGTGACGCTCGTGGGGGCGCTCAATCTGCACCGCCAGCCCATGGCGCTGGGTGTCGACTGGCGGATCAAGAAGCGGCAGCCGGCGAAGGAGGTGCAGGTTGAGCGGTTGCGGCGGGGGACGATCATCCAGACGGTGACGGCGCCCGGCACGATTGAGTTGATTGACGAGGCGAAGATTGCCTCGGAGACGATGGGGCAAGTCGAGTCTGTGCACGTGGAGAAGGGGGACGAGGTCAAGAAGGGAGACCTGCTGGTCAAGCTGGACGACGAAGACGCCAAGGCGCGCCTGGAGTCGACTGAAGCGCGCATCGACCGGCTCAAGGCAGCCATTCAGCTGGCGGAAGCGGACTTGAAGAAAGCCATGGAGGAGTCGGCGGGCTACGAGAACCTGCGTCAACTGGGGTTCTCGTCGGAAACGGAGATGCGCGACGTGGCCACGGTGCTGGAGAAGATGAAGGCACAGCTGGCGATGAGCACGCACGAGCTGACCGAAAGCTTTGCCGTCCGCCGCACCAGCCAGCAGGACCTGGAACGGACGGAAATCCGCGCGCCGATTGACGGCACCGTGATCGACCGGGATGTGGAAGTGGGGGAGATTGTCATTGCGGGCACGACCAACCTGCCCGGCACGGTACTGATGACGATCGGCGACATGAACCGGATGCGTGTGCGCGCGGATGTGGATGAAGGGGATGTAGCTCTGATCCGGGCCGGGCAGCCGGCGCAGATCTTCCTCCAGGCCGCGCAGGACGATCCGGTTCCCGGCGTGGTCGACCTGATTGCGCCGAAGGGCAAGCGGATCGCCGAGGTGGTCAGTTTTGAGACGTTGATCACTGTCTCGAGGACAGGCCACTCGCTGTTGCCGGAGATGACTGCCACGGTGGAAATCGAGGTACAGCGTGCTGACGACGCGTGGGGGGTGCCGGTGCAGGCTGTGGTGCATCGCCGGCTGAAGGAGCTGCCCAAAACGCCGCTGTTCCGCGACTGGATCACGCGGCAGCCGAAGACCCCGGCCGAAAAGGGGAAGGACGACCTGATGCGGTATGTGACCATCGTCTTTGTGATGGTCGATGGCGAGGCGCGGGCGCGACCGGTCAAGACGGGCATCAGCGATCAAGAGCGGGTCGAAATCCTGGAGGGGATTACGCCCGAGGATGACGTGATCATCGGGCCTTTCCGCGTGCTGGACGAGCTGGAGGAGGGACATCCTGTGAAGCTGGAGGAGGTCAAGCACAAGGCGGCCCAGCCGGGGCCATCGCCGGGCGGCGTGGCTCAGCCGGAACCGGCACAGGCTGAGCCGTCCGGCGCGGGGGCGGCCTCCTCGGACGAGCCGTCCGGTGCGGCGGCGAAGGAGCTCCCATGAAAGCGGGCACGCCGCTGCTGCAGCTGCAAGGGATCACGAAAGAATACCAGATGGGCACGGAGATCGTCCGCGCGCTGCGTGGCGTCGACCTGGCGATTCATGAGAACGAAATGGTGGCCATCATGGGATCCTCGGGATCGGGGAAGTCCACCCTGCTCAACATCCTCGGACTGCTGGACGTGCCCACCGCAGGCCAGTACTGGCTGGACGGGCAGAACGTGGCCCGGCTGTCCCAGTCGGCGCTGGCGCGGGTCCGCGGCCGGCGCATCGGATTCGTGTTCCAGACCTTCGAACTGCTGCCGCGGCAGACTGCGGTGCGTAACGTGGAGTTGCCCTTGATTTACTCGGGCACAGCCCACCGCCGCCAGCTGGCCATCGAAGCGCTGGAACGCGTGGGGCTGGCGGACCGCATGAAGCATCGTCCGAACCAGATGTCGGGCGGGCAGCGACAACGTGTTGCCATTGCCCGGGCACTGGTGCAGCGCCCGGCCATCCTGCTGGCAGACGAACCGACCGGCAACCTCGATAGTCGTACCAGCGAAGAGATTCTGGATCTGTTTGAGAACCTGTACCGCGAGGGACAGACGATTGTGATCGTGACTCACGAACCCGACATTGCTCAGCGCTGCCGGCGCATCGTGTGTCTGCGGGATGGCCAGGTCGAGTCTGATGAGGACTGCGGGGCGGCGCGGCCGGATCCCGGCGTGTTGATGCGGGGCGGGCAGGCGCCATGACATGATATTCCTCTCCAATGTTTACAACGCGCTGGAACAGCTGGTCACGCACCGCATGCGTTCCCTGCTCACGATCCTGGCGATCGTGATTGCCGTGACGGCCACGATCACGGTGGTCAGTGTGGTGCAGGGATTCACACGCTATGTGTCCAACTTCCTGGAAGGGCTGGGCACCAACGCCGTGTTCGTGGCGCCGCAGCGGCCGGCCGGCGACGCGGGCAAGTCGCTGGGGCGCGTGGAGCTGAACGAAGAGGATTTCCACGCCATTGAATCCCAGTGTTCCGCGCTGCGCCGCGTGTCCCCCTGGATCCCGTGCCAGGACGTGAAGCTGCGTTACGGTCGTGACCAGATCACCTGCAGCGTCGAAGGGGTGGCACCATCGTATCACACCGTGCGGAACTTCCCGGTGGACGCGGGACGCCCGTTTGCCGTGATGGACGTGGAGCGGGCACAGCAAGTCTGTGTGCTCGGGCGCGAGATCCTCCGCAAACTGGAACTCGACGAAGACGTGGTCGGCGGCAATCTGCTGATCGACGGACGCCGCTTCCGGATCATCGGGGTCCTGGCCAGCAAGGGGAACTTCTTCGGGCACAGCCTGGACGATGTAGTGCTGATCCCCTACACGACGGCGCTGAAAATGTATCCGGTGTTCCGCCGCCACCTGATCGTCGCGGCCCAGGCGGTCAGCGCCGAAGCGGTGCCGGAGGCGAAAGCCCAGATCACCAACCTGCTCCGCCGCCGCCACAACCTGGCGGCCCATCAGCCGGACGATTTCATCGTCCAGACTCAGGGGGAAATCCTGGCCGCCTTCAATAACGTGGGAGCTGTCGCCGTTTCGGTTCTGGCCGGAATCGTCGGCATTTCTCTGCTGGTCGGAGGCATCGGCATCATGAACGTCATGCTGGTGAGCGTGACCGAACGCACCCGCGAAATCGGCCTGCGCAAGGCCGTGGGCGCGCGCCGCCGCGACATCCTGCTGCAGTTCCTGACCGAGGCCATGACTCTCAGCCTGCTTGGCGGTGGCCTGGGTATCGCGCTGGGCTATGCCCTGAGCACGCTGGCCAGCCTGCATCCACACATGGTCGACGTCGTGGTCCCGACCTGGGCCGTGCTCCTGGGCTTCGGTATCTCCGCCGGCACGGGGGTGGTGTTCGGGATCGTGCCGGCCGTGAAAGCCGCCCTGCTCAATCCGATCGACGCGCTGCGACACGAGTGAAAGACACGGGCCCGCTCCGGACCGAGACCGCGCCGATCAGGCGTCGTTCCTGTGCAGCCGCGCCACGGCGTCGGCACGAGTGCCGCAGACGGGCCACAGCGTATCCAGCTGCGTCAGATGCAGCACCTCCTGTTCGTGCGGCAAGACGTCGCAGAAGACCATCCTGCCGTCCACGCCGCGGATCCGCTTCCAGAGCTTCAGGAAGAAACCGTCAGGAAGAAACCGAGAGCGATCGAACCGTAGTAATCGGTGCCGTCGAAATCCAACACGACGTTGCGGCGATGACCGGTGAGCGACTTGCATTTGGGCAGGGAGTTGCATAAGTTGCCAACAAAGTCTTGTCGAGCTGGATCGGGCTTCAGGGTCAGAACGTGAGGTGGGTCATGTCGGATATGAACTCAGAACGCAATTCGTTCGTACCGCTGGAGGAACACACGAAGCTGCGCCGGCTTCTGAGCGATCTCAAGGACAAGCTGGCGCAGCAGTCCGCGGCGTTTCGGGAGGTCGTCGACACCATCCAGCAACTGGGTGATCAGATCGATGTGCACTTCCATGCCGAGGAGGCCAGCGACTGTTTCCCGGAGCTTGTGAATACGGCCCCCCGGGTGTCGAATCGCGTGGCCACCCTGCTGGCTGAACATGACGAGTTGCGTGCCGAAATGCACCAGATCGTGCAGGGTACCAGGTCGCGCTCGGGAACCGCTGAGGACTGGGAGCAGCTGGCGTCTCAAGTCGAGGTCTTCACCGGGAAGTTGATGGCCCACGAGCGGGCGGAGAACGAACTGGTGCAGGAGGTCTTCACGGACGATATCGGTTCGAAGGACTGATCCCGATCCGCTCGGCGAGTGGACGGGGAGCCGCAACGCAACTGCACGACGTGCCACGGAGTGAACTGGAATGAACGGGATACCGGTGCTGGTCGCCGAGGGTGATTGTATCGCCCGCGCATGGGAGAATTCGCTCATCGCCCTGGACGCGAAGGGGTGCGAGATCAGCACGCAATATGACAAACCTGGTGATCCGCCGAGCAAGGATGCGACCATGCTCATCACGGTCACCGATCCCCTGCAGGAGCCGATGATCCACCGCGACATGCCGGGCGGATTCGAGGACCTGCAGGAGTACGTCATGGAGGTGTGCGAGGGGATCAAAGACCACTGGGTGCGCGATGCGAACGACGCCCATGACACACGCTGGGAGTATACCTATCATCAGCGGCTGTTCCAGTATCAGGTGCCCTCGCTGGCCGGAGCCATCGATCAGATCGAGGCAATGTGCCAGCAGCTGGCACAGACCGGTTACACGCGCCGCGCTCAGGCGATCACCTGGAAAGTCTGGGAAGACGCGCACTGCTACGATCCCGCCTGCCTGCAGAGCATCTGGTGCCGGATCATTGAACAGGCAGGTGTCCCGCGCCTGAGCATGAACGTCCGGTTCCGCAGCAACGATGCGTACAAGGCGGCGTTCATGAATATCTTCGCACTTGTGCAGTTGCAGCAGCGGATTGCCCAACGCGTCACGCAACTCACTGGACGGCAGGTCGAGCTGGGACGCTATTGCCACCTGGCCGACAGCTACCACATCTACGGCACCAACCGAGCTGAATTCGAGGCACGGTTCCTGAGCGCCATCGAGAACCGGGATTTCGCCGGCCGTACGATGCGGTACGCCGATGTAAAGGACCTGATGGACGAGGCCCGGCCGGGCATCCTGGAGAAAGTGCGCCGGCAGGGGGGCAGTGGTTGCAGGTGAAGACCACCACCAGGACGCGAGCGGCATCAAAATCACTCAGCCGGTAATTGCTGCGGCCGTCGACTGCCGGCAGGTCGAAATCGGGTGCCGGCGCGTCCAGGGCCAGCGGCTTGATGTCCTCGGCCCGGATGTGCCGGCCCCACCCCCACGCCATAACCGACACGACGGCAACTGTACAAATGCACCGATGGAGAACAGAGTTTGCCATGGTGGGAGCCCCTCGGGGGTGTTCTGGTAGTCAGCAGCAGACGAATAACCGGCACGCCACGTGAGACGCGACGCCCAGCACGCTGGACCTGCGCCGGACCGCTGGCCGAGATCAGTTTACCCCGGTCCGCACGTCGCGGGTTGCGCGAGTTGCCTGCGGAGCCGTCAGGCAACGGACAATCCTCAGCGGGAGATGCGGCCATAGTGTGGTAGCGTGGAAATGGCCAAATCGATCACTTGCGGCAACCAGTGAGTGACGATACGATATCAAAGGACCTGCTGAGACCGAATCTCATCTTCCCCCCCCGAGACTGAGGATGCACCGACGTCCTCCACCGGCCTTGATTGACCACGTACATGGCGACAAGCTGATTGCACTGGATCGAGTCCCCCCTGGACAGAGCGTTCAGATTGCGCGCCTCGTTGGGTGTCCGGAGCATGTGCGGCGGCTGGAGGAGATGGGCCTGCGGCCGGGCGTGGTAGTGCATGTGGTCCGGCATGGTCGGCCCTGCATCGTGCGTAGTGGCAGCAGCCGGCTGTGTTTTCGGTGCAGCGATTTGTTGGGGGTGCTGGTGCACAACTGCCCAGTTGCTAACGAGTGATGGTGACGAGAACTGTCGCCCTGCTGGGCAATCCGAACACCGGCAAGTCGACCATCTTCAGTGCACTGGTCGGTGTATCGCAGCGGATCGGCAACTACCCGGGGGTGACCGTCGAGAAGAAGGTGGGGGAGGCCACGCTGGCGGGCCAGCGGTTCACGATCATAGATCTGCCCGGGACGTACAGTCTCGCCCCGCGCTCGCCGGATGAGGTCGTGGCGGTCGATGTGCTGCTGGGCCGTCAGCCCGATGTGCCGCCGCCCGACGTAGTGGTGTGCATACTGGACGCGAGCAATCTGGAGCGGAATCTCTACCTGGTCAGTCAGGCTCTGGAGCTGGGGCGGCCGCTGGTCGTGGCACTCAACAAGATCGACGTCGCGCGGGAACGCGGCCTGGTGATCGACGTCGCGCGACTGAGCGAGCGGCTGGGCGTTCCGGTGGTCGAGACGCAGGCGCATCGGCGGCTTGGGCTGGATGAGTTGCGGCGCGCGCTGGTCCAGGCGACGAGCGCGCCGGTGCCGTCGTCCAGCAGTCCGTTCCCCCCCGAGTTCCGCGACGAAGTCGGACAGCTGAAGGCCGCCTGGGATCAGCGATCCGGGGGGAACGTACCGCGGTATCTGGTCGAGCGTCTGCTGCTGGACACCGGCGGCTATCTGGAAGACTCCTGCTCGGGCGGGAATGACACGTCACTGGCGCGTGACGTGCGCGCGGCGCGCAAGCGGTTGGCGGCCGCTGGCTGGGCTGTCCCGGCTGTCGAGACGACGAGCCGCTACAAGTGGGTCGACGCGATTGTCGACGATGTGCTGCAGAAGCCTGCGGCCGAGCCGGTCACGGTCTCCGACCGGATCGATGGCCTGTTGACGCACTCGGTAGCCGGCCTGCTGATCTTCGCCGCGTTGATGCTGGTGGTATTCCAGTCCATTTTTTCCTGGGCCGCGCCGCTGCAGGATCTGCTGGAACAGGTGGTGGGAGCGGTGGGGGCTGCGGTCACGGCGGTTGTCCCGGCTGGCGTGCTGCAGTCGCTGTTGGCCGATGGCGTGGTGGCCGGTGTGGGTGCCGTGCTGGCCTTCCTGCCGCAGATCGCCATGCTGTTCCTGTTCGTGGCGATTCTGGAAGACTGCGGCTATATGGCACGCGCCGCATACCTGATGGATGGCTTGATGGCGCGCGTGGGACTCAGCGGCAAATCGTTCATTCCGCTCCTGTCGTCCTTCGCCTGTGCCGTACCCGGAATACTGGCCTCCCGCGTGATCGAGAACCGTCGCGATCGCCTGGTCACGATCCTCGTCGCTCCTCTGATGAGCTGCAGCGCGCGGCTGCCCGTCTACACGCTGATGATTTCCGCCTTCATTCCCAATCGGCGCTATGCGGGCGGTTGGATCGGACTGCAGGGGATCACCATCGTGGCCCTCTACGCGATCGGCATCGTCGTGGCCGTAGTAGTAGCCAAGGTCCTCCAGAAGACGATTCTCAAAGGGGAGAGTCCTCCGTTCATCATGGAGTTGCCCGAATATCGGTTCCCCTCGCCGCGCCTCGTGGTCGGTCGTGTGGTGGAACAGTGCTGGGAGTTCATCCGCAGTGCGGGCACGCTGATCCTGGCCGTCACTGTCATTGTGTGGGCGGCCGCGTACTTCCCCCATTCCCCCCAGGTGGAGGCGGATGTGCGGGCCGAGTACGCCGCGCAGCTCGCGGCGCTGGACCAGGACATCCAGCGCGTGCGGACCGAGTCGGACCCGCTCTCCCAAGCCGCGATGCAGTCGCTGGCGGAACTGGAGCAACGGCGCAGCAGCCTGGAGGATGACATCGACAACCGAGTGGCTGGAGCGCACATGGCGCAGAGTGTGCTCGGACGCCTTGGACAACTGGTGGCACCGGTCGTCCGACCGCTCGGCTGGGACTGGAAAATCGGTTGCGCTGTGATCGCTTCATTCCCGGCTCGGGAAGTTGTGATTGGCGCTATGGGGGTGATCTACAATCTGGGAGAAGGGCAGGACGAGCATTCACCCTCGCTCAAAGCGGAACTGGCCAAGCAGACCTGGCCGCATACGGAGCAGCCCGTGTATACAATTCCGGTGGCCCTGTCGATTGTGGTGTTCTTTGCACTCTGCGCGCAATGTGCCGCCACGCTGGTGACCATCCGCCGGGAGACGGGCAGCTGTTGGTGGCCTGTGTTCACATTCAGCTATATGACTTGTCTGGCCTATCTCGGTGCTCTGACCACCCATCAGATCGGCAGATTGCTGATGTAGGCTCGGCACTGCGACAGGTCGCCCCGGAACGCTCGGGAAAGGTAAGGTGCGATTCCAGCATGTCCGCATGGACCGAGAATATCCTGGTCGGGCTGATCGTGTCCGGCGCAGTCAGCTATGTTGTCCGCCACATGTGGCGCGTGTTGCAGACCCCGGCAGTTAATCGGTGCAGCGCGTGTGCTTCCTGTACGCTCCCGCGCGTGGTGGTCCGATTCGAATCGAACACACGTGGTTTCCCCAGGTGCACTTCCCCAGGTGTGGCGGCCGGGAGTGAGGGAGACGCCTGACACGCAGCGTCCGCGGGGGCAACGTTTCGCTCCCGGCCAGCTGTGGTTGGTTCACGTAGAACTGCCATCCGTCGGACCGGTGGGGGGATCGCCTGTTGCGCCCGCGGAATCCGCCCCGGGAGCCGCTGGTGCACGCACCTCGTTCTCAGTGTTCTCGGTCGTGGTTTCGATGTACCCGAACCCGCAGCAGGCAGGGCATTCCTCCTGCGACAGGAGAAACCGGCTCTCCCCCTTGAAGTAGTATCGCACGCCGGTACCGTGGCACTGATCGCATGTCCGTTTCATGACTCGGTCAGTTGCCGTACATGGCAACCCAGTACGTGGAGCCATTGGGCGCGATGGCATATCCGAATCCGGCCCACGTCGTGCGGCTGGTGATGTTCGCCCAATGGCCCGAGCTGGACCGCCAGCTCGCAAATGCGCTGATCACCGTCGGTTGCCCCATCGCAATGTTCTCCCCCGCGAAACCGTGGAACCCGTAGCGCACCGCTCGACCCACGGGACCGCCATTGCCGTGATGGCTGAAGTTGCCTGTCCGCGCCATGTACCGCGCATGATCCTGAGCGGCCCTCGTCAACTCGGGAGACATCTGCTGCGGTGACAGGCCGACGCTGACCCGCAGCCGATTGTTCTCGTCCAACATCCGGACCAGCGTCGGGTGCTCGTGCAGCGGTGTTCTCTGGGGTGCTCCAGCGCCCTTTTCACCGTTGAGAAATGCGAGTACCACCAGCGATGATAGGCTCAATAGTCCCATGGTATGGCTCCAGTTTTCGAGTGTATGTGAAAAGAGGCAGACAGAGAAGAGTTTGACGAGGTTTTTGAGTGTCGCAGATCGGGACGGATCTGCAAGTCCCCGCATATGGGGTGAAGGTGGGGTGCTGTGTAGCTGGAGGGGGGGTGGGGCGTCAGCTGACCTGTTTGCGGAATCGCGACACGCTGAGCACGAGCACCGTCATGCCACAGACGCCGAGGCCGGTGACCCAGGGGAGCAGATCGACGAAATCAGCACCGCGCAGGACGATCCCGCGCAGGATCTCGATGAAATACGTGGCGGGAATCCCGTACGTGATGAGGTAGATCGGCAGCGGCATCTGAGCACGCGGGAAGACGAATCCCGACAGCAGCACGGAGGGCAGCATGATGATGAACGCGAACTGCAGCCCCTCGACCTGGGTCTGTGCGAGTGTGGACACCAGCAGTCCCAGTCCGAGCGAGCAGAGCATGAAAAGCATGGAGAGGCTCAGCAACAGTGGAATGCTCCCGTGGATGGGCACGTCGAACACCAGGACCATCACGGTGATGACGAGGAGCAGTTCCAGGAATCCGACGATGGCGTAGGGGATGAGTTTGCCGAGCATCAGGCCGGTGCGTCCGACCGGCGTCACGAACAGCTGTTCCAGCGTGCCGAGCTCGCGCTCGCGCACGATGGCGAAGGATGTGAGGAAGAGCGTGACGAGCTGCAGAATGATTCCGATCAAGCCCGGCACAAAGAAATGGGCGCTCTCTAGATCAGGGTTGTACAGGAGGCGTGTCCGCACATCGATCGGTATGCCTGGTGCCCCACTCGGATCGCGTGAGGGGGCGAACTGTGCAGCCTCGCCGCGCGGCTTGGCCAGCTGGATGGAGAGCTGAATACCCAGCAGTTTGGCGGTATTCAGCGCCGTCGTGGCCACCTGCGAGTCGCTGCCGTCGATCAGCACCTGGACGGCCACCTGTTCGCCCCGCAGCAGGTGATCGGAGTAGTCGGGCGGTATGCACAGTCCGACGCGTGCGCGTCCGGACGTCAGTGCGCGGTGAAATGACTCGCGGTCATAGACGCGGTTCTGGAACTTGAACCGGCGGGTGGTGACGAACGCATCGACCAGCCGGCGTCCTTCAGCGCGTCCGTCCTGATCAAAGACGACCAGAGGGATATGTTCGACCTGCGTGTCGATGGCATAACCGAAGATGATTGTCTGCATCACGGGGACGACCAGTATGAAGAACAGGGTGAGGCGTTGACGCCGGATGTGTAGGAACTCCTTGATCAGGATGGCTGCGAGTCCATCGGTCGTGCGCCCGATGCGCTGCGGCTGGCGCGCCGGCAGCGTGGCCGCCGCGGCAGGAGGAGTCGCCGGTGAGTGTGTGTGCGGGGAGCTGTGGTCGTCCGGTTCGAGCGGCGTCGGCGACGGGGTTTCCGCTACCAGGGGTGCGGGGGCTGAGGGGGTGGGGGCTGGGTGAGTCGTAGCGGCTGCGGCACTCCGTTCAGCCGTGGCCGTCAGGGCCACAAACACGTCTTCCAGCGACGGTGAGATGCTGTGGATCTCGGCGGCCGCGCCGTGTGCTCGCACGCGCGCCAGCAGGTCGGCGGGTGGGCAGGTATCGGCGACCATCAAGTGGATCGTTTCGCCGAAGAGTGTGGCGTCGCGGACCGCCTCCAAGCTGCGGAGTTCTGTGAGGTAGGTGGCCGGATTGGCGACCCGCAATTCGTAACGTCGCACTCCGGCGGGGGTGACGGACGGCAGTTGCTTAAGCTGCCCGGGCTTGCCGCAGACGAGCAGTTTGGACAAGTGGATGTAGCCGACGTCCGTACACCGCTCGGCCTCGTCCATGTAATGGGTGGTGACCAGGAGGGTGACGCCCTGTGCGGCGAGCTGGAACAGCAGATCCCACAGTTGCCGGCGTGCGACCGGATCGATGCCTGCGGTCGGTTCATCCAGAAACAGAATTTCAGGTTCGTGGATCAGCGCGCAGGCCAGGGCCAGCCGTTGTTTCCAGCCTCCCGAGAGGGTACCCGCCAGTTGGTCGACACGGCTGTGCAGCCCCGCAAGCTGTATCACGAAGTCGCACCGCTCCGCGATCCGCGCGCGCGAAAGCCCGTAGATCCGTCCGTAGAACTGGAGGTTCTCCAGGACGGTGAGGTCCGTGTACAGGCTGAACTGCTGCGACATGTACCCGGTGTGCCGCTTGATCAGCTCCGAGTCGTACCGCACGTCGTATCCCAGGACCGAGGCGCTGCCGCCGGTCGGCTGCAGGATCCCCAGCAGCATGCGGATGATCGTGGACTTGCCGCTCCCGTTGGGTCCCAACAGCCCGAAGATCGCCGCGCGCTCGATCTGAAAGCTGACATCACTCACTGCCACCAGATTGCCGAAGTGACGTGTCAGCTGCTGGACATTGACGACCGTGTCAGTCATGGTGTGCCTCCCTGTCGGGCAACCGGATATCGGCGGACATGCCGGGCAGCAGCTTGCGGTCGGGATTCGGTATGGCCACCTTGATGCGGAAGACCAGTTTCGACCGTTCTTCGGGGGTCTGTACGTTGCTCGGCGTGAACTCTGCCTGCCGCGCGATGAACACGACAGTGCCGGTCAGGGCTTCGTCGGGGAAACTGTCCAGGATGACCCGCAGTTGCTGTCCCACCTGGATGCCGACCTGATTCTGAGGGACGTAGGCGCGCACCCACAGATGCTGATCGTCCAGCAACGACAGGACGGGGGCCGACGGCGCGACGAGGTCGCCCGGCTGCAACTCCAGCACCTCGACCGCACCCGCAAGCGGGCTCTTGATCTTGAGTTCCTCCAGCTGGATGTGCAGGGCATCCAGCGCGTGCCGGGCGGCATCGCGGGCGGCCTCTGCCGCCGCAATGTCCTCGACGCGATATCCGTTTTCGGTCAGCTGCCAGGCCTGATAGGCGCCTTCTACCTCCGCCTTGATGCGCTCTAAGTCTTCCTGGCGTGTTCCCACCTCCAGCAGATTGAGTTCCTGGGCCCGCAGTTCGACCATCGCTGTAGCGGCCTTCAACTGTTCGCCGGCCCGGTCGAGTTCTTCCTGTGCTGCAGCGCGACTCGCCACCAGACTCGAGACCCGCGTATGATTCCGCTCTGCCAGATCCAGCTGTGCCCGGGCGACGTCCAGTTGACTCCGGGCCACCTCCTTTTCCTGATCGCGCGGGCCATACGCCAGTTTCTCCTGTTCCGCCACGAGCTGGTCATAGCGCGCTTTTGCTTGTGCCCGTTCCTCGGGGCGGTAACCGGCCTTCAGCCGGTTCAGCGTGGCCTGTTGAGCGGCCAGCTGTGCTTCGGCCTCGCGCAGACGCTCCAGCAGATCGAACGGTTCGAGCTCGACCAGCACCTGGTCCTTCTCGACACGCTGCCCCTCCCGCACATGGACCGCCGCCACGCGACCGCCCACGCGCGAGCCGACCCGGATTTCGTCCGCCTCGATGAAACCGCTCACCTTGTCGGTCACGGAACGGTAGTGGTCGTACAGGAGCGTCGCGACGAGGAAGGTGGTGACGAGCGCGAAGGCCAGAATCCGCTTGATCATGATGGTCACGTCATGCGCCGAAAGAGAGGATGGTGCAACGGCCGCAGTGGACCACGGCGGAGTGCGTTGGGCCGCGCCCGGCATGTGCCAATTCGCACTCCGTGGCCGCCGGACGCATCTATCGTAGGAAATATCGGACCGCGAGTCATCTGCTGCCGCCCGAATTCTTTGCCGCGTGTAGGCTCGTTTTCATTGAATACACACGATGGGGGGCTGGATGGGGCGCGCAAGAAGGAAGGACCGGCGGTGAACCGGTCCTTGCGAGATGGATGGGT
>JAAYDI010000183.1 GCA_012729315.1 Planctomycetaceae bacterium
ATTCGGGCTGACGCCAAACTACTGGAACGAATTCGTGTTCAAGGCGTACCACCACCATCAGCAGGATGCCGTCTTCCTGACCGGCATACCGGATATCGAAAGCAGCCTGCCCCATGCGTAGAAAGGGAGAGTCAGCTTTTGTGGCGAAGAGGGCGACTGGACTTGACCGAACAGGTGGTGCGACGGCTTCAGCGGCATGAATTGCGGAGCCGTGTGGTCCAACTCAAAACGCGTTTCGCAGACTTTTCCACCATCACCCTGGCAAGGTGACGCGCCGGGAAAGAACACTCTCCAGTTGCAATACTTGCACCACATGCACGTGAAAAGCAACTGGCATCGTCGCGGCAATCGCGTTTTCTTCGTGTGTCGATAGAAGTCACGTTTCGTGACGTGACCTATTCGCGCCACCCGAACTGCCGTCTTGAGCCGCAACGCGGCGCTACTACCACAGCCCGGGGTAAGCCGCGCCGCGCCACCCCGGGTATGCGTGCCCGAGAACATGTCGGTCGAGCCGCAAACGCTGCGCTGAACCGGCGGCCTCCGAGTACCCCCTAGGGGAGTCGAACCCCTGTCTTTGGACTGAGAATCCAATGTCCTGGGCCACTAGACGAAGGGGGCCCACGTCAAGCAACATACAACAGCACATTTTAGCACAAGATCGCCACGTCACAAGCGGCGGGCAAAGGTGCAGAAACACACTTTCTCGGGGGAGCGATCAGGGGAATTCGGGCATACGGAATTGACGACTGATGGCGAATAACCCAAAAGTTCACGGACCCGCCGGGGCGACGGCCCCGGGTGCAGGAACGGGCCATTTTATGCCGCAGTGTCCGCAGCGGGTCGGTATATGGGTCCTGTTGCCGGGCTTGGGCAACGAGATCATGATCCACCCGAAAAAGCCCCCTCCCAGAAACTGGCATCCCGAAACAAAACATGATACGAGTGCTCCGGAGTTGCTCATCTACTGGTTGCGACGGCGCCCTGAGAATACGCGTCAATGATTGCTTTAATCCGCTATCGTTCTCTTGGGATCTGGACGCGAAGCGACGCATTTCACTTCTTGCAACAGACACTTATTCAGGTGTAGGTGTAGGGGGGAAGCTTGTCGCCAGTAAAAATACGAGGCATGCGGTGCCCTTTTGCATCACGGCAATTTGGACGATTGCAGAAGCTGGTGGGTTGACGAGGTCTACGTCGGGTTATAGGTTACATTAACCATCCGCGTTGGCGTCGGTTGGCATGCCGGTTATCGGTTGTGTTGATGGCGGTGCAGGCGACACCTGCGAAGCTGCGGCAATCACACGGTGATGCGCACATGGTGACGCGAAATGGGACGTCGCGGCAGGCATTACGGAAGTACGATGGCAAATTCGCGATTCACAGCCCTCTCAGCTCTCATTAGTTCTCACGAAAGGAAGGAAACGATGTTGATTCGCCACTCGCTCCAAGCGCTATTTGCCGTGTGCCTGATGACCATGACGGCATCGGCCGACGACTCGTGCTGTGTGACCGCCGACGAAGCCGGCTGTGCAGCGCAACCGGTGATGGTGGAGAAGGTCGTGTGTGTACCCGAGTGGGTCACGGAAAAACGGATGGTCACAACTACGGAATACGCGCAGGAGCAGCGTACGAAGACGGTCACGGTCTGCAAGCGTGTCGTCGAGACGAAGGACGTCACAGAGGAAGTCACCGTGATGGTGCCCGAAGTCCAGACGAAGACCGTCACGTACACGGTCTGCAAGCCCGTCTATGAGATGAAGACGTGCAACTATCAGGTGTGTGTGCCGACATACAGGGACGTTGAGCAGACCTACACCTGCCGGGTGCCGGTGTACAGTCTGGTCGACAAGACCTACACAGTAATGGTGCCGACGCCCGAGACGCGCACCGGCACGCGGAAGGTCTGCAAGGTGGTCCAGGAGACTCAAATGCGGACGGTCACGGTGGACGAGGGGCACTATGAGACCCAGATGATCGAAGTACCCTGTGCAGCCGCGACCGATTGTTGCAGCGAAGTGCGGGGGCGTCTGCGTGCCCGTCGATGTGCCGCCGACGCTTGCGATCCGCGTGCCGGCGCTTGTGGCGACTGTCCGACTGCCTGCGCCGCTGATTGCGGTGCGGGGGATGGTTGTGGTGCACCGCAGACCACGACTGTCTGCAAGAAGGTGTGGGTGCCGAACGTGGTCACGAAGGAAGTCCCCGTGACGGTCTGCAAGCAAGTGGTTGAGGAGCAGCCCTGCGTGTACACCGTGATGGTTTGCAAGCCCGTGACCCGCACCTGCAAGGTGCGCGTCTGCAACTACGAGACGCAGACCAGGACCCGCATGGTGAAGGTGTGCGACTGGACGACGGAGATGCGTACGCGGACCTATCAGACCTGCCGGATGGTTCCGGAACAGCGGACGAAAGAGGTGCAGTACACGGTTTGCGTGCCCAAGAAGGAAGTCCGCACCCGCACCGTGACGGTCTGCAAAGTCGTGCCCGAGCAGAAGGAAGTCACGTACACCGTCTGCGTGCCGCGCCAGGTTCAGAAGGAGGTGGACGTGTGTGTGTGCAAGATGGTCCAGAAGACCGTAACCGTACCGGCCTGTGGCGATGCCGGCTGTGCCAAGACACGCCGCTGCAGCCTCCTCGGCCAGCGTCGTGCCTGCAAGACGGCCTGCGCCACCCCCTGTGAGCCGGCTGCGGTTGCCGCCTGCTGCGAGTAAGCATCACCGCATCCGAACCGAACTCCAATGATCCCTGCGGGGTGGGCCGGTCGTGACCAGCCCGCCCCGCTTGCCGTAGGGGCTGGCGCTGGTATCGTCGGTGCGAGTACTGTTGAGCGTGAGCAGTCACTGCGGACTTCAGCGGTTCGGCGATTGCGGACGGCGGTAGTACATCCACAGTTCCAGTGGCAACGTCTTGAGTCGCGCGTCCTCGGCAGCCAGGAACAGGAAGATCTCGTCGAGATCCGGATCGAGCCACTGCAGCACGCCGCTGATCTGCTCCTCCGGCAGCTGGCTGATCTGTTCGACTGCCTCTGCCAGTTCCGCGGTGGCCAGGTTCCGCTGCCCCTGTTGATCGAGCAGGCTGGCCCGGCCAAGCAGTCCGTACGCGGCATACTGCGGTTCGTCGGATCCGGCCAGCTGCGTGTAGACCTGCAGCGCGTGATCCAGCTGATTGTTCCTGCGGTACAGCTCGGCCAGCCGCTGCTTGGCCTGCCAGGCATACATGCGACTGACCGGGTCATCGGGGGGAAAGTAGCGTTCCACGGCCAGCCACGCCTCGGCGGTATTGAGCTTCATCGCGTGCCAGTACTGCAGGGTGACAGTGTCCTTCTTCTCGATGCCGATGGCTACGGCATCGAGCAGGCTGGCGGGCCGATTGAGCCACGCGGCGCCGGCGCCGGCCAGCAAGCCGGCCACGATGGCAGCGGCCACCCACAGTCGGCGCGTGTGGCGGCGAGCAGCAAGCGACTGGGACCGCATGACGGCCGCCAGCTGCAGGGTGGCCGCCGAACGCCCGGGGACAAACGACAGGCTTTCCGGCACGTCCCACTCGTCCGCTCCAGACGGCCATTGATCGAGTCCTTCGAGGTGCAGGTCGCGCAGGTCGCGCATGACATCGGACGGCGTCTGGTAGCGGTCAGCCGGCTTCTTGGCCAGCAGGCGGTGCACGATCCGGCACAGTCCGTCGGGCAGGTCCGGACGCTGCTGCGCGAGCGGTGGTGGATCCGATCGCAGATGCTGCACAGCCACGCTCAGCGGCGTCTCGCCTTCAAAGGGCGGCCGCCCGGCCAGCATCTCGTAGCTGGTCACGCCGAACGAATAGAGGTCGCTACGCGGGTCGACGGCGCGTCCTTCCACCTGCTCGGGGCTCATGTACAGCGGTGTCCCCATGGTCACACCCACCTGAGTGAGATTGACGGCCGGGCCGTGGGCGGCGATGCGTGCGAGCCCGAAATCCGCCACCTTCACCTCACCCGTTCGCGCCAGCATGATATTCTCGGGCTTGATGTCGCGGTGGATCGTCCCCTGTTGCGACGCGCGGCTCAGCGCCGCCACCACCTGCCGCATGATGTGGACAGCCGTCTGCGCGTCGGCCGTACGATGGCGCGCCAACCACTGCTTGAGGTTCTGCCCGGCCACATACTCCTGGGCGATGAAGTGAATGCCGTCGATGCAGCCGACTTCGTAGATCTGGACGATGTTCGCGTGGACGAGCGAGGCCGCCGCGCGTGCTTCGTTGTGGAACCGATGCACGTACGCCTGATCGTCTGCCAGACTGCGTCTCAGAACCTTGAAGGCCACCTGCCGATGCAGCGATATCTGTTCAGCCAGGTACACATCGGCCATGCCGCCGCGTCCCAGGCGGCGCAGCAGCTGGTAATTGCCCAGCCGCAGACCCGACAGATCGGGATCGGCAACGGCCGGCTCTCGGGATGACGGCAGATCGGACATGGACGCTGGTTCCGCGTGCTGTGGGGACTCGTTCAAGTATGACCCGGACCCCCGCTTAAGACAACGCGCCGAGCGGAACGAGCACGTTGAGGCTGCCCGAGCGGAACCCCATCAGGTCGAGCGTCACGAAGTTGAAGCCGAGCTTCCGCAGATGCTGCGACACTGCCGACCGCAGATCGTCGTCGAGCAGCCGTGGCAGGTCGTCCAGCGGGACTTCGATTCGCGCCATATCCCCCTTGTGATACCGCACCCGCACGGTGGGAAAGCCTTGCGCCCGCAGGAACTGCTCCGCGTGATCGACCATGTTCAGGCGTTCCACCGTGATCCGCTCCCCGTAGGCAATGCGGCTCGAAAGGCAGGGGGTGGCCGGTTTATTCCAGATCGGCAACTGCCAGTCTTTAGCCAGCGCCCGCACGTCGGCCTTGGTCAGCCCACACTCGGCCAGCGGACTGCGCACGGCCTGTTCAGTGGCCGCCCGTGTGCCCGGGCGGTAGTCCAACAGGTCGTCGGCATTGGCTCCGTTGACGATCACCTCCACCTGCAGGGATGGCCGCAGATCCTGGAGCTGCCGATACAGCTCGATCCTGCAGTGGTAGCACCGATCGGGGGCGTTTTCCGCATATTTCGGCAGCTCGAGCTCGCTGGTGTTGATTTCCAGGTGCCGAATGCCGATCAGCCGAGCCACTTCCCGCGCCTGCTGCAGCTCGCCCTCCGCCAGGCTCGGACTGACCCCCGTGACCGCTACGGTTTGCGGGCCGAGCGCCAAGGTGGCCGCTTTAGCCAGCACGGCGCTGTCTACGCCGGCCGAGAAAGCGACGGCACAACTTTCCAGGCGGCGCAACAGCCCGAGCAGCTGGTCGCGTTTCGTCGCCAAGTCGGACATCGCAGGCCCTCGTGAGCGCGGTGAGGCGTGTCAGCAGCCGGGGAGCAGTGGCTGCGGGCCGACTCACGCCCGACAGGCAGGCACCTACCGACAAAAAAGGTAAACGCTCCACCGCAATGCCGTGGCGATGCGTTTTGTGAGAGCCCGCAGTACGAACGTGGGAACCTGAGCCTCGGGTTGTGTGATCCACATGAGGCGAACGGACCCGGAGGTGCGTTCGCTATGGCTGTACACGCGGCCAAGGCTGTAGTGAGCTCCCCGCGGACCTCTTATCGGCTCCCCAAAAAATCGTCATCGTCAGCACGCGCATGGCAGAGCAATTTACCCGCGATCCAACATGGGACCGCTATCGCATCGTAGACGACAGAGGGCGTTTGTGCAACGTTTTTCGCCCGGGAGATCAGCGCTGCGGGCCGAAACACATCAGGTGTGAGACTCGCGGATCATCGGCTCCATGACCTTGGTATTCCGCTCGACCGCCAGCACAATCGTGCGTTGTTCGGCCCCATCGCGACTGTTGGCCACCACCGGCAACAGCTGGCGACGGTCCGGCATGCTCATCCGCACCGTGAATGTCCCGTCCGACCGCAGCTTGACCGGCTCGCCGGCTAACGTGACGTGGGATCCCACCTTGGTCTTGCCGTAGATGATCATTTCGGCGTCGACCGTGAAGTCAAAGTCCTTGTCACGGCGGAGCAGCTGTTCGCCCCCGCCGCCGGCGACCAGGGGAGTCCCCATCGGCCGGCGCAGCCGTTCTTCGAACAGCTCCTGCAGATCTCCCCCAGCGGACGTTTCTTCGTAGCCGCCACTCAACGCGTAGATCTTCTCGTAGTTCTCGGCGATATCGGTCCAATTCTCGTCGATGGCATCGCTGCTGCCCGGCCGCGGCGTCGTGACCACATTGCTCCGCGCCAAGGCGTAGAAACGACCGTTTTCAGCCAGGTACCCCAGGTCCACTCGGTAGCTGTTGGGCGAATCCTTGATGTCGATGTACCAGTTCTTGACGCCGCCATGGACCGGGATGTCGCGGACCATCGATTCGGCCGTGGCCGTGGTCGCTCCGGCGTCCACCTGCATCAACCGCAGAATGGGCTGACACGTGTGCCAATGCTCGGCCAGCGCCGCCCGCGCCCGCACGACGCTCTGCCGCGTCACATCCCAGCAGGCCTGCAGCCAGTAGGGATCGCGCACCAGCAGCACCACGCGGTCCCGGCCCGGGACCGGCGCCGACGTGGAGCGCTTCCCCTTCTTCGACTTACCCACAATATGTGCCGACAAAGTTGTGGCGTGCGACAGATCCTTGCGCTGTTCCCGAGTCTCGTTGATCTTCTGTATCTTGCGCACCACCCGCGCATCGGTGGCTCGCGGTGCCGCAGCGGGACGTGCCTTCTCCGCTGCCTTTACCTTACGGGCCGTCGCTCGACTCGATACCGCAGCACCCTCGGAAGCACCCCTGCTCTTCCTCTTGGACGCCGACTTGCTTTCACCACGAGCAGGGCGAGTGGCACCGGCCGCCTTGGCCTTGGACGCCTTCACCAGCGCCCGCACCAACTCGTCCTTCTTCATCGAACGGACGCCGGTCAACCCCATCTTCCGGGCAAGTGAAGAAAGATCCTTGACGGTCTGTGATCGAAGATCGGCTATGGTGATCAACGGTTTCACCTTAATCTCAACGGGTTTACAGCAAGTACCACGTCGTGTCAGTCATGCCGTGCGTCTTCCGTGAGCCAGCCATTGGCCAGTTCCCACCCTGCAGGCGTGGGGGCCAAAGGACGATCGAAACCGGGTCAGCTTTCCGATTGTCCCGTCGCTTCCCGCGTTGGTTGCGGCGTCAACGCGCGCCGGGCACCCTGTGTGTCGTTACCCTCGGGAGTGAGCTCCCATGGTAGGTGGGCACTGGATAATACGTACAATTCTGAGTGTAACCAGAATGCGCAAAAACGCAACGCATGCCACCCAATATGGTAGCCATGAAACCACAGCCGTAGCTATCCCGCAGCTACAAGGGCTGGTAAATTCTTCACTTATGTAATCACCGGAATTATTGGACCGGGGCGGTCGGTTCCCGGGCTGAGCCCCGCTGCATTGGGGCCAGAATCCCATCGATGGGTTCTGAAAGGCTGCTGGGCGAGAAACCGAAGTGCGACCATAACCGCAAATACTGCACAGACTTAGGAATTTCAGCCGGGCGTGTAGAAATATGCTGCGGGGCAAGCGGCCGGTCCGTTGACCGCTGGGGATTAGTGGGATAAAGTTGTGAACTTTGGCAGTTGTCCAGCGTGGCAGTCTTGCGAACGCATCGCGTTGGATACCAATAAGTCGTTGTATAGTTTAGCGTTGCAACGAACGAGCAGACGCGGATGGAGAACGGCGTCCCGAGGTGAAACCGCCCACTGACGATCGAGCGCCATTGGCACGCGCGTATGATCGCGCCACGCGTGGAATCACTGTGGCCATCGGCATGGTTGTACCGGGGCTCGTCGGTTACTACCTTGACGACCGCCTGGGCACACGGGCCCTGTTGACGATCGTGGGATTTGCCGTTGGGGTAGCGTATGGAGTCTGGCAGCTGTTGCGACTGACCAATGGTCCGCGTGGCGATGGTCCGCGTGACAGTGTTCTGCGTAGCGGTGGGGACGAACGTTGCAGCAAGACGTTGCAGCAAGACGTAGAGTGGTAAGTGTATTGGTACGAGGGCGGTGTGCGGTGCGTGGTGTATCGGGCGGTGGGGGCAGACGAACGAGCGATGGGATGGAATGGGAGTGGTGTCAGTGCTGAGCCAGAGCCAAGCCCGCGGTGCCCTGCTCCTGTTCGCGTCGCTGCTGGCGGCGGCCACCCTGGTGGTGCCGTGGGCCTATGCCATGGAGTCTGTGTGGGGCGTGTACAGCGCGGGGGTCGCCTGCGGAGTCTGTGGTGGGAGCGGACTGGTGGCGTTGTGGCTGGCGCGGACCTGCCCGGGTCCGAGCGGGTTGCTGGTCCGGGTGACGGGGAGCCTGGTGGCGCGCACGGGGATTCCCTTGCTGGTATGCGGGTTGGTGTACGCGCACGGGGGACGACTGGCGGAGGCCGGTTTCGTCTACTATCTGTTGGTTTTTTACTTTGTGGGCCTGGTTGTCGAGACAGTGCTGCTGGTCGGCGATGTGTCGTCGCAGGTAGTAGCCGAGAAGACCACGGTGTAGAGCATGGCCACCGATAACGCACCACATCCGGAACTTGGAGCGCCCGTTGCGGAGTCCGTGTCTGCCGGAGCGCATGCGGCTGACGCGGGGCACCACGAGGCCGCGGACGAAGCGCACGATCCGTTGGCTGCCGAGACGTTGATGCATCACGTGCAGGATGCGGACTACTTCCATCTGCCGCGGGCGTTCAGCCGGCAGACGGACGGCAAGATCTACATCCCGCAGATCCGCCCGTCGAAAGAGGCGATTATCGAGGTCAAGACGGGCTTCGCGCCGATCGACAATCTGATTGAGCCGCTGAACCTGCAGATCACCAAGTTCATGGTGTTGGAGGTGGTGGCGGCGCTGCTGTTGATGGCGCTGTTCATCCCGCTGGCTCAGCGTCTGAAATCCGGCGCGCGGCCGCGAGGGCGTCTGACGAACCTGCTCGAAGCGATGGTCCTGTTCATCCGCGACCAGGTGGCCCGCCCCACCATTGGCAGGCAGGACGGCGACCGATTCGCGCCGTTTCTGTTGAGTATTTTCTTCTTCGTGCTGGTCTGCAACCTGCTGGGGCTGGTGCCGTGGGCCGGTTCCCCGACGGCGTCGCTGGCCACGACCGGGACGCTGGCATTGATCACCTTTCTGGCGGTGGTCGTATCCGGCTCGATCAAGCTGGGCCCGGTGGGGTTCTGGGTCGGGCAGGTACCGCACATGGATCTGCCCCTGCTGATCCACATCCCGATCTTTCTGCTGGTCTTCGTGCTGGAGGCCTTGGGGCTGGCGATCAAGCATTTCGTGCTGGCCATGCGTCTGCTGGCCAACATGGTGGCCGGGCACATTGTCCTGGCGGTGCTGGTGGCGTTTATCGGTGCGTCGGCGGGTTCGCTGGCGTTCTACGGCGTGGTGCCGGCCAGCGTGCTGGGTTCGGTGGCGCTGAACATGCTGGAGTTGTTCGTGGCCTTCCTGCAGGCATACATCTTCGCGTTTTTGTCGGGACTGTTCATAGGGATGGCAGTCCATCCTCACTGAGAAGGTAGAGCATTCACTGCTACGTAGGCTGACTATAGTTTCTTTCAAGGGAGATTGAAGCGATGTTCAAGTGGGTGAAGATTTCGGCGCTGCTGTTCGCCTTGACACTCGTGGCCACGCCTGTGCTGGCCCAGGAGCCTCAATCCGAACAACCTCAGAAGGCCATTACGCTGGCGGAGCAGGCCAAGGTGAATTCGGCGGTCTACCTGGGTGGTGCGTTCGGCGCCGGAATGGTGATTCTGGGCGCGGCCTACGGGATCGGCAGCATCGGGACGAAGGCGGTGGAGAGCATGGCGCGGCAGCCCGAGGTGGCGGGGAACATCCAGACGGCGATGTTGATTTCGGCCGCGTTGATCGAAGGAGCCACCTTCTTCGCGCTGGTGATCTGCATGCTCTTTAATCAATAGAGCGGTAATCACTTGAGCGGTGTGGCGTGTGACTGCGGACCCGATTCGACACCTTGCTAGGCGGCGTATCGCTATGAAGATCCTGAACATCGTATCGCGCGCGATCGTCCTGGCCGGCGTCTGGCACGCTGCGGTCCTGTCGGCGGCGGCAGCCGAGGGGGGGGCAGCCGGTGCCGGTGCCCCCAACCCGCTGATAATCGACCCCGACCTGGCGTGGTTCACGCTCGTCGTGTTTGTGGTGCTGTTGCTGGTGCTAACCAAGTTCGCCTGGAAACCGCTGCTGGCCGGACTGGACCGGCGGGAGCGGACGATCGCCCAGATGATCGACGAGGCGAAGCGGAACCATGACGCGGCGGCCGAGCAGCTGCAGGCCTACGAGCAGAAGCTGGCCTCGGCGACCGTGGAAGCGCAGAACGTCCTGGCCCAGGCCCGGCGGGATGCCACCGCCGCCGGCGAGCAGTTGATCAATGCAGCGCGGGAGCAGGCGCACCGGGAGCGTCAGCGGGCACTGGACGACATTACGGTGGCCAAAAACGCCGCGGTCCAGGAGCTGGCGGACCAGAGTGCCAAGCTGGCGTTCATGTTGGCCCGCAAGCTGATCCACAAGGAACTCAAGCCGGAGGATCACACGGCGCTGATTCGTGAATCTCTTGACCAGTTCCCTAGTGAGAACTGAAGACCATGGCGCAGTCGTCATCAGGCAGATCGTTTGACAGTTTCCGCGAACGGCTGGGGGCCGTCTACGCTAAGGGACTCCTCGGCGCCGCCGAGGGGCAGCGGCAGACGGACCGCGTCCTGGCGGAGCTCGATTCGCTGGTGGACGACGTGCTCGAGCGGCTGGCGCAGTTCGAGCTCTTCCTGGCATCGCCCCGGGTGCGGCTGGAGGACAAGCTCCGCGTCCTGGACACCGCGTTCGCCTCCCGGATGGCCCCGCTGCTGTTGAACTTCCTGAAGGTCGTGGCGCGCCACGGGCGGCTCGATTGCCTGCGTGAGATCCGCCACTCGGCCCGGCGGCAGTACAGCGAGCTGCTGGGCCGGGTCGAAGTAATGGTCAAGTCCGCGGTGCCGGTTGACGTGCCGCTGCGGCGGCACATCGAGCAGCGTCTGGTGGCCGCGTTGGGCCGGCCTGTCGACATGCAGTGGCAGGTCGATCCGGCGCTGCTGGGCGGCCTGCAGGTGCGGGTAGGGGATACGGTGTATGACGGGAGCCTCGACAGCCGGCTAGATACCCTGCAGGCCGAGATGCGCCGGCGCACCACCGAGTTGATTCGTGATTCGCTGCAACGGTTCCTGACTACAGAGTAGCGACCCTGGGAGAGGGCCTCGATGAAATTCAATGCTGACGAAATTGCCTCGGTCATCCAGAAGGAAATCGAGCAATATGAAAGCGAGCTGGATGTCCGGGAGGTGGGCACGGTCCTGGACGTGGGCGACGGGATCGCGCACGTGTACGGGTTGTCCAACGTCATGTCGGGCGAGATGGTGGCGTTCCCCAGCGGCGTCAACGGCCTGGCGTTCAACCTGGAAGAGAACAGCGTCGGCATCATCATTCTCGGTAACTACCTCGACATCAACGAAGGAGACGAAGTCCGGGCTCTGGGCAAGTTGCTGTCGGTCCCGGTGGGGGACGCCGTCGTGGGACGCGTACTCGACCCGCTGGGCAATCCCCTGGATGGCAAGGGGCCGGTGGCCACGACCGACCGCCGACCGGTGGAGTTTCTGGCACCGGGGGTGGCGGAGCGGCAGCCGGTGTGCGAGCCGCTGCAGACCGGCATCAAAGCCATCGACTCGATGACGCCGATCGGGCGTGGCCAGCGCGAGCTGATCATCGGCGACCGCAAGACGGGCAAGACGGCGATCGCCATCGATACGATCCTGAATCAGAAAGACTCCGGCGTGAAGTGTTTTTACGTCGCGATCGGCCAGAAGGATTCATCGGTGGCCGGCGTGGTCAAGACGTTGCAGGACCACGGGGCCATGGACTACACGACGGTGATCTTGTCGGGCGCCGCCAGCCCGGCCCCGATGCAGTACATCGCCCCTTATGCGGGCACGGCGATGGCCGAACATTTCATGTTCCAGGGGCAGCACGCCTTGATCATCTACGACGACCTGTCGAAGCAGGCCGTGGCGTACCGGCAGCTCTCGCTGCTCATGCGGCGGCCTCCCGGCCGCGAGGCGTATCCGGGCGACGTGTTCTACTGCCACAGCCGGCTGTTGGAACGCTCGGCCAAACTCAGCGACGAGCTGGGGGGCGGGTCGCTCACGTCGCTGCCGATCATCGAGACGCTCGAAGGCGAAGTGTCGGCGTACATTCCGACGAACGTGATCTCCATCACCGACGGCCAGATCTACCTGCAGCCCGACCTGTTCTTCGCCGGCGTCCGGCCGGCCATGAACCCGGGCATTTCCGTGTCCCGCGTGGGCGGGGCCGCCCAGGTCAAGGCCATGAAGAAAGTGGCCGGTGGCCTGCGACTCGACCTGGCCGCCTTCCGCGAACTGGAGGCCTTCGCCCAGATGGGCACCGAACTGGACAAGGCGACGCAGTCGCGACTTGACCGCGGGTACCGGATGGTCGAGCTGCTGAAGCAGCCGCAGTACCAGCCGCTGCACGTGATGGACCAGGTCATGAGCATCTTCGCGGGGACCCACGGCCACCTGGACGCCGTACCGGTCGAGGATGTCCGCAACTGGGAAGGGGCATTCCTGAAGTTCATGCACGACCAGCAGCGCGAGGTGGTGGACGAACTGGCCCGCGCGCAGGACATGAACGATGCGATTGCCGCCCAGCTCACGGCGGCGATCAAGGCTTTCAACGCCACTTACCTGCCGGCTGCCGGCAGCGTGGTGACCGCGTAAACGGACGGCAACAACGCCATGGCAAAAGCTCGAACACTCGACAAGCGGCGCGGCTCGATCCGCAACATCCGCAAGATCACGCGGACGATGGAGCTGATCGCCAACGCGCGGTTCAAGAAGGCCATGGACCGCGCCACCTCCGCCACCGCCTACACCCGGCGGATCACGCAGCTCGTGGCGGACCTGGCCCATAGCGGGCTGGAGGTCCAACATCCGCTGCTGGAGGAGCGTCCCGAGACGCACCAGGCGGTGCTGCTCGTCCTGACCGCCAACCGCGGCATGTGCGGCGGCTTCAACTCCGGCGTCCTGCGTCTGGCCTTCGAGCACTACAAGCGGCTCACCGAGGAGGCCCGGACCGTGCGGACCGAAGTGTCCGGCAAACGCGGCATCGCCGCCATGAAGTTCCGCCAGATCGTGCCAGACCAGTCCTTCACGCACTTCGAGGACCGCCCGGCGTATGGCGACGTCGAGGTGCTGGCCAACCGCTACATGGACGAATTCACGACACGCAAGATCGATCGCGTCGACGTGGTCTACACCCGCTTTATCTCCAGCTCCAAACAGGAGCCGGTGATCGAGACACTGCTGCCGCTGAGCTCCGTCGAAGGGCTCGGCGCGGCGGAGTCGCAGCCCCACACGGAATCCCAGTACGAGTTTCTCCCGTCGGCCGAGAGCATCCTGCAGGAGGTGGTACCGACCAGCTTCCGGGTCAAACTCTTCAAGTGCTTCCTGGATGCGGCGGTCAGCGAGCACATCGCGCGGATGGTCGCCATGAAGGCCGCCACGGAGAATGCCGACGAAATCATCCGCCAGCTGTCGATGACCTACAACCGGGCACGCCAGGCACAGATTACCGGCGAGATCATGGAAATTATCGGTGGCGTCGAGGCGCTACAGTCGTAACACATTACCCCCGGGCGAATGCAATCGGGGCGCGAGGGTTTTCGGGATATGGCAACCGCCACACAGAACGTCGGCCGCATCACGCAGATTATCGGCTCCACTTTCGATGCACAGTTCGATGAAGACAAACTGCCGGCCATCTTCAACGCCGTGAAGGTGGTCTCCAGCAACAAGGGAGTCGATATCAATCTGACCGGCGAGATCCAGCAGCACCTGGGGGGCGGCCGCGTGCGATGCGTCGCGCTGGGCGGCACCGACGGACTCATCCGCGGCCAGGCCTGCATCGATACCGGCGCTCCGGTCTCCGTCCCAGTCGGCGAAGCAACGCTCGGCCGCGTGTTCAACCTGCTCGGTGAGCCCATCGATGGCCGCGGCCCCGTCGAGTCCACCCAGCGTCGCCCCATCCACGCCGAAGCGCCGCCCGTAAAAGAACTGTCGACCAACACCGAGCTGTTCGAGACCGGTATCAAGGTCATTGACCTGCTCACCCCCTTCGTCCGCGGCGGCAAAGCCGGCCTGTTCGGCGGAGCCGGCCTGGGCAAGACGGTCATCCTCACCGAACTGATCGCCCGCATCGCCTCGGCGCACGGCGGCTACTCCGTATTCGCCGGCGTCGGCGAACGCACGCGCGAGGGAACCGACCTGTGGCTGGAAATGCAGGAGGCCCGGATCGGCGATACCGGCCGGCACGTCATCGACCAGACCTGCATGGTCTTCGGACAGATGAACGAGCCGCCGGGAGCTCGCCTCCGTGTCGCCCTCTCGGCCCTCACAATCGCCGAACACTTCCGCGACACCACGGGCAAAGACACACTGCTGTTTATCGACAACATCTTCCGGTTCTCGCAGGCCGGCAGCGAAGTGTCGGCCCTGCTCGGCCGCATGCCGTCGGCCGTCGGCTATCAACCGACCCTGGCAACCGAAATGGGCGCCTTGCAGGAACGCATCGCCTCCACCAGCAAGGGCGCCATCACCTCCGTGCAGGCCGTGTATGTCCCGGCCGACGACCCTACCGATCCGGCCCCCGCCACGGCGTTCGGCCAGCTCGACGCATTCGTCTACCTCGCTCGATCCATCTCCGAGAAGGGCATCTATCCGGCCATTGATCCCCTGGCGTCGTCCAGCCGCATTCTCGATCCACAGTACGTGGGACAGCGCCACTATGCCATCGCGCGCCGGGTGCAGACCACGCTGCAGCGGTATCGCGAACTGCAGGATATCATCGCCATCCTGGGGATCGACGAGTTGAGCGAGACGGACAAGCTGACCGTGCACCGCGCGCGGCGGATCGAGCGGTTCCTGTCGCAGCCGTTCCTGGTTGCCGAGGTGTTTACGGGCAAACCGGGCGAGATCACGCCGCTGGAAGATACGATTCGCAGCTTCGAGGAAATATGTGACGGCAAGTGGGATCACCTGCCGGAGCAGGCGTTCATGTACGTCGGGCCGATCGAGCAGGCGGAGGAGCAGGCCAAGAGGCTGGAGCAGTAACAATCACTGGGCGCGTGCGACCGGCGGCGCGCGGCGTGCCTGTGCGAGACTGTCGGGCAATTGTTGTGGGTGACATCGGCTATGGCGCAACTGACCTGCATCGTCGTGACTCCTGAAGCAACGGCCGTTGAGACGAAGGCGGACTTCGTCGTGCTGCCGCTCTACGACGGGGAGATCGGAATCGCTCCCGGCCGCGCTCCGCTGATGGGCCGGCTCGGGTTCGGGGAGCTGCGCATTAAAGTCGCCGGTCTCGTCACGCGCTACTATCTGGACGGCGGTTTTGTCCAGGTCTCGGGCAACATCGTGTCGGTGCTCACAAACCGCGCCGTGCCTGCCGCAGAGATGGACGTGGCGGCGGCCACGCAGCAATGGCAGGACGCGCGGCAGATGCCCATCCTGACCTCCGAGCAGGAGGCGATCCGCGACCGCTTGCTGGCACAGGCGCGGGGTCAGTTGCAGGTGGCCCGGCGCGCGAAATCCGCGCGGACCTGACGCCCGTCTGCCAAACGCAGTGCCCAGGCCGTCATCCGTGGCGCACAGCGCCGGCCGGGGGCGGGCGCCAGCACGTCCAGCTTCCCCAATCCGCTTCACCCGCACCGGGCATGCCGGCTGGTGCCGCGCGCTGTCGAGTGATCTGCATTTTGTGCTCACGCCGTGCCGAACAGTACAAGGACAAAGGCGTCGCCGAGCAGGTCATAGTGGCTGGGCGACAATCACGACCACTCCAAGGACGTGGCGAACCTCGCCCACTGACACGCAAGACAAGTGATGCGCGAGCCGTACTTACCTCACAATCGACAGACTCACCGCCAGTCGCGTGCCTTGCCACACATGCCCAGCATGGAATTGGTGATTACGTGCGGCCGGGCTCGGAAGCGGGTCCGGAAGGTCGCTGGGCCGGTGTTTCTCATCGGGTCGTCCATGGATTGCGATTTGATCCTGGGTGATCCGCTCATGCCCGCAGTCCACTCCTACGTGCTGATCACCGCCTACGGTGTGCGTCTCCGGCACCTGGGAGAGCTGCCGGCCATCCGGGTCAATGGCCAAACGTGGGAGGTCACCCAACTGGTGGATCAGGACCGCATCGACATCGGGTCCTTCGCGTTCCTCGTGCGTCTGGCATGGCCTGTCGAGGGGCGGGATCTGCTGCCGCTGGCCACCGCGGAACCCGTGTCCGGCTTCCCGGAACCGTACTCCGCAAGCCAGCGTTTCGACGCGCATCAGGAGGCTGCTCAAATCCGCCGGCGACACATTTAGGTCACAGGAACCAGCCCCCATGCCCGCCTCATGTGAACTCATCGGGATCATCGAAATCGACGCCGATCCGCACGTACGCCTCCGCCGGGATGAAACTATCGGCGCGCTGTTGTGGAGTCTGGGCAGCGCATGTGGGCTACCGGCCGCAGAGTCACTGGCAGATGATATCATGGTGGACAGCTGCGAAACCTACGGGGCGGCCGAGTCGATTCACGTGTTGCACGCGAATCTGCCACAGCTGGAGTCCGACCTCGAGTATGAGCTCCGCCAGCTGATCCAGCGATTGCTGGCGGTGATGTAGCCAGAAATACCTGCGGATGCGTGCGCGTTGGCTCAACCTGGTCGTGATCCTCGGGATCGCGATACCACTGGTGTGGTGCTTTGGCCCGTCCTTCACGGGTCACCGGGTTTTTGCCTACCGGGACTCGGCCCATTTCTACTATCCGCTGGAGTCCTGGATCTGCCGGCAGTGGGCTCACGGCCATCCGCCTCTCTGGAACGCGCAGGACGGCAACGGCATGCCCGTGGTCGCCGATGCCACGTCCACAGTCTGGTACCCGGGCAAGCTCCTGTTCGCACTGCCGCTGGAGTTCTCGCAGCGGTACGCGTGGTACACTATCGCCCACGTGCTGCTGGCAGCAAGCGGCGCCTACACCCTGGCGCGACGCGGGTGTCCGGGAGCGGACGAGCGGGGGAATGAGCCGGACGGGGCGCTCGTGGCCCGGGCAGGGCCGCACCGGCCGGGCGTGAGCCGACCGGGCGCGACGCTGTGTGCCGTGGCTTACGCATTCAGTGGGGCCGTTCTGTTCCAGTACTGCAACGTGGTGTTCCTCATCGGGGCAGCGTGGCTCCCCTGGGCACTGCTGGCCACACACCGCCTGCTCACCATCCGCCGGATGCGGTGGGCCTTGACCCTCGGGGCCTGCCTGGCGCTGATGGTGCTCGGGGGGGACCCGCAGGCTGCCTACCATACGGGACTGCTGGCCGCGCTTTACGCCCTGATTACACATCGAGCGAAGCGGTCGGGCGCGGCGCCACACGTCGGCCGGACGTCGCATCACGTGCGGCTTGCGGCAGGCACCTTCGGCTGGCTGGCCTGCGCGGCCGGCAGCGGCGTGCTGCTCTCTGCCGTGCAGATTGTCCCGAGCTGGTCGTGGATCGCCCACAGCGACCGCCTGGTGTTCAGCCATCCGCGCAGCATCTACGAGATCCCGGCCTACCTGTGCCGCCAGGACGCGGCGGCGCCCGGCGGCACAGGGCCCGCAGCGCATGCGGCTCGCTGGACAGGCGTCGCTCAGGGCCTGTGGGGCAGCCCAGCCGAGTCGGAACACCATCGCCAGACGTACCGATTCAGCGTGGCCCCGTGGCGGCTGGCGGAGATGCTGTGGCCCAACGTCTCCGGACGCACATTCCCCCAGAACCACCGTTGGCTGATCGCCGCCGGCGGCGAGGATGTCATCTGGACTCCGTCATTGTACCTCGGCACGCTGCCACTACTGCTGGCGCTCGGCACGTGGCGTCTGCGCCGCGCTGACCCGCGCGTCCAATGGCTCTCCTGGATCGCTCTGCTTGCGGTGCTGGCCAGCTTCGGCTGCTACGGACTTGGGCTCCTGGGGCAGTCGCTGCAGCGTGTGTTCACGGCGGAGCCGGTGCAGCCGGCGGTGGCCGGACCGGTCGGCGGGCTGTACTGGTTGATGACCGTGCTGCTGCCCGGCTACGTCGCCTTCCGCTACCCTGCCAAGCTGCTGGTCATGGCCAGCCTGGCGCTGGCGGCGCTGGCGGGGATCGGATTCGATCGCATGCTGGCATCCGGCGGCGACCGGCTGGTCCGGCACCTGCAGATCCTCGGGGCGGCCAGTCTGCTGGCGGCCCTCGTGGTGGCCGGCTCGCAGCCCTGGTGGGCGAGCTGGTTGGCGGATGCGCCGCCTGACGAGCTCTACGGTCCGCTGGTGGTGAGCGGCGCGTGGCAGGATGCCTTGATTGCCTGCGGGCACACTGTCGTGGTCTGCGGCGCGGGCTGGTGGCTGCTGCGCCGCGGAACGTTGCCACCCGTCGGCCGAGCCGCGCTGCTCGTGCTGCTGACGGCTGGCGATATCGCCTGGGCCAACGGCTGGCTGGTGCTCACGGCACCCGCATCTGCGATGCACACGCCGACAGTGCTGGCCGCGGTGCCCAGCGCGTCGTCGCCGTGCACGGTCTACCGCTGGCCCGCGCGGACCTGGGTGCCGTGCCAGTGGCCGGCGACATCGTCCCCCGACCGCCCCGCAGCGAATGTGCGCTGGGATACGGCCACCCTGTATGCCAAGCTGCATCTGCTCGGACCGCACCGTTCCCTGCTGCCGCAGACCACGATCTCCGCGCGCGATTTTCGCGCGTTCGTCAAAGCCGGCGGCGACCAGCTGCCAGCCCCCACCACGCTCGATGTGCTGGGTGTTGAGTACCTCATCCTGCCCGACGCGGGCGTGGCCCCGGCCCCCGCCTGGCAGAAGGTGGCCCAGCAGCCATCGCTGCCAGGTGTCCACGTGTGGAAGAACCCGCATGCGTTTCCACGCGCATGGGTCGTGCACGACGTGGAGGTGTGGCCGACCTGGGAGTCGACCGATCCGCAGTCGATCGCGGCCTATTACCGCACCCTCCTGTTTCCCCAGGGGCAGCCCCGCGACCTGCGCCACACGGCGATCGTGGAACAGACGCCACCGGCGCTTTTCGCCCCCGCCAGTTCCACCGCTGCGGAGCCGGTGCGGGTGCGCGCCGCGGGGGCCCAGCACGTCGAACTTGAAGCGACGTTGGCCGCGCCAGGCCTGCTCGTGCTCAACCAGTTCTACGATCCGCGCTGGGTGGTCGACGTCAACGCGGACTCGGCCGCTCCGGTCCGGACACACCCGGTGCGCGTCAACCGCATCATGCAGGGGGTCTATCTCCCGGCCGGGACACACCGTCTGACATTTTCCTATGTGCCGCGCGACCTCTACTGCGCCGGTGCCGTCAGCGCGCTAAGCTGGCTGGCACTGCTCCTCGGCCTAAGAAACCGGAGGGAATGACGGATGACGAAATACCCAAGCACGAGGGAATGATGGATGACGAAATACCCAAGCACGAGGGAATGATGAATGCGAATTCGGGATGACGAAGGAGATCTCCGAAGATCTCGGCATTCGAGGGTGTGGCGAGCAGTGCATCAGCTCACCTGATCCTGGCCCCTTCGACCTTCGACATTAGCCCTCCCTTCGTGCTTGGGTATTTCGTCATCCATCATTCCCTCGTGCTTGGGTATTTCGTCATCCATCATTCCCTCGTGCTTGGGTATTTCGTCATCCGTCATTCCTTCGTGCTTGGGTATTTCGTCATCCATCATTCCTTCGTGCTTGGGTATTTCGTCATCCATCATTCCTTCGTGCTTGGGTATTTCGTCATCCGTCATTCCTTACGTGCTTGGGTATTTCGTCATCCGTCATTCCCTCCGGCTTCGTTGCCGGCGCGGATCCGGAGTCGCGGCATCTCGATGGTGACCGTGGCATACGGCTCCACACTGCTGGTCACCCACACACTCGACCCGATCACCGAGTCGTGGCCGATCACTGTGGAACCGCCCAGGATCGTAGCGCTGGCGTAGATCACGACATTGTCTTCGATCGTCGGGTGCCGCTTCTTCCCCCGGATCAGGTTCCCTTCCGCGTCGGTGGGGAAGCTCAACGCCCCGAGCGTGACCCCCTGATACAACTTGACATGTTCACCGATCTCCGTTGTCTCGCCAATTACGACGCCGGTGCCGTGATCGATGAAGAAGTGGTTGCCGATGCGCGCCCCCGGATGGATGTCGATGCCGGTCTCCTTGTGCGCCCACTCGGTCATCATGCGGGGGATAAGCGGCACGCCCAGTTCCCACAGCACGTGTGCCAGCCGATAGACGGTCACGGCATCCAGACCGGGGTAGCAGAAGATCACTTCATCGAGACTCTGGCAGGCGGGATCCCCGTCGTATGCCGCGCGCACGTCGGTGGCAAGCACGTGCCGCAGATCAGGAATGCGTTCCAGGAACTCAATCGCGATCGCCTGCCCTTTCGCCTCGTAGTCATCCAGTCCCGGCAGGCACGCTGCACCGCGCCGGACACGTGCCTCGTGCTGCAGCGCACGACCGATCTGCACCGTCAGCCTGTCGTGCAGCCTGTCGATCAGGTCCCCGGCATGGTACATGACGTTGCCGCTGTGGAGTCCCACCCGGCGCCGGTAGCCCGGATAAATCACTTCCTTCAGGTCATCCAGGATCTCGATCACGGCTTCATATTGCGGCAGCGGACAGTGCCCGATGTGGTTGATAGACCCCTCTTCAAAATAGGTGGCCACAATGCGATTCGTGAGGTTCGGCAGCTGCTCTTTGAGCCGGAAATCGGACGCCATGACAGCGGACCCTGATATAACTCGGTAGCACCACGTGCGCATAACGCTGCGCGTGTGGAAGACAGGAAAGGAACGGCGCAGGGTGTGGAAGGGAAGAGTGTGTCCGGTCAAGCCGGACAACAGCAGCAGCACCGGGTGAGACAGAGCGTGTGCGAGTCACACATGGATCCGAACCCGCATCAGACAACACGACGAAATCCACTGCCCAGATCGTATACCGCAGCCGCGGAACGATCAAGCCACTGAACGTGTGATCGGTCCGCGCCGACCGCCCGGTTGAGAATCTTTGCCGAATTCGCTGCTAAAGCAGGGGCGCAGCGTCGACGCGCCCGGCGCGCCGGCCGATACACGCCACGTCAGCATGCTGCGCCACCTCGTCAGTCTTCCTCTTCTTCCTCGAGCTTCGACTTGGCGATGATTTCCTGCTGCACGTTGGCCGGCATCACATCGTAGTGGCTGAAATCCATCGTGTAGCTTCCCTGCCCCCCCGTCATGCTCGAGAGCGTGCGGGCGTAGGTGGTGACGCTGCGCAGCGGCACTTCGCACCGCACGGTCTGCAGCCCCCCGCCAGCGGAGTCGCTGCCGGACACACGCCCGCCGCGGCTCGACATGTCGCTGTACACGTCCCCGACGTTCGCCTCGGGGACCGTGATTTCCAACTTGACGATCGGTTCGAGCAGCGCCGGCTTGGCCTGCTGGAAGACGTTGCGGAACACCATGGAGGCCGCAGTCTTGAAGGCGGCTTCCGAGCTGTCGACAGGATGGTGCTTGCCGAAGTGCACCTCCACGCCGACGTCCTGCACCCGATAGCCGGCGATCACACCACGACCGAGCCGATCCCGGAACCCCTTCTCGATGGCCGGCATGAAGTTGCCGGGGATCACACCACCGACGACTGAATCGACCCACAGGAAGTTGTTGGCTTCGTCGTAGTGATATTCCTTGAGCTGCGGGAAATTCGTCTTCGTGGCGAACTCTTCGATGTTCGTGCCGCGCGGCAACGGGAACATGCGAATGTGCACTTCGCCGAACTGCCCACGCCCCCCCGACTGCTTCTTGTGCCGGTAGCTGCCTTCCGCCTTGACCTGAATGGTTTCGCGGAACGGGATCTTCGGCTCTTTCGTGTCCACCTCCAGCTTGTCGCGCCGCGCCAGCCGTTCGCGGATGACCGTCAGGTGCAGCTCACTCATGCCGGTGATCACCAGTTCCTTGGTCTGGACGTCGCGGTCGAGCCGGAAGGTGGGGTCCTCTTCGACCACTTTGTGCAGCGCGCCGGAGAGCTTGGTTTCATCCCCGCGGCTCTTGGGGGTCACGGCCAGTCCGACCATGGGTGTTGGAAAGGCGATGGTGGGGAAGCTCCAGTCGCCGAGCGTGGCGCCGGTCGGCAGTTCATCCATTTTGGCGATGGCCACGATCTCGCCCGGCCCCGCCTGGTCGACCGACTCGGTATCGGCCGCCTGTACGCGGAGCAACGGTCCCAGCTTGACCGGCTTGCGCGCCGTGCTGACCGGCACGACGTCGTCGCGTTGAATGGTGCCGGAGTGGATGCGGATAAAACTCAGCTTCTGGACGAACGGGTCGATGCGGGTCTTGAAGACGTGCGCCACCAGCGGCCCGTTGGGATCGGCTTTCACCTGCATCTGTTCATCACCCTTGCTGACCGTGCGTGGCCGCGTATCGGGGGTCAAGCCGTAGGTGGCGACCGTGTCGAGGAGTTCTTTCACTCCTACCCCCGTCTTGCCGGAACAGCAGACGATGGGGACCAGCGTGCCTTCGGCAATCGCCCGCACAATCAGCCCGGAGAGCTCCTCGTCGGTCGGCGGCGTGCCGTCGAAGTAGCGTTCCATGACCCCTTCGTCGACTTCGATAATCGATTCCAGCAGCGGATCGTGGATTTCGTGCGGATTGAGCAGCGCGCCGGTGGTGTCGTCGGGCACGTGAAGCGTGCTAACCACGCCGTTAAACGTCGCACCGTGTCCGAGCGGGACGTTCCACAGCACACAGGCGCCCCCCCATATTTCGCGGATGCTGCCCACCAGGGCCGGGAAGTTGACGTTCTCGGCATCCATCTTGTTAATCACGATCATGCGGCCCAGACCCGCCTTGCCCGCCTCCGCAAAGACGCGCCGGGTGTTGACCTCAATGCCGGCCTGGGCATTGACCACAATGGCCGCCATGTCCACCCCCTGCATGGCTCCAATCGTCTGGCCGATGAAGTCGGGATACCCGGGCGTGTCGAGCAACTGGAAATAGCGGCCACCGTGCTTGAAATGAACAACCTTCGCCTCGATCGTGTACTTGTGGTGCTTCTCTTCCGGGTCGAAGTCGCAGATGCTGGTGCCCTCATCCACGCTCGGATGCGCATTGACCGCCCCGGTACTGGTCAGAATATGGTCGACGAGCGTCGTCTTACCAGATCCGCCGTGCCCACAGACCACGAGATTGCGAATATCTTGAATGTTCACTTTCGCCATTGCTGGAATCCTTCTTGTGTCCCTTGTCGCAGTAGTTGAGTTGTATGTTTTCGGTGCGTGCGGTGCGTGCGGCACAGACTACGGGGTGCTCCGTCGGCAATGCGTCCCCAGTCCCGAATGCGTCCCCAGTCCCACGCGCCTCCTCACCCGGCGCGTCATGGCACCTGCCTTGCCGCCGCCAGGGCGTCACTCAAGGTCAGGCTGCCTTCGTACAGCGCTCTGCCGATGATGCATCCGGCCACCCCCGTCGTCGCCAGACGCCGGACGTCGTCGGCCGTCGTCACCCCTCCCGACGCGATGACCGGGACCGCGACGGCAGCGGCCATCTCGGCCATTGCAGTCACGTTCGGGCCCTCCATCATCCCGTCCTTGGCGATGTCCGTGTAGATGATCCCCGCAATCGGCTCCTCCGCCAATTCCCGGGCCAACGTCGCCGCCTCCACGTTGCTCGTCTCCAGCCAACCGTCGGTCGCCACACGCCCGTTCCGCGCGTCGATGCCGACGACCAGCCGTCCGGGGAACTGTTGGCACATCGCGCGAAACCAGGCCGGCCGCTTCAGCGCTTGTGTCCCGATCACCAGCCGCTGCAAACCCATCTCGAGCAGGTCGACGATCGTCGCCTCATCGCGAATCCCACCCCCGAGCTCGCAGGGGATCCGCACCGCCTCGAGAATCGCGCCAATCGCCGCACGGTTGGCCAGACTCCCCCCCCGCGCTCCATCGAGGTCGACCAGGTGCAACTGGCCCGCCCCCTCGTTCATCCAGCGGATCGCCATGGCGGCCGGGTCTTCGCCAAACACGGTCTCCTGGCCGTAGTCGCCTTGCCGCAAACGAACGCACTTGCCACCACGCAAGTCAATGGCCGGCCAAATCTGCATCAGGAGAATGCCCTTGTCTTTGCCCTAGCAGGTTTTACGAAAACTGGCAATATGCCACACGGCAGGCAAATTGACAAGTCCGGGCGCACCCGCCCCCCAGGTGCCACACGCTCCTGCTCAACCGCTCGGGCACCGGCAGGGGCGGTCCGCTCTGCCCCGCGCACGACCGGTCAGCGGGGCGGAGCCTCCCCACGTCCAGCCTCCTGCGGCGTCAGCACCGCGTCGATGAACTGGTAGGCCTGCTCGCGCTGGGCGTCGGGGAAATCGTGGTCACAGTCGGGATGCTCGACCCGCAACCGGCCGCTGCCACCCAACAGCGCGTACACCGGCTGGGCGGAAGCCACACACCGATCCACACTGGCCGCCTGGAAATTGTCGTCGTGCAGTGGCGCGTTCACGTAGACAGGCCGCGGGGCCAGCGCTCCAAGCAGCTCCGGGAAGTCGAACGGGATCTGTTCGAGTCGGCCGCGGTAGTTGGACAGCCGCGGCATGTAGCGGACCTGGCACCAGCCCTGACCGAAGTACCAGTTCCGTTCAGCGCCCGCATAGTAGTCGCGGAACGAGTCGAACCCGCAGCTGGTCACCACCACGGTGATGCGCGGGTCGAACACGGCCGTGAAGATCGCGTTGTGGCCACCGAGCGAGTGGCCGATCGCCGCCACGCCACGCGACAGATCCACGCCGGGGAGCGATGCCAGCAGATCGACGGCACGCAGGTTGTCCCAGATGGCCTTCATGGTGCCGCTGTCGAAACCCAGTTCCGCGAGGTTGGGCCAGTAGTTGGCCAGATGCGGATACGACGGAGCGATCGTCACGTAGCCGCGTTCGGCGAGCTCCGCCGCATACTGCCGGTGAGCCCGCCCGCCCAGCCCGACCACCACGCGGTGCCCTACCTGGTTGTCCGTGGGATGCAGACACAGGACGGCTGCAGCCCGCCGAGTGCCATCCGCCACGTCCTTGGGGACACACAGGTAGGCCGGGGTGCGTGCGCCCGCCGCAGACTGGTAGGTGATCAGACGCCGCACATAGCGCCCCGCATCCGCCTCCTCCACCACGAGCGGCTCGAGCGGCACCAGCGCGTCGCGATCGGGCAGCTCGCCCATCACCGCCTGCATTCCGGCGACCACCTCCGCCCGGCGCTGGTGCCAATCGTCGGCCGTGGCCACCGGCCGTACCACGCCGTCCGCATCGCGAAATTCCAGCAGGTGAAAGGGGTCCAGGCGAGCGGGCTCATCAGCCACCGCGCACAGACAGACCCACGTGGCCAGGACAGCAGCACCCATGCGACATGCCAACATGATCGGATCTCCCGTGTCAGAGGTGGGCGAAATTCTCCAGGACGCGCAGGCTCGCGACCTGACTCATCCTCCGGATGAAACTGCGTAGCCATCAGATTATCGCGCCAGATCATCGAGCAAAACGGGGTGCCGTAGTCGGCGATGACGATCTTCTGTGTCAGCAGCGCTCTGCGGACGTAGCACAAGCGGTCGAAAGCCCGAGGGGGGGGACACGCGTGCCGTGTGATTGTAGTCCACGGCAGATAGTCCACGGCGGACACGCCCGAAAGACGCCCGAAAGACAATCTCCTCAACCGCTGCCAGGGACCGACCGCGGCCCGGCCCGATGGCCCGATGGTCCGACGGTCCGACGGTCCGACGGTCCGATCGGATCGTCCGCCCTGCGACCGCCGAAGGCGGCTGCGCGACTAATCCAACGTCTGCGGATAGATCACGATTTCGATGCGGCGGTTCTTCGCGCGCCCGGCATCGGTGGCGTTGGAAGCCCGCGGATGGTTGGCACCGAGCCCCATGACGAACAGCTGGCGCGCGGGCAGGTGGTTACGCCGCGTGAGGATGTCAAACACCGCCAATGCCTGCAGCGACGACAATTGGTGATTGGTCGTCGCCGCACCGTTGAACGTGGGCGCACTGTCCGTGTGCCCTTCGATCGCGATGCGCTGCCGTGGGTAGTTCCGCGTGATCGCCTCCGCCACTTTGTCCAGATAGGCGTAGGCTGTTGCCACGAGCTGGACCGTCCCCGGCTGAAACAGCTCGTCCGCCGGCATCTCGATCCGAATCACATCCTGGTCCTGACGCACGTCGACCCCTGGAATATCGATCGTCGCCAGGGCCTGCCGGACGCTGTTGTTCGCAGTGATCATCGCGCCCCCCTGCTTGCGAGAAGACGCCTGCAGCATCTGCACACTCTTCTCCGCGTCCTGCCGGGCCAGCTGCGTCTCTTTGAGCTGATTGGCCGTGTCGCGCAGTTGCTGCTGCAGCAACTGCGTCTGATCGAGATACAGCTTCTGCTGCTGCTCGGATTGGGCCAGCCGTGTGTGCAGGTCCCGATTGCTGACATCCAGCTCCCCCACACGCCGCTGCAACTCCTGCATCTGGGACTGGGACTGGTAGCTGATCTGCTGCTGCTGTGCCGCCATCTGCTGCTGCGGCGTCAAGAACGGGTTGCGATTGCACCCGCCGAGCGTAAGTCCAGCCAAGGCCAGCAACCACGCGCATCGCGTTGTGGATAGCATGGCAGGGCTCTCCTTGAGCATGTAACACATCCCTGTGGCCCGCATCTGCCGGGGTGGCGAACCTGCCGCACTCTACCTCGCCCGACCGCATCGTGCGCACACTCCCCCCCTCGATAAGCGGTGCGGATCGTACCACTCTCGCCAGACAGCCACAAGAGCGAAAAGACGAAGCGGCAGACCACCAGACCACGGGACAACCTAAACAACCCAGTCTGCGAAAACGGGCCCGGCACACCGGGAGCACACAGCTCAACCTGTAGTTCGCCTGGTTCGCCTTCCTTCGCCTGGTTCGCCTTCCACCGAGAATCAGGCGCCAGGAGTCACGGCCGTGGCCCACTCATCAGCGCCCACGCGGCCTGGGGATCCGGGTAGGAGCCATAGAACCGCTTGATGAAGTGACGCCGGCGACTGGTCGGCATGTGCGATTCCCAACCCCAGCGGGCCAACAACCGGTCCGAAATGCGCAGGTTGCGCACTTCGGCCACAATCGCGTCGGTTCTCTTCAGCCGCGCGATCTCGTCCAGGATGATCAGCGCGCTGCGGAATGTGCGAAACGTCGCCCCGTACCCCGAAATGATGTACTTCAGAGCCAGAAAACGGCGGTGCCGGCAGGGCTGGTTGTAGTACAACCGGCAGTAGTTGCCCGACGTGCGTCCGCTCAGCCAGCCCCCCAGTCCCCACACATCGGATGCGGCGATGATCTTGGGCCACGGACGCAGCTGGATCCCCTGCAGGTAGCCGTCCTCGATGACGATTACCCCGTACGGACGCTGGCACAGTAGTGCCGCCTGCGACCGGAGATCATGTACGGTTGGGAGAAGGGACATGCGGTTTTCAGGGTTGAGGGTTGAGGGTTGAGGGTTCAGTCGTAGGTGAATGCGTCACGGATGAGGCGCCAGAGGTGGAGCATTCCGCCCATGAGCACCAGGCAGCAGATCAACAGGACCGGAATGAACCAGCCGAGCGAGAACATCAGGCGGGCCCATTCGATCCAGACCGCGTGCCAGTAGAGGAGGATGATCAGCGTGGCCAGGCAGAGATAGGGTCCGAACGCGATGTGGCGCTGGCCGGTGAGCAGTCGCTGGGCGGCGGCGATCAGCAGTGCGGTGAAGGGTGCCAGGAAGAAGATCAGGAAGGCCGATTGCCAGCCGAGAAAGGCACCGATCATGGCCATCAGCGTGACGTCGCCGAACCCCATGGCTTCGACGCGCAGGGCGTGCCCGCCGACAATCCGCACGCTCCAGATCAAACCTCCTCCGAAGCACATCCCCACCAGCGACGACAGCAGACTCTCCCACCACACGGCACCGCGCAACCAGGTCAGCACGACCACAGCGGACAAGCACGCGCCGAGCGCCGCCGGCACGCGCCAGGTGCGGCCGCGCACCACGCTGGCCACCGCGTACTGGACCGCCTTCCAGACACCACGCCGCAAGGTCCAGGTCTTGTGGAGGATGGCGAAGCACCAGGTCCAGACAACCAGGAGTCCGCAGCCCAGGCCGGCACCACCGTCCAGGACAGGCGGCCAGGAATCCGGACCGCCCAGACCGTCGCGCCACATCAGCGGAGACGTGGTGGACGAAGTCAACACGATCTGGTGCACGCTGGTCGCTCCGTCAAACGGCTCGTAGATGGTCGGCAGCGCGACGGCCGGAAACAAAGCCGCCAGGATCACTCCAACGGCGGTACCAGTCAGCGTGATTTCATCCGGTATGGTCTGTTCGTCGAAGTCGATGAAGGTGGCCACCAGCATCAGCGACACCAGGACCAGATGGCTCAGGTACTGCAGGTGCAGTGCGGCCATGCCCGGCGCGCCGCCGGCAGGCCACAGCGAGCGCTGGCCCACTTCCCACCAGTAGAGCCCGGCGAAGCCGGCCCCCGTGGCCAGCTCAATGAGTAACGGGCGGATCCAGTAGCCGGCGCCGTGCCACGCGGACTCGCGGCGCAGGCCCCACCAACCCACCACCGGGAGTCGATCCAGCGTACGGCGCGGCGGCGCGCCGGGTGGCGGCGGCGACCAGGGTCCCAGCACGCGCGGAAACCACGCCAGCGAGTAGATACCGCGATTGACCTGCCGGCCGACCAGCAGGCCGACCACAAACAGCAGGATCAGTCGCAGTTCCAGAGGGACGTTCGCGATGCCGGCCACAACTAGCTCCCCTCAATTCCCGCCAGGGTCGTCTCGTTCCGTGCCATGCCCGCCACTGGAGCTCAGAACTTCGCCGCACCAATCGCCCGCTTGATGGCCAGCCGCATGACATCGACCGGCGGCTCCTGCTCCGTGAAGACCTTGAACTGCAGCGCCACCTGGCGGATGAACAGGTCGACGCCCGTCACGACCCGGCATCCCCTGACGCGGGCTTCCTTGATCAGCAGCGTCTGTTCCGGGTTATAGACGGCGTCGAACACCAGCCACGAGCGGCGCAGCTGGCCGATGGCGTACGGACTGTCGTCCACGTTCGGGTGCATCCCCACCGGCGTGCAGTTGCACAGTATGTCGATCTTCACCGAATAGCGGCTGTCCCATTCCACCGCCCGGCTATCGGTCGCGTCTGCCAGCCGCCTGGCGCTGTCCAGCGAGCGGGAGGTGATCACGACGTCGACATTGAGCTGCCGCAAGCCGTACACGACGGCTTTGGCCACCGTCCCCGCGCCGAGCACGAGCGCCCGCTTGCCGCCGAGCGGATTCTCTTCGCGCGGACCGGCGGCCCGGACCAGCGCGGACATGGCCGCCCGGTAATCGGTGTTGTATCCGTAGGTCGTCCGATCGTCGTGGAAGGACACCGTGTTGATCGCCCCGATGCCGCAAGCCGCCTTGTCCAGTTTGCTGAGGGAACGCAGCAGCGCGTTGCGGTGCGGGACGCCCACGCTCAGCCCGTGCAGATCCAGCTCGCGAGTGTCCTGCAGGAAATCAGTCAGGTATTCACGCGGAACGCGAAACGGCACGCACACACTGTTGATGCCCAGCGCCCGGAAGGCCGCATTGTGCACGATCGGCACGATGCTCTGCCCGATCGGGTCGGCAATGTAGCCGTACACACGCGTCTCGGCGTTGATCGCATCGTAGTGGTAGGTATCCCGCATCTGCCAGTAATCCAACTGGCCGGGGGCCAATGTCCGCTCGTGATGGAAGGTCGCGTACGTGAACGGCGCGCCGAACTTGCCCGCCAGAATGCGGGAGGGGATGCCGATTTCGCCCATGCAGATTCCGACGGTCGGGATCTTGCTGTTACGCACCAGCTGCAGCATCCGCACGTTGTCGTGCGGCTCGTTGGCCATCGTGGCGATCTTCACCACGTCAGCATCGAGCTGGGCCAGCCGCGCGTGGATCTCTTCCAGGTTCTCCGGAGTGTCGCGGAAGTTGTGCAGACTGATGATCCGCTTCGTCTTCCCGTAGATCGGGATCTGGTCCGCCACGTCGGCCTCCAGGTCGACATACTCCACACCTTCGGCGATCGCGGCGCGCAGCAGCATCAGCCGCGACTCTTCACTCCCCTCCCACTTGCCCTGGTCCTCCAACCGCCGGCATGTGACAATCACCGGGCACCCGCGATCGCGAAACAACCGCTTCAAATTGACCTGCCGGCGGATGTAGTCGAGGCGGATTTCGACCAGCTGGGCACCCTGCTCCACCAGATGTCGATGCTCCGCCATCACCTGCCGGTGACGACCTCGCGCAATACTCACGCAAATCATCGGTGAATCCACCTACCATCCTGACGGTACGTTCAACCAACCCGTGCCTGACGCCACGCTCGAGAAGCCGCCGTCCATTCTACTCACAATCGGCTGCCGCTGCACCAATCCGGGTGGCCTACTCTCGGCCCAGCCGGCCCGGCCACAGCCGCCTCAGATCCGCTTGAACCGCTTGTCCAGTTCCGCGCTGGTGAACACCAGGGCCGTCGGGCGCCCGTGCGGGCAATGGTGTGCGTCCTGGTAGTACTGCCGCTGCTCCAACAGCGTCTGGACCTCCTCCCGGGACAGGCGGTCGCCGGCTTTGACGGCCGCCTTGCAGGCGATCATGTGCAGCAGCTCGTCCACCAGGTCGCGGCGGTCGAGCGGCTTGTCCGACCCCAACAGCTGCTCCACAATCTGCCGCAGCACCTCGACCGGATTGAAGTTGGCCAACATTGCCGGATAGGACGACACCAGCAGCGTATCGCCGCCGAACGGCTCCACGTCCAATCCCAGCCGTGCCAGGACGTCGCGTGCTTCGAGCGCTGCGGCGATTTCGGTGGGGGTCAACGACACCGGCTCCGGCACCAGCAGCCGCTGGGATTCCAGCGTGCCGGCGAGCACGCGCTGGCGCAACTGCTCGTAAAGGATCCGCTCGTGCAGCGCATGCTGATCGATCACGACCAGCCCCTCCTCGGTCTCCGTCACCAGGTATCGGTTGTGGACCTGCAGCCCTGCAGCCACCGGCGGCGGCCAGGCATGCGGCGCATCCGCCCGCGCCGACGGCAATTCCCCCATGCCGTCCGGAGCCAACGGCCCAGTGGACGCGCGCGGCCCGTCGGGCACGGGCCGATCTGCTCCAAACGGCCGGAACTCGGGGACGGCCGGGAACGGCGGCAGGCGCGCCGGCTGCGACGCTGCCTCCTCGCCTGCCGACCCGCGTGCCCAGCGGATCGTCGCCTGGCGGTGCGACTCCGCCTGGCGGCGATCGAGTCCGTGATTGAGCTCCGTGTCATCGGCCGGAGGCAGTTGCGCGCGGGCGGTCAGATCGGTCGTGAGGAACTTGTTGCGGAGCGTGCCCAGCAGCTGGCTGTAGAGCCGCCGCCCGTCGGCGAAACGCACCTCCAGCTTCGCCGGATGCACGTTCACGTCGACCAGTTCGGGCGGCATCTCAAGCCGCAGGAAGGCGACCGGGAAACGCCCGGTCAGCAGCAGACCACGATACGCCTCGCTCAACGCGTGCTGCAGCGACCGGTCGCGGATGTGCCGGCCGTTGAGCAACAGGTACTGCATGCGATTACTGCCACGGCTGACACCCGGCTCGGCCACGTAGCCGGTCAGGTGGACCTCTTCCACGCGACTCTCGACCCAGATCAGGCTCTCCCCCAATTCCGCGCCGAAGAGCGTCCGGATGCGTTCCACCCAGCGGTCGACCGCTGGCAGATCGTAGAGCACGCGGTCGTTGTGCCGCAGGGTCATGTGAATACCGGGACAGGCCAGCGCGATGCGTGTGAAGGCCTCGACCGTATGCCCGTTTTCCGTCTGGGTCGTACGGAGGAACTTGCGGCGTACGGGGGTGTTGAAGAACAGCTGGCGCACTTCCAGCGTCGTGCCGACCGGGCAGCCGCAGGGGCGCACGGTGCCGGCGCGGCCGCCGATCACCTCCAGTTCCGCACCGGCCGGCTCGTCCGCCACGCGGCTGCGCACCAACAACTGGCTCACTTCCGCCATGGAGGCCAGCGCTTCCCCGCGGAACCCCAGCGACCGCACTTGAAACAGATCGTCCGCCTGACTGATCTTGCTCGTCGCATGACTCGCCACGGCCAGCGGCAACTGGTCGGCCCGGATGCCGCAGCCGTTGTCGCTCACCCGCACCAGCGCGCTGCCCCCCTGCTCCACCGTGACGTCAATGTGGGTGGCGCCGGCATCGACGGCGTTTTCCAGCAGCTCTTTCACCACGCTGGCCGGGCGCTCAATCACTTCGCCCGCCGCGATCTTATTGACGACGCTGGCCGGCAACGTGCGAATCTCAGGAGCTGCCCGATCCCTGTTCATGCCACAGCCACTCAATTGATTCCGTACTTCTCGAGCTTGCGGTACAGCGTCCGGGCACCGATGCCCAGCATGCGGGCCGCCTCTTCCCGATTGCCGTTGGTCAGCTTGAGCGTCACCTCGATCGCGTGCCGTTCGTACGCGTCCATGGGCTGCCCCACCAGATGGTCCAGCCCCGAGGAGGCCACAGCGCACGGAGGCTCGGGCCCCGCCAGTTCCGGCGGCAGGTCATCCACCCCCAGGATCCCGTCGGCGTCCAGGACGACCATCGTTTCGACCGCATTGCGGAGCTGGCGGACGTTGCCCGGCCAGGGGAACTCGTAGAACCGCCGCCGCACGTCGGACGAAAACCGCTCCACGTTCTTGCGATGATGCTTGGCAAACTGCCGCCGGAAGTGCTCCATCAACGGCACCACGTCCTCCCGCCGGTCAGCCAGCGGCGGCAGGGCCACCGTGACCACCTTGAGCCGGTAGTACAGGTCCTCGCGGAAGTCGCCGCTGGCAATCGCCTCCTCCAGGCTGCGATTGGTCGCCGACAGCACCCGCACATTCACGTCAACCGGCTTGTTGTCCCCCACCCGCGAGATGCGGTTCTCTTCGAGCACGCGGAGCAGCTTGGTCTGCGTGGAGCGCGGCATTTCCCCCACTTCGTCCAGAAACAATGTTCCGCCGTTGGCGTACTCGAAAGCGCCCACCCGGTCGGTCCGCGCGTCGGTGTAGGCCCCCTTCACATGCCCGAACAACTCGCTCTCCACCAGGTTCCCGGCCACCGCGGCGCAGTTGAGCGGGAGGAGGCGTTTGCCCTTGCGGGGACTGTTCTGGTGAATGGCCTGCGCGATCAGTTCCTTGCCGGTGCCGCTGTCACCCGTGATGAGCACCGTGGCGTCGGTCGGCGCGATCCGTTTGACCCGATCCATCACCTGCTTCATGCTGTCACTGGTGTAGATGATCCCGTCGAACCCGAAACGCTCATCAAGCCGTTTGTTGAGTTCGAAGTTGTCGCGCCGCAGCCGCACGGCATCTGCCGCCCGCTCGGTCACAGCCCGCAGCCGGTTGGGGGTGATCGGCTTCTCCAGGAAGTTGAAAGCCCCCTGTTGCATGGCCTCCACCGCCTTGGGCACCGACGCGTGGCCGGTCACCATGATCACCTCGGCGTCGGGCAGGTACTCCTTGGCGCGGGCCAGCACCTCCATACCATCCACCTGGTTCATCACCAGATCGGTGATCACAACATCGAAGGCGTCCTGCTCGATGTGCCGCACGCCCTCCGGTCCGGACGTGGCGACCTGGCAGGGATACCCAACCCGTTCCAGGCTCTCGGCCATCGCTTGGGCCAGCGCCGGGTCGTTGTCGACGATCAGTACGCGAATCGTGGTCGCGGAAGCAGCAGGAGACTCGGACATGCCTTCGATGATACAAGATCCCGCGATTTGTCTGTAGGTCCACTCGGCGGGAATGAACCGGGTGGGCGATCGGGCGTCAGATGCGGCGTGGCGTGACGAATTCGAGAGTGAATTTCGTCCCCCGCCCCACGTCGCTCTGTACACTGATCCGCCCGCCATGCGCCTCGATGATCTTGCGCGCCGTGGGCAGCCCCAGACCGGAGCCGCCGTCCTTGGTGGAATAGAACGCGTCGAACATGTGCAGCGCCGTCGGCTCGTCCATCCCGGTCCCGGTATCGATCAGGTCGAGCGCGACGCCGTTGCGTGTAATCCGCGTGATGACTGTCAGCGAACCGCCGTCCGGCATCGCCTCCAGGGAGTTCTTGACCAGGTTCATCAACGCGGCACGGATGGTCTCCCGGTCCAGCATCACACTGGGCAGTTCGTTATCCAGATGCGGCAGGACGCGAATGCCGCACTCGCGCGACTGGACGTCGAACAGCCGCAGCACCGACAAGACCTGTTCATTCAGATTGGCGGGCGCCAGGTCCAGTGACCGCACCCGCGCGAATTTCAGGAAGTCGTTGAGCAGATTCTCCAGACGCGTGCACTGATCGTGCACCACGTCAATCTTCGCCCGGGCACGGCGCTCGCGCGGCGTCTCCGCGTCCGCCAGGTCTTCCGCCAGCAGATCCATGTTCATGCGGATCACGGCCAGCGGGTTCTTGATCTCGTGCGCCAACGAACCGGCCAGTTCCGCCAGTTCGTTGTAGTGCGACACCAGATGCTCGTGCTCCGCGACCAGGTCGCGGTCGAGGTCAGCGTCCGACGCAGCACGCATCACGGCAAGGTCTCTCCACCCGGCCCTAGTCGCGCCGGCGACCGCGATCACCCCTGTCACCGCGATCGCCCCGGTCACCGCGATCGCCCCGATCACCGCCCCGCGAACGGCGAGGTCGGTCCCGGTCACCCCGGTCGCCCCCTTCCGCGACCGGCAACTCGTCCTTCAACCCGAGTTCTTCCATCGCGCGCCGGCGGCTCAACTTGACGCGATCGTGGTCGTCGACGCCGATCACCATGACCTTCATCTCGTCCCCTTCGCTGCAGACGTCGGTCACGCTGCTGACGTAGCCATCCGACAGTTCGCTGATGTGGCACAGCCCATCGCGCCCCGGCAGGATTTCCACGAAGGCGCCGAAATCCTTGATGCTGCTGACACGCCCGGTGTAGATCTTGCCGATCTGCACGGTGGCGGTGCAGGCCTCAATCTGCGCCAACGCCTGTTCGACATACTCCTTGCTGTTGCCCGCCACGGTCACGGTCCCGTCGTCCTCCACTTCGATGACCGTTCCCGTCGTCTCCTGGATCATCCGGATATTCTTGCCGCCCGGCCCGATCAGGGCACCGATCTTGTCCGGATCGATCTTGGTGCGGATCAGCCGCGGTGCCCACGGCGAGATGTTGTCCTTGGGACGCGAGATCGTGCTGAGCATGGCGCGCAGAATCTCGATCCGCGCTTCGCGCGACTGCGCCATGGTGGCCCGAATGATGTCCGGGCTGATGCCGCTGATCTTCAGATCAAGTTGGATCCCGGTGATCCCGTTCTGGGTGCCGGCGATCTTGAAGTCCATGTCGCCGTAATGGTCTTCGTCTCCGATGATGTCGGTGAGCAACACCCACTTGTCGGACGACTCCTGCACCAGCCCCACGGAGATGCCGGCCACCGGATTGCTGATCGGCACGCCGGCCGACATCAGGCCCAGGGTGGCACCGCAGACCGAGGCCATCGACGACGAGCCGTTGGATTCCAGGATGTCGGAGATCACGCGCACGGTGTACGGGAACTCTTCCGGATCCGGCAGCACCGGGTTGACACTCCGCTCCGCCAGCGCCCCGTGGCCGATCTCGCGGCGGCCCGGACCCCGGATCGGCCGGCATTCCCCCACCGAAAACGGCGGGAAATTGTAGTCGAGCATGAACTTCTTCGAGTACTCGTCGACCAGCCCGTCAACCCGCTGTTCATCTCGCGCCGTGCCGAGCGTGACGGTGACCATCGCCTGGGTCTCTCCACGCTGGAACACGGCCGAGCCGTGCGTGCGCGGCAGGACGTCGACCAGGCACTGGATCTGGCGGAGGTCCTTGTATCCGCGGCCGTCGGGACGCGTGCCCGCCAGAATCAGATCGCGGACCACCGCGGATTCCAGGCGATGCCAGGCCGCGTCGAAGGCGAGCTGCGTCACCGCTCCTTCCGCCTCCGGATCCGGAATCACTTCGGCCAGCACCCGGGTGCGCAGCGCCAACACGGCTTCCGCCCGGGCCTGCTTGCCCTCCGTCCGCTTGACGGTCTTGAATTCCTCGTAGTACTGGCCCTTCAGCCGATCGAAGAGCCCGTCGTCGGGCGGCGGCACGAACTCGATCTTCTGCACGTTCACCTGTGCGGCCAGTTCGCGCTGCAGCGCAATGATCTCCTTGATCACGCCATGCGCATAGTCGATGGCCGCCGCCATCGTGTCTTCCGGCAGCTCGCGGGCAAACCCCTCAATCATGGCCACCGCCTGCTCGGTCCCCGAAACCACCAGGTCCAGCTCGCTCTCCTCCAACTCCTCGTGCGTCGGGAACGGCAAGAACTGCCCATCCAGACGCCCAACGCGCACCGACGCGATCGGTCCCAGGAACGGGATGGGGGAAATCAGCAGCGCCGTGGCGGTGCCGTTCATCGCCAGCACGTCGGCATCGTTCTGCCGGTCACTCGAGAGCACTACGCTCTGGCACTGGACCTCGTCCATGTACCCTTCGGGGAACAGCGGGCGGATCGGGCGATCGATCAGCCGCGCGGTGAGCGTCTCCTTGGTGCTGGGACGCCCCTCACGTTTGAGAAACCCGCCGGGAAACTTCCCGGCCGCCGCATACCGCTCACGATAGTCGCACATCAGCGGAAAGAAATCGATGCCGGGCCGGGGAGGGCCGGACGTGACGGCGTTGAGCACCACCGTCCCGCCATACTGGACAACTACCGCCGCCGATGCCTGACGGGCCAGCTGGCCCGTTTCCATAGAGAGAATGTGCTTGCCGATCTGCTTTTCTACTCGTACCTTCACTTCCTTCTTCCTAACATTGCTTGCGTCCCAATGCGGACACGGACATCAACCGGGGAGGGCCCTTAACATACGATCGGTCGGCGCGCCACAGAGCGGCGTGCCGCCTCGCGCACACCGCGAACGGCGACCGAAGAAGAGTAAGGCGTGAACCGAGGCGCCGACGAGCCGCGCCTCAACCGCATGGGTGTGCGAACAGCACTACTTGCGGATGCCAAGCCGCTTGATGACGTCCAAGTACCGGCCCGGTTCGATGCGGCGCAGATAGTCCAGAAGACGTCGGCGGCGACTGACTAACGCCAGGAGTCCACGCCGACTCGCATAGTCCTTCGAGTGGGTGCGCATGTGCTCCGTCAGGCCATTGATCCGCGTCGTGAGGATCGCAATCTGCACCTCCGGCGAACCCGTATCCTGCTCGTTGTGCCTAAAGTCCTGGATGATTTCTTGCTTCCGCTCTTTCGTGATCGTCATGTGCTACCGTCATTCCTCTGCTGCGTTCGGCTGGCCTTGCTCACCTGTCACCCGCCAAATCCCAATACTCCTTGACCCGGTGTCCGTCAGGACTGTCCCTACGTACAACATATTCACAACTTAACGTAAAACAATTTAGCGACGTCGCGGCTTTTTGCAACGGCAAATAGCCAGCATTTGGACGATTGTCCGCCATTTTGGTGCCGACCGGCGCCAAGCCGTCTGTCGATGGCAGCCGGGCCCAACCCGTCCCGTGGCCCACCGCCGTGCACTCAGCCCTCCTCCTGTCCCATCGGCCAGGCCGTCAAGGCTGCACTCAGAGGCTGCACACAGACACTCTGGCCGGCAGCACCTCGCTCATACCCAACTTGCCATCTGCCAGTTACTGGAGGCCGCCGATGCCCGGCTCCGGACCGCCTGGGCCGATTTGACAACCCACGCCATGCACGGGAAGATGAAAGAGCTCCTACAGCTTGTCTTGCAGCGCAGGACCGCTCGTCACGCGGGATGACGTGTGAGGCGTTCCGGACTGACCGTGCAGTGCTTTCTCCAGCCCCCCTCTACTGGTTGCCTCTGGTGAGCGACGACGAACAGTTGATCGACCAGGCCCTCAGTGGCGATTCCGACGCCTTCGGTCAGCTCGTGCGCCGCTATCAGGACCGGCTGTTCAGCAGTCTGGTCCATATCGCCTCCAGCCGGGAGGAGGCAGAAGATGTGGCCCAGGACACATTTGTCCAGGCCATGCAGAAGCTCTCCACGTTCCACCGCCGCAGTTCGTTCTACACGTGGCTCTACCGGATCGCGGTCAACACGGCGCTGTACCGCCAACGCCGTCACCGCCCCACCGCATCGGTCGACTCTACCCGGGCAGCAACCGGTAATGACCCGGTCGATCAGACGGCCGACCCGGCCGATCGCCTGGTCCGCGAGGAGCGTGCGGCAGCCGTCCAGCGGGCGCTCGGCCAACTGTCGGAGGAATTCCGGCTGGTGCTGGTGCTGCGCGACATCGAGGGGTTCAACTATCAAGCCATTGCCGAGATCCTGGACGTGTCGATCGGCACCGTCCGCAGCCGGCTCCACCGGGCCCGATCCCTGATGCGGCACCACTTAAGCGAGCATCAGTCGGGGCTCCGCAAAGAGTAGCCGGCCGCCGGGAGCGGGCCGGTCCGCCATCCGCCCACGCGTGCCGGCACCGTCTCTCCCGCAACCGGCGTCTCCCACACAACCTGGATCATGCCATCGCGGTGCGTCCAGCAGGCCTGGGCGCCATCCGCCTGGTAATCCGCCAGGAGCTGGTGCGCATTGGCCACCGCGCCCTCGCTGACGACGACCCACGCGGGCGCTGCCCAGGCGACCACCTCGCCCGGCCGACTGCGGCGACTGCCATGGTGCGGCGCTAGCAGGACGTCGCAGCTCCACGGCAGTTCGGCCAGCAGTTCCTCGAGCCCCTCCTCTTCCAGATCGCCCGTCAACAGGACGCTGTGGCCGTCGCAGCACACGTGCAGCACAATGCTGTTGCTGTTGTCTCCGCCGTGGCAGCCGCCCGGCGGCGGGTGCAGGACCTGCACGGTACCGCCCAGTTCGGTCACCAGGCGGGCCCCCTCGTACAACGGCTCGACCGGCACTCCTGCGGCACGGATCGAAGCGCGCAACGCGTCCAGCGCCGCCGCCTGGTTCTGGAACATCAGGGGCGACACATACACCGCACCGACCGAGAACCGATTGAGCAGTTCGGGCACCGCGTTGAAATGATCCGCATCGGCGTGTGACAGAACGATCGCGTCAAGGTGCGTGATGCGGCGCCACCACAACACCGCCGAAATCGGCTGGACGGCCGCCTGCGGACTGCCCATCCGGCCGGCGTCGTAGAGCAGCGTCTGCCCGCCCGGCAACTCGACCAGCACACTCGTGCCATGCCCCACCGCGACAAACGAGCAGCGCAGCCCCTGGGGCCACAGCATGCGCTGCATCCGCGCCGCCGTGGACCCGGTGGCGATGCACAGACTCAACCATCCGGCCAGCAACGCACACCACCAGCGCGCCGGCAGGCGGCACGCGCCGCACTGAAACGCAGCTAACAGGCTGTAGAACACGAGCACCAGCCAGAGCGGCGGACCGGCCACCCACGCATGCCCCCAGCGGGGCGCCGCCGCCACCTCCATGAGCCACTGCGTCAGCACCAGCGACTGCTGGCAGACCCAGCCGCACCCGGCGGCCAGCGGCGGCACTGGAGCGCATACCAGGACCGCCAGCCCGGAAAAGAGCGCCACCGGGATCGGCAGCCAGAGCCACAGGTTCGCCAGGACGCTGATGAACGGCACCAGGTGAAAGCGGTACGCCACCAGCGGCATGCCGACCAGCCAGATCATCGTCGAGGCGAGCGTCAGCTGCCACACTCCCCACCGGACGCTCCGCATCGCGCGCCACCATCCCGGGCGACCGCGCTCCACCAGCTTGCGCAGCGGGTCCGGATCGCACGGGGCGTACACCAACGGCCGGTGGGCCACCAGCGTGGCCACCGCCAGGTACGACAACTGCGTGCCGATGTCGTACAGCCCACCCGGGCTCAACCCCAACGTCACCAGTCCGGCCGCCGCGAGCGAATTCCAGGCCACGGCGCGCCGGCCGGTCCAGCGGGCCAGGCAGTACACGACGATCAGGATCGTAGCGCGCACCACGGGCGGTTGAGCGCCGGTCAGCAGTGCATAGGCAACCGCCAGGACGCAGGTGAGCAGCAGCATCCTCCGGCGTGGAAACCAGTCGAGGCGGATCACGACCCACATGATGGAGGCCAGGATCGCGACGTGCGAACCGGAGATGGACAGCAGGTGCACCGTGCCACTGACGAAAAACGTCTCCACGGTCGATCGGTCCAGACGCTCGCGGGTTCCCAGCAGCAGAGCGGCGGCCAGCGCGGACTGGGGCGCCGCGAGGTGCCGGTCCAGCACCCGCTCGGCCCACACACGGACCCGTCCCAGTTGGCGCAGTACGCTCCCTTCCGACCCGCGGGCCAGCCGCTGCACACAGGCGGCATGGCCGCAGTGCACCAGCGCCAGCTGCCGCTGGCGGCGCCACGTGGCCGCCGCGTTCGGCTCGTTCGGATTGGCAGCCAACCGCGCCCGGACCAGCATCCCGGCGACTTCCAGCGTGTCGCCACGCAGCACGCCAGCCATGGCGTCATCGACCAGCAAGCCATCGACCAGCAACATGACGCGGCCCGAGACGGGCTGCCAGCAATCGCCTTGGCGCAGAGCGACGACCCGCACGGCCAGCCGCGTCAGCTCCCCCTGCGCCATGGTGGACAGCGCCGATGGCCGCTCCGCCGGACTCCAGCGCGGCGGCTCAAGCGCCACCACCCGCGCGCAGACCGGCACCGGCTGATCGCCCGCATAGCGGCCAATCTCGTCCGCGGGAAAGAGCCGCCAGCGATCGTGATGCCAGAGCCCAGCCAGGGCCGCCACACTGGCCAGCACGCAGATGGCCGCACCGCGCTGCCAGCCCTGGCGGAGCACAACCCAGAGAGCCAGCAGCGTCACCAGCACGACACTCCAGCACCGCGGCGAGAACGCCAGCTGCCGATCCACCACGATGCCACAACACGCCGCCGCCAGCACCAATCCCAGCGGATGGTCACTCCCCCGCTCAGGCCGGTCAACAGAAACGTCCCGCCACACGCGCGCCCCCCTGCCCGGCACACATCATGCCGGGGCTGAACCAGGTGCGCCCGCGTCGCGTTGCTCTGTTACTCAATAATATTACGCCGACCCGGCGACCCGGAAAACAGTCGCCCACCCCGGGAACGCGGCATCCGGCGAATTGCGGTGGCCAGAGGCAGGACGTTATCCTGGACACACTGATGCGACCTCACCTGGCAGCGCGGCGCGCGACGGCAGAGGGCACACCCACACAGGACAGGCAAGAGTGTTCCGATGAGTTACTGGCACGGCAAGGTGGTCTTGATCACGGGCGGTGGCGCCGGACTGGGTGCGAAGCTGGCGACACATTTCGCGACGGCCGGCGCGAACCTGCTCCTGGCCGATATCGACGCGGCGGCGCTCGAGCAGGTCCAGGCCACGCTGACCCCGCTCGGCACACGGATCGCGTGCCACATGACCGACATCACCGACCAGGAATCGGTCGACGACCTGTTTCGGGAACTCGACTCCCAGTTCGGCCAGCTCGACGTGCTGGTCAACTGCGCCGGGCGTTCGGCGCGCGGAGCGATTCTGGATACGGACCCTGCCCAGTTCCAGGCGCTGCTGGACCTCAACTTTCTCGGCACCGTGCGGTGTACGCGGGCGGCCGCACCCCGGCTGCTTGAGACGCGTGGGCACCTGGTGAACATCGGTTCCCTGGCGGCCAAGATGGCGTCCCGGTACCTGGGTGCCTATCCGGTGAGCAAGTTTGCCGTCGCCGCGTACACTCACCAACTGCGACTGGAACTGGGTCCCGCAGGGCTGCACGTGCTGTTGGTCTGCCCCAGTCCGATCGCCCGCCCGGACGCCGGGCAGCGCTACCGCGCACAGTCAGCTCACCTGCCGGCTTCGGCCCAGAAGCCGGGTGGTGGCGTACACGTCAAGGGACTCGATCCGGACGCCCTGGCGCAGCGCATCTTGCGCGCGTGCGAGCAGCGTGTGCCGGAACTGGTGCTCCCCGCTAAAGCCCGTCTACTGGCTGCCATCCTCCAGCTGTGGCCGACCTGGGGCGATCGCATCATCGCCCACATGACGCGCTAGCAATCCGCCGCTCCGGCCAACCCCGCGCGCCCGTTGCGACCGGACGGCGAATGTGGCACGATAATGTGGCATGACATAGCCAAATCCCGTGGTCTCCGCACAGAAAGAGCCAACCCATGTCCGCATTCCCCGACGTCCCGCAAATCGTGTATGAAGGCCCCGATTCAAAGAACCCGCTGGCCTTTCGCTGGTACAACCCCGACGAGGTGGTCGAAGGCCAGACCATGCGCGACCATTTCCGGTTCAGCGTGGCCTACTGGCACACATTCCGCGGGACTGGCGCGGACCCGTTTGGACCCGGCACCATGGTGCGTCCCTGGGAGGATGGCAGCGACAGCGTGGACAACGCCATCCGCCGCGCGCGGGTCGCCTTCGAATTCATGGAGAAGCTCGGCGCCCCCTTCTATGCCTTCCACGATCGGGATCTGGCGCCGGAAGGCAAGTCGCTCGCCGATACGAACAAGAACCTCGATGCCGTCGTGCGGGTACTCAAAGAGGAACAGCAGCGCACCGGCATCCAGCTGCTCTGGGGCACGGCCAACCTGTTCGCGAATCCGCGCTACGTGCACGGCGCATCCACCAGCTGCAACGCCGATGCCTTCGCGTATGCCGCCGCCCAGGTCAAGAAGTGCCTTGAAGTAACCCTGGAACTCGGCGGCTCCAACTATGTGTTCTGGGGTGGACGGGAAGGCTACCAGAACCTCTACAACACCGACATGCGGCGCGAGCTGGATCACATGGCCCGGTTCATGCACCTGGCCGTGGATTACGCCCGGTCGATCGGGTTCCACGGACAGTTCCTCATCGAACCCAAACCGAAAGAACCCACCAAACACCAGTACGACTTCGACGCCGCCGCCTGCATTAACTTCCTGCGCGCTTACGACCTGCTGGATGCCTTCAAGCTCAACCTCGAAACCAACCACGCCACGTTGGCCGGACACACGATGATGCACGAGCTGGAATACGCCGGCATGCAGGGGGCCCTGGGCTCGATCGACGCCAACACCGGCGACCTGCTCCTCGGTTGGGACACAGACCAGTTCCCGACGGATTACTACCTGACGACCCAGTGCATGCTGTCGATCCTCAAGTTCGGCGGGCTCGCGCCCGGCGGCGTCAACTTCGATGCCAAGGTGCGCCGCGAAAGCTTCGAGCCCGTGGATCTGTTCCACGCCCATATCGGCGGTATGGATGCGTTCGCCCGCGGACTGAAGATCGCGGCCGCCATCCGCGCCGACGGTGAACTGCAGTCCCTGCTGACCAAACGATACGCCAGCTGGGACGAAGGCATCGGCGCCGACATCGAGGCCGGAAAGGCCGATTTCCAGACGCTCGAACGCTATATGCTGGCCAAGGGCGAGATCACACCCAACGCCAGCGGCCGCCAGGAAATGCTCGAAAACCTCATCAACCGGTACCTGTAACGACCGCCACGGCCTCCTCTCTACTTTCTCCTCTCTTGCACCACCCCCCCACAAGGGCTGAAAGTCGTATTGTGGCTGGTGACGGCTTTCCTCTATACTCCCTGCTCGACATTGTGCGTGGGTGGTGCGCGCCGGGCGGCGTTGCCGGGCGCGTCACGGGAGACGCACGACCGGAAGGAAGAAAGAAGAGAGACGTTCGGAGAGCGTTCTGTGTGGGGCGGCCTTCTGGTCTGGTGACGAAGCTGGCCGCAGCCAGGAGTGGCAGGGAGGCGGAGCGGGATGGCACGAAGTGTGACCGGCGTAGTGGTATGGCTGGCGATCAATCTGGTCGCGGCAGCGCAGACGGTTCCGGTGCAGACTCCGGCGTCACCGCCTGTGGTGGCGGGCGCGTCGGCGGACGCCAATTGGCGGGCTGCGGACGCCGACAGGCCGCGGGCCACGGCGAGTCTGGACTCGTCGGACACCTCGCTTGACGCGCATCGCGTGCAGCCGGCGTCTCCGGCGGTGCCGGTGCGGTCCGGGGGCAAGGACATGCTGCCCAACGACCAGGGGCAGATCTGGCAGCAGTATGACATCAGTGTCTACACGTCGCGTGTCCAGGGCGTGGAGCAGCCGGAGCAGGCCATCATCGACTGGATTCTGCGCGAGACGGGGACGGAGGTCTGGTTCAAACCGCCGCTGGGCCTGTTGAACGCCAATGCGACGACGTTGAGCGTCTATCACACGCCGGAAATGCAGCAGGTGGTAGCGGACGTGGTCGGCCGGTTCGTCAATGGGACTCAGGATCCGCATGTGCTGGGCGTGCGAGTGGCGGCGGTGGACAATCCAAACTGGCGTGCCGGATTCCTGCACCGACTCCACCCCGTCACGGTGCAGTCGGTGGGCATTGAAGCCTGGCTGCTTTCGAAAGAGGACGCGGCGCTGCTACTGGCGGACTTGCGGCGGCGCGCGGACTTTCGAGAGTACTCGTCGCCGAATCTCGTGTTTTTCAACGGCCAGTCACAGACTGTGACGAGTCTGCGGCCGCGCGTCTATATCCGCGCGTATCACACGCGGATGCAGGACAACGTCTGGATGGGGTACGACGTGGAGCGCGGCCAGATCCAGGAAGGGTTCGCGCTGCAGGTCAGTCCGCTCTTGTCGCAGGACGAACGGACCATCGACGCGGTGCTCAAGTACAACGTGGACCAGGTCGAGAAGCTGGTGTCGGTGGGGATCGATCTGCCGGGGCTCACCGGGCAGGTGCAGCGGGCGGAAATCCAGGTTCCCCAGCTGGTCAGCTGGCGGCTGCACGAGCGGTTTCGCTGGCCGACGAACCAGGTGCTGTTGCTCAGCTGCGGCGTGATCGCCTCGCCAGGCCCCGACCGCCAGACGCCGCTGGGCATCCCCAATCTGTTTGCCCGCGGGGGCAGCCGTGCAGATGCCCTTCTGTTTGTCGAGAGCCTCGGCAAGGCCAGCCAGGCGCTGGTCACCGGCTCCACCAACGCGATCGGCAGTGCCGGGCTCCAGCAACAGGGTGCGCGCTACTAGCCGCTACTAGCCGCTACTAGCCGCGTTATTCGACGACGGCGAAACGGACCCGGATGTCCACCTGGGGCAGTACCGGTGGCAGCGTCTGAATCGAGATGTGGCCAGGTTCGCCACGTTCGTTCCCCCAGTGCGGCGACGGTGGGCTACCTGGTCGGACGCGGACCTTCAACCGGGTCAGGCTGAGTTCCTTGGCGGCGATGAACTGGGTCGGCTCCATTTCGACGGACAGGGAATCGGGGGTGCAGCGGAGCAATTGCAGCCGGATGTCCTTCGCATGCGGTCCGCGGACCATGACCAGCAACGGCCAGTCGGCTCCCGTCTCACGTGGGATGTCGCCCATGGTGAGAACGCCTGCCTGGGCGTTCCAGCCCTGGCCGGCGATCGAGAGATCACTCACCACCGTCCCCTGCACCGGCACGTCGATGCGCGGCACCGATCGGGAGGTGGTCTTGAGCGCGAGACCCTGCTGGAATGCACCGACGGGGAGCCCGGGGCGCACCGCAATCCGCACCAGATAGCCGCCGCGGGCCTCCCCTTCCTCCCGCAGCTGCGCCGCCGTGAGCGGTTCCCAGTCAACCGAAAAACACTCGGCCGTGCGTGGATCGGACCACTCGCAGCTCGTGATATCGAATGCTTCCGGCGTGTAGTTGTAGAGGTGCACGGCCCAGGTCGTGGCCTGCCCCACGCGCAGCGATCCGCAGGACACCTGCGACGGCACGACGCCGACCGGCCCGGTGAACCGGCCGGTGACCGACAGGGTCACGTCGGGGCGGTCCGGATCGTTCGTCAGAATTGTCGCCGTTTGCCGAAAGGATCCGACGAACAGCTTCGATTGCCACTCGAGCGTCACCGCGGCCGCTGCGCCGGGGGGCACGGTGGTCTCCGGGAGCCGCACCGTGCAGACGCAGGTGCAGCAGCCACAGGTGGACTTGCCGCGCGTGAGCACCAGGGGCGACTGACCGGTGTTGTGGAACACGAACGCGTGCTGTCCGCCCACGCCCACGTCCGACTTGCCGAAGTCGTGCTGCGTCGTGTCCACGCGCACCTGCGGCGGCGTCTGCGCTGCCGGCCCGCTGCCATCGGCAGTCGCACTGGCCCACGCCGCGAGCGCCGCCAGCAGCGCCGCGGCCGCTGACCAACGCTGCGCGATCCGGAGTCTGCTACCCATCATGGTCCGTGCCGGTCGCTGCATCTGGTGTCCCCCAAGGCTCACTTGTCGGTCACCACTTCGAATCCCGCGGCGGCGGCGAATTCCCGCAGGGGCCCGGTCAGGTCACCGTAGAAGACCACCTGATGGCAGCCCCAGCTGCCCCACCACTCGCGAAAGTCACCTTCGTTCGGATCGGAGGGCAACAGGTAACACTTGTCGGGATGGTCGATCTGGACCACCATCTTGTTGCGGCAGATGCAGTTGGCGAAGTCCTCGTAGAGCGTATCGCCGTCCAACACGCGGGCCGTGAAACAGGAGAGGCGTTGCCGGCCGACGTCGAACTTCACGACCGTCGCCGGCTCGTCCGAGGGCCAGGAGACCGTGATCCCGGTGGGCACATCGTCCGCGCCGAACCATTCCTTGTCGCTGTGGATATGGTCGCGGATCAGATACGGAATCCGCCGGTTCGGCAGGGGGGTGATCGGCGCGCCACAGTGCCCGATCACAATCACGTTCTGGGGTCGCTCGGCGATGGGGGCAAAAGCCCAGTCGTTCAACACGTCGCCGACGAACCCCTGCCGGCCGTCGGTCAGCAGGCTGCCAATCGTCTGCGTGACCAGACAGTCCACGTGGCTCTGGCAGCAACACGGAATGTTCTCCTTGCTCAGCTCCAGAATGGCCAGGGGGGTCCACGCTTTCACCTTCTGAGGCCGCAGCGTAAGCGTCGCGCTGTCGTAGGTGATCGCCGCCGCATTGTATTTCTGCAGCAGTTGTTTGAAGGCATAATACAGGCGCGCCGGCCGGATGATGTCGCTGCGCTTCACGTGCTTCACCTCCGTCGCCTCGCGAATCCACAGATCGGCCAGCCGCTCGGCATCCGCATCGGTCACCCGCGCCATTTCGGCCAGCAGTTCATCGGAGCGGACAACGATCAGTTCGATGCCCAGCGACTGCTTGAGTTGCGCGCGGTAATTCCGGTCGTACTCGTTGACCGGTGAGTCACCCCACACGCCGGCCATGCCTTCCTGGTCGATGGCGTTGAACTTATCATGGTCCTGGATACTGATAATGCGTGTTTGCTTGAGTCGCTCGAGCACGGCGCGCGGCTGGTCGGCAGCCGCCGGTTCGGCCGCCGATCCGCACACGGCGAGCATCTGCCAGAGCACGAGCACGAGCACGTGGACCACCAGCGCAATCGGACCTCGTTGTGAACACATCATATTCCCCTTCGTTTTCCCGCCGCCGGCACCCGGTCACCCATTATCCCACTCGCGCCTCCCGCGAGGCGTTTGCCCGTACAGTCTGGATTTTCCCCACGTTAACAGGTGGCGTCAACGACGGCTTCTGAGGACGAGGACACTGAGGACCTGCGGCCATGGAGAACACGGCGGTGGACTGTTTCGATCTGGAGCGGGTGGGACAGGCGATTGCCGCCGCGCTGCAGGTGGCTGAGTGTCAGGTGCGGGCCGCCATCGAGTTGCTCGAGGACGGCAACACGCTGCCGTTCATCGCGCGGTACCGCAAGGAGGCGACCGGGGGGCTGGACGAGACCGCCCTGCGGGCGATCGAAGACGCGCTGGACAAGGCCCGCGAGCTGGCGCGCCGCAAGACCACCATCCTGCGGACGATCGCTCAGCAGGGGCAACTGACGCCGGAGCTGCAGCAGCAGATCGAGCAGTGCCAGGACAAGCAGGCGCTGGAGGACCTGTACCTGCCGTTCAAGCCGAAACGGCGGACACGCGCCACGCTGGCCCGCGAGCGCGGCCTCCAGCCGCTGGCCGATCTCCTGCGGCTCCAACGGCCGCTCGGCCAGCCCCGGGCCGCGGTGCTGCAGCCGTTTGTCGATCCCGAGCGCGACGTGCCCGACGCGCAGGCAGCGCTCCAGGGCGCCTGCGATATTGTGGCCGAACAGTGGTCGGAGGACCTGGAGACACGTCGCTGGCTGAGCGTTCAGGCGCGCGAGTTCGGCCGCATCCACTCGCGGGTCAAACGCGGCAAGAAGGAAGACGCGGCCAAGTTCGAGATGTACTTCGATCACCAGGAGCCGGTCAAGCGTGTTCCGTCCCACCGCGTGCTGGCCATGAAACGCGGTGAGGCCGAAGGGCTGCTCAACGTCGGCGTGGAACTGGATGACGACTACACCCTGCGGCAGCTCGAGCAGCGCCTGGCACATAACCGCCAGTTCGAGTTCCACCCGGAGCTGCTGCAGACGGTCACCGATTGCTATCGCCGCCTGCTGTTCCCCGCCATCGAGTCGGTCACGCTCCAGGAACTCAAGGAACGCGCCGACGAGGAAGCGATCCAGGTGTTCGTGCAGAATCTCCGCCAGCTGCTCCTGGCGCCGCCGGCTGGCCCGCACGTCACGCTCGGCATCGACCCGGGCTATCGCACCGGCTGCAAACTGGCGGTGGTCGACGGTACCGGTAAGTTCCTCGAGAGCCGCACGATCTATCCGACGCCACCCCGCCAGGACATTGCCGGCGCCACCGCCACGCTCCGCGACTTGATTGCCCGCCACCAGGTGGAACTGATCGCGATCGGCAACGGCACCGCCTCCCGCGAGACCGACGCGGTGGTCAGCAGCCTGCTGAAGGAACTCCACGCCGAGGACGCCAGCCGGACGCCGATCAAGGTACTGGTGAGCGAGTCGGGCGCGTCGATCTACTCGGCCAGCGAGCTGGCGGCCCAGGAATACCCCACACTGGACGTTACCGTCCGCGGCGCGATCAGCATCGCGCACCGTCTCCAGGATCCGCTGGCCGAGCTGGTCAAGATCGACCCCAAGTCGATCGGGGTCGGCCAGTACCAGCATGATGTGAACCAGTCGCTGCTGCGGCGCGGCCTGGAACGCGAAGTGGAATCCTGTGTCAATTCGGTGGGAGTCGACGTGAACATGGCCAGCAGCTCCCTGTTGGCATACGTGGCCGGGATCGGCCCGAAACTGGCCGCTCGGATCGTCGCGCACCGCGATGCCCACGGCCCGTTCGGCTCCCGGCAGCAGCTGCTGCAGGTCCCCAAGCTGGGCCCGAAAGCGTTCGAGCAGGCAGCCGGGTTCCTGCGCGTTCGCGGTGGCGACCAGCCGCTGGATAACTCGGCCGTCCACCCCGAACGCTATGCGGTCGCCGAGAAGATGGCCGCCAGGCTGGGCGTCACGGCCCGAGAGCTTGTCGGCAACGCGTCCCTGGTCGGCCAGCTCCACGCGCACGATTTCGTCGACGAACACTGCGGCCTGCCCACGATCCTGGACATCCTGGCCGAGCTGGCCAAGCCGGGCCGCGACCCCCGCCAGGCCTTCCAGGCCGTCCAGTTCACTGATGGGGTCAACGACCTTGAGGACGTCAAAGTGGGGATGGTCCTGGAGGGCGTGATCACCAACGTCACCCGCTTCGGCGCGTTCATCGATCTGGGTGTGCATCAGGATGGACTGATCCACATCTCGGAACTCGCCAACCACTTTGTCCAGACACCCAGCGACGTGGTTTCGGTCGGCGATGTCGTCCGGGTCAAAGTGCTGGACGTGGACCTGCAGCGGCGCCGCATCGCCGTCTCGCGCAAACAGGCCTGAGCCCGAGCGATCAACCCGAGCGGCCGATCAGCGGCCGTGTCTGGGCACCCGGCTACCTCGACTTGGCAGCCGGGGGGCTTTACAATGCGCCAAGTTCGGGCATTTCCGGGACGCAGGCGTCGCGACGGGCGTGTGCGTAGCGGACTGCCTGCCGTGCCACTCATCCCTCACTTTGTTGCTGTTGTTCGCCTCCTATGCCGATCGCTACACCGCGCCGCGTCGTCATCACGGGACTCGGTCTGATTAGTCCTCTGGGGAACACTGTCGAGTCATTCTGGGACGCGCTCACCACAGGGCGTTCCGGGGTCCGGGCTACGGAGACGCTGCCCGCCGATCTGCTGCAGATGCCCTGGGCGGCAGAGGCTCGCGAGTTCACCGGCGATATCGCCGACTTCGGTCCACTGGACAAAGACCAGACGCGGGCGATCCGCAAGGGCATCAAGGTGATGTGCCGCGAGATCCAGATGGGGGTGGCAGCAGCCCAGCGTGCGTTGGCCGATGCCGGCCTGCGCGCCGGCGCGTTCGATGTGGAGCGGACGGGGGTCGTGTTCGGATGCGACTATGTGCTGTCTGGTCCGGACGAGTTCGTGGATGCGATGGCCAACTGCCTGGACGACAAGCGGCAGTTCGATTTTCAGCGGTGGGCGAGGGAAGGTATCCCGCGAATCACCCCGCTGTGGCTGCTCAAGTATCTGCCGAACATGCCGGCCAGCCACATCGCGATCTACAACGATCTGCGGGGGCCCAGCAACTCGCTGACCATGCGTGAGGCCTCGTCCTTGCTGGCCCTTGCCGAGGCCAGCCGGCTGATAGCGCGGAGGGCAGCCGATGTGATTGTGGCGGGGGCCACGGGCACGCGTGTGCACCCGCTGCGGACGCTGCATGTGGTGTTGCAGGAGGAAATCGCCCGGACGGGTGACGATCCAAGCCGGGTGTGCCGGCCGTTCGACCTGCACCGCACGGGCATGGTGCTCGGTGAAGGAGCTGGTGCCGTGGTGCTCGAGTCGCTGGAAACAGCGCAGGCGCGCGGTGCGCAAATTCTGGCAGAGGTGGTCGGCAGCGGTTCGTCGGCGGCCATGGACACACACGGGGTGGGCGATTTGCGGGCCGCCATTCGCAGCGCCCTGCGCCAGACGCTCCGCAGCGCGGGCATGGATCCGGCGGATGTCGGTCACGTCCATGCCCACGGCCTTTCCACCCGCCGATCGGATGCGGCCGAGTCCCAGGCCATCCAGGAAGTCCTGGGAGCGAGATCAACCCCCGTTCCGGTCACGGCCGCCAAGAGCTATCTGGGAAACCCCGGAGCTGCCGGGGGCGTCATCGAGCTGATCGCCAGCGTCCTCGCGCTGCAGCACAACCGGCTGTTCCCCGTGCTCAACTACGAAACCCCCGACCCGCAGTGCCCGGTCCATGTGGTCGCCTCGGCCGACGTCCCGCCGGGCGATGCATTCCTATCGATCAGCGTGACCCCAACTGGACAGGCCAGTTCGTTGGCCGTTCGGCGATTCATCTGACACCGCAGCTTGACACCTTTGAGGGATACTTGTATCCTAGCGGCACTAATTATCACACTAAGTTGTGATGTTAGAAGGTGTTTGAACGATTGTCCGTCGCAGCACCCGCTCCCCTCCGGAGTGGGTCGTTTTCTTGACGCTCCGCGTGGGACTATCGGACATGGCCGAGTTGGTATTGCAGGGCGTGTCCAAGATGTTCGGCGGGTCGGTGATCGCGGTCCAGGACTTGAATCTGGAGGTTCGAGATCAGGAACTGGTCGTGTTGGTCGGTCCCAGCGGTTGCGGCAAGACGACGACGCTGCGGCTGATCGCCGGTCTCGAACGTCCCGATCAGGGTATGATCTGGATAGACGGCCGGCCGGTGAATCGGGTGGCACCGCGAGATCGTAACATTGCCATGGTGTTCCAGCACAGTGTCTTGTACCCGCACATGACGGTGTTCAAGAACATGGCGGTAGGACTGACGTGGCGCGGCGATGGTGACAGGATCCGGCGTGGCTGGATGCGTTGGCGGCAGCCGGCGGCAGCCGAGCGGCGGGCGGCCCAGCGGCGGGCGATTGCCCGGCAGGTGCAGGAGGCGGCGCGGGTCCTCGGCATCGAGCACCTGTTGGAACGGTGGCCTCGGCAGTTGTCCGGGGGCGAGTGCCAACGAGTTGCTTTGGGCCGAGCCATCGTCCGCCAACCGGCGGCGTTTTTGTTGGACGAACCGTTATCACATCTCGACGCCCAGTTACGGGTCGAGATGCGACGTGAGATCAGACGTTTGCGTCAGCGTGTACGAGGTTGCCTGGTGTACGTCACGCACGACCAGGCGGAAGCGTTGGCGCTGGGCGACCGAGTTGTAGTAATGCATCGCGGGCGGATTCAGCAGACGGGACCGCCGCGGGAGGTGTACGACCAACCTGCCAACGTGTTCGTGGCCGGGTTCCTCGGCGCACCGGGCATGAACCTGTTGCCCGGCCGCTGGATGGACACGGGGGACCGCCCCTGCTTTGCCAGTGGCGGCCTGAGAGTGTCGCTGCCGGCGAGCGTCTGGGGGTGTCGCCCGGCGCGGGAGGACGGCGGCGTGACGCTGGGCATCCGCCCCGAACACCTTTGGCTGGAAGTGAGAAACGAGGTGAGAAACGACGGTTCAGGACGTGCCGGCGTCGACCGGACCGCGCAGGTGGTGGGATCCGGTCGCGTGGTCATGACCGAACTGTGCGGCCCGATGGTCCTGGCCACGGTGGCTGTGGACGGTGGGCTCGACTGCGACGGATCTTGCCGTGGTCGAACCACCAGTGGCTCAGCGCAGCGGCCGGAAATAGTGGTGGCGCTGTCACCAGGACAGACGGTGGAGGCAGGACACGAGGTCTCGGTGGGATTGGACTCATCGCGGATCCAATTGTTTGATGCACGCACAGGTGCGAACCTGCGGGCGATGCGTCCCAGGGACAAAAAACCGGAGTGACGGTCCAGGGTGGGCGGCGAGCCCCATACAGAAAACTAGGTCACCATGAATCCAAGTGAGTTGTTGCGCATCGTCGACTCGTTGCACCGGGACAAGAACATCGACCCGGAGATCGTTTTCCAGGCCATCGAAGCGGCGCTGGTGACCGCGGCGAGGCGGCAGTATGGCGAGGAATCGAACATCGTCGTGCGGATCGCCCGTGAAAACGGCGCGATCGATGCGTCGTGCAATGGCGAGCCGCTGGATATCGGCCGGATCGGGGCTCAGACGGCCAAGCAGGTGATCATCCAGAAGATCCGCGAAGCCGAGCGCGACGCGTTGATCGAAGAGTACCAGGAACAGATCGGTCAGATGGTCTCCGGCGTGATCCAACGATCGGAGGGGGGGGCGGCCACGGTGTCGCTCGGCAGCGTCGAGGCCATCCTGCCGCGGAGCGAACAGATCCCGGGCGAGTCGCACCATCCGAACGAACGAATCCGCGCCGTGATCTTCGAGGTCAAGCCGCAGGGCACTCGCGTCAAGGTGGTGCTCAGCCGCACCCGCCCGCAACTGGTACAGCGCCTGTTCGAACAGGAGATCCCCGAGATCGCCGAAGGGGTCATCAAGATCAACGCCATGGCGCGCGAGCCGGGCTACCGCAGCAAAGTGGCGGTCAGCAGCAGCGATCAGCGGGTGGACTGCGTGGGGGCCTGTGTCGGCGTCCGTGGCAACCGCATCAAGAACATCGTCGATGAACTGGCCGGGGAACGGATCGACATCGTGCGGTGGAGCGACGACCCGGAAGTACTGATTCCCAATGCGCTCCAGCCGGCCGAGGTCGACCAGGTGCTGCTGTGCGACATGATCGGCCGAGCCATCGTGCTGGTGCGCGAGGACCAGTTGTCGCTGGCCATCGGCCGGCGGGGGCAGAACGTGCGGCTGGCCAGCAAACTGTGCGGCTGGGACATCGAGATAATGACGGCCGAGGAACTCGAAGAGCAGATCGAGCGGGCCGTGGGCGGCTTCAGCAAACTGGAAGGGGTCAACGAAGAGTTGGCGCAAGCCCTGGTAGAACAGGGTTATTTGTCTTACGATGATCTGTCCGTCATCGAACCAGACGCGCTGATGGAAATGGGCGGCCTGACGGCGGAGCAGATGGACCGGATCGTGGAGCAGGCCGAACAGTGGGCGGAAGAGGCTGAGCAGGCGGCGGCGGTCGAGCGGCGGCGGCAACGCGAATTGCAGGTCTCCGAGGAGAATGCGGCACCCGGGGTCGCGTCGCCTGAGGAGGACGAGACGTCCCCCGCCCAGACGCTGCCGGAGTCCGTTCCGGGCGACACGGAGCTACATCGCAGCGAGAATCCGGCTGCCGGGTCCGGCGCCGACGTCGCGCCGGGCTAGGATGACGGGCGCGGGGAGTTTGGGAGATAGGAGAACGCGGACATGAGATGAGCTGGTGGTTACGGTCGTGCGAGCGATGAAAAACTCAGCCTCAGTTCGCTCGCTCATCACAGGAGGGCGCACGTGCCCATTCGTATTTACGCGTTAGCAAAAGAGCTGCAAATCGACAGCAAGGAGCTAGTGGATATCTGCACGAAGGCGGGTATCTCGGGCAAAGGTTCTGCGCTGGCCAGTCTCAACGACGATGAAGTGGTCAAGATCAAGGCGTTCCTGGCCAGCTCCAGCCCGGCGCAAGCGGGTGGCAGCATGAGCGACGCGGGCCGCGCCAGCACCGGGATCAAGGTCGGCCGCGGCGGTGGACTGTTCCAGCGGCATCGCGTGGGAGACGCCCCTGCGCCGGCAGCGCCGTTCAAACGCGAGGACTACATCAGTCCCAGCGGCCTGGGCGGTAAGATCAAGGTCATCACGACCCGCCGCGCCACACCGAAGCAGCCGTCGGCAGTACCGGAACCGGCGACGGAACTGCCCTCCCCGGCCCAGCCGCCTGCCGTGCCCTCTGACGCGCCCCCCGCGGTTCCCCCCGTGGTTCCCTCTGAGAGCGAGCCGGCCGCGCCCGCAGCTCCGGCGCCGGCTCCGACTGAGATCGCCGCCGAGACGCCCGCTGTAACACCACCGCCAACCGCGATCCAGCGCGAGCCACCTTTGCTACGCCCCTTCGAACGCGCCGACTCCAGTTCCATCAAGATCATTGGCGGACCGAAGAAACGAGCCGCCGGCGGCGAACGGAAACCCAGACGTCGCACGCCCGTGATCAATGTGGCACCGGCACCGATGCCGGAGGCCAAACAGCCATCCCTGACGGCGAAGCCGGACGAGCCCAAGACGCAGAAGCCCGAACTCCGACTGCCCAAGGAGGCGATGACGATCCGCAAGGGTCAGCGGCGTCCTCCGCTCGAACACCTGACCGAAAAGAAGCCGAAAAAGGAATCCAAACGGCCATCGCACACGCCCGCATTCGACGACGACAGCGAGGGGGCGGCAGCGCGGCGGGGCGGATCCGGCATTGGCGCCCGGCGCGGCGGCAAAGCCGACAAGCAGCTGGAACCGTCGGACGCCGGGATGGTCGGCATGGCCAGTGCCCGAGCCGATCGCAAGGCGCGGCGGGCGACCCGCAAAGTCAAGTCCACTACCATGATCAACCCGCGGGAGATGGAAGTCCAGGCACCGCGCAAGCGCAGGACGCTGATCCACAAGGGTACCAACACCGCCGCTCCTCGGAAAGGAAAAGTCGCTCTGGAACTTCCCTGTACTGTCCGCAGTTTCTCGGAGGCCACCGGTGTGAGCGCCATACAGGTCCAGAAGGTGCTCATGGGCATGGGACTCATGCTCACGATCAACTCCGTGATCAATGACGAATATGTCGAAGTGCTGGCCGCCGAGCTGGGTGTGGATCTGGAGTTCAAAGCACAAGAGACGCTGGAAGACGCGTTGATCACCAAGATCCACGAGACTACAGACGCGTCCGAAGAACTCCAGCCGCGTCCCCCGGTCGTCACGTTCCTCGGACACGTCGACCACGGCAAGACCTCTTTGCTCGACTACCTGATCGGCACCAATGTGGTCGCCGGCGAGGCTGGAGGGATCACGCAGCACATCCGCGCCTACCAGATCAAGAAGGGGGACCGCGCGATCGCCTTTGTCGACACCCCGGGACACGAAGCCTTTACGGAAATGCGTGCCCGCGGAGCACAGGTGACCGACATCGCCGTGCTGGTCATCGCGGCGGATGACGGCATCATGCCGCAGACGGAAGAGGCGATCAGTCACGCCAAGGCGGCCGAAATCCCCATCGTCGTGGCCCTCAACAAGATCGATCTCCCGGGGACCGACACCACCCGCATTCTCACGCAGATGACCGAACACGGGCTGACGCCCAGCCAGTGGGGCGGCGAGACGGAAGTCGTGCCGACCAGCGCGCTGACGGGACAAGGGATGGACGAACTGCTCGAGACGATCCTGACGATCGCCGACATGAACGAGTACCAGGCCAATCCGAACCGCCCGGCGCTGGGTTCGTGCCTGGAGGCGGAGCAGGAAGGGGGGCGCGGCGTGATCGCCAAGCTGATCGTCAAGAACGGCACGCTGCGGGTCGGGGACGTGGTCCTCTGCGGCTCCGCCTTCGGCCGTGTGAAAGCGATGTACGACACGCTCCGCCGAGGCGTCCGCGTCAAGGCGGCCGGGCCGTCCATGCCGGTCAATGTCACCGGTTTCGACGCGGCGCCGGAAGCCGGTGACCCGTTCTATGTGCTGCCGGATATCGCGCAAGCGCGGGCCATTGCCGACCAGCGCCATTCGCAGTCCCGCCAGCGGTCGCTGGCCGGCACGTCGGTCAAGGTGTCGTTCGACGAGTTCCAGCGGCGGCTGGCGGCCGGGCGGCTGAGCGACGCGACAGAAGAACGCGTGCTGCTGAACCTGATCATCCGCGCCGACGTGCGGGGCTCGATCGAAGCCATCCAGAAGGAACTCGGCAAGCTGGAGCATCCGGAGGTGCAGATCAAGGTGCTGCAGGCATCCGTCGGCGGCGTCACCGTGGCAGACGTCACGCTGGCCCATGCCTCGCAGGCCGTCATCATCGGTTTCAACGTGATCCCGGACGAGGCGGCCCGCACAATGGCCGAGGAACGACAGGTCGAGATCCGCCGCTACGACGTCATCTACAAGGTGACCGACGACATCCGAGCGCTGCTGGAAGGGAAGCTCAAACCCGAAGAGAAGATCGTCGAACTCGGCCAGGCGCTGGTCAAGCAGGTCTTCGCCATCAGCCGCGTCGGGGCCATCGCCGGATGCTACGTGGTGCGCGGCGCCATCGAACGCGGCTGCCGCATCCGCGTCAACCGCGACGGCCGCACGATCGGCGACTACGAACTGGAGTCGCTGCGGCGGGAGAAGGACGACGTGAAGGAAGTAAGCCGCGGCCTGGAATGCGGCATCAAACTGTCCGGCTTCAATGACGTCAAAAAGGACGACGTGCTGGAAGCGTACAAGATCGAGGAAGTGGCCCGAACACTGTAAGTGGCCCGCGCCAGGCGCACCACCGCCTGCGAGATCTGTGAAACTCGCGAGCGTCCCCCCCAGCAATGTACCCATGACATCACGACGCGTTCTCAAAGCTGCCGAGGCGATCCGGGAAGTGGTCAGCATGGCCATCCTGACCGAGCTGCGCGATCCGCGGATTGCCGACGTGACCGTCACGCTCGTCGAGGTTTCGCCCGACATGCGGCACGCCAAGATCCACGTCTCGGTGATGGGCGACGAGGCGAAACAGAAGCTCACCCTCCGCGGCCTGCAGAACGCCGCTGGTTTCCTGCAGCAGAAAATCGCCCGCCGTATCGACACCCGCTACACTCCCCGCGTGCGGTTCGTGCTCGATCAAGGTGTCAAACGCTCCATCGAAGTCTGCCGCATCCTGAACGAAGTGCTGCCGCGGCCGCCACTGGTCGACGAGGACGAGGACCTGTCCGATTCCGAGCTGGACGGAGTCGACACCGCCGAAACGCTCGACGATCTCTGGAACAACCCGGATCCGCCCGAACACGATGCCAACGAGAGCCGTTGAGTATGAGCACCCCCAACCGCGCATCGAAAATCACCAAAATGCACAAGGTGCTGAAGAAGCACTACAAACCCTACGTTGTTGCCGATCGGCCCCTCCTCGAACACCTGCTGTACGCCTGCTGCCTGCAGGCCGCCACGCACGAGGCGGCGGATGAGGCCTTTGCCAAGCTGCAACAGGCATACTACGACTGGAACGAAGTCCGAGTCACCACGATTTCGGAACTGGCCGAAGTGATGAATTGCCTGCCACAGCCTGCCGAGACCGCGTCGCGACTCAAGCGGACTCTGCAATCGGTCTTCGAGGCCTACTACTCGTTCGACCTGGACGGGCTGAAGAAGGACAACATCGGGAAGGCGGTCAAACAGCTGGAACGACTCAACGGCATCACCGACTTTACGCTGGCGTTCGTCGTCCAGAACGGCCTGGGTGGGCACGCGATTGCGGTGAGCGACGGGGCGTTTGAGGTCCTGCGTGTGCTCGGCATCGTGTCCGACGACGAAGTGGCCAAACGCCGCGTGCCGGGCTTGGAACGCGCGATCCCCAAGAGCAAAGGGGCCGAATTCGGTGCTCTGTTGCACCAGGCGGGCGCCGATTACGTGGCCGCCCCCTTCTCGTCACGGGTCCGGGCCGTGCTGCTGGAGATCGCCCCCGACGCTAAGCAGCGTTTCCCGAAACGGGTGGGCAAGAAGGGCACGGACGAGACCGCGCCAGCAGCGGCACCGCCAGAAAAAGACGCAGACAAGCCGCGGGAAGACGCCGACAAGAAAGACGAACCCAAGAAGCCCCCCCGAAAGAAAGCGGCATCCAAGCTCGAATCGGGCAAGAATAAGAAGAAGCAGCTCCCTGAGACTTCCAATCCCAAGAAGTCCCCCACCAAGAAGCTGTCGAAGCGGAAGCCGCGGTAGGTGGTTGGGCGGTTAAAATGGAGAACTGCCATGCGCCCTCTCGCCGCTGGGTTGTTGAACACCTCCAGGACGGATGTCCCGCCGTCACACACCCGACAGGGGACCGATTGTCGGCAGGCGCGATCCCACCGCCGCCGACGTCCGGCGGATCGGAGTGGCAGCGGCTCCCGCGGCCTGCCGCGTCTGGTGGCCGCCCTGCTGCTGGCCATCGCCACTCCCGGCAGTTTCTGTCAGGCTCAGCTGCTGGACGATCCGCCACGCCCACTGGCTCCGGAGGCAGCGCTCACGGAACAGCAGCAAGATCACGCGGAAGCGGTGGCCTTGTACACGCATGGCCGGGTACTGTTGCAGCGTGGTGTGCAGCAGGGGGACGATGTCGATGCCCAAAACCCAGTGATCGCCGAGGCGCTGCGGTGCATGCAGCGTGCGTGGCGGTATGATCCCCAGCTCGTCTCCATCATGGAGGACATCTTTCCGCTGGCCTACGCGCTCAATCGCAGCGGCGAAGCCACGCGCTACGCGATGCTCGCAGCCCAACGGGAAGAGCTCCCGACGGAATTGCTCCAGCGTGTCGCGATGGTGCTGACCGACCAGGGGGAGTTCGAGCAGGCTTTGGCGCTGTACCGCAAGATCGCGGCGCGCAGCGATGGACCACCGGACGCGATCACCCAGTTCGAGCTGGGGCGGCTGGCGCTGCTGGCCGGCCAGTTCGAGGAGTCCGCCGCGGCGTTCGCGGTGACGCGTGACGCGCTCGAGGGGCGATCCGCGGAGGTGTCGTTGTCGGAGGACGAACGGGCCCGCCTGTTGCGCAATCCGGACGTCATCTACGCCCTGCTGGGCGAGAGTTTCCTGCGCGCCCAACGGCTGGACGAGGCGGAGGCCATGTTCCTCCGGGCGGACGAGGCCAAGCCCAATCCGGCAGCGCTGGGATTGCGGTTGGCGCTGATCGAGAAGGAACGGGACAACCGCGTGGAGGCCCTGCAGCAGCTCGACCAGTACTTCACGTCGAAGATCACGTCGGCCGGGATGGCCCCCTACCGGCTGCTGGAGGAACTGCTGACCGAACCCGACGCCGACGGGGCAGCGGCAGATCCCGCGCCGCCACCCGCAGCCGCACTGCTGGACCGGCTTCGCGCCCTGGCGGCCGACGACCCGCACAACATGTTCCTGGGCTACTACCTGGCAGATCGCCTGCGGGCCGCCGCGCGCGACGAAGAGGCCATCGCCCAGTACCGGGCCATGCTGGCCGTGGAATCGACCGCCGACGGGTACCAGGGGCTGGTCGAGATCTTCACGGACCGGCAGGAATGTGCCCCGTTGCTCGAGCAGCTGGGGGCGGTCGTCGCACAAACCGGCTCGCTGACGCCGCTGGGCGGCAGCCTCGATCGTCTGGTCGCGGACGCCAGCCTGCGCAGCCGGCTGGCGGACCTTGCACTGGCCCAACACGCCGATCCCCAGGCGACTCCGGCGCCGGGCGGGTTGATGGCGATGGCCCTGCTGGAAGCCAAGGCGGGCAACGTGGAGCAGGCAGAGCGGTTCTGGCAGGAAGCGCTGCACAAGCCCGCACCGGTGGCGGGCCAGTTCTCGGTGAACTACGCGTTTCTGTTGATGGACCAGAACGAGCCGGTCCGCATGGCCCAGGCGCTGCAGCGGACGCTCGATTTGAAGCTGTTGCCCGAGCAGACGGCGGAGTTGCACTTCTACCTGTCCGGCGCCTGGGCGCTGGCCAAGGATTTTGACAAAGCGCTGGCGGCAGCGCGCGAGGCTGCCAAGCTGGAGCCCAACGCGGTGCACATGGTCGCCCGCGAAGCCTGGGTCCAGTACCAGGCCCGGCGGCTGGACGAAGCCGAACAGGCCTACCGGGCGATCGTCGAGCGGTTCGACGCCGATCGCGACTCGGACGAGACGCGGGCAGCGCTCCGCGACGTCCGGTTCGTCCTGTCGGCCATCCACGTGGAACAGAACCGGCTGGCGGACGCCGAGGAGTGGCTGCAGCAGGTACTCGACGAGTTCCCGGAGGACATTGGGGCGTACAATGACCTGGGCTACCTGTGGTGCGACCAGGGCAAACACCTGGAGCGCTCCCTGGACATGGTCCAGAGGGCGGTGCAGGCCGAGCCCGACAATGTGGCGTACCGGGACAGTCTCGGCTGGGCGCTGTTTCGGCTCGGCCGGTATGCGGAAGCGGTGGTGGAACTGCAGCGCGCTGCCGCGACAGACCAGGCGGATGGCGTCATCCTGGATCACCTGGGGGATGCCTGCCTGAAACTCAATCAGCTGCCGTCTGCATTGGATGCCTGGCATAAGGCCGCAGCGGCTTTCGAACGGCAGGACGATGCCAGACGGCTGGAACAGGTACGGGACAAAATCGGACAGCACGCTCCGCAGTAATGCAGACTGTGTCACGTGTTCGTCTCTTGGGAAACACACTGATATGGCAGGCCACTCTCACTGGGCAGGAATCAAACACAAGAAAGCGCTGGTGGACAACAAGCGCGGGAAGTTGTGGAGCAAGCTATCCAAAGCGATTATCATCGCGGCGAAGCTGGGAGGCGGCGATCCGGCCGCCAACGTGCGGCTCCGCACGGCCATCCTGGACGCCAAAGCCGGTAGCATGCCCAAGGACACGATCGAACGTGCGATCAAGAAGGGCACCGGCGAACTCGACGGTGGCAACATCGAGGAGGTTCTGTACGAAGGATACGGTGCCGGCGGGGTGGCCGTCCTGTGCGAAATCATGACGGACAACCGCAATCGTACGGCCCCGGAAATCCGCAAGATCTTCGATGTCCACAACGGCAAGCTCGGCAGCACCAACTGCGTCGCCTGGATGTTCGAACGCAAAGGGTTGTTCGTCGTCCCGGTGGCGAATACCACTGAGGAGCAGCTGATGGAAGTCGCGCTCGAAGCCGGAGCCGACGATGTCAAGGAAGCGGGTGACAGCTTCGAAGTGACGTGCGACCCCGAGAACTATGCGTCGGTCGGCGATGCCCTGGAAAAGGCAGAGATCGCCATCAACGCCAAGATGGTCACCCGCATTCCGATGACCACCGTCGACCTGCAGCTGGAGGATGCCCGCAAGGTGATCAAGCTGCTCGAAGCGCTTGATGACCATGACGATGTCCAGAACGTGTCGTCCAACTTCAGCGTGTCGGACGAGGTCATGGCCGCCATGGAGGCGGCAGACAGCTGATGCCACACGGCACGTCGTATCCCTGCCGGAGCCTGGTCGATCGCGCGCTGGCGGCAGCGTCTGCTCGGGAGGTCTCCTCAAGACCCCCGCTTCTTCGGCAGCGCCGACTTCCCGTGCTTGACCTTCTCCCAGTAGCGCGCGAATGCGCCTTCCTCCTGAAACGCCGGACTGTTGTCCAGGTCGTGGCATTCCAGACACTTCTGCTCCGCGTCCTTCAATTCAAGCACCATCTGCTGCCGGCGCTGGGCAATCTGGGACTCCGTCAGGTCCACCACACCATTCTCGGCGTCGACATGGTCCGACCCCGGACCGTGGCAGTTCTCGCAGCCGACACCGATCAGTTCCGGTGTGGCCTCCAGACTCACGAACCCCGACTCATACGGAAAAAACTTCTGCGGATTCCAGCCCACCACGTGACAACTGATGCACTCCGGATCGTGGATCCGCGGAATGCCGCTGCGTTTGGGCGGCTTCTGCAGCGTCGCGTAGGCAAGTGCGTGCTTCGGAGGATGGTTGTCCACCCCCTCCTTCCAGACCTCCCACACAGCGGCGTGGCAATCGGCGCAGGCCGCTGATCCGACGAACTTCCGCCCGCTCGGATGCGGCTGCGGCTTGTCGATCCCCAGCCCCTCGAAACCGAGCTCCCGCAGCCGGTCCTGGTATTCCGCCAGCAACTGCAGCATCGCTTCCGAGTCTTTGAACCGCGCGTCGAGCGGTACCCGCTGGTAGCGCAGCGGCCGCGCCGCGTCGTCGAAGAGCCCGACAACACAGGCATACATGCCCTTGGTGCCGATCTGGATCAGCTGCGAACGCGTCCCCGCGATCGGATCGGGCTGCAGTGTCGGCTCGCCGGCACCGCCCGTCGACACCACCAGCGAAAACTGCGGGTACTTCTTGCCCAACGCCATCGACTCTTCGATCGTGGCCTGCGCGATCAGCACATGGAGATCACAGCGTTCCCGCTGCAACTCGGGCCAGACCTCGTCCAGGCCCTCTTCCATCCCGCAGAACTCGATGTCTTCGTTGTTGACCAACTTCTGGTTGCGCTCGCCCACCACCGACGTAACGCCAATCTTCTTGCCCCCCTGCTCGATCACCAGAAACCGGGAGGTGAAGTCGGGCGACATCAGCGTCAGGTTCGCACATACAAACAGACTCGGCTCGGTCCCCACCGGGGCGGCCACCAGCAGCTCGCCACCAGGCAGTCGCAAGTCGTCCGGCCCGAACGCGATCGCTCGGTACCCCATCTGGCACAGGCCTTCAATAGTGATTTGGAATTTGACCTCCGCCTGCCGGCCAAATCGCCGCACCTGGTTGCCCGCATCAATGGGCACAACCGGCCACCCCCGACTCTTCAAATCGTCCAGCAGCGCGCTGCGCCGGACGAGCCCTCCCTTCTGATTCTCCAGCCCGGAGCAGCCACACGGCTCAAGAAAGCCCCACTGCCGGCCCGTCAACACCAGCGCCACGGCCGGCTTCGGCCAGCCTTCGTACAACGGTCCTTCATCCCCCGGCGATACACTCCTACCCGCGGCGGGACCAGCCGTCGCAGAGCTATCCTGCCGGGGCGTCTCGGCGATGCGGACCGGCGCATCGTGCAGCGCGGGCGGCGGATCATCCTCGGCGATCGGCACGCTCGCCACAATGTCTGTTCCGGACGCGTCTGTTCCGGACGCGCCTGTTCCGGACGTGCCGGGCGGTGTCAACGCGCCGCGCGATGGAGCGGCCAAGGAGGGTCCGTCCAGGAACGGTCCGTCCAGGGACGGTTCGTGTTGAGTCACGGCCGGTGCTGACGGAACTGCACCCGCCGGCGATAGTTCGGATGGTTCCGCGCCGGCCGGTGCCTGCGCCGCACCAGTGACCGGGTCGGAACCGCTCAGCTCGGGCAGCAGTTCATATTGGCTGTGTTCGTCCTGCAGCACCGCGGCCGGATCACCGGCAACCGGCTGCTCCAGGCCGGCGGCGGCGACCACCGCAGGCTGGCGCGGCGCCTCCGCAGCAGGTCCCGCAGCGAATGTTGCGTCCTCTGAAGCTGCGTCCTCTGAAAACGGGTCATCTGAAGGCACCTGCTGGGACTGGCGAGTGAGTTGCGGGGGGGCATTCGGCCCCGGCGCCCCCTGCGGAGTCGATTGCTCCCCGCAGCCGCTCAGCAGGACCGCCGCCAGTGCGACGAACACAAGGGCTGATACCCGCGCGGATTCGGACCAGGTCATGTTACGAGACTCCGTTCTGTAGATCATTGGTGTGGGTTCCCGGTTTCGGGGGCTGTCCGCGGCGGGATTCTGTCGTGCAGATCGTACTACTCAACCGCAAACTTGACGCGAATCGGCACTTGTTTAGTGATGGGATGGGTGGTCTCCAGGATGATGCGGCCCAAACCAATTCCCTTCCCTCCCATCCGATTGACGGGGGGCAGCCCCGGTGGCACTTCGATGGTTATCACGTACTGAATAGTCTTGCCGTTGCTCAATTCCTTCGGTGGACTGATGTCCACCCGCAGATACTCGGCCGGCTCAACTTCACCCACGGACAGGTGGGTTTCGTTCCGATGCTCGCCGGTCACATACAAATGCATCACCGCCTTCGATGACGCGGTACGCTCGAGCGTCCCCAGATTCAGCAAGCCTCGCTCCGGATCAAACTGGGGCGACGCGGCAAGTCGGATGTCAGATACCGCCCGCCCCTTGATCGGGATATCCAGCAAGGCTTCCTTGTCTGCGCTGACCTTGATGCGAATTGTCTGTTTTATTGGCCCCAGTGGCAACCCAGGTTTGATCGTCAGCATCGCCGCCAGGCCGCAGCTTGCCCCTTTCTCCTTGGCCAGCTCTTCCTCGGTCAACGGTTCGTAGGCGATATCGAAGCAGTTGGCAGTTTCGGCGTTCTCCCAGGTGGTCTCCAGGACCTCCAGGTGTTCGTCGCGGAAGGCAAACAGCAGGAACCGAGCTTCGAACGTCGTTTGGCTCGAGATACTGCCCACCACCAGTTCGCTCGGCAGGGCGCGCACGGTCTCGGTCACGTATCCCTTGATGCTCAGTCGCACAACCGGTTGGTCCGGATCGTTGGTCCCCACCTCCACGGTCTGGGAGAAGTCCACGGAATCCAGAACGGTCTGGCCGGTCCACTCGACGGTGATTTCCGAGACCTCGCCGTGCGGGACGGTGTGCTTGCTCACCTCGCCGATCGTGCATTTGCAGGAGGTCCGACTGGGGCTCAACTGGAGCGGGGAGTAGCCGATATTCTTGAGCTGGAAGGTGTGCTGCATCTTGGCGAAGCGTTCCATGCTGCCGAAATCGAACTCCGCGCCACCGACCACGACGACCTTGGCGGCGGCCTTGCCGCCGAACTGCAACTCCCGCGCAGCCTCCAGTTGGTGCAGGCGGGCCCGACCGTCTTCGGTAAAGAAGAGGTCGACGCCCCGTTTCTTCTCGGCGTATGTGAGCCCGACGCCCACCACGGTTCCCAGCGCGGTGACGACCAACAGTACCAGCCAACTTTTCATCCGGTGCACCTTCGAACGGTTTCGGCCAGCGAATCTGTCGGCGACGGGCACCGCAGATGGCCAGCTGTCACGAATACTCAAGGGATCTTGACGTTACGAATACGCTGCATCAATTGTTCGGCATTCAGCCCCCCTTGCCCATCCCTGGCCGGCAGGTCCACAGCGCCCAGTTGCTCCGCAACCAGTCGCTGGCGTGCCAGCTTGAATTCGGAGTGCGGCATCAGGGCATCCAGCCGCAGCGCTTCCTGGGCGTGTTCCCGGGCCAACTCCCTCGCGTCTGTCACGTGGCAGGCCCAAGCCAGTTGCGCGTGCAGGATGCCGCTGTGGGGATACAGCTCGACCGCGCGGCAATATGCCTGGACCGCCTCCCGCCCCAGATCGGCGCTTCGGGTGATTGCGAACATCGCCAGCAGCCAGTCACCGCACTGCCGGTAAATCGTACTCGATCCCCGGTTGCGCTGCAGTAGTGCATCGCGTGTGGCGAGGAACGCGTGCAGCTGCGCGTCGGATGGAGCTGCCATCCACTGCTGCCATTCAAGCTGCGCCAGCGATTCCCAGGGTGCAGCGGACCAGGGATCGGCGTCCGCCGCCCGCGACAGTCTCTCTCTGGCCAGGGAGGCCGTCGTGGCCTCGCGCGCCGCGTACAACTGCCGCCGGGCAGCCAGGACGGGCCGGTACATGGTTATGTAGCAGGCCGCGATCAGTGTCAGGAGGCATGCTCCCCACGCGGCAACGGCCCAGCCAGCGCGGCGGCGCGGCGGCCCAGCTGACCGGCTCCCCCTCTCCGGCCCGGTATGGTCGGCAGCGTTCAGCGCCAACGCGGCGAGCAGCCACACCAACTGGCCCACCCCTGGAAACCCGATCCCCCCCGCCGCCAGAAGGTTAGTCAGCAGCGCGCAGCCCGCTACCACCAGGGGCCCGGCGGGCAAAGTGCCACGCATCACCCAGGGATGCAGTAGCCACAGGGTCACGGCCGCGGCAGGAAACGCCACCCACCACAGCGCAGGGTCCGGCGCCAGCCCACCGGCCCAGCCGGCCGGATAAGCGGCCGCGAAACCGATCAGCGCGCCGCTATAGACGGCTCCAGCCGAAGTATCCGCCACCGCGCACTCATACGCCGCGCCCGCCGCGGAAGCCTCATATCGCCGCAGTTGAACCGCCAGGACGACACCGATGAACACGAAGACAGCCAGAGCTGGCACCCCAGCCGTGGCGGCCACCTCCAGCAGGAAGTTGTGCGGGTCCGAGATCTCCTCACTGGCCTCCGGCAGCTTGTACCGCGTGTAGCACGATTTAAAACTGCCCGGACCACAGCCGAACCACGGATGGTCGGCGATCATGGCGGCGGTGGCCTGCCAGTATTGCAGCCGAAACGTCAGGGATTTGGGGGCCTCCGTGACCACCTGCCGGTCCAGGCCGCCCAAGCGAACGACCAGGCCGGTCGCGATGATCGCCGCAGCCATGACGCCCACCAGCACGTGCCAGCGGAGCCGGCGGCGCGGTACAGCGCGGGTGAGCGCCAGCAGGGCCAGGCCCAGCAGCGCCGCGCCGTAGGCGCTGCGGCTCTTGGTCAGCACCAGGCAGCCGGCAACGGCCAGCGTCAGCCCGGCCACGTTCACGGCATAGGGCCAGCCGTTCGACGCGCGGCCGCGGAATGAACCCGCGACGTACACGAGGAGCAGCAGGCAGGGGGTCAGGAATCCTGCCAGCGAATTGGTCAGGGCAAACGACCCGATCGGCTCGCGGCTGGCCAATCGACTCTCCCAATGATACCGCTGCGGCGAACCGGGAGGCGCGTCAATGCCCGCGTCGCGCAGCGTCTGCTCTGGATCTTGCGCATAGCGGGCACGCAGCAGGGGATCGCTGTAGCCGACCTGATAGAAGCCGTATACGGACAGTCCCACAGCCAGTGCCATCAGGGCGCTGGCCAGCGCCCGCTGCGACCGCGGGGACCGAAACCACTGCCGCGTGGCCAGCAGCAGCAGCCCGCAGGCGATCCACAGCCACATTGCGTTGAGCGTCAGGCGGGGCTCCCCGGCAGACAGCATCACCAGCGCACTGGCCGAATGCATCACCAGGAACAGCACCACCAGGGTTTCGGTGCCGCCGAAACGCCACCGCCCGTTCGCCCCCCGAGAGCCGCTGACCAGCCCCGCGGCCGCGAGCACCAGCCAGGCCATGATCCACACGACATGCGTGCCATCCGAGACCGCCGACTCGCTGGGAATCAGCGTCGCGGCAACCACCAGCATAACAGACGCCGCCGCGAGCAGCTCGCCGGGCCGCTTCCACCACGAGGGCGCAAACGCGGCATCGTCTCGGTCTCGCGACACAGTCTTGTTCACGAAAGCAGCTTTCGCCGGGCCGTGGTTTCAAGGATGGCGATCAGCCCCAGGATACAGACGATCATCAGCAGCACAATCGCCGCGCCCAACGGGTCCACCCGGCACAACAACAAGGCGCCCAAGCCACAGGTGGCGGTGGTCAGGTAGATGGTCAGCACGGCCTGCCCTTTGGTCAGCCCGAGATCGACCAGGCGATGCGAAAAGTGGCTCTTGTCCGCTTCGAACGGACTACGCCCCTCTCGCACCCGTATCCAGATCACGCTGACCATGTCGTACAGCGGCACCGCCATGACGCACAGCGGTGCGAGCACGGCGTGCTGCCGCGTTCCATGATACTCGGTGTAGGTGGCCAGCAACGTGGTGACCGCGATGCAGAACCCGACGAAATAACTCCCCGCGTCCCCCATGAATATCCGGGCGGGCGGGCGATTGTGCCAGAGAAAGCCGAGCAGCGCACCGACGACCACCAGCAGCAGACCGGCCACAAACAGCTGCGGCTGCAGCGTCTGCGAGTCGGGTTTCACGAGCAGGACGGCAGCCAGCATGCTGGCCGCAATCGCCGCCACGCCGCCGGACAGGGCGTCCATGTTGTCCAGCATGTTGAACGAGTTGATGAGCGCCACGATCCAGAGCACCGACAAGCCCCAGGTGATCCAGGGCACATCGATGAAGGCCGTGAACCGCCAGCCTTGCCAGACCACACAGACGGCCGCCACCAGACACTGCAGGCCCAGACGCAGTCGCCAGCCGAGCCCGAACCGGTCGTCGAGCAGCCCCACCACCATCAGCAGTGTGCCGCCGCCGAGCAGCACCCAAAGCGCGGGCATCTGGTCCGCCAGACCGTCCAGGTGAGGCCGGACAAAGGCCGGGATCGCCGGCTCCAACCACGCCACCGCCGGACTGCCGGCGCGGAGCAGCCCCAGCAGCAGCTGGCCGACCGCAAACGGCAGGATCACGCCCAGCCAGATCGCCAGACCACCCCCCATGGGCGTGGGCGTCAGGTGTACTTTCCGCGTGCCCGGTCGATCCACCAGCTGCCAGCGCAGCGCCAGGCGGCGCACATAGCGGACGGCGATCCAGGAGACCAGGAAGCTCGGGATCACCGTGCCACACACGAACCAGATCAAATCAGGAGTCTTCATACTTCCGAGACCGATAGTACTCGCGGCAACGCACCAGGAACTGATGATAATCGGCCCGCTGATAGTCGGGATAGGTCCACGGGCGTTTTTGCCAGCTGCCCGCGTGGAAGTACAGCGTGTTCTCGGCGAACACGCCCTGGTCCAGGTAGATGCGATGGTCCCGGTCCTTGGTCGAGGCGAGGATGAGTTTAGCCTCGGTGAGGTAACCGGGATCCAGATTGAGCGGCCGCGGTTCGGGGCCCGCATGCCGCGCGGCGTACTCGCGTTCCCACTGGTTGGTCAGCAGTTTGCGGGGGACCAGCGAGGCCGGGTCGATCAACTGCTGGAAGGCCCACAGCACCTTCTGCAGGTCCGGCCCCATGGTCGACTCGTAGAAGGCCGTTTCGCGGAACTCGAACAGCGCGCTCTCGAGCGCCAGCGGACCCCAGTGCGTTTCCAGACGCTGCCGGGCCCAGGCGATGGCATCCGGATAGCGGCTGAACGCGGCCACGAAGCACAGAACGTGGCGATGCGCAGATGCCTCGCCCATGGCTGTCCCCCGCACAGGTCTCGTGATCGGTGTCAGTAGGCTTTGGCGAACACCACCCGCTGCGGACTCGGCCGCCCGGTGAAAATGCAGGTGCCCGGCTCGTCGTCGTGGACGAGCGGAAGGCACCGGATGGTGACCTTCAGATCGTTCAGCAGCGGGGTGACGGAGGGATCGTCCACCCAGTGGCACAGCGCGAAACCGCCGTGAATCTCCGGATCCTCGGCGTTCTGCGGCGTGAAGAAGGCACGGAACTCGTCGAGATCATCGATCGGGCGGGTGTGCTTCACACGCAGCGCCAGAGCGCGGTCGAACAAGGCCGTCTGGATCGCATCGAGCGTGGCCGCCACGGTGGCGACAAACTGCTGCCGATCGACACTCTCCTTGCTCCCGCTGTCCCGCCGGCCGACGAACACGCTGTGTTTGGCCATATCCTTCGGGCCCACTTCGACCCGCAGCGGCACGCCGCGCTTGACGTGATACCAGTTCTTCTCTCCCCCCCGGATGTCCCGATCGTCGATCGTCACCCGCACCTTGCCGTCGCCGTAGTCCACGGCCTGCAACTGCTGCAGTAACGACTGGCAGTACTCCAGGACCTCCGCGCGCTGCTGATCGTCCCGGTAGATCGGCAGGATCACGACGTGCTGGGGCGCCAGGCGCGGCGGCAATACCAGGCCATCGTCGTCGCTGTGGGTCATCAGCAGGGCGCCGACCAGGCGGGTGGAAACTCCCCACGACGTCGTCCAGGCATAGACCTCCTGGCCGTGCTGATCCTGGAACTTGATGTCCTGTGCCCGCGCGAAGTTCTGACCCAGGAAGTGGGAGGTCCCTGCCTGCAGCGCCTTGCGGTCCTGCATCATCGCCTCAATGCTCAGGGTGCTCACAGCGCCCGGAAAGCGTTCCCCCGCGGACTTCTCCCCCTTGATGACCGGCATCGCCATGTACTGTTCCGCGAACTGCGCGTACACATCGAGCATCCGGCGGGTCTCTTCCCAGGCCTCCTCCTGCGTCGCGTGTGCCGTGTGCCCTTCCTGCCAGAGAAACTCAGCGGTCCGCAGGAACATGCGGGTCCGCATTTCCCAGCGGACCACGTTGGCCCACTGATTGATCAGCACGGGCAGGTCGCGGTAGGACTGTATCCACTTGGCATACATCGCCCCCACGATCGTCTCGCTGGTCGGACGCACGATCAGCGGTTCCTCGAGCGGCCCGGCGGGGACCAGACGACCATCCGCCCCGTGCTCCAGGCGGTAGTGGGTCACCACGGCGCATTCCTTGGCGAACCCCTCCACGTGCTGCGCTTCCTTTTCGAGAAAGCTCATCGGGATGAACAGCGGGAAGTAGGCGTTCTGGTGGCCGGTGTCTTTGAACATGCGGTCGAGCACGCGCTGCATGTTCTCCCAGAGCGCATAGCCCCAGGGCTTGATAACCATGCATCCCCGCACCGGCGACACTTCGGCCAGGTCGGCCGCCTTGATCACCTGCTGATACCACTGTGGATAGTCTTCTGCCCGTGTCGGACTAATCGCATTGCTGGTCTTGGCCATCAGTCTCCCTTCCCTCCGCGCGCTCCAGAACCGCATTCTAACGCCAGGGCGCAGCAGGCGGCATTGTAGGTGAAGCTCTGCAAATCGGGCAATACGCGGTTGCGCCGCGCGGGCCTCTCAGCCCTCGTTGGGGGTAGGCACGTTGGCGCAGCAGCACTAGAATCTCCGCGTACTCTGCTTCGAGGCCGGTGCGGCTTCGACACGACTGGCTGCTCTCCACGGATGTACCATGGCACGTCGCTTCATCAACCAGCTGGGCGAACACGAGAATGTCGATCAGGTCTTCCTGGTATCCGACAAACAGCTTCGCACGAACCGTAACGGGAATCTCTATCTGCAGCTGCGGTTGACCGACCGCACGGGCTCGATGACGGCCATGCTCTGGAACGCCAACGACCAGTTGTATGCCAGCTTCGACAACGGCACATACGTGCGGGTCCAGGCGACGACGCAGTTCTACAACGGCGCGCTGCAGATGATCGCGCAGCGGCTCGAACGGGTCGACCCGTCCACGATCGACGAAACCGACTTCCAGACGCTGGCGGACACCGACATCGACCAGCTGGCCTCGCGGCTGACGGCCATGCTGCGCGGCGTGAAGCACTATCATCTGCGGTGCCTGGCCGAGTGCTTCCTGATGGACGAGCAGTTCCTGGAGAAGTTCCTGCGGGCTCCAGCGGGGATCAAGAACCACCACGCCTACCATGGCGGGCTGGTGGAACACGTGGTGAGCCTGATGGAGCTTACCGCCGCGGTCGCCCCGCTCTATCCCGAGCTGGACGCCGACCTGCTGCTGATGGGCGCCTTCCTGCACGATGTCGGAAAAATCCACGAACTGACCTACGACCGTGAGTTAGGCTACAGTGACGAGGGGCAGCTGATCGGGCACCTGGTCATCGCCGTGGAACTGCTGGATCAGAAGATCAGGGAATCCCAGTCGCTCTGCAACGAGCCCTTTCCCGAACAGCTGCGTCTGCTGCTCAAGCACATGATCCTGAGCCATCACGGGGAATACGAGTTTGGCAGTCCTAAACTCCCCATGACCCGCGAGGCGGTGGCGCTTCACTTCCTTGACAATCTGGACGCCAAACTGCAGTTGTTCAATCTGCTCATCCAGAGCGACGCCAACACCGAAAGCAACTGGACCCCCTACCAACCCAATCTCGGCCGCAAGCTGTACAAGGCGACGGCCAGCGACAGCGCAGCCGAAGAGCCCTGAGCGGGACACGCACCGCCCCCGGAAATGCCCACGCATGAATCTGACTGATCTCGAGCTGCTGCTGCTCAAACATGTGAAGTCGGCCGGTTACCGGCCGGTCAAGCCCCGCGTGATCACCAGGCAGCTGGGCCTGCCTGCGGCGCGGAAGCCGGACGTGCGCAAGGCCATCAAGCGGCTGGCCAAACACGGGCTCATCAGGTACGGAGCAAACCATCTGGTTGAGACGGGCGGCGCGCGCGCACCGGCCGCGGCGGCCGGGATCGTGGGGGTCTTCCATCGCACGGCGGGCGGCTTTGGCTTCGTCAAGCCGCGCGTGAGCGAGGCGTCTCCCGCCGGCTCGCCCGACATCTATATCCCGGCCAGCCGCACCAGCGACGCCGCCACCGGCGACATTGTCCGCGTCCAGCTGCGGAGGTCCAAAGGGGGCGGGCCCGCCCCGCGTCTGCGCGGCGAGATCGTGGAAGTGCTGAAACGCGAGACGCACCAGTTCGTCGGGCGGTACCGGCCTCGCGGCGACATGCCGCTGGTCCAGGTGGACGGCAAGCTCTTCGCGCAGCCGATCCCAGTCGGGGACCCAGGCGCGAAAAACGTGCGTCCCGACGACATCGTCGTGATAGAGATGGTCCGCTTCCCGTCCCACGCGCACGACGGTGAAGCGGTCATCACCGAGGTGCTCGGCCCCCGCGGCACCCCCGGTGTCGACACCTTGTCGATCATCCGCGCCTACGCCCTGCCCGACACGTTTCCCGAAGATGTGCTGGCGTCGGCGCGCGAGCAGGCCGAGTCGTTCGACCCGGCGCAGCTGGATGGCCGCAGGGACCTGACAGCGCTGACCGTAATCACCATCGATCCGGCCGACGCCCGCGATTTCGACGACGCCATCTCGCTCGAACAGCTGGACAACGGGCACTGGCGGCTGGGCGTCCACATCGCCGACGTCGCGCACTTCGTCCCCGCCAGGTCGCCGCTGGATCGGGAGGCCCGGGAGCGCGGGACGAGCGTCTACCTGCTCGATCGCGTCATCCCGATGCTCCCCGAGATCATCTCCAATCATCTGGCCAGCCTGCAGCCGCACCGGGTGCGGTTCGCGCGGACGGTGTTCCTGGAGTTCGCGCCGGACGGCGTGCGGGTGAGCACGGACATCGTCCGCTCCGCGATCCGGAGTGTGCAGCGGTTCAGCTATGAGGAGGTCCAGAGCTATCTGCACGAGCCGGCTCCCTGGAAGAAGAAGCTGACTCCGGAAGTCTGCACGCTGCTGGGGCACATGCACACGCTGGCCATGCTGCTGCGGCAACGCCGTCTCGATCGCGGCGCGCTGGAACTGGTGCTTCCCGAAATCAAACTCGAACTCGACGACGCCGGCCAGGTCGCGGGCGCGACGGCCGTGATACACGACGAGAGCCATCAGATCATCGAAGAGTTCATGCTGGCGGCCAACGAGGCGGTCGCGGAATACCTCACGCAACACGACGTGCTGTTCCTGCGCCGCGTGCACGCCCCGCCCGTTCCCACCAAACTGCGCGACCTGACCGCCTTCGTGCGCCAGCTGGGAATCCCGTGCGACAGCCTGGAAAGCCGCTTCGAAATCAAACGCGTCCTCGCGCATGTGGCGGGCCGGCCGGAAGAGTCGGCCGTGAACTACGCCGTGCTGCGCAGCATGCAGAAAGCGGTCTACGGGCCCGAAAGCGAACGCCACTATGCCCTGAACACCACCCACTACTGCCACTTCACCTCCCCCATCCGCCGCTACCCCGACCTGACCGTCCACCGGTTGCTCGACCAACTGGCCGACGGCCAGCGACCGCACAATGACATGCCGCGGCTGGTCATGCTCGGAGAACACTGCTCTGAACGTGAACAGCGCGCGGCGAACGCGGAACGCGAACTGGTCAAAGTCAAGCTGCTGAATTACCTGAGCCAGCATGTGGGGATGCGTCTGCAGGCGGTCATTACGGGCGTGGAGGACTTCGGGCTGTTCGTCCAAGGGGTGGCACTGCCGGCCGAGGGACCGATCCATATCAGCTCGCTGCAGGATGACTACTACCGTTTCGACGCCACGTCCTACAGCCTGGTCGGGCACCGGACGGGGCATCGGTATCGTCTGGGGGACGTGGTGCATGTGGAGGTCTTCCACGTGGATGTCGATCGCCGCGAGCTGGATTTCCGCATCGTCTCGGGCACGCGGCACAAGGCTCCGCTGGCGCCGCCGGCAGCCCAGACCCGCGTCGCCTCGAAGACCTCTCGCCGCAGATCGCGCCACGCGCCGCGCAGCCCGGGATCGTCCCGCGGCAAACGCAAGCGATCATAGCCGTCCGCCTGCGCGGGGCCAGCGGCCGGCATCCGGCGTTTGGAGGCCGGCAGGACGGGGCGTCGGGGGGCTGAGCGATCCGCGGCTTGGGGAGCACCCTGGAAACGCGGTGCCAATCGATTACAATGCCCCGACGGCCGACCGTGCGGCTGCCGGACGCGGCGCGGCACGGTTTGTTCGTTGGCATCGGCATCACCCGACACGCGCCGCCGAGTTCCCCAGAGAACCGAATTCCTAGAGAACGCGTCCCGCCGGCTGGGCATGCGCGCGGGCCGGGTGGACGTCGCGGTCACTTGGACCCTGCGCGCCAGGCGCGGGAGGGAACCGTGGCAGACCACATGGCAAACCAATCGCTCAGCAGGACTCCGCTGCATGCGTGGCACAGCTCGCACGAGGGCCGGCTGGTGGAGTTCGCGGGGTGGGAGATGCCCGTGCAGTACGGCTCGATTGCCGACGAGCATCTGGCCACTCGCAGCGCCGCCGGCCTGTTCGACATCTCGCACATGGGGCGGCTGAAATTCGACGGCGACCGTGCCCTGCCCTTCCTCGACCGACTCGTCACGCGGCGCGTGGCCAACATGAAGGCGGGTCAGATCCGGTACGCGCTGATCACGAACCCGCAGGGTGGTATCCTCGACGACGTCCTGGTGTATCGGCTGCAGCAAGCGGATGGCACGCCGCGCACGATGATGGTCGTCAACGCCTCCAACCGCGGCAAGATCGTCGCCTGGCTGCAGCAGCACCTGCGAGCCGCCGATGCCCTGACCATCCGGGACGTGACCCGCGCTACGGCCATGCTCGCCGTCCAGGGCCCCGCGGCGATCGAACTGGTGGCTGCGATGGTGGACGTGGACCTGCCGGGAATGAAGTATTACACCGGTACCCTGGCCCGGCTCGGATCGGTGGAGATCGTGCTCAGTCGCACCGGCTACACGGGTGAGGACGGCTGCGAACTGATTGTGCCTGCGGAGGCGGCGCTGGAGATCTGGGAGCGGATTCTGGCACGCGGCGCGCGCCCGGTGGGGCTGGCCGCGCGCGACACGCTGCGGCTGGAAGCCGGAATGCCGCTCTACGGACACGAACTCTCCGAGCAGATTCATCCGCTGCAGGCCGGACTGCAGTTCGCCGTGCAGTTGGAGCGGCGCGACTTCGTCGGCCGCGATGCGCTGGTGGTGGCTCAGTCCGACACCACCTGCCGCCGCCGCGTGGGACTGCAGCTGCGGGACCGCCGTGTGCCCCGCGTGCACTATGCCGTGCTGCGCGACAGCCAGGTCGTGGGGGAAGTCACCAGCGGCACGTTCTCCCCGACGCTCGCACGGCCGATCGCCATGGCGTACGTGGACCCGCCCGCTGCCGTGGTGGGGCAGGTCCTGCAGGTTGACATCCGGGGCCGCCTGGCGCCAGCCGAAGTTGTCGGCCTGCCCTTTTATTCTCGTAACTCCTAGCGAAGGGATGGCACGTGAAACCCGAGAACCTTCTGTTTGCCGAAACGCACGAGTGGGCACACATCGCGCACGAAGCTGGCGGCCAGGTCGCCACGGTGGGGATCTCAGCGTTCGCGGTCGAACAGCTGACCGATCTCGTGTACATGGAACTGCCGGAAGTCGGCGCGACAGTGGCGGCCGGCGAAGAGTTCGGGGAAGTCGAGTCGGTCAAGGCGGTCAGCCCCCTGTTCAGCCCCGTGGCGGGCGAGGTCCTCGCGGTCAACACCGAGTTGCCCGATCACCTGGAGACACTGCACGCCAGCCCGTATGACAAGGGATGGATCGCCAGGATCCGGATCACGGACGAAAGCTGCCTGACGAAGTTGCTCGACTACGCGGCATATCAGAAACAGTGCGCCGCGGCAGGCGACGACCCGGCCTAAGCGCACAGCCAGCCCGCTGCTTCCCGGCGCTGATGGGGCTGTCGGTGCGGCGTGCGGCACTGTACAACGAATGTACAACTGCTGCCGCGCAGTCTCCGCGCGTCGGTGTGCTAAGCGGATCGCGACCTGGCGCGCGCCCGGTTGGCTCGCCGCTCCGCACTGCCGGTCAGCCAGCAGTCCACTCCACTTCCAGCTCCCGGATCCGCCATGTCATACCTGCTCAACAACCGGCAAGATCAGCAAGCCATGCTCGAGGCGATCGGCGTCCAGTCGCTGGCGGAGCTGCTTGCCTGCGTCCCCGCTGCGCTGCGTCTGCACCGGCCGCTGGAGTTGCCTGCCGCGATGAGCGAACTGGAGCTGACCCAGCACCTCGAGACGCTGGCCGCGCGCAATACCAGCGCGGGCCAGAGCGCCGGCCAGGCACTCTGCTTTCTGGGCGGGGGCAACTACGACCATTTCATTCCGGCCGTGGTCGACTCGCTGGCCGAGCGCGGCGAGTTCTACACGTCGTACACTCCGTACCAGCCGGAGGTGAGTCAGGGCAATCTGCAGGTGATGTTCGAGTATCAGACGTTGATCTGCCAGCTGACCGGCATGGACGTGTCGAATGCCAGTCTGTACGACGGCGGCAGCGCGACGATTGAAGCCGCCCTCTTGTGCATGAGCGCGACGCGCCGCACGGGCAAGGTCGTGACCGCCGCGTGCGTGCACCCCGAGTACCGGCAGGTAATGCAGACCTACCTGGCGAATCTGAACACGCAACTGGTCACGCTGGCCGTGCCCGACGGGCGGGTGGCGCTCCCGTCACTCGCCGCCGCCCTGGACGATCAGGTCGCCTGCGTCGTGCTGCAACACCCCAACTTCTTCGGCTGCCTGGAGGAGGTATCGGCCGTGTCCGACATGGTCCACGCCGCCGGCGCGCTGCTGGTGCTGGTGTTCGATCCGCTGAGCCTGGGGATTCTCAAGCGCCCCGCGGAGCTGGGTGCGGACGTAGCGGTGGCCGAAGGCCAGGTGCTCGGAAGCCCCATGCAGTGCGGTGGCTCCGGCCTGGGGATCCTGGCCTGCCGCGAGCAGTATCTGCGGCGTCTGCCCGGCCGCCTGGCGGGCCAGACCGTCGACCGGCGCGGCCGCCGCTGCTGGGTGCTGACCCTGCAGACGCGTGAACAGCACATTCGCCGGGACAAGGCGACGAGCAATATCTGCACCAACCAGGGACTGCTCGCGCTGCGGGCCGCGATCTACCTGTCATGCCTGGGGCCACACGGCCTGCGGGAGGTGAGCGAACGGTGCGCGTGGAAAGCCCATTACTGCTCCGCATGCCTCACCGCCTGCCAGCGTTTTGAACGCCGCTTCGCACCGCCCGTGTTCAAAGAGTTCGTAATCCGCGACCGGCGGGGGGAGGTCCCGCAGCTGCTGGCCCAGGCCACCCAGGCCGGCATCCTCGCCGGGGTCCCGCTGGCACCCTGGTATCCGGAACTCGCGGATTGTTTCCTGGTGGCGGTCACCGAGAAGCGTACCCGATCGGACATCGACCGGCTCAGCGCGTGCCTGGCCGGTACACTGAAGACCCCTGGGGCGAGCCATGCCTAACCCACAAGCAACCCGCCTGGTGTTCGAGCTCTCGCAGCCAGGCCGACGCAGTTCGCAGCTGCCGGCGAGCGACGTGCCGACACCTGCCATCCGCGACATCCTGCCCGCCGCGGCGCTGGCCGACGCGCCGCCGCCGTTGCCCGAGCTGGCCGAGCCGGACCTCGTACGCCACTTCACCAACCTGTCGACCATGAACATGTCGGTCGATGCGAACTGCTACCCGCTCGGCTCCTGCACGATGAAGTACAACCCCAAGCGCAACGAGCGATTGGCATCGCTGCCCGGTTGGCTGAACGTGCATCCCTACCAACCCGAATCGACGCGGCAGGGCTGCCTGCAGGTGCTCTACGAACTGCAGCAGTACCTGGCGGAAATCAGCGGCCTGCCCGGCGTGTCGCTCCAGCCGGCGGCCGGCGCGCACGGCGAACTCACCGCCCTGATGATCGCCGCCGCGCACTTCCGCCAGCTGGGAGAACGCCGCACCATCGTGCTCATCCCCGACAGCGCCCACGGGACAAATCCGGCCAGCGCGCGGATGGCAGGCTTCGATACCGTCACCATTCCCAGCACGCCGGCAGGATTCGTCGATCTGGCAGCGCTGCGGTCCCGACTCGATCCGCGCGTGGCCGTGTTCATGATCACCAATCCCAACACCCTGGGACTGTTCGACGCCCAGGTCGGGGAGATCGCCGAACTGGTGCACGCGCAAGGGGGCCTGGTCTATCTGGATGGAGCCAACATGAACGCCATCCTGGGCATCGCACGCCCCGGCGATTTCGGCGCCGATATGATGCACTTCAATCCGCATAAAACGTTCGCCGGACCGCATGGCGGCGGCGGACCGGGGGCCGGACCGGTCTGTGTGGCCCAGCCACTGGCCCCGTATCTCCCCTGCCCCGTCGTCACCCGCGTCGGCACACACTACGCGCTGGACGACGACCGCCCCCTGTCGATCGGGCGCGTCCGCACCTTCCTGGGTAACTTCGGCGTCCTGCTGCGCGCCTATTGCTATATCCGCACCCTCGGCCCCGACGGCCTGCGGCAGGCCTCCGAACAGGCCGTGCTCAACGCCAACTACCTGCTGAGCCGCATCAAGCATTTCCTGCCGGTGCCCTACGGCGATCGCTGCATGCATGAGTTCGTGGCGTCGGCCGAACACCTGAAACACAGCTCCGGCCTGAAACAGCCGGCCATGGACCTGGGCAAGCGACTGCTCGACTTCGGCTTCCACGCCCCGACCGTCTACTTCCCCTTGACCGTGCATGACGCCCTGATGATCGAACCCACCGAGACCGAGAGCAAGGCGACACTCGATGCGTTCGCCGAAGCGCTGTTCCACGTGACCGGTGAATCGGCCGCACTCCTCCACGAAGCGCCCCATTCCACCGTCATCAGCCGCCCCGACGAAGTGACCGCCGCGCGGCAGCCTAGACTGAAATGGACGCCTGACTGAGTCAACGCAGACCGCCCCCCCCCCCCGCGCCGCAAGCCCACCGCCGACCGCGCGGAGCCACAGACATACCGAGACGATCATACCGAGACGGTTGACGACCATGAACACCGCGCGCCTGATCACCCATACGCCCTCGCCCGGCGCCTGGAACATGGCCGTGGACGAAGCGCTGCTGCAGTCCGCCGCTGTAACGGGCACCATCACACTGCGCGTGTATGGCTGGTCGGAACCGACCCTCTCGCTCGGCTACTTCCAGCCGTACCGCGATCGGGAGTACCACGCACCCAGCCGCCCGTGTGTGGTGGTGCGGCGCGCGACCGGCGGCGGCGCGATCGTGCATGACCACGAAGTAACCTACAGCCTGACCGCTCCCACAGACGGACGCCTCAAGCGGCGGCTGGACGACTGGTACCGTCTGGTCCACGAAACCTGGATCCGCACGCTGGCAGAACTGGGGATCGCTGCCCACCGCTGCCTTCAGACAGACCCCCAGAAAGAGCAACAGTTCTTGTGCTTTCACCGCCGGTCCGCCGGAGATCTGCTGTTGGGATCAGCGAAAATCGGGGGCAGCGCTCAGCGGCGACACGCCCAGGCGGTGCTGCAGCATGGCAGCCTGATCCTGAAACGCTCGGTAGCCGCTCCGGAACTGGCTGGGATTGCCGAGTTGTCGGGGCGCGACTTGAGCGATCGGGCGTGGCTTGACGGGTGGGTAAGTTCTCTCGGTCAAGCGCTGAATGTGTGCTGGCAAAGCGGTGAGTTGACCGACGAGGAGACAAGACGGGCCGAGGAATTGGAGCGCACCAAGTTCGGTCACCTGCGGTGGACTCAGCGCCGCTGAGGCCCGGCGACGGTTGCCCCAATCCCCCCAGTCTGGTATTTCGTTTGGGATTTTGTTTGGATTTTAATGTTTGACCGCTTGACTCAATTGTGCTATTCTCGCGACCGCTGATTGACTTACTCTTGGCTTGCTCTTGCAGGGTGTGCCGGTTGGAGACCATAATACAATTGTCTCGGACAGGGAGTTTACTGCGGAGGATTTATTGAGCGTTCAGGGGTTCAGGTTTTAGGTTTAGACTTAGACTGTGCCAGAGCTGTCGGACAGAATTGGCGAGAGCTGCTTTTTCTCATTTTCCTTATTCTTCATTGCCTGCTTTCGCAATCGAGTTCGTAAGCTAGCGGCTGACGGGGTCTAGTTGTCGTTTCAGTGCTGCGATCCGTTTTCGGGCAACGTCATTATTGGTTCGCAGAACCGCACGTGTTTTTATTGTTGAAACGACGCTGCAAAGGAACCACAGGCCATGCTAGTCAAGCTTAGAGTGATGCAGGGCGCACAGGCGGGCCGTGAAGTCATCATTCCGGTGGCCGAATTCTTGATCGGTCGGGGTGAGGAATGCCATCTGCGCCCGCGTAGTGACGCGATCAGTCGTCGTCATTGTGTGATCGTCGTGAACGACAAGCAGGTGGTTCTACGCGATCTCGGCAGCAAGAACGGATCGTACGTCAACGGCCAGCGTGTGGAGGGAACGTGCGAGATGCAGGCTGGCGATCAGCTAGTGGTCGGTCCGCTGCAATTCGAACTCGTCGTGGAACACACGCTCGGTGGTACCAAGCGGCCGGCAGCGCGTGACGTGAAGGAAATTGCGGCGCGCACGGCGGCGTCCGCGTCCCAGGATCTCGATATCGCCCGCTGGCTGGAAGAAGACGACGACACAGACGCTTCCCGCGCCGTGGCCACGCCCGAGACGCGTCAGTTCCGCCTCGATGACACCTCCAACAATATGAACATGGAAACGCAGGTCGACGGCGGTCCAGGAGGTATCGCAGAAGACGCCGAAGCGGAGTCGGACACCGACGACGCCGACAATGGGGCGGACGATCCGGACAAGAAGCGGTGGAAGAAGAGCCCCAAGGGCAAGTTGCCGTTGCGAACGCAGATCCAGGGCAAAGACTCGCGCGAAGCGGCCGCCGAGATGCTGAAACGGTTTTTTAACCGTAGCTGATTTAACCGCAGCTGAATGATTCCGATCCGCGACAACCGTCGGATCAGGAGCACCGCCGGATGCGGCGATTTCTGTTCCCGCGAATCTTCGAGACTGTGAAACTGGCCTGGCAGCCGACGAGTATTGCACCCTGTCCAGGCCTTTCGGTTCGAGGGTGCGCCGTTGACCGATAACCTCCGCCAGCTGATTCACCACTGCCTTGCCGGTGACCAGAAGGCCATGATCGATCTGGTCGATCGGTTTCGCGGACAGGTGTTTGGGCTCTGCTACCGGATGCTGGGACACCGGGAGGACGCCGAGGACGCTGCGCAAGAGACATTCGTGCGGGCGTTGAAGAACCTACGGAGCTGGGATGCTGAGCGGGATTTCGAGCCGTGGCTGCTGGCGATTGCCGGTAACCGCTGCCGCACAGCGCTGTCACGTCGGATGCGCAGGCCGTCAGTGCTACCGCTGCTCGAACCACTCCCGGAGCGCACACCCGATGTGCAGGCTGCCCGACAGCTGGCTGAAGAAGTCGCCCTGGCCCTCAGCACGCTGCGCGAGCAGTATCGGCAGGCCTTCCTACTGTTTCACCAGCAGGAACTCAGCTATGCCGAAATTGCTGTCGTGCTGCAGTGCCCGATTGGCACGGTCAGGACCTGGATCCATCGCGCACGACGCGAACTGATCCGCTGTCTCCAGGCTCGAGAAGTGGTGGAGTCTCGCCATGCAGTGTGACGAGTTCGATGCACGTTTAGACAGGCGTCTGGACCGCCATCAGGCCCCAGACGCGGACCCGCTCCTGCGACAGCACGCGCGACTCTGCCCGCGCTGCCACGAACAACTGACGGCCGCCACGCGTCTGATGATGGGCCTGAAACTGCTGGACACGCCACCGCTGGGCGATGATTTCACCCGGCGCGTCGTGCAACAGGTGGCGCCCGCCACCCCAAAGCGACGCGTCTGGCGAGCGCCGCTGACCCTCGCCGTCGCGGCCACACTGCTGATCGCCCTGCTGCCCGGCACCAGCTACCTGCTGCGCACCGGCCGCACGTGGTTCGCTACCCCCCCCACGCCAACCAGCGGCACAGGCGACATCGCATACATGACATCCGCGCCGTCGGCCAGTACCCCGGCCACCGCCGATGTCTCCCCCTGGCTGCACTACCGCAACTCCATTCTGCAGTTGTACCCCGAACAGATCCGCACGCGTCATCGCCAGCAGCTGTCAGCGTTGGCGAGAGACCTCAGCCCGATCGCCACCCCGTTCAATACCGCGATGACCGCCATCCGTCGTACAATCCCTGTCAGCCAGCCTGACGATAAAGGCCAACCCAGCGCATCGACCACGCCCCGCGCTGCCCTCGGGGCAACGCACACATAAAGCCCCCCTCTCTTTGCTATACGGCCACCCATCCGTCACTGGCCGAATGGCAGAAAATTCCCCCCTAACCACCAGGATTTGAAAAACCGAATAGTTTTCCTGGCTTCTCAGGTTTGCCCAACCGCATTTCCGATGGTACCTCCATGTTAATATCCGGCCGTGATCGAACGGCGGCCGGCTCGCGGATCGAAGATCGAGGACCTGGGGAGAATTGGAACGTGGCCAACTCGAAACGCACTGAAGTTGTCATGGACCGCCGTACGTCGCAGGATCGCCGGAAGAGCAATGAGCGCCGCAAGAAGAATGTGTCGGCGACGGCGGAGCGTCGTGGGGGCCAGCGGCGCAAGGTGCAGCGTCGTCGCCAGATCGACCCGACAACGTGCGAACGGGACTATTCGGCTGACGAGATCGAGTTCATGCAGGCGCTGGACGCCTACAAGCGGGCTAACGGACGGATGTTCCCCACGTGCAGCGAGATTCTGGAGGTGATTCGCGATATGGGGTACGTGCGCGTGTCGCCGGGTGCTGAAGTTCCGCCCTCTGGCACCGATTCGTCGCCCGCCCCGGCCACTGCGGACGCGGGGCCCTCCCCCGTTGCTTGACCTGCTTGACCTGCTTGACTTGCTTGACGCGCAGGAAGAATCCGACCTTGCGTCTCGGGGAGAATCGCGTTACCCTCCCACCACGTATCGTCTGTGACAGATTCGCGTTTTGTCGTTTCCTGTCAGATCCCGAACGGGGGTGTCGAGGTGGTGGGGATGGCAGATCCATCGCATGTGCGGGCCGACGTATGCCGGTGGTGCGGCGTGCTGTGCCTGATTGTTGTCGGGGCCGCGGGCGGCTGCAACCTGGTGGCCACGGGGCAGAACATGCAGGGATCGCGTCTCTACGAGCAGGGGCAGTACTACCCGGCGATGGAGAAGTTCCAGCAGGCGATGGCGAGCGACCCGAACGATGCCAACGCCTACTACAATCTCGCGGCCACGTTGCAGCAGCTGGGGACGGCCAACAAGGACCCGGTCCTGCTGCAGCAGGCGGAGACGGTGTACAACCAGTGTCTGGACCGCAACCCGAACCACACGGACTGTCACCGGGCTCTGGCGGTGCTGCTGGTCCAGACCGACCGGACGGATCGGGCCTTCGCACTGCTCAAAAACTGGGCGATTCGCAGTCCGCAGAACGCGGACGCGCGGGTGGAGTTGGCGCGGCTGTACGAGGAGTTTGGCGACGCCAAAACGGCCGAGTTGCAGTTGCAGCAGGCGATCCAACTGGACCAGACGAACAAGCGTGCCTGGGCGGCGATGGGGTACCTCCGCGAGTCCAACGGCGACCTGAGCCAGGCGTTGGCCAACTACCAGCGGGCGTACGCGCTCAACGGCTACGACCCCACGATTGCCAACCGCATCGCCGCACTCAACAGGACGGTCGCCGGCACACCTGGCCAGCCGGCGGCGGATGGCAGCACGCGGACGGTGGACGCGTCGACCTCCGGGGCGCGTTACTGATTGGCCCGGGGGCGTCCCTGGCGTCCTTCTCACATCGGGGCCGAGAGCTTAGAATCCGTGGTCTGGGCGGCCGATTCCCACAGTTGCCGCATTGGCCCCGGCCTCCCGCAGCCCACTTCCCTGCCCGGACGCGCATGCCGACCCCGGGGTGGCGGGAAGCCGGTGTGTCGCGAAGGTGTCTCCTTCCACCCGGCGTCAGGCGACGTGCAAGGCTGTCCGGACGCGAGGTCATGCGGAACGGTACAACATCGAGGTAGTTTACTAATGGACGCATACGCTGCAGTCGGTCGGGTCTACAACTTTTCGGCGGGACCAGCCGTCCTGCCGCTGCCGGTGCTCGAACAAGCCCAGCGTGAAATGCTGGCGCTCCCCGGCTGTGGCATCTCGGTGCTGGAGATCAGCCACCGGAGCAAACCGTTCGAGGCGATTCTGATGGATGCCCAAGCACGTCTGAAGGCCTTGCTGCAGGTCCCGGACAACTATCGCATCCTGTTCCTGCAAGGGGGAGCGCGGCTGCAGTTCTCGATGATTCCGATGAACCTCGCGCGGGGCACGGGCAAGCCCGCCGACTACATTCTCACGGGATCCTGGGGCAAGAATGCCATGAAGGAGGCCAAACGCGAGTGTGAGGTGCGGGTGGCGTGGGATGGCCAGGCCACGAACTACGATCACCTGCCCACCCCTGCCGAACTGCAGCTCAGTCCGGACGCGGCGATGGTGCACATGACGTCCAACGAGACGATTCAAGGGGTGCAGTTCACGACTCCGCCCGACGTGGGCAATGCGCCGCTGGTGTGCGACGCGTCATCCGATTTCCTGTCTCGCCCCGTGTCCATTGATCGCTTCGGCGTCATCTACGCCTGCGCTCAGAAGAACGTGGGTCCGGCCGGCGTCACGGTGGTGGTGATCCGCGAGGATCTGCTGGAGCGCAGCCAGGATACGCTGCCCGGTTATCTGAATTTCAGCATTCACGCGGCGGAGAACTCGCTGTGGAACACACCTCCGTCGTTCGCCGTCTACATCGTGGGGCTGGTGGCCAAGTGGCTGCAGGAGGAGATTGGCGGACTGGCCAAAATGCAGGACTTGAACCACCAGAAGGCGGCGCTGCTCTACCAGGCCATCGACGGCAGCCAAGGATTCTACCGCGGTCACTCCCGCCCCGAATGCCGGTCGATGATGAATGTCACGTTCCGGCTGGCCACTCCCGAACTCGAGGCGGACTTCCTGGCGGAGGCCGCCGAACAGGGGCTTGTCTCGCTCAAGGGGCACCGCAGTGTCGGCGGTGTCCGCGCCTCAATTTACAACGCGATGCCGCTGGCGGGTGTCGAGAAGCTTCGCGATCACATGCTCGCTTTCGCGCAACGGCGCGCATAAGGAACACACACCATGCATCGAGTCATCATTCTGGACGATGTCGCGCAGGAAGGGCTGGACCTGCTGGAGGCAGCTGACGGTATCGAGTACGAGATACACACCGGCCTGAAAGGGGACGAGCTGCGTCAGGCGCTGGCCGAGGCCGATGGCGCGGTATGTCGCAGCGGCGTGAAGATCACCGCAGAAGCAATGGAGGGCAACCGCCGCCTGAAAGCGATCGTGCGGGCGGGGGTCGGCACCGACAATATCGACAAGGTCGCGGCCACCCGGCATGGCATCGTCGTCATGAACACGCCGGCTGGCAACACGCTCAGCACGGCCGAACACACCTTCGCCCTGATGCTGGGCCTCTCCCGCAACATCGCCGCCGCGCACCAGAGCCTGCAGGCCGGCCGGTGGGACCGCAAGCAATACATGGGCACCCAGCTGGCCGACAAGACGCTGGGCATCATCGGACTGGGACGCATTGGCCAGGAGGTTGCGCTGCGCGCAGTGGCGTTCGGCATGCACGTCCTGGGCTACGATCCATTCCTTTCCGCGGCTACCGCGACGAAGCTGGGGGTCGACAAAGTGGAGAGCGTGGCCGAGATGCTCCCGCAGGTCGACTACCTCACCGTGCACACGCCGCTCACTCCGGAAACCAAGCACCTGATCGGCAAGCGGGAGATCGAGCTGCTCAAGCCGGGTGCGCGGCTGATCAACGCTGCCCGCGGCGGGATCTACGATGAGGCCGCGTTGGTCGAGGGGCTGCAGAGCGGGAAGCTGGCCGGCGTGGCGCTGGACGTGTACGAATCCGAACCGTGCAAGGACAGCCCCCTGTTCGCGATGCCCGGCGTGCTCTGCACACCGCACCTGGGCGCCAGCACGGAAGAAGCGCAGACGCTCGTCGCGGTCGAAGCCGTCCAGCTGTTGATTCGCTACCTGACCACCGGCGAAGTCCGGCACGCCGTGAACACGGCGGCCGTCGATCCCAAGACGCTCCGGTCCATGGTGGGCACCCTGGATGTCGCGTACCGGCTCGGCCGGCTGCTGGCCCAATGGCACGGCGCCGCCGCCGTCTCGTGCCAGCTGCAGTACCGCGGGGAAGTCGCCACACAGAACACCCAGCTCCTGACCGCCTCGTTCTGCGCCGGCCTGCTGGAACAGGCACTCGACGAAGACGTTAACATCGTCAATTCCGTGCTGCTGATGAAGGAGCGCGGCATTCAGCTGACGGAGCAACGGGACACGGAGCCGGGTGAGTTCAGCTCGTCCATTACGGCCAGCGTCACCAGCGAAGGGGAGATCTGGAGCGCTACGGCCACCCTGTTTGGCAAGAAGATGCCCCGCTTGATCCGGCTCGGCCCGTATCGCCTGGATGCCTATCTCGATGGCGTGCTCTGCATCTTCAAGCATCAGGACGTGCCCGGCATCATCGGCAAGGTCGGCACCGTCTTCGGCGCGCATCGGATCAACATCGCCCAGATGTGTGTCGGCCGCGAACAGTCGACGCCTGGCGGCACAGCCGTCGGCGTGCTCAACTTCGACGCGTTCCCGCCCCAGGCGGCGATTGACGAGGTGTTGAAGCTCCCTGCCATCCAGACGGTGCATCTGGTGCAGTTGCCGCCGACCGGCCAGCTGCCCGCCTGGCTGCAGGGACTGGCGTAGGTCGCCCGATCCCACGCGACCCCACGTGTTGACAAGCCACTCCGGCTGGCCCGGCCGCCGGCCGGGGTTGGAACCGGCAGCGCCGGTTGTGCGGCTGGTGACGCAGCCTGCCGGCCGATCCCTGTGGCGCACTGGGCGGCCGAGTTCACGACTGCGCTGCGGACGGAGTCGTGCGTGCAGGTGTTTGACTCGATAACTTGAAGGTCCCGCAGCCGCCGATTAGTCTGGATAGCAGACTCATCTTTCTGCGGCGAATCCTGGCTGGACCTTTCATGCAGCTCGGTCTGCTCGCGGCCCTCGTGGCCGCCATCGTGATCTCGGAGAACGCGCCCTGCGAGCCCGTCCCCGACGCCACCTGGCATCTGGCACTGGCGCTGGCCTGCAGCCTGACCGTGGTGCTGCCGGCCGCGGTGTGTTCGGTGGCCGTTGCGCGGGCAATTGACCGGGATGCCCACCGCCGCCTCACGTGGTTCCACTCGTTCGCGCGCTTCAAACAGGCGCATCTGATCGCCTTGCTCCTGGCCGTCGGCGTCACCCTCTATGGCCTCAGCTGGCCGCAGCTTGTCCGTTACAACTGGGGCCTCGACCGCGTCATCCTGATCAAGGACCTGCTGGTGCTGGCACCGATCTGGGTGACCTGGTTGCTGTCCTGGGCAGCCTTCTACGAAGTCAACCGTGCCGTCTATCGCGCGGCGCACCGCGACGTGCAGCCGGGTACGGGAGCGACCGCGACCGATTTCACACCGCGCGCACAGTTCGTCTGGATGCATGCGCGGCACTACCTGGGGCTGTGTGTCCTGCCGGTCCTGGCGCTGCTGGCGTGTCAGGACGTAGCGACGCTGGTGGCGCCCGACTGGCAGCAGTCCCGCGGCGCGTGGCTGGTCTATCTCGTGCCGCTGTGCGTGCTGATCGTCACCTTTCCGCATCTGCTGAGCCGCATCTGGAACACCGCGACGCTGCCGGCCAGTCCCTTGCGGGTGCGTCTGTCGAACCTGACAGCGCACATGGGCGTGCGCTGCCGGGATTTCAAGATCTGGCGAACTGACCGCCAGGTGCTCAACGCAGCCATAGCCGGGCTCTTCCCGTCGGTGCGGTATGTCTTCGTGACGGACGCCCTGCTGCTGTGCCTGCGGGACGACGAACTGGAGGCGGTTGTGGCGCACGAGTTGGGCCACATTCGCCGCCGGCACCTGCTGCTGCGTCTGCTCCTGCTGGGGTTACCGGTGTGGATCGCTGCCAACCTGCAGACCTTCTCGCCGCAGATCACTGACCTGGTCACACGCTGGCAGGTCAGCAGCGTGGGCGACGCCGTGCTGCCTGGCCACCTGGTCCTGGCAGGCATCACGTTCGTGCTGGCCACCTTCGTACTGGGACGTTACTCACGGCTGCTGGAACATGACGCCGACCTGTGCGTCTTCGAAGTGGGGCGGGCGGAGACGTTCATTTCGGCGATCGATCGCCTGTCGTTTCTCTGCGACGATCGGCGGCAGCGTGCGACGTGGCTGCATCCCAGTACCGCCGTGCGCATCCAGCTGCTGCAGCGCGCGTTGGGCGACCCGCAGACCGCCCGCGTGTTTCGCGCGCGCGTGGAACGGATCAACCGGTTGCTGATCAGCGCGTGGCTGGCCGCACCGCTGGCCGCCTTCATCGGGTGAGTGCGACGCGCACGGGCGCCACTGCGAACCGTCCAGCCCTCACAACCTGCCCCGCCTCATGACTCGCACGAGCTTTCTTAACAGTTACACTCTAACTTCCACGGTCAGTGTGACGAGTTAACCTGCAGTCTGACGCGCCGATCCCAGTTGGCTCACCCGCTCTCCCAAGCTTGCTCGAGGGGCGACTGGGTTGTTGCGCCCGACAGGTGCATCGCATCGCCGCGTGTCAGGCGCAACCTGCCGTCTCAACCACTGGTCCTGAACGCCTGAACCACAGGGGCCCCCTCCATGAGCGAAACCTCCCGTTGTCTGCTCGATCGCCTGGGCGAGGCACTGTCCTCCAGCCCGCATCTGTTTGGCCACAAGCTGGGCTACGAGGCCGACGCTGGCACCGTGATCCTCAAGGGTACGGTCACAAGCTACTACAAGAAGCAGATGGCACAGGAAGCCATTCGACGCGTGGACGGAGTAGAACAGATCGACAATCAGCTGTGCGTCGCCCCCTGCAACGACGCCGAGGAGGAAGAGACAAGCGCCCCCCCGGCGCTCTACGCCTGCCGGCTGCCCCACGGCTGCCCGCTGTAGCAGCCGCGGCCGACCCCGCATACCGCTCACCCGCCTCCGCTACGCGGCGGGTGTGGTGAGCATGGTGCGGATCAGGGTGCGCGCCTTGTCCAGGGCGGCCGGAAGCTGTTCGGGCCGCTTGCCGCCGGCCTGGGCCAGATCGGGGCGACCGCCACCGCCGCCACCGACGACGACCGCCACCTGTTTCACCCAGTCGCCGGCGCTGAGACCTCGCTCAACCAGCTGCCGGCTGAGTCCGGCGACGAGCAGGACCTTGTCGTCCCCTTGCACGGTTGCCAGGAAGATCGCCGCCTGATCTGTCTTCTTGCGCACCTGGTCGATCCACTGCCGCATCAGGCCCGGATTGGCACCGGGGGTCTCGCAGACGACCACGTTTACGCCATCGATGACGTCGCCGCGTTCCAGGAGCGCATCGGCCGACAGCAGGCCGTTGCGGCCCAGCTCCGCCACCTGCGTCTTGAGCTGTTCGATTTCCGCCAGTAGCGCTGCGGTGCGTTCCGGCACGTCTGCCGGGGCCACGTTCAGCAGGCGTGCCGCCTCGCGAAGGCAGCCGCGCAGCTGCACGTAGGTCAGCGCGGCGTCGGCCGGCCCGCCCAGCGCCGCCTCCGCCGCCAACGCGGCTGGTTCCGTGCCCGAGGTAACCTGCTTGCGCAGGTCGCGCAGCAGCCGTGCCTGAGCGCGGAGCGTCGCGGGCACCGCCTGTTCGGCGACGCCCAGCAGCTGCGCCACCCGTGCAAGCGCGCTGCGGGTCTGCTCAGCCTGCTGCTGCGCCCGCTGGCCGGTGAGCGCCACGATGCGGCGTGTGCCAGTCGAGACACTTTCTTCCGACACGATCTCGAAATCGGCCACCTCGCGCGTGTTGGACACGTGCGTCCCGCCGCACAGCTCGCGGCTGAAGTCGCCCATCGTGACCAGACGGACCGGATCGGGGTACTTCTCGCCAAAGAGCATCATGGCTCCTTTGGCGCGAGCCTCGGCCAGCGGCACGTAATCCCACCGCACCGGATGAGCCGCCTGAATCCGCTCTTTCACATCCTGCTCGATCTGCAGCAGCTGATCGTCGCCGACGGACGTCAGGTTGGTGAAATCAAACCGCAGCCAGTCTCCATCCACCTTAGAGCCCTGTTGCTGGGCGTGCCCCCCCAGGTTCCGCTGCAACGCGTAGTGCAGAAGGTGCGTCGCCGAATGCGCGCGGCGAATCGCCGCGCGATGCACCGGATCGACACGTGCCGTGACAGCCGCTCCCGCCCGCATCTCGCCCGACAGCAGCTGCCCGACGTGCAGGATCAGATCTCCCTCCTTCTGCGTGTCGGTCACGCGGAAGGTGAAGCCCTGCCCGACCAGCTCTCCCCGGTCACCGACCTGGCCCCCCGACTCACCGTAGAACGGGGTACGGTCCAGCACCACCGTGATCGGCTGCTGCCCCACCTCGTTGATCCGATCGCACAGCTGATGCTGGGCAATGATCCCTTTCACTTCGCCCTGCGCGGTGTCGGTTTCGTAGCCCAGGAAGTGCGTCAGGTGGAGGACCTTCTTGAGCGCCTCGATGGGACCGGTTTTGAACAGTTCGATCTGCTGTTTTCCCGAATCCAATCCATGTTTAATCATGGCCTGGCGGAACCCTTCGGTATCGAACGTGTAATTGCGTTCCGCCGCCAGCGATTCCACCAGTTCCGGCGGGATCCCGTAGGTCGAATAAAGCTCCGCCGCATCGTTGCCATCCACCAGGACGCGCCCCGCCTTGGCCATCTCCGCAAAGATTCCCTCGACCCGCGCCAACCCGTCATCGATCGTGGCGAAAAAGGACTGCTCCTCCTGCCGGATCACCTGGGCGACTCGCTCGCTGGTGCCGCGCAGTTCCGGGTAGGGGGTGGCCATCAGTTCGACGACCACGGGTACCAGCTGGTAAAGGAATGGTTCTTCGACCCCCAGCTGACGGCCGTCCAGCACTGCGCGGCGCAGCAGCCGTCGAATCACGTACTTCTCGGCCTTGGCGCCGGGGTAGACATTCTCGTGCACCGCAAACGTGCAGGCGCGAAGGTGATCGGCGATCCGCCGGAACCGCCGCCCGCTTTCGGCCTGCGGATCGTACGTGCACCGGCAGGCGTCCGCCGCCGCCTCGACCAGCGGACGCAGGATGTCGATGTGGTAATTCGTCGGTACCCCCTGCAGTGTCGCGGCAGTCCGCTCCAGCCCCATCCCCGTGTCAATGTTGCGGCTCGGTAGCGGCCGCAGATTGTCCGGTGGATCGCCGACACGGTTGAACTGCGTGAAGACCAGGTTCCAGATCTCCACCGTTTCGCCGAAGTCGTCGCGATAGAAAATCTCGCTGCACGGGCCACACACACCGTCCGGCCCTTCACTCGGCGCATTGGCCGGCCAGAAGTTGTCCCCCTCCCCCATCCGCTCCAGGCGGCTCGTCGGCAGCCCGATGACGTCCGTCCAGATCGACGCGGCCTCGTCATCGTCCAGGTACACCGAGACCGTCAGACGCTCCGGGGCAATGCCCAGCCACTTCTTGTCGGTACAGAACTCCCAGGCCCAGGTGATGGCCTCGCGTTTGAAATAGTCTCCGAAACTGAAATTGCCCAGCATCTCGAAGAACGTGTGATGATAGGCGGTCCGCCCCACGTTCTCGATGTCGCCGGTCCGCAGACACTTCTGGCAGGTCGTGGCCCGCGTGAACTCCAGCTTCACCTTGCCCAGGAAGTGATCCTTGAACTGGTTCATGCCGGCCGGCGTGAACAGTACCGACGGGTCCCAGGTCGGAACCAGCACATCGCTTTCCCGCCGAGTGTGCCCCTTGGATTCAAAGAAGGCCAGATACTTTTCGCGCAGTTCATCCGTTTTCATGGGGAATTCCGCTCGCCACACCGGGACCGTTCAACGTATAGGGCAAACCCGACATAATATCGACTCGCCGCTTTCCCAGCAATTCGATCGGGGCGAGGCGCGGGCGCGCGGGCGTGGAGGTGCCAGAGCGGGTGGCGTCCCGCGCCGACCAGGCACGCGGGAGCAGCCCGGACACGCCTGCCCCGGGCCGCTCGGCCCCCGCTCGGCCCCCAGTTGTGCCTATCCGGCCGGTACCGTGCGGACGGCGTCCGCCCCTTGGCCGGAGGTCACTTGCAGCTGGACGGTCCCAGCCTGATCGGCCACCGCCTGAAAGAATTCCCGGGGCGTCGCGACGCGCTGCGTCCCGACGTGGCTGATGCACTCTCCGCGCCGCAGGCCCGCTTTCCAGGCAGGCGAATCGCGGTCCACTTCCGCCACCGCCACGCACCCGGCCGGGTCCACGGTCGTGGCACCCTGGAGGCTCAGTTGCGGCGGCAGCGCCGACGGATAGTCGACACGCAGACCGCGCCAGGCGGGTTCTGCCACCTGGGCATACGGCCGGCGCGACGTCGCCAGGTACTTCTTGGCCAACACGACGCTGACCGTCACCGTCTGCGGCGGCTGTTCCAGCGCCCCGCGCCGTTGGAGCGTCAGCGTCACGGTTTCCTCGGCCGGCAGGCGGCTCAGTTCCCGGAACAGCGCGTTCTTGTCACACACCTCCGTTTGGTTGACGTGCGTGATCACGTCGTTCGGCTGCAGCCCGGCCTTTTCGGCCGGCGTCCCGGGGACGACACGGAGCACGCGTGTGCCAAACCGTCCCGCCTGCCGCTCGGCCAACGACAAATGCTCCGGCTGCACGCCCAGGAACCCGAAGGCCGGCAGGCGTCCCTGCTTGAGCGTCTCCACCGTCTGTCGGAAGGCATCGTCTACCGGAATCGCAAAGCCCGCCGGTTGCTCGTATCCAGCCATGGCTGCCAGCGATGTGGTCAACCCGACCATTTCGCCCTGTAAATTCACCAGCGCTCCCCCGCTGGTCCCCCAATCGAGGCGAGCATCGGTCTGCAGCAGCGTCCCATATTGATCGAGCGCGCTGCGGTCCATCCCGGCGCTGGAATACCGCGGATCGGCGGCCGCGGCACGACGCAGGTTCGAAATGATCCCCCAGCTCGCACTCACTTCCCCATCCCGTGCGATGCCATAGGGATTGCCGAGCGCAATGACGATCATCCCCTTGCGCAAGCGCGTGGCGTCGCCGAGCGGCATGGGTTCCAGATCCGTGGCCCCGATTTTCAACACTGCCAGGTCCGTCCAGGGATCGCCCGCCCGGACCTCCTGTGGCACCTCCACGTGCGCGACTTTGAACGGGCGCTGCCGCACCCACACATAGTAGTCGTTGAGTTCCGGGTCCCCCAGGACGTGATAATTCGTCACCACGTGCCCATCGCGGTCCAGCACCACCCCGGTCCCAAACTCGTTGGGCACGAAATCGGGACTGGCAGGATTCGATTCCGCCAGGAAACCCAACGGCGCCACATCCATCCGCAACGGGTCAATCAACTGCTCCGCCACGCGCGGACTCCGCTCGCTCTTCCGCACACGCGCAATCGCCACCACCGATTTCTCGGCCCGCTCGATGGCGGTGACCAGCGCCTCCTGCAAGGCCGGCAGCACTGCGGGCCCCGCCGGTTCCTGACACCACCCGGCCCGTGACAGCAGCACAGTGAGGCCCAGCGCAGTGACGCCCAGCAGCGTTGCGCGCGCCAGGCCCCCGAACCGGCTGCAACCGCGGCACACCGGCACCCGGCGCGTAGAGGACCCAGGCATACGCATCGATCAACCTCCTGAAAACCGCAGTTCGCGACCGAATTGTACTCGGCCGCCGGTCGTCAGCCTATGCCGGTGTGCGCGCCAAAAGGCGGGGGTTCATTCCGCGTCGGCCAGCGGTTCGACATCGTCGCTTGCCGCAGCCATTCCATAGCCGCCGCTGACGAGCACCTTGTCCCTGATTTCCGCAGCCAGCTGCGGATTCTCGACCAGGAACTGGCGAGCCTTCTCCTTGCCCTGCCCCAGATGCGTGTCGCCGTATTTGAACCACGACCCGCTCCGCGCCACGATCTTCTGCGCCACGCCCAGGTCGAGCAGGTCGCCTTCGTAGCTGATGCCGTTGGTGTGCATCATGTCGAACTCGGCAATCCGGAACGGCGGCGCCACCTTGTTCTTGACCACCTTGCAGCGCACGCGCTGCCCCACCACCTGCTCTCCGTCCTTGATCTGCCCGATCCGGCGGACGTCGATCCGGCAGGAACTGTAGAACTTCAGAGCGCGTCCGCCCGGCGTCGTCTCAGGACTGCCGAATATGACCCCGATTTTCTCGCGGATCTGGTTGATGAAGATCACCGCCGTCTTGCTCTTGGCGATCGCGCCGGTGAGCTTCCGCATCGATTGGCTCATCAGCCGTGCCTGCAGCCCGACATGGGAGTCGCCGATTTCCCCCTCCAGCTCCTGCCGCGGCACCAGGGCCGCTACGGAGTCCACGATGATCACGTCGACCGCATTCGACTTGATCAGCATCTCCGCAATCTGCATCGCTTCTTCGCCCGACGTCGGCTGACTGACTAACAGCGTCTCCAGCTCCACGCCCAGCTTCTTTGCCCAGCTCGGGTCGAACGCATGCTCCGCGTCAATGATGGCTGCAATGCCCCCCTGCTTCTGCGCCTCAGCCGCCACATGGAGCGCCAAGGTCGTCTTGCCGCTCGACTCCGGTCCAAACACCTCCACGATCCGGCCACGTGGAATGCCCTGACCACCCAGGGCGATGTCCAGCGACAGACTGCCGGTCGGGATCCCTTCGATCTGTATCGTCTGCCCACTGCCGAGGGCCATGATCGACCCCTCACCAAACTGCTTCTCAATCTGCTGCAGTGTGGTCTTGAGCTGCGGATTGTCGGCCAACACCTTGTTGATGGCCTCGCTGCCACCATCGGACCGGGCCGCCTTCGCTGACCGGCCAGCTTTGTCCTTGTCCTTGTCCTTCTTGGTCATGGAATCACTCGTTGTTTCCGAAATGGTAACCATCTGCTTTGACTCCTTTATACAACGCCCGCCGCAAGTTGTGCTCCGGGACATCGAACTCGCCTGCCGCACTTCCTCCGTCGCCCGCAAGACCATTGGTGTACAAACGAATACCATTTCCCGTATTGGCCGTCAAGGCTGCATCCAGGCGCGACTCGTTTCCCATCACATGATCGCAGGGTCCTGGACACGTCTGGTCACAATCCTCCCCCAAAAAGAACTTTTGTGAAAAAAAGACCACGACCATGCCCACCGGCTCGGGGCCGTCGGTCGGCAGTGCGGCACGGGGGGCGGCCGTTCGGGAGACGACCGAGCGGGACAGGGCGGCAGAAACTGAGCTGACCATCCTGGAAGCAAATCCGCTGGGGGTGTATTCTGGCCCTAAACTAGAATCGGCCGGCCGACGATCGCCGACTACAGCCGCGCGCCGGAGCTCGTTTCTCCTGCACTGATGATTGATGATACTGCACCGCCCGGCCGGCCAATGGAAGGAATGCTCGGATGACACGATTGGACGAGGTGGAAATCTCCAAGACCATCCTCTGCACGTACCACGAGAATCTGCTGGAGCGGGTTGCCAGCGATGTCATCATTGTGGGGGCCGGTCCGTCCGGGCTCGTGGCGGCATTCTGCCTGGCCCAGGCGGGGGTCAAGGTGACGGTACTGGAGAAGCGACTGGCGCCGGGAGGCGGGATCTGGGGCGGCGGCATGGCGATGAACGTGGCCGTGGTCCAGGACGAGGCGGTGGCGTTGCTCGACGAGATGAATGTCCGCTCGCAGCGCCGCGACAACAACCTGTACGCCATCGACTCAGTGGAACTGGCCGCCGGCCTGTGCTGGAGCGCCCTGCGCGCGGGCGCGGCGGTGCTGAACCTGGTCACCGTGGAGGATCTCTGCGTGCACCAGAACCGCGTGACAGGGGCCGTGGTTAACCGCACAAACATCGCTGGGGCCCTGCCGGTCGATCCGATCGCGTTTTCGGCCCGCGCCACCCTGGACGCCACGGGGCATGAGGCGGTGTTAGTTCAGTGCCTGCGGAAACGCGGGCTACTGTCGGCCACCGGAGCACCGGACGAATCCCTGGAAGGGCCCATGGATGCGACTGCTGGCGAGCGGTTCGTCGTGGAACGCGCGTGCGAGATCTTCCCGGGCCTGTGGATCTCCGGCATGAGCGTGTGCGCGACGCTGGGCGGCCCACGCATGGGGCCGATCTTCGGCGGGATGCTGCTGTCCGGCAAGCGGGTCGCCGAGGCGATACTGACCGACCTGCAACGTCAGCCCGCGCGTGGATGATACAGCGCGACGCGCCACCCCCTCAACACTGCCCTGCCAGGACCTGCCCTTCCCGGACTGCCCTGCCAAGTGGGCGCGTTCAAGCCCCCAGCGGCGCTCGGGCCAGCACTTCGTAGGTCGGGCCCGACGGAGCCAGTTCGCTGGCGTAGACGATGACTTCGTCCACCACGGTCGAACCGGCGTCGAAATCCTGGTAGGCGTTGAGCGCCTCGCCGAGCGACTGCGCCTGAGGCCCGGCGGCCCGCACCCGCCCGATCGTCAGATGCGGCCGGAACTGCTGCCGGTCCTGGGGGAAACGCTGCCGGGCAAGCGCAGCATCGACGGCCGCGTGCAGCTGCCGGAATTCCTCCAGTCCCTCAGTCACTCCCACCCACAACGTGCGCGGCCGCCGGATGTCGGGAAACGCGCCGGCTCCCTGACAGGTGAACTCAAACGGGTCCACCGCTGCCGCACCCTCCTGCACCGCCCGGCAGATCGCTGCCACCGCCTCGTCCGTCTGGTCACCCAGGAACTTCAGCGTAATGTGCATATTGGCCGGTGCTACCCAACTCACCTTGATCTCGCTGCGCAGATGAGTGATCAGCCGTGCGGCCCGCGATCGAACGCCGTCCGAAACGTCAACGGCGACGAATGTTCGAGTTCTGGACATGCGTGCAAGCGCCCTCCCCGGTGGTGCAGAGCGGCACGGAGCCCGCGTTACACACGCTGGCGCCAGCGGTGGAGGGGCGGCCGCCGAGTGTCTCGATCCGACAAGGCTGACCCTAGATCGCCGTTGGCCGGCTCCGCCAGTAACCGAACAACCCCAACCCAGCCAGCCCCAGCACCCAACTGAACAGAGACGACGGCTCCGGAACGTTGGTCACTCCGTACCGGACATCGTCGATCGCGATATTGTGCGGATACCGCCACTGTATCGTGATACTTGTGGTCGGCTTCGACTGAGGTGTCACGAGTTTGTGCTCCCCTTCGACCACCATCCCAGCACCCGATTTCCGGTAGTCCCACTCCTGCGGCGGCAGGTTATCGTGGTAGACCATCACACCCAGCTTGAACTGTTCATCCAGACTGTCCGTGTCGAAACTGTTGCGATTGGCCAACATGAACGAATCCAAGGACACGCGGTACCGCGACGGATCCTTGACGGTGATCGTCACCGAACCCCAGTTAAGTGGTTCGTCGGTGAGGTCATCCATCGCCACGCCACCGGTCAGATCGCCGAAATCACTACCCAAATACCACTGGAGACGACCCACACCATGGTACGACGCGTCGTACACGCGATAGTCGACCGTCACCAGATCATTCGTTCCATACTCGGCCACGATCGGAGCGCCATTTCCCAACGACTCGTCGTAGTCGAAGTCGACCACCTGAATCACACCGGCGTGAGCCCCAGCCGCAAACCAGAGGGCACATACCAACACCGCAAAGCTCCGCGTCGATGCCATCATCTGCTTGGTCTTCATCTGCTTGTCCCTATCATGAGATGTAAGATCATGCGTGTTGGGAACCGTCTGCTTCCCTTCCGGCCGTCCCAGATCCACCAACCGCGCAGCACGTCAGCTGTCTCTTCGTCGAACTCTCGCGCACGGCTTTCCCAAACGACGTCGATTCCCAAACGACGCCAATATACAAACCCGCGCCGCAAATGCCTAGCACAATTGCCCAGCACAATCGGGCGAAAACGCGTGCCGCGACAGCGGCTGCCGCGATGCGCCGCGCGACATCCGCTGGCGTCCTCCCCGCAGGACCGGCAACTTCCCGGCGACGCGCGAACAGCCAGCTCCCCCATGCAATCAATGCGCATTCTGCCTTATCGATCAACCATGTCTTTCCGTCAACCTTGCTTCTCGATCTTCGCCCACGTATCGCGCAGCGACACGCTCCGGTTGAACACTGGGTGCCCGGGCCGGGAGTCGACCGGGTCGACCGTGAAGTAGCCCAGGCGTTCGAATTGGAAGTGCTCGCCCGGCTGAGCGTCCGCGAGTCTGGGCTCGAGACAGCAGGCTGGGAGCGTTTCGAGCGAATCGGGGTTGAGGTTGGCGTGCCAGTCCGCGCCGGCGGGCACGTCGTCGGGATCCATGACTTTGAACAGGTGGTCGAACAGCCGCACTTCGGCCCGGAAGGCATGGGGGGCGGAGACCCAGTGGAGCGTCCCCTTCACTTTGCGGTTCGCGGCCGGCGTGCCGCTGCGGGACTCAGGGTCATAGGTGCAGCGCAGTTCGACGATCTGGCCCTGATCGTCTTTGACGACCCCGACGCATTTGATGATGTAGGCTGCACGGAGGCGCACTTCGCGGCCCGGCGCGAGCCGGAAGAACTTGCTGGGCGGATCCTCGCGGAAGTCATCCTGTTCGATGTAGATTTCGCGTGAGAAGGGCAATTGCCGCGTACCCGCCGAGGGATCTTCGGGGTTATTGACGGCCTCCATTTCTTCCACCTGGTCTTCCGGGTAGTTCTCGAGGACGACTTTCAGGGGCCGGAGCACGGCCAGCGCGCGGGGCGCGCGCCGGTTCAGATCCTCGCGCAGTGCGTTTTCCAGCACGGCCATGTCGATCGTGCTGTTGAACTTCGCCACGCCAATCCGATCGCAGAAGCTGCGGATCGCCTCGGGCGTGTAGCCGCGTCGGCGCAGTCCGCGGATGGTCGGCATGCGGGGATCGTCCCAGCCGGAAACCCGTCCTTCCTTGACCAGGGTGAGCAGTTTCCGTTTGCTCATCACGGTGTACGTCAGGTTGAGCCGGGCGAACTCGATCTGCTGGGGATGGTAGATTCCCAGCGCGTTGCAGTACCAGTCGTAGAGCGGCCGGTGGTTCTCGAATTCCAGCGTGCAGATGGAGTGCGTGATGCGTTCGATTGAATCCGACTGGCCATGGGTGAAGTCATACATCGGGTAGATGCACCACTGGTCGCCCGTGCGGTGGTGTGTCGCGTGCAGGATGCGGTACATCACCGGATCGCGCAGGTTCAGGTTCGGCGAGGCCATATCGATCTTGGCGCGCAGCGTGCGCTGGCCGTCCGCAAACTCACCGGCCCGCATGCGTTCGAACAGGTCGAGGTTCTCCTTCACGCTGCGATCGCGGTACGGGCTGTTGCGTCCCGGTTCGGTCAAGGTGCCGCGGTAAGCGCGTGTTTCTTCGGCGGTCAGGTCACAGACGTAGGCCTGCCCCTGCTTGATCAGCTGTACCGCCCATGCATAGAGTTGCGGGAAGTAGTCTGAGGCGTAGTAGATCCGGTCTTCCCAGTCGAAACCCAGCCACCGGACGTCTTCCTGGATCGACGTGACGTATTCGTCTTCTTCCTTGGTCGGGTTGGTATCGTCGAACCGCAGATTACACTGCCCGCCGTACCTGGCAGCCAGCCCGAAGTTCAGGCAGATGCTCTTGGCGTGCCCGATGTGCAGGTACCCGTTGGGCTCGGGTGGGAACCGCGTCTGAACGCGTCCCTGCCATTTGTTGCTCTTCAGATCGTCCTCGATGATCTGCTCGATGAAATTCAGGTTGCGTGCCGACGTCGCGCCCGACGCATCCGACTCCCCTGGCCGCAGGCGGCCCTGATCGTCTGTCTTGTCCCGCTCGTGTGGGGCATTCATCGGTTCACTCCTCCATCCAGACCGTCCCTTGACGAGTACCTGATCTTCGCGTGCGCATCTTAAAGCAACTGCAGAGCGCGGTCGATACGTTGGACCGTGCTCTGGCGTCCCAGGATGGCCAGGGCATCGAACATGCCCAGCCCGACCGACTTGCCGGTCGTCGCCACGCGCAGCGCATGAATGATCTCGCCGATCTGGATCTGTTCGCGCTCCAGGAACGACCGCAACAGCGCTTCGACAGTGGCCGCATCGAACGGTTCCAGCTCGGCCAGCATGTCGCGGAACCGCCGGAGCAGTTCGGCCGCGCCCGGCTTGCGGAGGCGTTTCTCCACATCCTTCGGTTCCATCACCAGCTGTTCGTCCGCGCAGAAGAACTCGGGATAGTCCAGGATGTCACCGGCCGCCTTGATCCGATCCCCCGCCGCACCGGCAATCTGGCGCACGCGATCGTCGAGTTCTGCCGGGCGGAGCGCCGCCCCCCACCCGGCCTGCCGCACGAACGGCACTAGCAGCGGGACTTTCTGGTCCAGCGGCAGTGCCACCATCTCGCGCTGCTGGAAGGCCCACAGCTTGAGCGGGTCGAAACTGGCCGGCGACTTGTTCACCCGCTCGAGCGTGAAGTGCTCGATCATCTCCGCGCGCGTGAACTGCTCGGTCTTGTCGTCGAGCGACCAGCCGAGCAGCAGCAGGTAGTTGACCAGCGCCGACGGCAGGTAGCCCACCGTCCGGTAGAAATCGACGATCACCGGATTGAACGTCTCGCCGGTCGTCGCGTGGCCGATTGCGCGCGCAATCCGCAGACCGTGCTCGTACAACTTCTTAAAATCGGGATGCTTGAGATATTTGTCGAGCTTCCGCTTGCTCAGCTTGTTCGCGCTGCCCGGTTCTGCCACGTACGGCAGGTGCGCATATTGGGGGAGTTCGTACCCCAGGCTCTGGGCGATGAAGACCTGGCGGGGCGTGTTCGAGAGGTGCTCCACAGCCCGGATGACATGCGTGATGGCGAAATCGTGATCATCCACCACATTGGCCAAGTGGTACAGACACGTCCCGTCAGCGCGTTGAATGACGTGGTCCTGCTCCTGGCTCCACTGAAACTCCACGTCGCCGCGGATCTGGTCGTGAAACCGGCAGCTTCCGGTACGGGGCATCTTCAGCCGCACCACGGCGGCGCGACCGTCCGCCTCCCACCGGGCGGCGTCGGCCTCTGTCTGAGCCATCCAGCGGCGGCTGTAGGTAAACGGCCGCTTCGCCGCTTCCGCCGCTTCACGTTCCGCCTGGAGTTCCTCAGGCAACGCGTAGTCGCGGTATGCGTGACCGCTGTCCAACAACTGCTTCACCGCCGCCTCGTGGCGCGTCTGTCGCTGGGACTGGAAGTACGGGCCGTACGGCCCCCCCACGTCGGGCCCTTCATCCCAATCGATGCCCAGCCATCGGAAGCCGTCCAGGATCGGCTGCAGCGCTTCCGTCACGTTGCGCTGCTGATCCGTGTCGTCGATGCGCAGAATGAACTGGCCCCCATGCTGGCGGGCAAACAACCAGTTAAACAGCGCCGTGCGGACTCCACCAATGTGCAGATAACCGGTGGGGCTGGGTGCGAACCGCGTACGTATCATGACCGGGCCTCGAAGCGCTGAGCATGGGAAAACCCTCAGGATAGAGTCCCGCACATTCACCCGTCAAAGGGCCATGGGGATTGCCAGTTGCGTCTACGCCTGGCGTTTTTCCCGGCGCTGCAACTTGCGCAGGCGCCGGCGTTCGGCTCTCGACAGATTGTCACCCCTGCCCTCCTCGTCGAACTCGGCGTGCTCAGCCGGCTGTGCCGCCGCACGCGCCGCCGGACGTGCCGTCGTCACTGCGGCCGCGCTGCTGCGCGCCGTCGCCGAGCGTGCGGGTGAGGATGCGGCGGCTCCACGTGTGCGCTCTGGTTTGGCAGGTGCCGCCGCCCGGGGCGCGGTGGCTGCGGGGGTGGCCGACGCTGCGGCAGTGTGCGGCTGGTCAACACGGATCTTCGTCTCGCTGCTGGAGCTGGCCGTCGCCGCACGCGCAGGGGCTGCAGCCGCATTCCCGCGGCTGGCGACCGAGTTGCTGCGCTGCCGGCGGCGGGGTTGTTTCTCCGAACGGGCCGCCCGCGGTTTGCGCACGATCTCGCCACGCGCGTCGCGGTACACGTACCGCGCATAGAGGCTCAGGGCCAGCAGTATGCTGATGTTGCCCAGCAGCACGAGACCAGACATGGCCATCACCCGCAGCACACTCGGCGTGGCCAGGATCCAGTTCAGTTCGGCAGCCTGCCGGAGTCCGTAGCAGGCCAGGCCCGCCGCCAGGCTCAGCACCGCCAAACGGCAGCCGCGCATTTCCAGCATCAGGCGGATCGTGACCGCGGTGGCGATCACCCCCAGCACCGCCGACCAGATCAGCGCGGCGTCGGCGTAGTGGGGAATGCCGGCCAACACCAGCAACGCGGTGCGCAGCGAACCGAACAGGTCGGCAACCTGCGCGAGGCTGGCCAGCACCAGCAATGGCACGACCCAGTACCACATGCGATACCGCCCCCGATAGTCGTCACCACGGTGGCGGCGGATGAGGTAGGTAAGCACGCCCAGTCCGGCGGCAGCCAGCAGCAGACAGCTGGAAAACCAGTCGGCGATGTTGCCCGAGCGGGCCAGGTCAATGGCCGGCACCTGATCGATGCACAGCGGCGTGTAGCCGAGCGCCACGCAGCCATAGAGCGCCTCCAGGGCGGTGGCGACGGAGACGGTCAGCAGCAGCAACAGCAGCAGGGTCCAACGCCGTGTGGGAATCAGGTCGACGACCCGCCGTTGGCGCGACGACAAGGCCGCTTCCAGATACGTCTTGGCCGGCCCGGCAGCAACGCGTCCCGCGCCGGCTGCCCGCCGCGGCGCAGGTAACGTCTCCGCCAGGTGCTGACCGGCGTCATCGATCAACACCCGCCGCCGCCGCTCGTCACTGTGACTGCTTCGTCGAAAGTCCATGGCTTCCTGCTACTGCTGGACGATTCCCTTCGGTCCCTTGTTGGAATTCGGCACGTGCCACCCCAAAACGTGAACCGCGTCCCTCCGCTTTCTGCCCCGTCCTCCCCGGAGGATGTGGCATAGTCGCCGCTACTGGTCCAGCCTGCGTGGCTCCACCGGTCGTCCGCGCCGACCGCCGCGGGAGCAGTTTGACCATACTCCGGTAGCGAACTAGGTTTTCCTTGGCACAGGGCACTCGAGCGCTGTTTCCCCGCTTTCAGGACGTTGCTCCACACGATCATTGCCACCGCCACTGGGGGTACGGGCTCGGGTACTGTTTGGGCTCGTCCATGGATAGTCAGCCATTCCCCACCGTCGAACCACCGCAGGACATGCCGCCACGCACGGCGCAGGGGGACCGCCGCCTCTATAGCCAAACCACTCCGCTTCCCCGGCGTCGCCCGGCGTCGACACATGGCCTGCCCCCCGGCCTGTCGAGCGCGGTGGAGATGAAGTATCAGAACCAGCTGGCGCAGGTGCGATTGGGCCTGGCCAGCAGTCTGTTTGCGGCGCTGCGTGCCCGTCATCCCGATACGGCGGCGCACTGCCTGCGCGTCGCCATGGGGTGCTCCTCCTGGGGTCCCCTGCTCAAGCTGGAGGATTCTCAGCGGGACGTGCTGGAGGTCGCGGCACTGCTGCACGACATCGGCAAGATCGGCATTCCCGACCAGGTGCTGCTCAAGCCCGATCCGCTCACGCGGGAAGAACGTGCGACGCTCGACCAGCGGCGTGCCATCGGCGAGCAGATCCTGCTGAGCTGCTGTGCCTCCCAGGAGGTGCTGAGCATCGTCAAGTACGCGCCGGCCTGGTACGACGGGAGTCGTCCCGGGTTCGACCGGCACGGTCCGCACCTGCCGATCGGCGCGCGGATCGTCTCGATTCTCGACGCATACGACGCGATGACGACAGAGCAGGTGTATCGCCGGGCGATGTCGCGCGAATGGGCGACGGCGGAGCTGCTGGCCTGTGCCGGCACGCAGTTTGACCCGGCGCTGGTCGAACAGTTCTGCGACGCGCTGGCCACCCGGCAGATATCGATGAATCCCCAGATTGCGCGGCGCTGGCTGCACGAACTGAGCTACGAGCAGTCCAACAAGCTGTGGCGCCGGTCGGCAGCGAGCCTCGACGACGCGCTGGACATGACGATCATCGACAGCCTGTTCCACGAGAAGCTGTTGGACACCATGCACGACGGCGTCATCTTCGTCGACACGCAGCTGAGCGTCGTGCTGTGGAATCGTGCCGCCGAAAAGATGACTGGCCTGGCGGCCGCCCAGATGCTCCACACCCCGTGGTCGCCGGACGCCATTGGCATGCGGGACGAGAACAATCTGGACATCGACGCCCAGAATTCCCCTGTGCACCTGGCTCTCAACTCCCGCATCCAGACGCTCCGCCGGCTGACCGTCAGCGGCCGGAACAGGGAGCGTCTGAGCGTGGACGTGCACGCCGTCCCGGTGATCGGGCGCGACGGCATCATGCACGGCGCCACGCTGCTGCTGCATGACGCCTCCTCACAGATCAACCTGGAGGAGCGGGTGCAGACGCTCCACAGGAAAGCCACCCGCGATCCGCTGACCCAGGTGGCCAACCGGGCGGAATTCGATCGCGCGCTCATCGAGTTCGTGGAGAACCACGAGCGGCGTGGCCGTCCCTGTGCCCTCATCATGTGCGACATCGACCATTTCAAGGAGGTGAACGACACCTTCGGCCACCAGGCCGGCGACGAAGTCCTGGTGTATTTCGGCACGCTGCTCCAGCGGTGCTGCCGGCAGGGCGACCTGGTGGCCCGGTACGGCGGGGAGGAATTCGTAATCCTCTGCGCCGACTGTGACAACGCGATCGTGCTGGCGCGGGCCGAGAAGATCCGCCGCGAACTGGAATTGACCACGCATCCGGTGCTGGAGCACCGGCCGATCACGGCCAGCTTTGGTGTGACGGAGATCCAGGCCGGCGACACTCCGGAGACGATGCTGCGGCGGGCGGACCGGGCGCTGCTGCGCGCCAAGGCCGCGGGGCGCAACCGCGTGGTCCAGCTGGGCACGGGCGTGCCGCACAACGCGCGGGAGACGCGCCGGCACATGTGGCGGCGCTGGTTCCGCGCGCGCCCCTCCACCCAACTCCTCGAAGAAACGCTCCTGACCGCCGTACCGCTGGCCGTGACGATGGAAAAACTCCGCGGGTTCGTGTCGGACCACCACGCTGAGATTGTCGCCACGGAAGATGGCAAACTGCAGCTGAAGATTACCAAGCAGGCGGTCGGCAACCGCCGCCACACCGACCGCCCGATCTCCCTGCTCGTGTCACTTCAGTTTGGCGAGCGGCGGATGGACGAACGCAACCGGTCCGCACCCACCTCCCCCTGGACGATGATCCACGTGGCCATCGCACTGGCCAGCAACCGTGACCGGCGGCGCGGCAACGCGGAGGAGCGGGCGCGGCAGCTGTCGGCCAGCCTCAAGTCCTACTTCCTGGCCCAGACCATCGACGGCAGTTTCACCCCGGGGGCCCCCCAGGGCCGACCGTCACGTTTCAGGCAGCTCTGGAGGGTGTTGCGTGGCGTGGTGAAAGGCCCGAAGAAACGGCCCTGGTGCCGGTTTTGACATTTGTTCCACCGGTGAGCCACTTCGCATTAACGGTTTACTTCTCACTGCGAACCCTGTGTCAGGTTGGCGACCCTGCA
>JAAYDI010000184.1 GCA_012729315.1 Planctomycetaceae bacterium
ATGGCTTCGATTTCCTGGGGCGTTGTCCCAGGCTACGTTGGAGTCTTCTTTGCTCGACTTTATCCTCTCTCCTACTCTATTCTCGGTTGTCTGCTTGTCCGCTGTTCTTTACCGCGAAGCGGTTACACTCCGCAGCCCATAGGTTGCTGCGCAGCAGCGCACCCTGGGTTCCGTTGCGGCACGTGCCACGCACGATGCCACGTGGCGCGGGGGGCGGACCTGGGTATTCCCGCCCCCCGGGACGATCTGGCCCGCGCGGGCCGTCAGTCCAGCGTCCAGGGCTTGCGGTACTCGTAGTGCATCAGATCGTTTGCCTCTGGGATATTCGTGATCTGTTCTTTCTCGGGATCCCAGTGGACAGTCGACTGTGTGGCCAGTGAGATGTTGGCCAGCAGTGCCATGGAGGTGGAGCGGTGTCCGATTTCGACATCGGCGTGCGGCTTCTCCCGCGACTTCAGGCAGTCCAGGAAGTTGCGGGTATGGTCGCGCACATGCTGCGAGTATCCCTCCGCGAACTCCTTCTTGATCGGCTCCATACGTGCCTCCCGATCGTCCTGGTATCGGCCGCCGCGTTCGGGCAGTACTTCGTAGCTTTCGTCGCTGACGTACAGCGCACCCTCAGTGCCGCGGAACTCGGCGAACGCCTGTCGTGGCAGCGCCCGGTTGCCGCTGGTTTCGTACTGGGCAAAGACAATCATGCGGCCCGAGGCGAACTGGAACATCCCCTCCATCACATCCGGTATCGTGCGGTCGTCGTCGATTACGAACCGGCCGCCGAGTGCGGAGATGAGTGTCGGACCGAGTTCGTCGCCGGTGAGCCAGCGCATGATGTCAATGAAATGGACTCCGTTGTCAGCGAACCGCGTGGCGTACGGGTCCCACCAGCGGAACTTGAACGGCGTGATCGTCGCCTGGAACGGCCGGGATGGTCGCGGCCCGAGCCACATGTCCCAGTCAAGATCCTGGGGCGGATCGCTTGGCGCCGCCTTGCCGATTCCCAGCGGGAACATGTTGGTCGTGTCGTAGGCCCGCGCGACCGTGATCTTGCCAAGCCGGTTGGAGGCGATCAGATTCGCGGCATCGGCATAGGACAGCCCGGAGCGGCGGTGGGTGCCGACCTGGACCACGCGGCCCGTCTCGCGCGCCACCTCCACCATCTTGCGCCCTTCGTAGAGCGTCTTGGCCAGCGGCTTCTCGCAGTACACGTCCTTGCCGGCCCGGCAGGCCATCACCGTCTGGAGCGCGTGCCAGTGGTCGGGGGTGGCAATCAGCACCGCGTCGATGTCCGGCTTGTCGATGATCTGGCGGAAGTCGGTGTACGCGGCCGCCTTGCCGCCGAGCAGCTTCTGGTTGGCAGCATCCATCGTGGACCGCGACACATCACAGATCGCCGTAATCTCGCAGTCGGCATGCTGCAGGAAGAACTCCATTACCTGGCAGCCGCGATTGCCGGTGCCGATCACGCCCAGCCGCACGCGATCGTTCGCCCCGAGCACGCGCGTGGCCTGGAACGCCGTCATGCCAAAGGCGGCCGCCATACTGGTCTTGGTAAAGGTTCGTCGTGATATCTGCGGACGCATGTGATTCCTCCCGTAGGCAAGAGCATTCGGTGGTCTGGTCAACACGCCCCACCGCACTGGATCAGACGACCGCGGGGGTGCGACGACAGGACAGTGGCAGCACTCCGAAACTACCACTTCGAAACGGCCGCGGCAAGGCAGGTCGGCCGCATGTGGCCGATGGCTGCCATGGGCCGCTCCATCCAAACCCAAGACGGACGGGCATGCTATACTACGAGTCTGATACTTACGAGTCTGGAAAAGGTGCTGGAGATGAACGGACCTGCGCTGAGTCACCGCGTCGTGCATGGCGTGTGTGGCTTTTTCCTGGGCGCCGGGATTGCACTCGGTCTGGCCTGGATCGTCTGGATTCCGTGGTGGGGCGTCGTGGGTGCCGGTATCGTCTGTGCCGTGCTGGCATTCTGCTGGGGAGAACCGTGTGTCGACCTGCTCAAGGAAATATGGTGGTGGTCGTGAGTGGCACACCGGCCGGAGCTGCGGCCCTAACGCTCCTGCGGATCGGCGGTTGTAGCGGGTGGCGGTGCATCAGATCGCGTAGGGTGCGCGCTGCTCACGGCACAGGTACTGGTTAGCTTCGTCGTCGGCGACGAACTGTTCCTGGCGCGGATCCCATCGCAGCGGCCGACCGAGCCGCATGGAGATGTTGCCCAGGTGGCAGGTGGTCACTGAGCGATGCTGGCTTGCTACGTCCGAGATCGGCTGCTGACGGCTCCGCACGCAGTCGAAGAAGTTACCCATGTGGTTGACGATCGCATCGAGTTTCCCCTCGCGAGGCGGGCGCGCAAGGTTGTCGTGCGCGTAGAGCTGGTACTGCTCGCGCGGCAGCGGCGCGTCCACCAGCGCTTCGGCCGGCTTGCCTTCGAGCGTGCCGCGGTTGACGAACAGCCGCCCTTCCGTGCCTTCAAACAGGATGCCGTTGCGCCCCTCGTCCAACACGGTCATCTCCACGCCGGTGGGAAAAACGTACCGCGCCTGGAACCGCACCGGCACATTGTAGCCGCCCGGTACGTCCGGGTACGTGGCCTGACCATCGATCTCCACGGGACCGGACCCTTCCATGCCGGCCGCCCACTGCGCAATGTCCATGTGGTGCGCTCCCCAGTCGGTCAGTTGCCCCCCCGAGTACTCGGACCACCAGCGAAATGTGTAGTGACAGCGCTCCTCGACGTACGGCACATCCGGCGTCTGACCTTGCCACAGATCCCAGTTCAAGTGGCCGGGAACCGGCCGGGCGGCGAACGGTCCGCCCGTGACGTTCTTGCCCAGTACGACTTCTATCCGCTGCAGCCGCCCGAGCCGCCCCTGCCGGATCATCTCCACGGCCAGCCGGAAGCGGTTGTCACTGCGATGCCACGAGCCGACCTGCACCACCCGCCGCGTCTCGCGAACGACCTCCACCAGACGCTTGCCTTCGTCAATCGTGAGCGTCAGGGGTTTTTCGATGTATACATCCTTGCCCGCCCGGCAGGCATCGATGAGCATCTTGGCGTGCCAGTGGTCGGGGGTGCCGATCATCACGACGTCGATGTCCTGGCGGTCCAGCAGCTGGCGATAGTCCTCGTAGATGTCTGGCGTGCTGCCGAAACTCGACCGCGCCTGCTCCCGCACATGGCGATCGACGTCGCAGATGGCCACCACATCACCGTACTGCCGCGCTTTGTCCGTGATCACCGTCCCCTGATACCGCATGCCGATCGCGCCGATCCGGAAGCGGTCGTTCGCCGCGCGTGGCGCGGTCGCCCGCTCAGCATTCGCCGTGGTGACATACGGGACCAGTCCACTGCCGGCAAGCGCCACCGCGGTCTGCAGAAACCGCCGCCGGGAAGCACGAGTCGTTGGCATTCTGGACCTCCGGGTACTGGGTTGTGCCATCATGACCTGACCGTAACACGAACCCGCGGCGCGATCCAGCCCTTCCCCACCCGCAACGTGCCTCCGTACTGTGTAGGGGCGCCGCGTTGCGGCTCAAGACGGCAGTTCGCGTGGCGCGCGTAGGTCACGAAACGTGACTTCCATCGGCACACGAACAAAACGCGATTGCTGCCACGATACCAGTTGCTTTTCACGTGCATGTGGCGCAAATGACGCAACTGGAGGGTTCACTCACTGGCACTTCACTCATTGGACATTCCCGGCGCGTTGTCCCCGCGAGGGTGGGGGGAGCGTCGCGTTGACTTCATGCGCGTACTGGGAGAAACTAAGACTATGTTTTAGTGGCGGGTTGGTGCTCGTGCCGCTTCACTGGCAGCGGCACTTGGTCGGGCCTGATGGCAGCGCATTCCTTGAGTCTCGTATGGAGAGAAGGACAGTCATGACTGACAAGATTGACCGGCGGTGTTTTCTGGCGAAGGGAGTGATCGGCGCGGCGGCGGCTGGTGCGGTGCACGCCAGCATCGAGGAGAAGACGCTGGCTGCCGCGCTGCAGGAGGGGACTGCGCAGGCCGCGCCGGCGGACAAGCCCAAGACCGATATTCCACCGGGCAGCATGCCGTGCGGCAAGATCGGCAACGTGTCGCTGAGCCGGCTGTTCATCGGTGGCAACCTGATCGGCGGATGGGCACACAGCCGTGATCTGATGTATGCATCCAAGCTGTTCACATCGTACAACACGGAAGCGAAGGTCTTCGAGACGCTGGAACTGTCGCAGGCCTGCGGCATCAACACGATTCAGCTCGATCCGGCGTGCTGGGATATGGTGCGGAAGTACAACGAGGCGCACAATCCCAAGATCCAGACCATGGTCTGTATCTCGTTGGACGAGGATAAGACCAAGATGAATGACCGGATCAAGCAGCAGGTCGACCTCGGCGCAACGCTGCTCTATTCGCATGGCGGGGTGACCGACTCGTTCATGATGAACGGTGGCTCGATGGATGTGATCGCCCAGATGGTGGAACTGATCCAGGCACAGGGCATACCGGGCGGAGTGGGCGGCCATTCGCTGAACATGCCGGTGGCCTGCGAGCGGGAGAAGGTCAACGCCGACTTCTACGTCAAGACGCTGCACATGGACCGCTACTGGTCGGCCACGCCCAAAGAGCGGCGGGTGGAGTACGACTGGATGCGGCCGGGCGACGCCGCGGACCACGATGCCAATTACGACAACATGTGGTGCAACAACCCCGAAGAGACGATCGCGTTCATGGAAACGGTCGACAAACCGTGGGTGGCATTCAAGGTGATGGCGGCCGGCGCGATCGCACCCCAGATGGCGTTCCCGCACGCCTATCGCAACGGCGCCGACTTCATCATCGCCGGGATGTTCGATTTCCAGGTCGAGACGGACGTCAAGATCGCCCTCGAGGCCGTCCGGAAACACGACAACCGCAAGCGCCCGTGGCACGGTTAAGATGCGGCACGATTGAGATGCGGCACGGTGTGCGGCTGACGACGGGCATGCTGGGGGAGGCGCACTGCGTGGGCCTCCCCCGCCCCGCGGCGATCAGTCTGGCTGGTTCCAGGCCTGGATCTTCTGGCGCCAGGCGTGGGCGTCAAAGTCGGCTGGCTGCGGATAATCCTGGTGCTGCTCGAGTTCCTCGAACGCAGGTGTTGGGGAATCGATGCCGGCCGGGGGGATCTCGATCCCGGCTGTCCAGGCGATGCCGTTGAGCACGAGTTTGCGGAACTGGTCGTGGGCCCAGTTCCAGTGCAAGTGTCCGCCGGTGAATCCGAATCCGCGACCGCCGTCGGGCCGTTGCCGCGTCCAGGCCAGGTGTTCGATCATGCCCACACGTGCTCGGACTGCCGGATTGCCGCTGTGTGGACCGTCGGGGCCCTGTCGTGTGGCATCGGGGGGAACTGCGGAGAGGACCGGCGTGACGCCCTCCAGCTCCGGCCGGAAACGCATGTGATAGTACCATTCGTCCTCGATGGCGAATGGGGCAACGCCGCGCGTGACCGGATGATCGGGAAACTCCTTGAACTGTGCCGTCCAGAAGGGATTGACTGACCAGTGCATTTCAAAGTAGCCGCCGATCCACTCGAGGAAACACGTGCGGGCACGCGGGTCGTCGACTTGGACAGCATAGTGGAGGAAGACCAGTCCGACCCCCTTCTGCATGAGCGCGGTCAGTTGATCCAGATGCGGGTTGACCGGGTTCGCGCCGCCGCCATCCGCGAACACCACGATCGTGTCGGCGTTGTCGAACGCGTGCGGATCGGCCGGCCAGCCGTTCTGATGCACGACCGTCTCGACCGACGGCACGGCCGCCTTCAGGCAGTTGGCCAGCAGCAGGCATCCGGCGTAGTGGGTGTGCGAGCCGTACCCGTGGCTCGGCGGGCCGGCCACGAACACGATCCGTTTCGATTCAGCTGCCGGTGCCGCGCCGCACAGCCAGGCAGCAGCGAGCACAGCGGTCAAGGCGATCAGCACAGTGCGCATTTGCATCGAGAGACTCCTGTGGTTCGGTTCCAGCGGACGACAGCCCCATTGCCTCCGACTCCATGATAGACCACCGGGATCTGTGATGTCATGGAGCCAGGCTCACGACTTCGCAGCGTCCGGCGGCCACCGGCACCGTGACGACGATCGCGTCGCCGTCCGGCAGTACCGGCAGGTCGGCCGGTGCCAGTAGTGCGGTGGCTTTCGCGGCCATGTCCAGTTTCAGTTCAGCCGCCGGCACGGTCAACTTCACCTGCGCCGGTTCCTGGGTCGGGTTGAACACGGCGAAGAGCACCTCGCGCGCGGCGCCCGGCCCGTAACGCTCGACCTGCACCTCCGCGGGCAAGGCCCGGGCGTATGTCACCGGATCCCAGCCGGCGGCGAACATTCGCCGCAGCACCGGGATGAACTGTTTGTACAACGGCCGTGCCCGTTCGTAGAGGGCGGGATCCTTGAAAAAATGCACGGTCTTCCACTTGCCGTCTTCCAGAACGTCGCCGTTAAAGAAGCTGGGGAAGATGCAGTACAGGGCGCTGCGATGGAAGTACTCTTCCATATATGTCGGCGGCAGCTTGGCGAACTGGGTGTTGAGCAGCGGCGAGTACGGTTTATTGCGCAGCAGCGTGCGCGCCATCGCCATCGTCTCAGCGTTCAGGATGCCGCCGGTCTCCTGGCCGGTGACGTCCAGCAGAGCGGGGAAGAAGGGCCAGAGCGTACCACCGTTGCCGTGCATCAGGCCGCCGCGGCGGTGGACGTCCTCGGCGATCCACTGCGCGTACTGCCAGGTCGAGAACATCTGCAACAGCACCGGCTGCTTCGTGTCCGGGTCGAAGGTCAGCGGCACCGTAGCCGTCCGCCAGTGTTCTCGCCGGTAGTTGCGCACCTCGCCCCAGTTCGGCAGTGAATCCAGGTAGATCCCGTCCATCCGCGGGCCGGTCTGCTGCATGAGCTGTTTGTCAGCCCACTCAGGAGTGTAGTATGCGCGCCCCTTGTTCACCGGGCACTGGGCATCCTCTTTAATGTTCGGATCGGGATTCAGGGTGAACACGGCACCGTCACACCACGCCTGGTTCTGCAGCGACAGGTCCAGTTGATTGTCGCGCGTGTAGACGCCGCACCGCAGTGTTATCTGGGCCGACCGCTTCTGGCTCGCGTTGCCCTGTGCAAGGTTGTCGTGCAGCGCCTGCAGTGCGCCCGCATAGGTGCGCGGGTAGTGCTCGGCCATGGGCAGCCAGTACGTCATCGGCTCGATATAGCGGAACGAGGCGATGCCGTTGTCGTTGTCGAACTGCAAGGGGGTGGCGCTGTTCTCGTCGTAGGCGAACCCGAAGTCCTGCCAGTCGGGCACGGCGCTGATGTCGGCGAACGCCATCCAGATGCCCCCCTGCTGCAGACGCTGTACGAAGAACTGTGGATGGCGCTGGTAGTACTTGGCAGTCGCGGCGCGGAAGCCCCAGGCGGGATCGTGCCGATAGAGGGAGAAACGGAAATCGGCGCGCGACGGGAAGTTGGCGGTGTCCGCCGTCAAGCCCAGGTTCACGGCCACATACAAGGCGTTCAGGCTGCTGTTGTACACCAATCGGAAGATGCGCGGGGAGTCCATCGGCACCGACAGTGACAGGCCGGTGTCACCAGCGGTAACCGAGCAGTAGGGATAGGCCGACGCCAAGCCTGAGATCGGCCAGCCCGACGTGTGGGCGTACTCGCCGTCGGCAGCGGGCGTGGTGGAACGCAAGATGTCTTCGTGCCAGACCCACGGCCGGTCGGCCAGTGGCAGCACGAAGTACGCCGTCACCGCACGATCCGTGTGTGTCAGGTCGTGCACCGTCGCCAGCACGTCGATGCCGTCGACCGTGGATTGCCAGCGGGATTCCAGCCGCAGCCCCGCCTCCGGCGCCGTACCTGCGAAGGTCACCCCCTGGTCGTCCCAGGTGGCGGTGCACTCGGGTCTGAGCCACGCCCCCGCGGCGGCCACGTCGCGCAGCCACAGTCCGCCAGGTGCGGACCCCAGCAGCGGCTGGTCATCGGCATGCAGCCCGCACAACCGGCCCTGGGGGTCAAACTGCAGGGACAGGCCGTCGCCGGTCGCGATGGTTGTCTGCGCCGCGCCTGCCGGAGTTGCCGGGACGGCGGGCACCACAGCCGGACTGCGGTCGAACAGCATGCCACCAGCGCCCTCAAGCTCTTGCAGGGACACGTCATCAAACCAGACGGTGCCGCGCAGTCCGTTGCGGAACAGCAGATTCACCTGCGCGTGCCGTACCGGTTTGCTGACCACAAACGCCTGCTCGGAGTGTTGCCAGTCGTGCGTGCCGACATCAAACGTGGCGCGCTGTCCCCACAGTGACGTGCCGTCCTGATACACCAGATCGACCCAGACCGAATACTCGGCGCCGCGGGAGCCCTCGACGCCGTCGGCCTTGCTCCACGCACCGACGACCAGCGGCTGTGCCCGCGTCTGGTTCAGTTCCACGGTCTGGCTCACCCAGTACAGCGTGCTGGCCGCGGTCTTGGCCATCCGCAGACTGGCCTGGCCCGCGTGCACGACCTGTGTATCCACGGTCCAGTCGGCGGCCAGGTGGCTGGTCCAGCCGGTCGGCTTGCCGTCGGCATGCGCCTCGAACCCGGCGTTACGGAGCCGGTTGGGCCCGCGTGTGGCTTCCGCCTTGAGCGGCGTGAGCACGACGTCGGCACGCGTGGGAGCCGGGAGGCACACGGTCAGGACGATCAGTATGGCAAGGCGTTTCATGTTCGCTACTCCGGGAACGGGTCCGTGTGTGTGCGGCCAGGCCGGCACCGCACAGTGCCGTCCGCCGGACGCCACTGCGCGCTGCCTAGGATTCTCATGCCCACCGATCTCTGATACAACCGTACCTGGGTTTCGAATCCTGTATGCCAACAAACAATGTAGCAGGTTGTTGCGAGCGATGATGAGCACATGGCGACTTCCGGGTGCTGCCTGTCTGATGTTCCTGGCCGGCGCGACTGTATGCGGACCGTTGTGGGGGGCAGCGCAGCCGCTGCGGATCGCCTGCGTCTACGACAGCGACCGGCATGCGGCGGCGAATCGCGACGGGGAGAATCATTGGGACATTTACCTGCGCGAGATCGGCGACCAGCTCGGCGCGCGGATGGAGGAAGTCTCGCCCGCCGTGCTGGGGAATCCAGAGCAGCTGGCGCAGTACGCGACGGTGCTCGTCGGCGGCCTGGCAGCGGAGGATCTGCCAGCCGAGACGCGGACCCATCTCGAGCGCTGGATCCGCGGCGGCGGCACGCTGATCGCGTTTGCCACCCAGGGCCTGGACGAGTTGTGCGGTAATCGTTCCGCCGGACTGATGCGCCAGCCGGGTGATCCGTTCACATGCAGCGCCACCTTTGCCCTGCAACCTCACCAGCTGACTCGGGACATTCACTCCACGCTCCAGCCGGCCCAGCGTCTGCTGATCTTCTCTGATGTCCGGCAGATGACCTGTGACAGCTCCTTGGCACTGGCAACACTCTACGATCTCGATGGCCGCGACACCGGATATGCTGCCATTACCGGCCGCCAGCTCGACAAAGGCCACGTCTTCTACTTTGCCTTTGGTGTGCCGCAGACGATGTGGGTGTTGCATCAGGGACGACCGGTCGATCAGGATTACGATGGGGACGGTGAGCTGCGGCGGTCGGATGCGGTCGTGATCCGACCGCATTCGATCCAGGTCCTGTATGCGGACGAGATTCTCTTTCTGCTGGGAAACATGATTGGTGTCCAGCCGCACCCACTGGTGCACCAGTTGCCGCCGACAGGGGCGGGAACGATTCCCGATGCACTGTTTTACTGGGGGGGAGATGACGAAGCGCATGCGGACGGCATACAGCTGGTCGCCTCGGACTTCATGCGCCAGCAGGGCTTGCCGTACCACATCAATGCCATGTGGTGGCCGGACGGGACGTTCGGGTTGAGCGTGGCGGATGCGGACAAGATCCGGGCCAACGGCCACGAGATCGCCCCGCACTTCAACTTCGTGACCGGCTATGCGCCCGGATCCGGTTTTACCCGCGAACAGGTGCTGGCCCAGGCCGAGGTGTTCCGGGAATACTTCGGTACGGGTTGGATATGCAGTGTCAATCACGTGACACGTTGGACCGGTTGGGCTGAGCCGGCGAAATGGATGCGGGAAGCGGGCGGCAAGGCCGACAACTCGTTTGTGCACGCCGGATCACCCCCCAGGAATCCGGTGAATATGTTCGGCTTCTCCTTCGGCACCGCTTTCCCCTTCTGGTTCTATGACGACTGGCAGGGGGGCAACCAGAAGATCGATTTCCTGGAAGAGCCCTGGGCGGCATACGAGTGCGGTTACCGCGACAAAACCCAGACTGATTTCGAGACGCTGCACGCGGCCCTGGACGTGGCGGCCCGCTATCACCTGACGATGAACATGTTTTATCATCCGACCTACATCGCCGGGTATCCGGCCTGCCGGCAGGCGATTGCCGAGGGACTCCGCTACCTCCAGGCACGCCAGATCCGGGCGTTGCACCTGGGCAACGATGGGGTCTACGAGTGGTGGCAGGCCCGGTCCGAGTCGCAGTTACGCGACGTGGTCCTGACGGACGATCGGCTGACGTTTCAGACCCAGTGCGGATATGCGGAGGGCATGATCGTCAAGGTCCCGCTCGGCACGCGCACGGCAGCTGCTGCGGCGATCGAGGGGAGCCCGGACGCGGCCCGCTTCGAACAGGAAACGCTGTTCGGCCAGAACTGGGCGCTGGTGGTCGTGCCGTGTGGACAGCAGGTGGTCACGTTGAGTCTGAAATGAACCATTGAAAGAAAGGGCTTGAGCATGAGCAATCAAGTACACAGCAGGGCAACTCGCAGGCAGTTTCTCCAGGCGGGCGCGGTGGGTGGGGCGGCCATCGCCATGCTTGGCGCAACGTCGGCCACGGCCTCCCCACAGCCGCCCGAACGGCAGATCCGCATCGGCGTGATCGGCGTCGGGCCGCGCGGGCGGTGGCATGTCGTCAACATGTTGAACAACTGTCCGGATGTGACGATCACGGCCGTGTGCGACCTGCAGGAAGACCGCGTGAAGATGGCAGCCGACATGGTCAAACAGACACGCGGCACGGAACCGGCCAGCTACTGTAGCGGCGAGTTCGACTACCGGAACCTGTGCGAGCGGGACGATGTCGACGGAGTGTTGATCGCGACGCCCGTGTACTGGCTGGGCCGGATGACCGTCGACGCGCTGAAGGCCGGCAAACACGCTAGTCATGAGGTGGCCGGAGCGCAGACCGAGGAAGAATGCTGGGAGATGATCGAGCAGAAGGAGAAGAGTGGCAAGCGGGTCATGCTTCTCGAGAACTGCTGCTACGGCGACGAGGTCATGATGATCTACCGGATGGTCCGGCAGGGTGTGTTCGGCGAACCGTACTATGCAGAAGGAAGCTACGTGCACAACTGCCGCACGCTGCTGTTCGACCCACAGGGCAAAATCACCTGGCGCGGCGAACTGTGGCGCGATTCGTACGGGAGCGCCTATCCGCAGCACGGGATGGGAGCCAACTGCAAGTGGCTGGAAATCAACGACGGCGACCGGATGGTGAGCTGCCAGACCATGATGACGTCCCCCCGCGAGGCACACCGCCGGGCGGTCGCCCAGTTCGGGCCCGACAGCGAAGCGGCCCAGGTCGATTTCAAGACGGGTGATTTCGTGACCAGCCTGATCTCGACCGCCAAGGGGCGGATGATCCGCATCGACTACAGCCTCACGTGCACCCGGCCGTACTCGCGGTACTACCTGCTCCAGGGCACTCAAGGTTGCTGGGATTCACGATCGGGGATCTTCCTGGACGACCATGCCGGGCTCAACGCCACGGACACGTCCTGGGAACCGCTGGAGAAATACCAGCAGCAGTACCAGCACCCGTACTGGCGCAACGACGGTGCGGAGGCCGTGCGAGCCGGTGGCCACGGCGGCATCGACTACCACTGCATTCAGGACTTCGTCAAGATGATCCGCGAAGATCGCGAACCCTGGATCGACGTCTTCGACGCCGCTGCCTGGAGTTCTATCATCTTCTGCTCGAAACTCTCGCTGGACCGTCAGGGAGCTCGAGTGGAGATGCCCGATTTCACCCGCGGCAAATGGCAGGACCCTGACTGGCGCAAGGACCGAATGGTCGTGTAGCGGCGTTCGTGCGGGGCCGCTGGAATCTTCCCGGCACAGGCCTGGTGGCTCGTCTGGCGGCTTCGTTCCCTGTTCTATGTGAACTCTTTGTCAGCCTTGGCGGATTGTAGTACCGGCCGTTCTGCCGCAATCCGCATCAGCCATGCGATGAAGTAGGGAAATCCGAAGAGGAGGCCGCCAATAGCGCCAAAGTGGCGTGGTGAAAGGCCCGAAGAAACGGCCCTGGTGCCGGTTTTGCCATTTGTTGCACCGGTGAGCCACTTCGCATTAACGGTTTACTTCTCACTGCGAACCCTGTGTCAGGTTGGCGACTCTGCACCAGGGGTGCGGTACCGGGATAGCTGTCGTCTGGCCGAAGGTCAGTTCTCACCGTAGCCTGGGTTCCGTTATCGACACACGAACAGAACGCGACTGCTGCCACGATACCAGTTGCTTTTCACGTGCATGTGGCGCAAATTATGCAACTGGAGGGGTAAGACCCATGACATGGCATTCCGTTGCTGCGCCGCTGGCTGCTGTGTGTCTCGCGACTACGCTGGTTCAGGCTGGCGACTGGCCGCAGTTCCGTTACGATGCGGGCCGGACGGCGGCATCGCCCCACGAGCTGCCGGCCGAACTCCAGCTTCGCTGGACGCGTACGTTCCCGACTCCCCAGCCGGCGTTTCCCCAGGAAGTGCGGCTGGCGTACGATACCTCGTACGAGCCGGTGGTGTCTGGCCACACGCTGTTCGTCCCGTCGATGGTCACCGACAGTGTGACCGCGCTGGACACGGAAACGGGCGTCGAGCGCTGGCGATTCTTCGCGGAAGGGCCGGTTCGATTTGCGCCGGTCGTCTGGGAAGGCCGCGTCTATTTTGTCTCCGACGACGGTTACCTGTACTGTGTGGCTGCCGCCGACGGTGCGCTGCACTGGAAGTTCCGCGGTCTGCCTGCCGGCAGGACCGAGCGAAAGGTGTTGGGACATGGTCGGCTGGTTTCGCTGTACCCGGCCCGCGGCGGGCCGGTGCTGGTTGACGGTGTGGTGTATTTTGCTGCCGGCCTGTGGCCGACGGAGGGAGTGTTCGTCCATGCCTTGGACGCCGAATCGGGAACGGTGCTCTGGTCGAATACCAGCGTGGACCGGATCGCCGAGAGCAACTGGGACCACGGTGTCGGGAAGTCCGCCGGCCTCACACCGCAGGGCTATCTGGCGGTGCTGGGGGACAGGCTGATTGTGCCCTGTGGGATGCAACTGCCCGCTTTTCTCGACCTCCGGACCGGCGCTGTTCAGCACTACACGATGGGCTGGGGCGGTCGCGTGGGGTTGCCGAAGGGCTGCTGGTTTGCCGCGGGCATCGGTCCGTATCTGAGCCATGCTGGCGATCTCTACGACATCACACGGCGGAACGACGAGCGGTTCGCGGACACCGCTGCGGACAAGGAGGACTACAAGCCCCTGCTGTATCCTGGCGGGTGGACTCGGCTGGATATTGAACGGGCCAATCAACGGGAGCTGGATTCGTTTCGCGAGCCGGTGCTGACGTCTGGCGCGATCTACGAGAGCGACGAGCGGATTGTGGCTCGCGATCTCACCCGCGTCGTGCTACGGCCCCGGACGCCGGAGTCGATCCCGCCGCATCGCCGCGACGACAGGTATCCGGACAATGTCGGGGCGACGTTGCCTGCGCTGTGGGAGCTTCCCTCGCAGTTGCAGGTGCACATCAAAGCGGGCCGTCGGTTGTATGTCGGCGGAGCAGGGGTGGTCGAGGCGATCGACGTGGCGGGTCAGGAACCGGAGGTTGTGTGGCGCGCTGACATCGCGGGGACTCCGCATCGGATGCTGGCCGCTGACGACAAGCTGTTCGTTGTCACGGCCGAAGGGAGCATCTGCGCTTTCGCGGCACCCCAGGCTGGTGAAGCGGCCACGCACGCGCTCGCCCAGGCACCGCCGCCCGAGGCCGACATGTGGACTGAGCAATCGGGTGCGATCCTGCGCGCGGCGGACGTGCGCGACGGGTACGCGTTGGTCCTGGGGATAGACACGGGGCGTCTGGTGGAAGAGCTTGCTCGCCAGTCGGACCTGCACGTGATCGGCATCGACAGCGACCTGGACACGGTGACAGCACTGCGTCAGCGGCTCTTCGACGCCGGGCTGTACGGAACTCGCGCGACGGTGTTGCAGGGTGATCCGGTGCGTTATCCGTTCCCGCCTTATCTGGCCAGTCTTGTCGTCACGGAGACTCCCGCGGATTTCGCGACGCGGGAAGCTGCGCTGGCGCGCGCTGCGTTTCATGCGCTGCGACCGTACGGAGGCGTTGCCTGTGCGTGGGGCATGTTGGCGGATCGTCACGGCATCGAGACGGTGGTGCAGGATGCGGCGTTCCCCGGCGCCCAGGTACGGGAGGCTGGTGATCTGGCGCTGCTGGTCCGGTCGGGGCCGCTGCCGGACGCAGCCGACTGGTCGCATGCGGAAGCCAACGCGGCCAGTACCGGGGCCTCGCAGGACGAATTCATCCGCGCACCCATGGCGGTGCTGTGGTTTGATGCGGCGCAGCGGTGGCACAAGTATCCGGGACAGGTGCTGGTGCGGGTGGCCAGCGGCCGGCTCGTGATCCTCGAGGAAGGGTTCTTGCGCGCGTCAGACGTCTACACTGGGCGCAAGTTGTGGGAGGCGGAAGTGTCGATCGGCGTCCATCCCCTCACCGGCGCTCACGCGCGGCAAGCCGTGCGTTACGCGCGGCATCGCGTGTGGGGTCCGGAGCCGAGCCTGGCACCGCATACGGAACTGATAGTCGTCGCGGATGCGATCTACTTGAGCGACGGGACGAGTTGCCGCGTGTTTGATCCGGCCACCGGCGAGTTGACCGGACGCATCGATCTGCCGGCGGACCTGACCGAACCCTGGATGAACCTGCGCGTCTGGGACGACTGCCTGGTAGGCAGCAGCGATCGGCATATTCTGTGCCTCGATCGCCGCACCGGGCAGCTGATCTGGCGTGTGGAAGCGGCGCGTGCGGCGCTGGACCTGGCGGTAGGTGGGGGCCGGGTCTTCTGCGCGGAACTGGCCGATCCGCGGCGCGGCGAAGACGAGACGCGCGATGGCAGTCTCTTCGCGCTGGACCTTGCCACCGGGCAGCGCGCGTGGCACAGGGCAGGGGGCACCAGGTTGCGCTACAGCCCGTCGCTGGACGTCGTCGTGACCACCACCGGCTGCTACCAGGGCCGCGACGGTGAACCGCTGCCGCAGCACGCCACCGCCCCTCCCGCGCCGCGCGTTGTCACGGGAGGTTTCTTGCCCAAGGCGGGGGTGCCGGGTTACATCGCCGGCACCAAGCTGCTCACCGGTAACGAAGAGACCCTGCAGGTCTACGACATCGTGTCGGCCGCGCCGATCGGCGAGCCGGTCAGCTGGTTCCGCCGCGGGTGTACGGGCACGCGGGCGAGCACGCATCTGCTGACGACCCGTTATCACGGCAACTCGGCCTGGATCGATCTCGACAGCCGCCAGATCACACCGTTTCTGGGCATCCGGCCGGGTTGCGCGGTGAACAACAACCTGTACCCTGCCAACGGCGTGATGAACATGCCCAATCTCACCGGTGGGTGCACCTGCAACTACGCGCCGGTCTCGATGGCTTGTGCCCCGGCGGGAGTCGTCACACGCGACTACGCCGAGTGATGGGCGCGCGTCATGCGGGCCCGGCACCGGCTGTCATGTCCGGGTGTGCGTCTGCCATCGGACCCGATCCTCGGCACGCACCGGTGAACCCTCGCGCGGCCGTCACCCGATCCGGCGTCGCCGCCAGCAGCCGACTGCCACCAGCGTCAGGCCCAGGCTGAAAAGAGTCGCCGCGGCAGGCTCAGGGACCAGGCCACGGTCGAGCACTTCGACCATGTCCAGCGCACACCCTTGACTGCCCGAGTCCGGGAACACCATGTGGAACCACAATTCCGTGCTGGATTCCGTTGCCGTGAACGACCACAGTCGCGACACCCAGCCCATGTTGACTCGCGAGGACTCAGAGGCGTCGAACGTGAACTCCCGCGCTTGGCCAGCGGCCAGGACCTTAAGCGTCGTGAGTTTCTCGCCGCTGGGATTGCCGGCCATCATGAACGAAACATCGTACTGGTGGCCCGGGTTGGTGGCGAAGGTCTGAGCGATGCCGCCCGGCCCGTTGCGGCCGTTCAGGTCCAGGCTGCGCAGCCCATCTGCCGGTTGCCAGTATGTGGTGATGATTTCGATGTCGCGCCCCGCGACAGGTGCCTTCACGACCCAGCCCGTGATGGACGTGTCGGCGTCCGGGCGGAGCAGGTAGCCGGGACGATCCGGGACCTCCGGGCCGTCCTCAAAACTGCCGTTGACAATCAGGGATGCGCAGGCCGGCGCCGTCAGAGCGCAGGCGGCAATCACCATGAGAAACGACGGTATGAGTCGCATGGCCCGACCTCCCAGCTTCCTCCGATATCGCCCGGTGCGAGGATCACATGCCGCCCCAGCACCACCAGCCTCCAGTCTAATCTCATTCGCGGCACGGGGGAATACGCGCACCCCGCCGGTTGGGATCCAGGTGCAGGAACGCACTTTCTCGGGAGAGCGATCAGGGGAATTCGGGAATTCGGGAATTCGGAATTGGTGACTGAGCCGTAACCAGTATCCTTTCCTCCCTGGGCAGGCAAATTGGCTTACTTGGGGAGCGGGCGGGAAAGATGGTGGCTCGTGCTCCGGACGAGAAGCTGACGCATCAGCGCGCAGCAACAGGCTCACGGAGAGTGAGTGGAAGGCGTATCATGGACCGGCGAGCCGTTGACCGGACGGATTCGCTGGGGACTGCGGTAGAAACAGGTCGTCGTTGTCACTGGTCGCCGGTTGACACGGAGGAGAATCATGGTGCAGACGCTTGTTTGGCTGATGCTGGCTGCATGTGGGGCCGAGCCATCGGCGGGTCATCAAAGTCCGTTCCAGGAAAGAGGCTACTACATCACGTTCATGCGGATGCCGACCTACGACCTGGCTGCCTGGAAACAGATCGTGGATGGCATCCACGACGACGGCGGCAACCTGCTTCTGCTCTGGATTGGTGGCGCATTCCGGTCGCAGAAGTTCCCGGTGACCTGGAAGTACAACGAGGATCACCAGAACGTCCGGCAGGACTTCGTGCGGGACCTGATCGACCACGCTCACGCCCGGGATATCCGAGTGCTACTGGGTTTCACGCCATTTGGCTATGACGGCGTGAATCACTACCCGTTGGAACACCCGGAACTCAAGGCTATCGGCAAAGACGGGAAGCCGGTCGGCAAGTTTGGCATCGGCTGCTGGGGCTATAACCTCTGTCCCTCCCGGCCGGAATCCCAACAGTTCATGCTGGAGTACGTGCGGGAGATGTTCTTCGACTTCTATCCGAACGCCGATGGGCTGCTGGTCGAGTCCTCGGACTACGCCGTCTGCCACTGCCCGGACTGCGGTGCGCGTTTCTTCGAGAAGGAGTTTCGCTTTGTCCGGCAGATCTCGGATGAGGTCTGGGGCAAGAAGCCGGAAGCGATGATCGTCGTCTATCCGCATTACTTCTCCGGGGCGGAAGTGCCTGGCTTCAGCGTCCGGGCGGCCAAGCTGCCTTTTGACCGCCGGTGGACGCTGTTTTTCACTCCGCACAGCGCTTACCTCGATACGGATTTGATCAGGCAGTCCCGCCACAGCCTGTGGTGGGACGAATCTCCCGCTGTTCGTGGTCCGCAGGACATACAACAGGGTGCCCTTCGAGCCAGGAATGCTGGTGTGACCGGTTACGTCCCCTCGCTGGAAGCCTTCAGCTTCGTCGCCACCGAAGCCGAAGAGGGCCAGGATTGGCTCAAGGGGCGACGCCAAATACCGCTCGGCTTCGGCTGGCTGAATGTGGGTGAATCGCCGTACAACGAATTGCCGATGCGGGTCAATCGGATCGCTTACCGGGAGTTTAGCGGCGACCCGGATCTGGATTTCGAGCGGTTCAAGGAGACGCTGAAGCAGGAGGTGTTCGGTAGCGCCGCCGCGCCGCAACTGGTTGAAGACCTCCTGGAGTTACAGGCGGTGTTCGCCATGGAACGGTCCTGGTGCCAGCCATCGCCGGTGGTCTGTCCCGAGAGAGTGCGTGCGATGAAAGCGCAGGGGACGCTGACCTCGGAGAAACAGGACGCATACCGGGCCACCCTGGCGAAGCTGCGAGCCATCCAGGACCGCCACCGGGCGCCAACGTCGGAGGGAGAAAGCCAGTTACTCCAGATCGTCCAATGGGTTCTCAGCCAATGGACCCCGGAGAACCTGACGCTCCTGGAGCTAAGTTCAAAATAACCGACCACAACCAGCGGTGAAGGGTGAGTTGGGGAAAAGTGATTCCCTACGGTGTTTACGATGTGGCCTTCAATGAATCGCTCGTGAATTTGGCTCAAGGATCCGATACTGGGTGTCGCGCGGCGCTCAAAATCGACAGGCTAGCAGCCCAGCGACAATCGTCCAATTCTTCGAAGTGCGACTTGTACTTCGAGGATGAAGCGAAGAAAGAAAAAGCGGAGGTCATGGTCCTGTGAGCTACTCCACCGTCTCCATAATCCGCCGCCCCGATGACGCCCCTGTCGAAGCCCGGCTTCTGGACGAAATGCCCCCCCCGAACTGCTCGTTGTGGAGCGCGAGTGGGGACCCGAGCGATCGCTCATCATGCAGGAGCTTCTGCAGAAGGGCGTTTCGCGTGCTGACTGGCCTCAGAGCCTACACTGGGATTGGAGCAAGAAAGCACTACAACTCAACCTTCTCGAATCAAGTGGGTTCGGAATCGTCTGCGAACAGCGATGGCAAGGCGTGATGCTTACAAAGACGGCTTCACACACCTCACGCCTGGCAGCGGAAAGGGGCAAGCCCCTAGTGTACATCGACTATGTTGAAGCCGCCCCGTGGAACTGGACGGTCCCGGAAATCGGCCGGGAAGGACGATTTCGTGCCATTGGTTCCATCTTGTTCTGGAGAGCAATCAAACAAAGCCAGGAGGAGGGTTTTTATGGGCGAGTTGGCCTCCATGCTTTGCCTCAGGCCGAGCAGTGGTACGAGAAGGGATTGCGCATGACCTCTGTCGGGCGCGATCCTGGCAAGCAAAACCTTCTCTACTTCGAACTGTCGAGGCAGCAGGCTGAGAGCCTTCTGAAGGAGCACAAGTAACCATGAGCGACATGATGAAGAATACCGGACCGCGGCCTGAGTGGCTGCGTGAAATGGCCGATTTTGAGGATTCCTGCCGATCAATTTCGGTTGGCGGCATGGCCGCTGATCTTGGCATGCTGGGTGCACCGCCGGCGGAGTCGCGCAGCGTGTTTGGCAGACTCATCGAGTTTGCCCGACGATCTAAAGGCCTTTCCGTCGAGCAACTGGCCGAGCAGGCAGACGTAGATCTAGCCGAAATTGTCGAAATTGAACGGAAGCAGAACGCTGTTCCCCAACTGCGAACCGTGTATCAACTGGCCAACGCCTTGAAGCTTCCTGCGGGCAAGCTCGTAGAAGTCGCTGGCCTAGCGACTACGCGCCCGGAGATCAGTAACGCCGCATTGCGCTTCGCGGCACGCTCCGAGCCAACGACGACACTCAGCCCGGCTGAGCGCGAAGCCTTTGAAGAATTCGTCAAAGTATTGGTTCAAGCGTCCGATGCCGGATGACGTATGTTTCCTCGGCTCGGCGACGCCCCGCCGTTTGGTCTGAACCAAGCCTCGCCGGCGAGATTCTCTGGGGTTGCGTGGGATATTGACTCCAACGTTGCATATTCTTCAGGCCGCGAGGCGTTTCACAAAGGGATACCAGCGCCACGCACGACGCCACATGCGGTCCGTTGCGGCCTCGGTGGCCGCCGGTTGGTTGGTTACCTCACGGCTCGGCCGCCCCATCGTGGACGGTTCCCTACCCAGGGTGCGCCGCTGCGCAGCGACCCTGGGCTGTGGAGTGTAACGCCTTCGGCGTACTCCGCGGCTCGACCGACATGTACGGGCACGCGTACCCGGGGTGAGCGTGGGCTGTGGAGTGTAACGCCTTCGGCGTACTCCGCGGCTCGACCGACATGTTCACGGGCACGCGTACCCGGGGTCTTGGACGAAGGCGGAGGGCACGGGACTCGAACCCGCAACCCCTTACGGGGCACCTCATTTCCAATGAGGCCGCTAGCCATTCGCTTACCCTCCGGTCGGGCCATGCGGCCCGGCAAACGTCTGCTGAGCGGTTTTGCCTGATCCTCACCAGGCGGTCATTTGAGTATCCGGTGTGTATTTGTGTTTTGGTTGTTTGTAGTTTGTCAGCGACTCAAGCCACACAGGCGGTGCCGGTGTCGCGGGGAACGTGCCTGGGAGTGCCCGTATCAGGCGGGACAGAACAGATCTGTCGCCGAGTACGTCTAATCCAACACCTTTCTAATCCAACACCTTCACACCGCTGATCAGCTTAATGAACTCGGCGTTGGTCTTGAAGCGTCCGAGCTGTTTGGTCAGCTGTTCCATGGCATCCACGTGGTGCATGGAGGTGAGCGTGCGGCGCAGCATGGTCACGGCATGGAGTGTATCGGGATCGAGCAGCAGTTCCTCACGGCGCGTGCCAGACTGCGAAATATCGATGGCCGGCCATACGCGGCGATCAGCCAGTTTGCGGTCGAGCACGAGTTCCATGTTACCGGTCCCTTTGAACTCCTGGAAGATCAGCTCGTCCATGCGGCTGCCGGTATCGATCAGCGCGGTGCCGACG
>JAAYDI010000185.1 GCA_012729315.1 Planctomycetaceae bacterium
CATAGCACACGTTTGGCTGAAGGCCAAACTCACCTACGGCATGGTCTCCCATGTGTGAATATGGCCTTCGGCCAAACACCTCGTTGTGCTCCCATTCCTGGGGCGTTGCCCCAGGTTACGGTGAGAACTGACCTTCGGCCAGACGACAGCTATCCCGGTACCGCCCCCCTGGTGCAGGGTCGCCAACCTGACACAGGGTGCGCAGTGAGAAGTAAACCGTTAATGCGAAGTGGCTCACCGGTGGAACAAATGTCAAAACCGGCACCAGGGCCGTTTCTTCGGGCCTTTCACCACGCCAGCACGGCCCCGAATTCCTACATTCCTACATTCCTAAGTTCCTGAATTCCCCCCTGGTCCCTCTCCCGAGAAACTGCGTTCCTGCACCTGCCGCGGTCTTTTATTGCCGGAGTGCTTGACATCCACTTCGCAATCGAATAGGGTCAGGTGCGTCATGTGCGTTGGTGGTTGGCTGCTCGTGAACGAGTACCAACAAACAGGGAACCCGGTGTGATTCCGGGACGGTCCCCGCCGCTGTGACCGAGTGTCATCGTCGCGTCCCATTCTTTCGCCATTGTCGTTACGGCGACGAGAAGGCTGGGATGGTGACGGCTCGGGAGTCAGAAGACCTACCAATGCCGAATCGGCAGCGCTCCGCGTGGGAAGGAGGCTGCGGAATGTGGTTTTCTGGAGGCGTTGTTCAGCCCGCTCTTCTCGTGTCCGTGTGATCTGTGCGTTCGGGGTACTGCATGCGTGTGTGGTGCCGCGCGCTGCGACGGGCCGGAATGGGTGTGCTGCGCGTTTCCACATGTGGCGTTGTTGTCCCGCTCACCCCGGCGCCGCGCGACGGCATGCGCCCTGTGAGCCCCAGTCGCCCCTTGTTCCGTGGAGATGCATCATGAGAAGCGCGTTGATTCTGACCGGCATACTCTGGTTCTGTTCCCAGACGCCTGCCTCGGCCGGCCTGTATTCGGGCCCCGACGACACGACCCACCCGATCGATCCGGCGATTCCGTCCACGAGCCCCTTGTTCGTCGAGTGGGCTGACAACATCTTGCCGCTCGGTTCCGGCACATACTTCGCCCCGCGCGGCAGCACGTCGATTTCACTGACAGGCTATAACTGCCTGGGGGACCTGAGCGCCGAAGAGATAGCCGAGGGGGACTCGCCGGGATATCTGACGGTCACGTTTCCCCGGGGTATCCGCAACGGGCACGGCGCGGACTTCGCCGTCTTTGAGAATGGTTTCAAGTACGGTACTCCCAATGGCCTGTTCATGGAACTGGCGTACGTCGAAGTCTCGACCAACGGAATGGACTTCGCGAGGTTCCCCTCGATCAGCACTAATACAGGACCCGTCGCCGGAAGCAGCCCGTTTGCCGGATACGATACCACCAACGTGTTCAATCTGGCGGGCAAGCATGCGGGCGGATTCGGAACCCCCTTCGACCTGGAGAACTTACTTGACGATCAGCTCGTGCTCGCGGGCCTGGTGGACATCAATAACATCCAGTTCGTCAAACTCGTGGATATCCCGGGCAATGGTGCTTTCCTGGACAGCCTGGGGAACCCGATTCTCGATAACTGGATGACGAGCGGATCCGGCGGCTTCGACTTCCGCCTGCCGGCCGGCATGGGCGTGGGGGTCATCAATGCCGTACCCGAACCGGGAAGCCTCGTTCTGATCCTCTCCGGCGCGGCAGCGGTAGCGACACTGTACCGTCGACGACGCAAGCTTGCGCCTTGAACGACACAGGTGAGGGTCCGGCCGTGGCCGGACCCTCATCATCGGATATCACGTGTTACTCGCCACCGGAGCTTTACCATGACACTGCTTTCCCGACAACTTCCACCTTGGTTACTCGCTTCCGTTCTGGTGCTGCTGCCCACATCCTCCGCCCTTGCGGAAATCGTCGACTTCGAGGACCTGACGCCTGCCACCTCGTACACAGGACCTGGAGGAGGTGAATACTGGAACGGATCGGATAGATCCGGTGGGTTCACAAGCAATGGGGTGTTCTTCGTCAACCGATACAATACAAAATATGGTAGTTGGGATGGCTTCGCCTATTCGAACACGACGGACACGACAACCGCTGGTTACACAAACCAGTTCAGCGCGGTCGTGGGAGGAGGTTATGGTGGCAGTCGGAATTACGCTGTGGGATATGCCAATGTCTGGGCCGTGAATGACACGGAGTTACCATATCTGCAACTGCCCGCCGACCGGCGTGTTGAAAGTGTCTACATAACCAACACCACATACGCCGCGTTATCCATGCGTGACGGGGATCCGACCGACCCGCCCGGCCAATCATTCGCCAAGAAATTTGGCGGGGCGACCGGTAACGATCCAGACTGGTTCTTGCTCAAGATATTCGGCTGTAACGGCGCGGGCGATCGTTTGTCGGACAGCGTGGAGCTTTACCTTGCCGACTTCCGGTCCAGTGACAATGCTGACGACTACATCATTGACGACTGGACGCTCGTGGACCTGTCACCCTTGGCTGAGGCCCGCACGCTCTACTTCCAACTCACCTCGACCGACAACCATCCCGATTGGGGCATGAACACGCCGGCCTACTTTGCGATAGACGATCTGGTCCTCAGCATCGTGCCGGAACCCTCCGCCGCGGTCTTGCTGGGTATCGGGGGCCTGTCTCTTGGTGGCATCCTGTTACGCCGGCGCCGTCGCGCCGGCACCTGACGCGCGGAGTGATGAAGCCGCCAGCAAGTGGGACGGTGAAAGGCTCGGTCATTCTGAGCCGGTTGTAGTGGACAAATCCATGCCATGAATGGGCCCATTCGCATGGACTGCCTACCTCCTGCACCGTGCAGCGGTTACATCCCGCAATTGGCCGAAGGCCACTATCAACGTAGCCTGGGGCAACGCCCCAGGAAATCGAAGCCATAGCACACGTTTGGCTGAAGGCCAAAC
>JAAYDI010000186.1 GCA_012729315.1 Planctomycetaceae bacterium
CCAGGGAAATTACCGACTATCGGACTTGTGTCCGCATAAGGGAGCCGGAACGGACGGCAAGGACGTTGGACCCGATTTCGACGTGCTTCTCGCAGCATTAGGCCAGTAATCGGGGCGTAGTCCGCGGCGGAATCTCGGAACACGCACAGGAGGTTAGCCAGCACCGCAGACGCACATTCTCGATGACGGCCTCAATCGTGCCGGAGGAACTGCCGCGAATATCGTGCTGGTCCCACCGATCCTCTACTGCTGCTTTTGCCCGGTCGGTGACACTCGCTTCTTGAGAAAAACCGGCCACACAACTGGCCCTCCGTAAGCTATGTTTCATGAAGAGCAGCCAGGCCGATTCCCGCCCTGCAGAAGCTCAGCACACATCACGCGTCATTAGTCTAGCTCCGGGCGATACACGTCCACCAAATACGTGGTGGCGATTCTCGTCCTACAACCAGTACTTCAAGCACATCTGGCCCACGATGCGCACACTGGGACAAGTGACACACAGATTGCGTCCCGCCCCCCACTTTAGTGGCAACCCCTGCTGAACAGAGCAACGCGAGGTGGCACATGCAACGGCACGATAGACCAAACCGCACCGCTTGGCTTTCGCAAAGACGCCGCCAATCATCTCGGTCCAAGACGCTACGCTGGTTGAGATTCGAATCACTCGAACAGAGAATGCTGCTCGCGTCAGCCCCGGTGGCGTTCGACGATAGTTTCAGTGTAAGCCAGGACGGCACTCTGAACGTGCCGGCTGCCGGCATATTGGCGAACGACACGGACCGCGACGGTGATGCATTATCGGCCACCTTGGTTGCCGGCCCAAGTCATGGCAGCTTGACGCTCAACGACGACGGATCCTTCGCCTACGTGCCCGATGATAGATATCTGGGCAGCGACTCGTTTTCCTACAAGGCCAACGATGGCGTGTTGAAGTCAGCTGCCGCCACCGTGGCCATTACCGTCACCAACGCCCCCGCGATCCGCACGGGAGTTGTGTCCGGGGTCAGTAACCAGAATTGGACCAAGGTCTCGCTGGACCACGGATACGAGTCGATGGTGGTCGTTCTAACTCCCAGCTATTCAGCGGGCAGCACACCGCTCATCGGTCGCGTGCGGAATGCGGTCGGGAACAACTTCGAAATCCGCGTGGACCGCGCAGACGGTTCGACAGCCCCAATCACAGGCGTGGACGTCTATTACATCGCAGTCGAAGAGGGCGTATATACCGTTGCGAAACATGGAGTCAAGATGGAGGCCGTTAGGGTCGTCTCATCGAGCACGGATTCCAGAGGTGTTTGGATCGGTCAGCAACGGAGCTACTTGAATTCGTACACCAGTCCGGTCGTTGTGGGCCAGGTGCTGACGGCCAACGACGGCGATGCGTCCGTGTTCTGGGCGCGAGGTGCGTCGTCATCAGATCCACCTTCGAGCAGTCAGCTGTATGTCGGCAAGCATGTGGGAGAACACCGCGACACGACCCGCGCCGACGAAGTGCTTGGCTACATCGTCATCGAGAGCGGCACCGGCGAGATCGGCGATGTGGGCTACATAGCCAATGTTGGTGCAGAAACTGTAGTGGGCCCGCAAAACGGCGCACCCGTGACGTATCCGCCGAGCGGCTTGGCCTCCATTTCCACGGCCGTTGTCAGCGTAGCAGGAATGAATGGACTCGATGGCGGATGGCCCGTGTTGGCCGGCAGCGATGCTGTCACGCCGCGCGGTCTGCGGTTGTTCTTTGAAGAGGACCTGTGGCAAGATCAGGAACGTGTCCATACTGCCGAGCAGGTCGCGTATCTGGTATTCGGTGAGCGAAGCGAGCCACATCTGCAGACCGGCACGGTGGACAATGTCAACACCACGACCTGGACGACAGTGACGCTGGACCACACGTACAACAGTATGGTGGTAGTGGCCAGCGCCAGCTACGCGGCAGGCGATCCGCCTCTGGCAACACGCGTGCGGAACGCGCAGGGCAACACGTTCCAAATCCAAGTTCAACACGCGGGTGGCTCATCAGTGCCGGTCAGCGGTGTGACCGTCCACTATACCGTGGTTGAGGAAGGCGTCTATACCGAAGCGCAACACGGCGTGAACATGGAGGCCGTCAGATTCACCTCCACGGTTACCGACTCGAGCAAGTCTTGGGTCGGCCAGAGACGGGACTATTCTAATACCTACGTACGGCCGGTCGTCGTGGGCCAGGTCATGTCAGCCAACGATGCCGACGTCTCCATCTTCTGGGCGCGTGGTGCATCGGCCGCGGATCCGCCATCGGCCAGTCAGCTCTTTGTTGGCAAGCATGTGGGCGAGGATACACCCTCCAAACGTGACCACGAGGTGATCGGCTACCTCGTCATCGAAAGCGGCAGCGGATCAGTCGGCAACATGGGCTACGTCGCTAAGGTCGGTGTCGAATCGGTAGTCGGACCGGACAACGGCGCACCAGTGACGTACTTGCTCAGCGGCCTGGATTCCACACTCGCTGCTGTTGTCAGCCCTGCTGGAATGAATGGACTCGATGGGGGCTGGCCCGTCCTGGCCGGAACCAAACCGGTCACAACCGGTGGTCTGCAGCTGTTCTTCGAGGAGGACCAGTGGAGCGATACGGAACGGGGTCATGTGGCAGAACAGGCTGCTTACGTCGTTTTTGGCGAGCTGAGCGAGCCGCCCATGCCCAACATACGGACCGGTTCCGTCGAGAACGTGAACAACACCAGCTGGAAGACCGTCACGCTCGACCATACGTATAACAGTATGGTAGTTGTTGCCAGTGCCAATTACAGTCCGGGCGATCCGCCGCTTGTGACGCGAGTCCGCAACGCCACGGGAAACAAGTTCGATATCCGCGTGCAGCGTGTAGACGGTTCGGCCGCCCCCATCAGCGGCGTGACGGTCTATTACACGGTGGTGGAGGAAGGCGTCTACAATCAGGCCCAACACGGCATCAAGATGGAGGCCGCCAAGTTCACGTCAACCGTGACGGATTCAGCCGGTGCGTGGATCGGACAGCAAGCGAGCTATCACAACAGCTACACGAGCCCGGTGGTTGTTGGCCAGGTGCTGACGTCCAACGACACCAGCTTCTCCACCTTCTGGGCTCGCGGTGCGTCGCGTGCGGATGCGCCGTCGAGCAGTCACCTGTATGTCGGCAAACATGTGGGAGAGGATAGTAACACCACCCGCGCTCCGGAGGTCATTGGCTACGTTGTCGTCGAAAGCGGCAGCGGCACAGTTGGCGATATTGACTTCGTCGCTGGCGTCGGAGCACGTTCCGTGGTGGGACCTGATGATGGGTCGCCAGTAACCTATGCCATAGGTGGACCGGACGGCGCCTCCCTGGCAGTCGTTAGCGCCGCCGGGGCCAACGGACTCGATGGTGGCTGGGCGGTGTTAGGAGGAAGTGACGCGGTAAGTTCGAACAGCCTTCGACTGTTCATCGAGGAAGACACGCTGCGCGACAGCGAGCGTAGTCACACGACGGAACGGGTCGCGTATCTCGTCTTCGCCGCCAACAATGGGCCCACGATCACGTCGACCCCGGTCACGTCCGCAACCGAGGATTCAGCCTATAGCTACGATGTCAACGCGACCGATCCGAACGTCGGCGACACATTGACTTACTCGCTGGTCGTGGCCCCGACCGGCATGACGATCAATGCGACTACTGGACTCATCGCCTGGAAACCCACGAATGCCCAGGTCGGGGCGAATGCGGTCCAGGTCCGTGTGCGTGACGTTGCCGGCGCGGCAGCCATGCAGAGTTTCTCGATCACCGTCGCTAACACCAACGATCCGCCCACCATCACCTCTACTCCGGTTACGTCCGCGACTGAGGATTCAGCCTACAGGTACGACGTCAATGCCACCGATCCCGATGTGGGCGACACGTTGACCTATTCCCTCACGACCGCCCCCAGCGGTATGACGATCAATGCCAGTACGGGACTCATTTCGTGGACGCCGACAAATGCGCACGTCGGTGCTAATGCCGTAACAGTCCGCGTGCGCGACGCGGCTGGAGCCGCGGAAAACCAGACTTTCTCCATTACGGTCGCCAACACCAACGACCCGCCCACGATCACATCAACGCCGGTCACCTCCGCGACCGCGGATGCCGCGTACAGCTATGATGTCAACGCCTCCGATCCGGATGTTGGGGACACATTGACCTACGCGCTCACTGCCGCCCCGAACGGCATGACGATCGACGCCACGACGGGGGTGATTAACTGGACGCCCACCAACGCGCAGGTCGGTGCGAACTCCGTGACCATACGCGTGCGAGACGTGGCCCTAGCG
>JAAYDI010000187.1 GCA_012729315.1 Planctomycetaceae bacterium
ATCTTGAACGCTCATTCATGCCGCAGTGGCTTCCTGGTCCTTATTGTCGATGGTAAACACGACTACGTGCTGCGCTCGTGCTCTGCCACTGCCGCGCGAAAACCACCCGAAATCCGTGAACGGTTACAAAATATGCAACGTTGGAGTTATGCTTTTCGTGAATGTTCGCCGCCTTCATCGCCTTGGCAGACCCCATGTGTTGCGCCATACAGCAAACCCAGGTGCAGTGCAGCCCCGCCTCCGTGTCTAACTGCGTGCAGGTATAAGTGTAGCTGGAGGCACTCCGAACGTTTGCCCAGGTGGCGTCATAGGTTGACCACGAGTGGTACTCGTTTGGTGCGATGAGGAACGCGGGTCACTCGCACACGAGCCGCGCGATTCTCAGTGTGCCGAGTCGCTGCGATTCGCACGGGCGGGCCGCCAGCTGGCATGCGAGGGTCTCAAGGATCGGTTGGGCTGTCCGGTCTGATGCGCGGATCACCACCCAGGCGCCGCCAGACGCGTCAAGATGCTGGCGGAGTTCCGGCGTGAGACACACCGTACAGCGAGTCGGCAGCGGCACGAGCGGTGTAGCCTGGAGTTGATACAGGCCCCGCAGCGGGAACAGGCAGTACTGCTCCAGCTCGGCGTCCGTGCCGGGTACGACGGCGGCGTCCTCCAGCAGCCCGGGGCAGAGCAGCACGGGCAACGGATCGGCCGGCCAGCGCTGGTTGAGCCAGCTCACCAGCACATTCCACGGTTCATCCCGATCGCCGATCCACCGGCCGTCTGTGGTCCACTGCACCAACATGCCGCTCCCGGCCAGCGTGCTTACGACGACCACCAGGCTGATAAGCAGCCGATACGCGCGACTCGTGAAACTCGCCTGGCACAGCGCCGCAAAGACGATGGCGGCCAGCAACGAAATGACGAGGTACCGCAACATCGCCAGCGCTGCCAAGCCAGTCCACGTGCCGGCAAAGGCCCAGAGCGGCGGCAGCATCAGCCAGCAGACGGTGCAGGCGGCCGGCAGCGAGCGCCAGCGGAAACCGGACCGCGTCAGCCGCAGTCCGATCCCCACGGCCAGCCCCAGCACGGGCACCAGCACGAACGCCAGGAAATCGAGTTGCAGCCCGAGCGCCGGCCAGCCGGGGACGATGCGCGACCAGTTCTGCCGCTGCTGAGCGACCTGCAGCACATGTTGCAGGGCGGGCATCATCAGCAGACCGGTGGCCAGGGCATCGAGGGCCGCGGCCCGCAGTCGATAGGCGGGGCGGGGCGCGCCCCACGCCCACCAGCCGACCAGGCAGACCGCCTCGGCCAGCAGAAACAGGAAGCTCGTGTAGTGCAGGTAGAACAGCCAGGCGGCCCCAACCACCAGCACCATGCGGCGGGCCCGCGTCGGGCGCTGCACAAGCTCCACAAACAGCGCCGCGTGCGCGACCGCAGAAAGTTGCAGCAGTGCGTACGGCCGCGCCTCCTGCGCATAAAAGATGCAGTCACGACTGATGGCCACCAGCAGCGCCGCGAACAGCCCGGACGCCACGCTGCGACTCCAGTGCCAAACCAGCGCATACGTGCCCAGGATCAGCCCGATCCCGGCCGCCAGCGAGATCAGCCGCAGCGTCCACTCGTGATGGCCCAGCAGCTGAACCACGCCCCACACCAGCCCGAAGTACAGCGGGCTCTGGTTCCCGGCCCGCGCCCGGTCGGCCACCGCTCCGGCACCGTCCGCCACGACCCACGACGTGTGCAGCTCGTCCAGCCACAGACTCTCGTGCACCTGCGCACAGCGCAACCATGCGCCGAGCAGCACCAACGGGATCAGCCACGGCACCGCGCACCACCTGGCGGGACGGGCTGAGGGTGAAACCAGGTTAGTGCCCAGGGCGATGTCGTTCACATTCCCAAGTATAACTGCACCGGGTCCCACCCCGAACCGAAAACGTCTGTCAGAGACCGGTCTATCAGGGACCGGCTGGCACGGCCAGCGCGAAGTTTTCCACGATGCCAACGGCCCGCACGCCCATCGAGCGGACGCGCGTCACCGCCGCCAGGCACGTGACCTCGGCCGTGGTCCGGATGTCCCGCACGACCAGCGCCATGTCGACTTGACACGCGCCGCTGACCGGCGCCGGTGACGGCACCCTCGCCGCGACCGGCAGTGTGTCCAGCACGATCAGGTCGAACGCGTGTTGCAGCTTCTGCAGCACGGTCGTCAGCGCCGGATCGTCCCAGCGTCCGGACAGCGACGGGTCGGGGCCGGACAGCGGAAACAAGGTCACCCGATCCTCGAGCGAGGCAACGGCCGCCTCGCACAGCGGCTGTCCACTGCGGACGACCTGCAGCCAATCGCACGGCGCGTCCAGCCCCATCTGGCTGGCCAGTTGCGGGTTCGCGGCATCGGCGTCCAGTAACGCCACGCGGCAGCCGGCCGTCGCAGCACTGCGGGCCAGCGACAGAGCGAGCGTGGTGCGCCCCTCCTGCCGCCCGAAACTGGTGATGGCAATGATCTTCAGACCGTCCTGCACGGCCATGTACAGCTCGGCGCCAGACTGCGTCAGCTTCCGGCCGCTGGCCTCGTCCAGCCGTTTGCACAGACTGGGCCAGCGGAACGCGTCCACTTCCCAGGCCGGGGTAAACCGCTCCGGCACGGTGGGCTCGGCGCTACCCAACAACGCTGCGGCCTCCGCGCTGGTCAGCCCGGGGGCGGGCGGCACAGCCGCCGACTCGCCGCCCGGCAGCACCACCGCGTCCACGGCACTCGCCCGTGTCATGATCGCCGCCAAGTCCTGGTCCAGACCGCTGGCCGGAGCCGCCGACTCGTCGGCCACCAGTCGCATCTCCGCGGCCGGCGCGCCGGGCACACCGGGCTCCAGGTCAAGGCACTCCAGACAGCTCACTTGTTCCGATTGCAGATCGGGCCGGTATGCCTGCGGCACCGCCATCAACACCAGAGGCTTGATCGCCGCCACCACCGGATCCTCTTCCGCAGCCGCCGGGGCGGGAGGCAGCGTCTGGCGATTGGCCTGCAAGGCTTCAGCCAACGCCTGCAACCGGTCCTCGACAACTACCTGCACGGATGGAGACGTGCCCAGGTCCTGCGGCTGATACGACTGTACCTGCTCCACGGCCGGCATGATGATGTGCGCAGTCGACTGGCCGGCAACACGTGACGTCGGCCGGTCAATGCGGTACCGCAAACCGCGTGACTCGGCACTGGGCAGCACCAAGGCGGCCGATGCAACTCCCCTGTCCGGCGGCTGGCTCTGACGGCCGGCTGTCGTCGACTTTGACTCCCCACACGCAACGGGGGCATGCTTGGCATAGGCCTTGGTGTAGGCCTGGTCCGCAGTGTTCATGATGTGACCTATCGTCTCGTCCGGAATACGGGCTTGTCGTGTTAGCGCTGCTGATACTTTGCGTCCGGTAAACTGCGCTCCGCGTTGCGGAACAGACTGCCGTCGGTCGCCGGTGGCCAGCCGACCTCTGCCGCACCGGCACTGGCCGGCTGCACCATGTCGTCCACACCCGTGGAGGGATAACTGCTGAAAATACCCCCTGCGTCCTGCTCGGCCCCGTCGGCATACCCCACCGCCTCCGGCGCGACCGGGGGGTTCCGCTCCAGCACTACGTCACTGGGCTCAAAAGGCTGAGCCGACAGGGCGTTGGCCGCCGGTGCCAGTTCCGGCAGGCTGGGAAAGACGTCCGCGGCCGGTGTCTGTAACGGCTGACGCAGTTGCAAATCCTCGTTCAGGTCCGGAATTCCCACATGCTGATCCCGACTCGGCACCGCTTTGCCTCGCGGAGCCTGATTCCATTCCTTGACCGTGACGATGATGGTGAATAAGACACCGGCCAACACCACCGCCCAGAGCAGCTGACCAGCGCCCCCGGACGATCGAGCTGGGGTGGGCCTGGGGGTACCCCGGCCCGCGTGACCGTTGCCGGTGGGCGCTGCCGCGCACTGAGTTCCCGTACTCCGCAGCATCTCAAGACGAGCGTCGATGGACTGCGGGTCAGCAGCCGTCACACTCGGCGCAGTCACCGCAGCCGGCATGTGTCCAGCTTCCCGTTCCCGAGAGCTGCCTACCGCTGCCACCTGAGGACGGGCTGTGGCCAGATCGGGCAGACGAATCAACACCGGGAGGTTCTCTGAACCATAAACTTCCCGCCCTGCAGCGGCTGCCCGCGTACGCCGCGTCTTGACCTCCGCAACCGGTGCCGTATCGTCCTGAGTGGATAACCGATGTGGTGTGCTCATGCCCAAACGTCCATGTTTAGCTGGCGGTAGTAACGTCCCGCGCACGCGGTACGCGGCACGCGTCCGAGCGTGTCACGTCGTACCCCTGTTATCGGTTCCGATTATGACGGCCTTGAGCTTCAGCGAGATTTTATCGCTTAAATTTTCTGCGCACTTCGCGCAGGCTGGGAAGAACAAGAAACCCTGATAAGCCCAGATATCATTGTCCGTTTGCCAAGCATCTGGAATACTTGAGAGGCTGCGTTCCGGCAATCGTTGTCAGTCGCGCCAGCTCCGGTTACTCCTACAGACACAGACAATTCCCGTCAACATCAGCCAGCGTCAACATCAGCCGGCCCGCCCTTTGACGCCGTCCGACGTCGGGTGCCTGCCGGCGGCCAGTCTTTGAAGTCAATCGCATGCCAGCAGTCCCCGGTTCTCTGGTTCGCCAGCAGTTAGAGCAGTTGATGAACGAGCGCATCCTGGTCCTGGACGGGGCCATGGGAACAACCGTTTTTGCGCTGGGCATCGACGAAGCCTCCATGCGGGGGGATCGCCTGAAGAACCATCACAAGGACCTGAAGAATTTCGTCGACATTCTCTGTCTGACGCGGCCGGAGATAGTGACGGAGATTCATCGGCAGTACCTGGCGGCGGGCGCGGACATCATTGAGACGAACACATTTGGTTCGAGTCCGGTTGGGATGGAGGAGTATGCGCTGCCGGCCGGGACGATGCGGGAGATCAACCTGGCTGCGGCGGCGTGTGCGCGGCGGGCGGCCGACGAGTTTATGGCGTGTGAGCCGGGTCGACCGCGGTTTGTTGCCGGTTCGATTGGCCCGACGGCCAAGACGGCCTCGATGAGTCCGCGTGTGGAGGACCCCGGATATCGGGCGGTGACGTTTGACCAGCACGTGGAGTCGTATTACGCGCAGGTGGCGGCCCTGGTTGAGGGGGGGGTCGACATTCTATTCCCGGAGACCACCTTTGACACGCTCAACCTGAAGGCCTGCCTGTTCGCGATAGCCCGGTATTTCGAGGAGCGGGGGGTGGAGTTGCCGGTGATGGCCTCGGTCACGATCACGGATCGGGCGGGGCGCACGTTGTCGGGTCAGACGATCGAGGCGTTCTGGAATTCGATTTCGCATTTCCCTTTGTTGAGCGTGGGGATCAACTGTGCATTAGGTCCTGGGCAGATGCGGCCGTACGTGGAGGAGTTGTCGAAGATTGCGCCGGTGTATATCAGTTGTCATCCGAACGCGGGACTGCCGAACGAGTTTGGTGGATTCGACCTGACTCCGCGGGAGATGGCGGCCACGCTGCGGGAGTTTGCGGCCAACGGCTGGCTCAACGTGGTGGGGGGCTGTTGCGGCACGACGCCGCGTTACATCGAGGCGATTGCCGGTGCCGTGCAGGGGCTGGCGCCGCGCCGCCTGCCGCAGATCGAACGGTTCACGCGGCTCAGTGGCCAGGAGGCCTTGACGTTCCGCCCGGACGCGAACTTCATCATGATCGGGGAGCGGACGAACGTCACGGGATCTCGCCGCTTTGCCCGACTGATCCGCGAGGAGCGATTTGACGAGGCGTTGGCGGTCGCGCGGGAGCAGGTGGAAGCGGGCGCCAGCGTGCTGGACGTGAACATGGACGACGCGTTGCTGGACGGCGAGTCCATGATGACGCGGTTTCTCAACTTGATTGCCGCGGAACCGGACATCAACCGGGTCCCGGTGATGATCGACAGCTCCAAATGGTCGGTGCTCGAAGCGGGGCTCAAGTGCACGCAGGGCAAGTCGATCGTCAATTCGATCAGTTTGAAGGACGGGGAGGCGGAGTTCCTGCGGCGGGCGGCCTTGATTCGCCGCTACGGCGCGGCGGTCGTGGTGATGGCGTTCGACGAGTCGGGGCAGGCGGTGGAGGTGGAAGACAAGGTGCGTATCTGCCACCGCGCCTACGAGCTGCTGACACAGCGCATCGGGTTCCCGCCGGAGGACATCATCTTCGATCCCAACGTCCTGACCGTCGCGACGGGGATCAAGGAGCACGACAACTACGCGTTGTATTTCGTGGAGGCGACACGGCGTCTGAAACAGGAGTTGCCGGGGGTGATGGTCTCGGGGGGGATCAGCAACGTGTCGTTTGCTCTGCGGGGGAACGACACGGTACGGGAAGCGATGCACGCGGCGTTCCTGTACCGCGCGATCCAGGCCGGACTGGACATGGGCATCGTCAACGCCGGGCAGCTGGCGGTCTACGAGGAGATTCCGCAGGCGTTGTTAGAGCGTGTGGAGGACGCGTTGTGGAACCGCCATCCGGACGCGACGGAGCGGCTGGTGGCGTATGCCGAGACGGTGAAGGACCGCGGTCCGCAGCGGACGGGGGAGGACCTGGCGTGGCGTGCCGCGGGTGTGGCTCAGCGGCTGGCTCACTCGCTGATCAAGGGGATCGACAAGTACATCGAGCAGGACGTGGAGGAAGCGCGCCGCGCCAGCAGCCGCTGCCTGGACGTGATCGAAGGCCCGCTGATGGACGGCATGCAGCAGGTCGGGGATCTGTTCGCGGCCGGCAAGATGTTCCTCCCGCAGGTGGTGAAGACCGCGCGGGTCATGAAGAAGGCGGTGGCCTATCTGCTCCCCTACCTGGAAGCGGAGAAGCAGCAGCAGGCGGATGCGCCGGGGCGCCGCACGCGCGGCACCATCGTGCTGGCCACGGTCAAGGGGGACGTGCACGACATCGGCAAGAACATCGTGGGGGTCGTGCTGGCCTGCAACAACTACGAGATCATCGACCTGGGGGTGATGGTTCCCTGCGAGCGGATCCTGGAGCAGGCCCGTGCGGTCTCGGCCGATCTGATCGGCCTGTCCGGACTCATCACGCCCAGTCTCGAAGAGATGGTCCATGTGGCGGCGGAGATGGAACGGGTGGGGCTGAACGTCCCGCTGTTGATCGGCGGTGCGACGACCAGCGAGCGGCACACGGCCGTGCGGATCGCGCCGCACTATTCGGGCCCCACGCTGCACGTGCGCGACGCGTCGCGGACGCCGGGGATCGTGGATCGGCTGATCAACCCTCAGCTGGCCCCGGCCCTGATCGCGGAGAACCGCCGCAAACAGCAGCAGCTGGTCGCATCTTACGAACAGCACCAGCTCAAGCTGGTCCCGTACCAGGAGGCCTGCGCGCGGCGTCTGCAACTGCAATGGGACGCCACCACCATCGACACTCCCGCCTTTCTCGGCACTCGGGTCCTGGACCCGATCGGCCTGGACACGCTCGTCCCGTACATCGACTGGTCACCGTTCTTCATGGCCTGGGATCTGACCGGGAAGTACCCGCGGATCTTCGACGATCCGCGGATTGGAGCCAGCGCACGGGAGCTGTTCGACCAGGCGCAGGTGATGCTGGAGGAGCTGGTAACGCAGCAGCGGCTGGAGGCCCGTGCGGTGTACGGATTCTGGCCGGCCGGGGCGGTGGGGGACGACATCGTGCTGTGGCGCGATACGCAGCGTACCGAGGAACTGGCGCGGCTGCACACGCTGCGTCAGCAGTGGGAGAAGCGGGGGCAGAGCGACTTCCGGGCGCTGGCCGACTTCGTGGCCCCGTGCGATTCCGGCTGGCACGACTATGTGGGTGCCTTTGCGCTCACCACCGGACACGGCGTCGAGCAGCTCGTGGCGCACTACGAGGCGCAGCACGACGATTATCGCGCGATCATGGTCAAGGCCCTGGCCGATCGGCTGGCCGAGGCGTGCGCGGAATGGCTGCACGAGCGGGTCCGGCGCGAATGGGGCTACGGCCGCGGCGAATGCCTCACCAATGAGGACCGGATTGCCGAGCGCTATCGCGGCATCCGTCCCGCTCCCGGCTATCCGGCCCAGCCGGACCACACGGAAAAACAGATCCTGTTTGACCTGCTGCAGGCCCCGCAGCGCATCGGCGTGGAGCTGACCGAGACGCTTGCCATGCAGCCGGCCGCGAGCATCTGCGGGATCTACTTTGCGCACCCCAGTGCGCGGTACTTCGCCATCGCCCGCGTGGCGCGCGATCAGGTGGAGCAGTACGCCGCGCGCAAAGGGATGCCGGTGGCCGAGGTGGAGAAGTGGCTCCGCCCATATCTCGCCTACGACTGACCGCCGGCGTTCCGTGTCCGACGGCTGGCGGCTGACGGCGCGCAGGCCCGCCGGCGGTGTCAATTGACAAAGCCCGACCGGCCGGTAGGATGACTCTGAAACGATGGCAGTACCCCCCCGGGAGCCCGGGAATATGCAGCGTCGTGCGAGCATGGCGGCGCCAGACAGATCGGAGTGGGATGATGTCGAAGACGCAGATCGAAGCAGCGCGGGCAGGTGAGGTGACTCCGGAAATGGAGTTGGTGGCCCGGGCGGAGCACCTGGAGGTGGAGTGCGTGCGCCAGGAAGTGGCGGCCGGCCGCCTGGTCATCCCCGCCAACCGGGTCCACCTGGCCCGCGGGCTGCAGCCGCTGGGAATCGGCGTGGCCGTGCGATGCAAGATCAACGCCAACATCGGCAACTCGGCCGTCACCGGCGACGAGACGATTGAACTGGAGAAACTCCACACGGCCGTGCATTTCGGCGCGGACACCGTGATGGATCTGTCCACTGGCAAGGACATCGATCGCATCCGCCAGCTGATCATTGACAAGTCCCCCGTGCCGGTCGGGACGGTACCGATCTACCAGATGCTCGAGGAGTTGGGGGGCGACATCGAGGAGATGCGTCCGCAGCACTTCCTGGACATGGTCGAGCATCAGGCGCAGCAGGGGGTCGACTACATGACGATCCACTGCGGGCTGTTGCGGGAGCATCTGCCGCTGGCCACCAAACGAGTCACCGGGATTGTCAGTCGGGGCGGGTCGTTGATCGCCAAGTGGATGGTGGCGCACGGCCAGCAGAATCCGCTGTACACCCACTTCGAGGATCTCTGTGCGATCCTGCGGCAGTACGACGTCACGTGGAGCCTGGGGGACGGCCTGCGTCCCGGCTCCATCGCCGATGCCAGCGACGAGGCTCAGTTCGCGGAGCTGGAGGTGCTGGGGGAACTGGTCCAGCGCAGCTGGGCGGCCGGCACTCAGGTAATGGTCGAAGGGCCCGGGCACATCCCGATGGACCAGATCGAGATGAACATCCGCCGGCAGGTGGAGGTCTGCCACGGCGCTCCCTTCTATGTGCTCGGGCCGCTCATCATCGACATCGCGCCGGGCTACGATCACATCACCAGCGCCATCGGCGCGGCGATGGCCGGCTGGTACGGCGCAGCCATGCTCTGCTACGTGACTCCCAAGGAACATCTCGGATTGCCGGACAAGGAAGACGTCCGCCAGGGCGTGATCGCTTACAAGATCGCCGCCCACGGTGCCGACGTGGCGCGGCACCGGCCCGGCGCTCAAGACCGCGACGACGCGCTGAGCAGGGCCCGCTACGAGTTCGACTGGGAGACGCAGTTCCGCCTGGCGCTCGATCCGGAGAAGGCGCGGGAGTATCACGACGAGACGCTGCCGCAGGACACGTTCAAGAGCGCGCGATTCTGCAGCATGTGCGGTCCGAAGTACTGTGCCATGCGCATCACGGAGGACATTCGCGATCTGACCGGCGGTGAGCAGCTGGTCGAGCTCCGCGACAGCGCACCGGGGCGCGACTGACTTCGCGATAAAGAACAGCGGACAAGCGGACAGCCGGCGCAAGGTGCCACACGGCCACATTCCTGAATTCCTGAATTCCTGAATTCCTAAATTCCTGAATTCCTCTGGTCCCTTTCCCAAGACAGTGCGTTCCTGCACCTGGGCGACCTTGTTGGCTGGCCGGTGGATCGGCCATAATACGCTCATGTCATGTGACGATGCTCCAGAGCCAGGACGGACGGCGGGCGACCAACCGCTCGATGCGCGAACGGCCCATCCGCGGTCAGCGTTGCCGACCGCCGGGGACGGGCTGCCGACGCTCTATCGTGACAGCTCGTTCTGGGGCATGACGGTAACGCAGTTCCTCGGCGCGTTCAACGACAATCTTTTCAAGCAGATCATCCTGCTCCTGGCGCTCAAAGTGGCCGCGCAGGATCGGCAGTGGGAGGCGATGTTCGTCTTCTCGGCCCCGTTCGTGATCTTCTCGGGGTATGCCGGCTACCTGGCGGACCGGTACAGCAAGCGGACGATCATCGTGCTGGCCAAGGTGGCCGAGATTGTGGTCATGCTGGGCGGCCTGGTGGCGTTCCTGTCCTTTGGCGTGAGCGGCTTTCCCGGGCTGCTGGTCGTGCTGTTCCTGATGGGCGCGCAGAGTGCGTTTTTCGGGCCGAGCAAGTACGGGATCCTGCCGGAAATGCTGCGTCCGCAGGACCTGCCGCGCGCGAACGGCGTGATCTTGATGACGACGTTTCTGGCGATCATCTTCGGCGCTGTGCTGGCCGGTTTCCTGTGCGACCTGGCCACCGGCGTCACCGTGCCGCCGGCCGAGACGGAGAGGGAGTTCGCAAGCAACGGGGACTTCCTGGCCACCGGCGTTACCTTGTCGCTGGCCGAGACCGCCCATCGACTCTGGCTGGCGTCGGCGGTCTGCGTGGCCATTGCGGTGGTAGGAACGCTGACGTCGCTGTGGGTGCGGCGGGTACCCGCCGCCGCTCCGCAGCTGCCGTTCCGCTGGTCGGCGCTGACGGTGCCCCCCGACAGCCGGCAGATGCTCCGGGCAGACCGCCCGCTGCTCGGCGCGGTGCTGGCCTCGAGCGTCTTCTGGCTCGTGGCCGGGGTGGCCAGCCCGGCGGTCAATTCGCTGGGCAAAATGCAGCTGGAGCTGAGCGATACGGGAACGAGCATCCTGCAGGCCTGCATCGGGATCGGGATCGGCGTGGGGTCGATCGTAGCCGGTCGCCTGTCGCACGGAGTGGCCGACTTCCGCGTCATGCGATTGGGCGGCTGGGGGCTGATCGTAGGGCTGCTGGTGGTGGCGCTGCCCGGTCCGAACCACGGGCACCTGCTCGGTTTCTCCGGGACGCTGGTGGCGCTGATCGTGCTGGGCGCCTTCGCCGGCATGTACGCGATCCCGCTGCAGGTGTTCATGCAGTCACGTCCGCCGGATGGGCAGAAAGGGCGGATGATTGCCGTGATGAATCAGGCGAATTTCACGGCCGTCCTCCTGTCGTCGCTGGTGTACTGGCTGTTCGACCGGATCGTGGTGTTGGCCGGCTGGCCGCGCTGCGCCCTGTTTGCTCTGACAGCCGCGGTCATGTTGAGCGCGTTGCTGCTGTATCGGCCGGGCCGGGAGGTGGCCGGCAGTTCGTAAAGCACAGAGTCCGGCATGGTTTTCCCCCGAACGGACAGTTGGCAGGTACGGCGCGGGACTGTAACGTGGTAGAGACAAACAAGAGGACGCAGACCGGCACGGGAGCGCAGAACCGCACAGGAACGTTGTCCAGCTGATCGAAAGGACGAAAGATGCTCGGGATTGATTTGGCCGCCGGCGCGTATCTGCAGCGGCTGCAGCAGGAGATCGGGCGGGTGGATCAAGCGGCGATGGAGCGCTGGGCGAAACTGATATACAGGGTCTGGGAGCGTGGCAGCTGCGTCTTCATCATCGGCAACGGTGGCTCCGGGACGACGGCCAGCCACATGTGCGAGGATCTCGGCAAGAGCAGCCTGCCGGAGAACCTGCTGTACGACGAGGACCGCAAGCGGCTCAAGGTGCTGAGCCTGACCGACAATGTCGGCTGGATCACGGCGGTGGGAAACGATCTGGCCTACGACCAGATCTTCGTGCAGCAGCTGATGAACTTCGGCAGTGCAGGGGATCTGCTCATCGCGATCAGCGGTTCGGGCAACAGCCCCAATGTGCTCAATGCCGTGGACTGGGCGAACCGGCACAGACTGGTGACGTTCGGCTTGACCGGGTACGACGGCGGCAAGCTCAAGCAGATACAGCAGGACGGGCTGCACGTGGAGCTGGACGACATGGGGATGGTCGAGAGCATCCATCTGTGCCTGTTCCACTGGGTGTTGAACGACGTCCACGCGCGAATCAACAGTCTGGGGCGGTGCGCGGCTGCCCCGGCCGCACAGTGAGTGACAGGAACCAAGTCTGATGTTCCTCGGCATTGAGATCGGCGGCACCAAGTTGCAGCTTGGCGTAGGCGACGGGCGCAGCGGCGAGCTGCGCGCGTTGGAGCGGGCCGACATCGACCCGCAACGGGGCTCCGCCGGGATTCTCGAGCAGATCCGGCAGTTGGGCAGCGACCTGGTGCGCACGCACGGCGTGACGCAGGTCGGATTCGGCTTTGGCGGACCGGTGGACACCCGGGAGGGGCGGGTGATCAAGAGCCACCAGGTGCCGGGCTGGGAGAACTTTCATCTGGCCAGCTGGTGTCGCGAGTCGCTGGGTGTGCCGGCGATCCTGGGCAATGACTGCGACGTGGCGACGCTGGCCGAAGCGCATTTCGGGGCAGGGCAGGGGCGCCGCAGCGTGCTGTTCATGACGGTGGGGACCGGCGTCGGCGGGGGCTTTGTACACGACGGCCAGCTGTTGGGAAGCGGGCGTCCCGCCGCGTGCGAAATCGGGCACCTGCGTCCCGGCCTGCACGCTGCGGAGTCGGACCAGACGGTCGAGTCGCTGGCCAGCGGCTGGGGCATCGCGTCGGCCGCGCAGGCCCGGCTGACCGGCGAAGTCACCGGCGGGCCGAACGCGTGGACAGGGGCGGCGCGCGCCACAGACCGCATGCAGCTGCAGCAGCAACTGGCCGATGCCCAGCAGGCCGACGCGCAGTCGATCGAGGATCTGCTGGCACGCTGCCACCAGAACCTCGATCAGCTGACGGCCCGTGTCGTGGCCGAGGCGGCGGAAGCGGGCAACGCGATCGCCCGGCGCGTGTTGTCGCATGCCTGCCAGGTGCTGGGCTGGGCCGTCGCCCAGGCCGTCACGCTGCTGGCTCCGGAAGTCGTGGTGGTGGGGGGGGGCGTGTCGCTGATCGGCGAATCGTTGTTCTTCCAGCCGCTGCGTCAGGAGGTCGCCCGCTACGTGTTTCCGCCGCTGCGCGACAGCTTCTCGATCGAGCCGGCGGCGCTGGGCGAGTCGGTGGTCGTGCACGGTGCGGTCTGGCTCGCCGCCCATGCGGTGCAGCGCCCGCAGGCTTCATAGCCCCAGCACATCGAACATGGAATACAGCCCGGCCGGCTGCTGGACGACGAACTTGGCCGCCTGCAGCGCGCCGATGGCATAGCAGTCCCGGCTGGTGGCGCGCACGGTGAGTTCCAGCGATTCCCCCAGGAGACCGAACAGAATCGTGTGCGTGCCGGGATCGTCCCCGGCGCGGACGGCGTGATAGCCGATCTCATCGTGCGGGCGCTGGCCCACCTGCCCCCCGCGCCCGTGTACCTGCCGCGTCAGCCCCATGGCTTCGGAAATCAGCTGGCCGAACCGCAGCGCCGTGCCACTGGGGGCGTCCTTTTTGAACCGATGGTGGCACTCGATGATCTCAACATCGGCCCCTCCCCGGCAGTCGCGCAGCGCGGCGGCGGCGAGCCCGGCCAGCTTCATCGTCAGATTCACTGCCAGACTCATGCTCGGAGCGCAGACCAGCGGAATCGACTGCGCGGCCTGCGCCACCAGCTCCTGATCCGACGCGCTCAGGCCGGTCGTGGCCAGGATCAGCGGCAGCCGCCGCTGGCGGCACATGGTGATGACCCGGTGCGCCGCCTCCGGCACCGAGAAGTCGATCAGGCAGTCCGCTTCTGCGTCCAGCGAGAAGCTCAGCGGGACCCCCAGCGCGTCGCACCCGGCACACTGGCCGGCATCCCGGCCCAGGTCCGGATGCGCCTGTGACTCGAGCGCCGCGACGACGCGCAGATCCGGATCCGCGGCTGCCAGCGCGATCAGCCGCTGCCCCATGCGCCCCGCGGCGCCGTGAATCACCAGCCGAAGTTCACTCATCGTGGTCCCCCCCACAAAAAGACAGGATGATTCGGTGGCCGCAGGCCTGCGGCAGCGCGCCGTGCAAGCCCGGTCTTGTGTATGGCACGCGTCCCGGCACAGGGCGTGCCGCGGAACTAGCTGTAGAGCCGGATCGCCTTCATGATCTCACCCAAGTCGTTCGGCACCGCAACGGCGCGGTTGGCGAACGACGCGCGACGTACCCCGCGGCTGCCCAGGATCTTGTTGAACTGGTCCTGATCGGTCGTGTGGTAGGCCACTGTGGCGGTGGGATCTTTCAGCTGGTGTCCGGTCAGAATACAGACGACCCGCTCGTCCGCACCGATGATCCCTTCGGCGCGCAGCAGACGGGCTCCCGCCACGCTCGCCGCGCTGGCCGGTTCACACCCCACCCCGCCGGCCCCGACCTGGGCCTTCGCGTCCATAATCTCCTGGTCGGTCACGCGCCGCACTACCCCATCACAGGTCTGCAGCGCGCGGAGGCACTTGCGGAAGTTGACCGGGCGGTTGATCTCAATCGCGCTGGCAATCGTGGACGCTTTCAACTGTTCGGCGTCCATGCGGGCAAAATACTCGTCGGAAATCGCCATCGGCGGAGCGCCGTCCTGCCACCGCATGCCGCGCTGATCGTAGAGCTGATACAGCGTGTCGGCGCCCGCCGCATTGATGATCGCCAGACGCGGCACTCGTGGGATCAGCCCCAGCGTGTGCAATTCGGCAAACGCTTTACCAAAGGCACTGGAGTTTCCCAGATTGCCGCCCGGCACCACGATCCAGTCCGGTGGCTCCCAGGAGAGCGCCTCGAGCACGCGGAACATGATCGACTTCTGCCCTTCCAGCCGGAACGGATTGATGCTGTTGACCAGATAGATCCCCAGTTCGCTGCAGACTTCCCGCACCCGCATCATGGCATCGTCAAAGTCGCCGGCAATCTGCACAGTCAGCGCGCCGTAGTCGAGTGCCTGGGAGAGTTTTCCGTAGGAGATCTTACCCGAGCCAATGAAAATCACGGCCTTCATGAGCCGAGTCACGGCACAGTACATGGCCAGTGACGCGCTGGTGTTGCCGGTCGAAGCGCAGGCCGCGCGCTGGGCGCCCGTCATTCGGGCATGCGTGAATGCCGCCGACATGCCGTTGTCTTTGAAGCTCCCCGACGGATTCATGCCCTCATACTGCAGATACAGCCGGCCCGGCCGCACGTCGACATAGCGGGCCACGGCATCGGCCTGCTGAAAGAGCGTCTGCCCTTCCCCAACCGTGACAATCTGATCGGGCGGGCAGAACGGCAGCAGCTGGTGGAAACGCCACACCCCGCTGTAACAGCTCGGTTCACGGCGGCGCGCCCAACGAGCTTCAAGGTCGCTCAGCTTACGGGGGGGCGCAGCGCGGTCCCAGTCATACACGACGTCCAGCAGATCACCGCATCGACCGCACGCCACGCGCACTTCGCGAACATCATAGGTAGCTCCGCACGTGGGAGAAATACAGCGCTGATAGGCGATTGGTGTTGTAGACACGAGTGTCTCATTCAGTCCAGGCAATAACGTCGGGGAGGAAAACACGCTCGACGCACGACCGATCCCGTGCGTGCCGCGCCGCGGGGCGCAAGTCTAAGCGAGACGCAAGACGGCGGCAAGTCGAGTCCGACCGCCCGCTGCGCAGTCTCCGCAAAAGAAACCGCGTCCCACGACGCACAGCGCCGCCCCGCCGCCCGCCACGCGACCTTTGACAATCACCCACCCCCGGCCTAGAATAAAACGTCTCGCGCCGACCGACGTGCGGCGCCCAATTGAACCTTGAAAGGACCTAACGGCGGATTGTCGCCCGCTAGAAGCATGCCTTGGCCTGGATTTCGAGAGTACTGCAGGGCGCGATGCGGACGAGAGAGTCGGGGGGGCGGACGGAGCACCCGGAGAGGTGGAGTTTCGGCAGCGGCTGTGCCGCATCAATCAGGACCTGTGTAATGAGTAAGAATTCGGACCTGCGACAGTACAAGGAGAAGCTGATCGATCTGCGTGCTCGTTTGCGCGGTGACGTGACGGGGATGGCCAACGCCGCGCTCAAACGGACCCGCACGGAAGCCAGCGGCGACCTGTCGAGTATGCCAATTCACATGGCTGATATCGGGAGCGACAATTTCGATCGGGAGTTCACGCTCAGCCTGATGCAGAACAACGGGGGGACGCTCGGGCAGATCGAAGACGCTCTTGAACGAATCGAGTCGGGCACGTATGGTGCTTGCGTTGAGTGTGGTGGTCGCATCCCGAAGACGCGTCTCAATGCAATCCCCTATACCCCTCACTGCATCAAGTGCGCCAGCGAGTTGCAGCAACGCTGAAGTGGCGGAGCGCGCAGTCCCCGTTTCGCGTTATCTGGTCTTCTTCGCGATCGGCCTGATCGGGTTCGCGCTGGATATCTGGTCCAAGTCCTGGATCTTCCAGCGGCTCGGCGTGGCGCTCACCGAAGAGGGCAGCAAAGCCCCCCCGATCTGGCTGATCGAGGGAGTATTTGGGTTCGAGACGAACCTGAACGAGGGGGCTTTGTTTGGAATCGGCCAGGGCCAGGTGATCGTGTTTGCCGCGCTATCGTGTGTGGCGGCGGTCGGGGTAGTGTGTTGGCTGTTCGTCGCCCGGGCCGCCCACGATCTGCATCTGACGGTCGCCTTGGGGTTTGTGTTCGCCGGGATTCTCGGCAACCTGTACGACCGCCTCGGGTTGCACGGGCTGACGTGGGGGCCCGGGGTACGGGGCCACGAGGTGGGTGACCGGGTGTACGCGGTCCGCGACTGGCTGCACTTCAAGATCGACGCGATCGGGTTTGACTGGCCCATTTTCAATCTGGCCGACAGCTGTCTGGTGTGCGGAGCGATCTTGTTAATCTGGCACGCCTTCCGCTGCCACGACTGATTGACATTCACTCCGGCTCTGCTAAGTTGGTGTCGATCGCGTCAGGCAGGGGGGCACGGTAGTTTTGAAGGCGGGCCACGACGATGAAGCTATCACGGACAGTCGCTTACGCAGTGCGGGCCACGCTGCAGCTTGCCAAGAGCGATTCATCAACGCCGGTGCCCTGCAGTCAACTTGCCGCTGAGGGGAACATGCCTGAGCGGTTCCTGCTTCAGATTCTTCGGTCGCTGGTGACGCACGGGATTCTGCGTTCCACGCGTGGCGTCGACGGCGGGTATTCGCTCGTGCGGTCGCCCAATGAGGTGTCGTTACTTGAGGTGATCGAAGCGATCGAGGGTCCTCTCAATACGGGTGAGCCAGTGGCAGAGGGCATGTCGGAGGAGTCGCAGTTGCGGCTGCAGGAGGCGTTGTGGGCAGTCACGGACAATTCGCGGCGCCAGTTGGAAGCCATCAAGTTGTCTCAGCTCCTCGCACCTCCCTCAGACGCCGAGGTCGAAGAAAGCACATAGGATCGATATGGAGCTGGATGGTAAAGCTCTCAGGGCGCGGCTGGAACTTGCCCGCTCGGCGGCTCGCGAGGCAGGGCAGCTGACGCTGCAGTATTTCCGCAGCGATCGGTTTGTGGTCGAACGCAAGGCCGACGAATCGCCCGTGACCGTTGCCGACCGGGAGGCGGAGCTGCTGCTACGGCAGCGAATTGAATCCGCATTTCCAGACGACGGTATCGTCGGCGAGGAGTTCGGGCAGCGGGAAGGCACCTCTGACTTCCGCTGGGTTCTCGATCCGATCGACGGTACGACCTCCTTTATCAGCGGTGTCCCGCTCTATGGCACGCTGGTGGGGATCGTGTACCAGCAGCGCAGCGTCGCGGGTGTGATTTTCGTGCCGGCACTCGACGAGTGTGTCTACGCAGCGGAAGGCCTCGGTGCCTGGTACTCCCACGGCGATTCCGCCCCGCAGGCTGCACGCGTATCGTCCCGCGACGCCCTGGCCGACGGTTTGCTGGTCACCACCCAGTTCGACCTGTTCGACCGCCGGGACGCCGGGCAAGCGTTTCGGGAATTGCAGCGGTACGCCCGGGACACGCGCACCTGGGGGGATTGCTACGGCTACCTGCTGGTCGCCACCGGTCGTGCTGAGGTGATGATCGATCCAACGATGAGCGTCTGGGACGCCGCCGCGCTGCAGCCGATCCTGGAAGAGGCGGGCGGTACCTTCACCGACTGGCGTGGGAACCGCACCATCTATCACGGCGAGGGCATCGGTACCAACCGCCGCGTGCTGGAAGAAGTGTTGTCCATCACGCGCCAGTATGGCGAGTCGAGCTGAGTGCGGAGGTGCGGACTGTTCCGTGTGGCCTACTTGTTGGCCGTGCGAAGTGGCGAGCGGCCAACGGAGTCCGGGGGGTGGAATGTTACCGCTTCGCGATAAAGAACAGCGGACAAGCGGACAGCCGGGGCAAGGCGCCGTACCTTGGAAATGAGCTGCGTGCTGACGCGTCAGCTTTTCGTCCAGAGCACGGGCCACCGCCTTTCCCGCCCCCTCCCCAGGTAAGCCAATTCGCCTGTCCGGTGGGGGAGCTCAGCCAATTCCGAATTCCTGAATTCCTGAATTCCTGAATTCCTGAATTCCTGAATTCGTGAATTCCTGAATTCGTGAATTCCTGAATTCCCCTGGTCCCTCTCCCGAGAAAGTTACGTTCCTGCACCTTCGTTGCAGTGGCTCGCGGTTCTTCTCCTTGCGGCGTGGCCGGATGCCGCTATAATGCAGGGCTTTCCGTCGGTCGAGGCTAAGGTATTTTGAGGGGGACCTCATGGCGCGGGTGTGTGAAATCTGTGGAAAGGGCACTCAGGTTGGCAATGCCATTGAGACGCGTGGCAAGGCCAAGTACCTGGGCGGCGTCGGAACCAAGGTCACCGGGATTACCCGCCGCCAGTTCAAGCCGAACCTGCAGCGGGTCCGCATCACGACGGCCGGGGGCACGAATCGGACGGTACGGGTGTGTACGCAGTGCCTGCGGAGCGGCGCCGTGCGTCGCGTCGTGCGCCAGAAGCCGTTCCGTTTGCCCGCTGCTGAAAAGGCCAAGGCGAAAACGTGAGTCTGACGCGGGCGGATGTCGAGAAAGTTTCGTTGCTGGCGCGTCTCGCGTTGACGCCGGACGAGCTGGATGCGCTGACCGTCCAGTTGGGCGAGATCATTCGCTACGTGCAGCAGTTGGGCGAGTTGGACACGCGTGATGTGCAGCCGCTGTCGCACGCGATGGATCTGACCAACGTGTTTGCCGACGACACATTGCTGCCGAGCCTCGACCGTGAGCAGGCGCTGGCCAATGCTCCCAAGCGTGATGCCGAGTGTTATCGAGTCCCAGCGATGCTGGGCGACGAATCTTCGCGGTGACCTGCCATGTCTCTGATTGAACTCACGGCCGCACAGTTACGGGACGGATTGGCTGCGGGCCGGTTCAGCGCACAGGAGATTACGCAGAGTCTGCTTGAGCGAATTGAGCGTGTGGATCGGTCTGTCGGGGCGTTCCTGCGGATGTCCCCCGACGCGGCGCTGGCACAGGCGGCCGCGTCCGATCAGCGCCGCGCTGCCGGGCGCTGCCTCAGCCCGCTCGACGGGATCCCCGTCGCGCTGAAAGACGTGCTGTGCACGGCCGGGGAGCCGACGACCTGCAGTTCACGCATGCTGGCCAACTTCGTGCCCCCCTACGATGCGACGGTGGTGCGCAAGCTGCGCGAGGCCGGCCTGGTACTGCTGGGCAAGACGAACCTGGACGAGTTCGCGATGGGGAACTCGACCGAAAACGCCGCGCTGGGGACGACGCGCAATCCGTGGGACGCCCGCCGCGTGCCGGGTGGTTCCAGCGGCGGGTCGGCGGCCGCGGTGGCCGCGCGCATGGTGCCGTGGGCGATCGGCACCGACACGGGAGGGTCCATTCGCCAGCCGGCAGCGTTTTGCGGAACGGTCGGACTCAAGCCCACCTACGGGCGCGTGAGTCGGTTCGGGGTGGTCGCCTTCGCGAGCAGCCTGGATCAGGTGGGGCCCCTGGCTCGGACGGCGGCTGACGCGGCTCTGTTGCTGGAGGTGATCGCCGGCCCTGACCCGCAGGATGCGACCAGTGCGCCCGTCGCGGTGGAACCCTACAGCCGGACGGTGGCCGAACCGCTGGAATCGCTCACGCTGGGGGTGGTGCGCGAGCAGTTCGGCGCTGGCCTGGACGCTGAGGTGGGCGCGGCGGTCGAACGTGCGATCGGCACGTTTCAGGCGCTGGGGGGCACGATCCGCGAGGTGACGCTGCCCCACAGCGGCTACGGCGTCGCCACCTATTATCTCATCGCGTCGTGCGAGGCGTCGAGCAATCTGGCCCGCTATGACGGCGCGCATTTCGGGTATCGTACGGACGAAGCCGCCATGGGGCGCGCGGTGGCCGACCAGCAGCGGCAGCAAGGCGCGGACGCGGCCGATGACGACGGCGACAGCGGCCTGCTGCGGATGTACCGCCAGACCCGCGCGGAAGCGTTCGGCCCCGAAGTCAAACGCCGCATCATGCTGGGCACGTATGCGCTGAGCGCCGGATACTACGAGGCCTACTACCTCAAAGCGCTCCAGGTGCGCCGGCTGATCCGCCAGGATTTCGACGCGGTTTTCGGGCAGGTCGATCTGCTCATCGGCCCCACCACGCCGACCGCCGCCTATTGTGCGGGCGAGAAGTTGGACGATCCGCTCGCGATGTACCAGGGTGACCTGTATACCGCCACCGCGAATCTGGCCGGGATTGCCGGGCTGTCCCTGCCGTGTGGATTCACCCGCAGCGGGCTCCCGATCGGTGTGCAACTCCTGGCGCCCGCCTTCCACGAGTCGCGTCTGTTGCGCGCTGCGCACCACTACCAGCAGCGAACCGATTGGCACACGCGGACGCCGGAGTTGTCATGAATGGCACGCCCTACACCACCGTGATCGGCCTGGAGGTGCACGTCCAGCTCAAGACGCGCACGAAGCTGTTCTGCCGCTGCAGCACCGCGTTCGGGGCGGCCCCCAACACGCAGACCTGCCCCGTCTGTATCGGCTTGCCCGGCAGCCTGCCGGTGATGAACCGGCAGGCCTACGTGCTGGCCCTCAAGACCGCCCTGGCGCTGCACTGCGACATTCCGGCCTGCACCAAGTGGGACCGCAAGAACTACTTCTATCCCGACCTGCCGAAGGGCTACCAGATCAGCCAGTTCGACCTGCCGATGTCGCGCGACGGCTACCTGGACATCGGCGATCCGCAGGGGCGGTTTCCCGATCGCCGCGTGCGGATCCTCCGCGCGCATCTGGAAGAAGATGCCGGCAAGAGCATGCATGACGAGGTCGCCGGCAGAGCCGACAGCCGGATCGATCTGAATCGCGCCGGCACACCGCTGCTCGAGATCGTGACGCACCCCGACCTGCGCTCACCCGAAGAAACCAAAGCCTACCTGACCGAACTCAAACTGCTGCTGAGCTACATCGACGTGTCCGACTGCAACATGCAGGAGGGCAGCCTGCGGGTGGACGCGAACGTAAACCTGCACCTCCCGTCGCCGAGCGGCACCATCGCCACGCCGATCGTCGAAATCAAGAACATGAACAGCTTTCGCGCGGTGGAGCGGGCCCTGGCCTTCGAAGCGGCACGCCAGTACCAGGTCTGGCAGGAGACGGGGCGGAAGCTGGGCGACGTACCCAAGCAGACGCGCGGCTGGGACGATCAGGCACAGGTGACGCGGGCCCAGCGGCACAAGGAAGAGTCCAGCGATTACCGCTATTTCCCCGACCCGGATCTGGTGCCCGTGCGGGTGACGCCCGCCGAGATCGACGCGGCCCGCGCGGCGCTGGGCGAACTGCCCGCGGCGCTGCGCGACCGGCTGGTGACCACCTACGCCCTGGATCGCTACGACGCCGACGTGCTGGTCAATCAGGGCCGGCCACTGGTCGACTATTTCGAACAGGTGGCTGCGCAGTGCCAGGATCCGAAACGGGCCAGCAACTGGATCCAACAGGATGTCCTCCGGACGCTTAACGAGCGCGGGATCGGCATCGCCGAGTTCGCCGTGGCGCCCCCCGTCCTGGCCGAACTGCTTCGCATGGTGGGCAGCGGCACGCTCGACACGATGCGCGGCCGACAGGTGCTGCAGCAGATGGTCGACACCGGCTCCGATCTCGCCACCGCCATCGCCGCGCTGGGCATCACCGAGATGTCGGACGAGGCGCTCGTCACCCTGTGCCGGGAACTGCTGGCCGCCAACCCGAAGATCGTCGCCGACGTGAAAAACGGCAAACAGCAGGCGCTCGGAGCGCTGATCGGCCAGGCCCGCAAGCGCAACCCCAACGCGGACCCAACGCGGGTCCGGAAGGTCTGCGCGGAGCTGATCGAGGAGATGTGAGGGGAGCATCTTCCCTGCGGTGCCCCACGGGTCGTGATCGCCGAAGACGGGCGCCCGCATGCCTGTGGCACAGGGGACGTGCCGCGACCGGGCGCCGGGCAGGCCGTGGTCGGGCCGGTCGACCCGCCGCACCGGGAGCACGAAGCGGAGGGTCAGGCATGACCGCCCGCCGCACCGGTCACTCGGCGGTCGAATGGGTGCCTCGGGGCGACCCGCTGATGGGCTGCCCCTCGGGCATGGGGCGGCCAGCGGTGAGATAGCCCAGCTTGTACAGCTCGTCTTTCGCGGCGCGGAACTGGCCGAAGCTGTCCGGATAGACCCAGATGGTGACGGTGGTCTGGTTGGGATCGTAGCCGGCCAGGATGGAACGCGTGTCCGAGTCGCCGGCAAATGCCTCGTCCACCGTCTCCCCCTGCACATCCTGGATCGGCACGATCACGAAATGGTCCAGCTCGACGCGCTGTTCGACAGCTATGCCGGTGCGTGTCTCGATGTTGTGAGTGGTGCGTTTGAGTGTGTACCGCAGCTGGAAGCCGCGGAAGGGCCCGACCGTATCGGTGATCTCCGGTGCCTGCTTGAGCTTCCAGGCTTTTTCCTTGGCCTCGGCTTTGAACATGTCGACCAGCTCATTGACCGGGACGTAGAGGATGCGGCCGGCCTGCAGGCGGAAATGGACTTCTTTGCCGAAGACCGTCTTGGCCAGTGGCGTGGGGTGGTGCGTCAGCACGGTGACGGGGGGCTGCGTCGCTGCCAACGTCTCCCGCGCCACCTTCAGATCGGCCTGTTCCCGGCGCGCGGCTGCCAGTTCGACTTCCAGCTCGTGCGCGCGGCGCTGATCTTCTGTCAGCTTGCCGGCCTCCCGCGTCACCACCTCCTCGGCGGTCTTGATGAACATCAACATGCGATCCCGCTCGTTGCGCCGGTAGGCGATCTCGATCTGCTGCTGCTGCGTCTTCTGCAGCATCGTCTCCAGATCCTGGCGGACGGCGACCGCGGCGTTCTTCGGGCCTTCGACGTCCACCTGCGAAGGGCCTTCCGACGCGCATTCCGCCTGATGGATCGCGTGCTGCGCCTGTGTACCCACGATCATCACCAGGATGATCAGGATACCGACGAGGTTCGCGACGACGTCGAGGAACGAGTCCTGGCCGGGGGCATCGACTTCACTGCGCAGTCGCGTCACTTGTCGCTCCTTTGCACGTCGAGTCCGCTGCCATCGAGCAGCACCCGCAGTTCCTCGAATCGCGATTCCGCCCCGTCCGCCACCTGGACGTTGAGCACCGGTTTCCAGTAGCCGCCGGCCACGGCCAGTCCCCAGCCTTCGACGCGGGCCCAGATCTTCGAGACCAGGGCGTCGACTTCCGCGTACATCGCGCCCTCTATCAGGATCATGTCGGGAGCGCGGGTTTCATCACGGTCGGGCAGGATGATCAGGCGATCGGGCAGGCAGGCGACGCGGATCGGACGCACGATGCCGGTCGCGTCGGCGGCCCGTTGCGGCAGGCCCCAGTTCTGGCCGCGTGTCTTGGCCATTGGCGAGACGCCGCCCCCCACGGTCGCACCCGCCACGCCCTCGGCTCCGGCCGGCCCCGACGCGCTGGCCGGGGCGTCCGGCAGGCTGCCGGGCGGCGCCACGGAGACGGGCCCGGAGGCGCGCCCCTGGGCGAACCGGCTGTCGCCACCCTGGCCGAACCCGCCGCGGCGCGCTCCGCCGGGCTCGTCCCCCGCATCCCCTTGCCGGACGAAACCGCCGCGCGTGGGGGAAGCGACGAAGCCGACGTTGCTCTCGCGCCGCTCGAAGCGGCTGGGCATGGCGGCCGCCAGGATCTCCTGGCGGGACCGTGCGTCGCCGATGATTTTCTGGACCAGCTGACCCAGGGCCGGGTCGGCGTCCGGGTACTTGAGCGGCATCTGCTGGTCGACCAGTTCGTACCCGAACTCTTCTTCCCAGGCCTGCATGGCGAGGCGGGCCGCCGCGTAGGCCTCGATCCCATCCGGGCGGACAATCAGCAGTGGGTAGGGTTCGCCATGCGTTCCCATCGAGCCGGTGCGCACGTAGTGTTCGCGGATACCGCGGAGGGCCGCATCGAGCGGGTTGCCAGGGCCCAGCGGCCCGTTGAAATCCGAGGCGCCCAGCAGAATGCCCTCCGGCTGAATAATCACGCCCTGGCCGGTGCATTCGAGATAGATGGGACGCCGCCGCGTGCTGTTCGGCCCGTTGTAGGGAAGGATGGCGTACGCAGCCGGCTGGCTGGCCAGCTTCTGCCGGGCCGCCTCCAGTTCCATCTGGGCCGTCGCAATCTCCGCGCGCAGCCGCTGCAGCTCGGCCTGCGAGGTGTCCTGATCGGCGACCTGGCCGCGCGAACGCAGCTGCAGGTCCGCCGCCTGCGCGCGCAGCTCCTCCCACCGCCGCTCCAGCTCCCGGATGTGCTCCTCCAGGTGGCTCAGCGCCAGCCGCTTGCGGGCGATGTCCTGCCGGACCTGGTCCCGCTGCTGTTCGAGCAGCTCGCGCCGCCACTCGTAGTCTTCCTTCGCTACCTGCGCGTGATCGGGCGGTGCCAGCGGGTCGCGGGAGTCGGGATCTTCCGCCGCATCGACCCGGGCCATCTGGACCATGAGCATGAGCAGCACGATCAGGACGCCCACGGTGCACAGCAGTACGGCCAGAAACGGGAACAGCGAGAAGCCGTTTATCGAGGACCCAGTTCGAGATCGTTTCATGCTGCGCGACCCTGCACTTTGGGCGACCCCAAGTCGATGCGCCGCGCGTCACTCTCGGTCCCCCCCAGGCGCGTGTTCAGCAGATGGATGGCCGCCGCCAGACTCATCACCGTGTCTTCAAAGTTTTTCGCGCCTGCCAGTGCCTTGAGGTTCTCGTTGAGTGATGTTTCGAGCTGCATCACCTCCCCCGTGGCCTCCACGATGCGCGCCATCAGTTCGCTCTGCCGGCTGATCTCCTGCTGCTGCGCCTGCATCATGCGGGCGTTGTTGGACAGCACCGTCTGCCACTGCTCCCACCGCTGCCGTGCCTGGTCCGAGGCGGTAGCTTCGGCCTCCGTCAGCCGCTGCGCAAAGCGGGTCAGGCACACGTCCAGCGTCTCCGCCAGGCTCTCACGAATGGCGACCGCCGAACGGTCGGCCGACCCAGACCACTGATCACGCGCCGCGTCCACGGTCTCCCTCCAGATCTCCGCCTGACGCGCCACCAGCTTGTCGTTCGCTTGGATCACCTCCCGCACCATCCTCTGGACCGTGGCCAGCTGCGGATCGCGCGCTGTGCCGACCGTCTCGAAACGGCCCACCAGCTCCTCACTGGCCCGCGTATCGACCAGCGTGCGCAACTGCATTTCGATCCGCTCCGCCAGAAACTGCACAAACATCAGGACCAGCGACAGAGCGAGGGCCAGCGACGTGGTGTCGAACGCCACGTACAAGCCTGCCATCAAACCTTCCATCGCCCGCTGGATGTCGGTGGCCAGCAGCTTGGGATCGAGATCCCCCAGCGCCTGCGTGATGCCGATGACCGTGCCCAAGAAGCCCAGCATGGGAGTGGCCCAGATCACAATCCGGACCAGCGCATAGCTGTCATGCTGACGCACCTCGTCGAGTTCCGACAGGTACTTCAAGTCCTCATCCAGCCCCTCGGCAGACCCTTTTCGCGCCACCCCCTCGAGTGCCTCGCGCAGACGCCGCCCCAAATAGGACCGGCGGGCAGCCACCGGCAGCTCGTCCAGCTCATCCAGCAGCTCCCCGCACTTCTCGACCGGGATGGTGCCCGTGGTCGGGGCCGTATAGAGCTGCACCAGGTTGATCCCCGCCAGTTGGCTCATCAGATTGACCAGCTTGAGCATCAGCGCGGCGAGCCCGATGAAGAACAGCGCAACCTCGCAGTACAGAATCGGATGCGCGGCACAGTAACGGGGCAGAAACTCGGAGCCCAGTAACCCGCGATGCAGCGCTGCATAGAACACCGTGCAGGCGGCCGCCCCCAGAATCACCGGCCAGCCCAGCGTGCCCAACATTGCCCAGATGGAATTGCGGTCGCGATCTCGGGTTACCACAGCGTCGGTCCTTTCTCTCCTCAGGCGGGCATCTCATGGGCGCAGCCACGGCGCACTGCCTGAATAATCGACACAATCGCTACAGCTTAATAAGCCCGAATTACCCGATTCGCGCGGATGGACCCGGTCGGAGCAAAAGTGACAGCTGCGCAAAAGAAACCGCAAGTCCGCCCCCTAGATTGGCCGATAAGTGTCAGCATTGTCGGAGAGCGAACTGATCCAACAGCGTTGACACGAACCGGCAATCCCAGGGGGGAACCATAGTCCGGGCAGAGCCGCGCGCGGCCGCCCGGACTATTTTTTTTCTGGCAGCCGCCCGAGTCGCGCCGCTGGCGGCCGCGGACTCTCATACGTCACGTAACAGCGTGGCGTCTCCCATAACTGCACGGCGTCGATCGGGAAGCCGCGTGCCGTGGCCGCCTGGTGAATCAGGCGGGCAATTATCTCGGCCGTCGGATTCTCGGGCAGCACAAACATCGGCTCGCCCATCTCCCGCAAGACAGGCACTATCGGATCGGACTCGTTCAGCACCATCCGGTGATCCAGATTCTCATCGATCCAGCCGCTGATCTCGTGCTTGATGTCCGTGAAATCCAATACCATGCCGCGCTCGTCCAGCGCTTCGGCACTGATCGAGATCACGGCCCGCCCGTTGTGACCGTGCAGGTAGCGGCACTTGCCAGCATAGTTGAGCAACCGATGACCGTAACAGAAGTCGATCTGGCACGTGACGTGATACACCCCAGACTCCTTGCACACCGCACGTGGCTGCTCCAGGTGCCTGCTCCACGTGGCTGCTCTACATGGCTGCCCTACATGGCTGCCCTACATGATGGCCGCCCTGCCGCAGCGTCCCGAAAGTGCCCGCATTGTACTCACCCGGCTACAGATTCCCAGCTGATATTGCCGGGTGGAGCCAGCGCGCTGTAGACTTTGCCCGCCCCAAACCCTGTCGCTGAGCACCCAAAGGGGTGGAAACTGGGCGCAACCAGGCGGCGGCCGGCTGCGTTGGGCACCGGGGATCGGGTGCCTGTGGCAGGCGCGTGGACGGTTGTATGGAATGGGCGGCACGGGACCGGTCGAAATTCCAGTAAACGCGGGGCGGTGGTGGTGCCAGACTCTTGAAACGGAAATTGGCCCTTTTAGAATGAGTTTGAGGGTCCGATTTCCGCAGCCCGTCAGGGAAGGTAGGTAAATGATGCGTGTTGCGGCATTTGGACTTAGTGTCGTGGCAGTTCTCGTGGTGGTGTGGACGGTCAGTTTGTGCGACCTGTCGGCAAACGCCCAGACACCAAATGTGCCGACCGCTCAGCCGGTGCTTCCCGCCCGGATCCCCGTGGCGGCCGCCGGTGACCTGATGGCATTTTCCGCGGAGCTCGGCAGCGGCCCGTCGCAGATCACGCTGATTGACGCGAAGTCACGTGTGATGTGCGTCTACCACGTTGACCGAGAGGGGAAGATTGAACTCAGGAGCGTGCGGAACGTCCAGTGGGATCTGCTGATCGAAGAGTTCAACGGAGTCAGTCCTTTACCGCGCGACATTCGCGCGCTGCTGGAACAGCGTTAGCCGGGCCGCCCGTGGGCCCCTTGAGGCAACGCAGTCCGGCAGCGCTGACCGCGTCACGCAGTCAACCTGCAGACCTCGTCGCTTGACCTTGTGGAGCCCAAACACCAATGGCCGGGAAATTCATCGAACTCAAGGCGGCTGCGCAACAGCTGGGGATCACGATCGAACAACTGCAGGAGTTGCGCGAGGCGGGCCGGATCCGCGGCTACAAGGATGGTGCGAGCTGGAAATTCAAGCCGGAAGAGATTGCAGGGCTGGTCGGCAAGCTGTTGCCGGGCAGTGATGCGGTGGCGGAAGGGGAGGACAGCGGCGATTCCGGTTCCCTCAGCGGCGAGGACATCGACAGCCTGCTGAGCGTGGACATCGATTCGGAATTCGAGGACAACCTGGACGACTCGTCCATTCTGATTCGTTCGGACGGCGAGCCGAATCGCGATGCGGATGCGTCGGGCACGGTGATTGGCCAGGAGCAGGAGAAGCTGGAGGTCGCCAGCGACCTGCGGCTGGCGGATGACGAGGAAGACAGCGACGGCGGAGATGCGAGCAGCAGCGTGAAGGAGGTGGGGGACGAGCTGAGGCTGGCGGAATCCGAAGACCTCAGCGACGAACTGGGGCTGGCGGACAGTCTCGATTTCGAATCGGACGACGCGCTGATGCTGAGCGAAGACGACCTGTCGATGTCGAGCGACAGCGACCAGGACGTGCTGGATGACTCCGACAGCAGCGACGCGGTGATGATCGGCGCGGGCGACAGTGGCATTGGGCTGGCCAACCCGTCCGACAGTGGCCTGTCGCTGGAAAAGGAATCCGCGGGGTCCGCCCTGGAGTTGCCCGAGGATGAAGACATGATTTCGCTGGCGGACGACATGCTCTCAGCCTCCGACGACGGCAAGTTGCTCCAGCAGGACGAAGAGTTCCTCCTGTCCCCCTCGGACGGGATGTTCGGGGACGAATCGTCCGACAGCGGTTCCCAGGTCATTGCGCTAGACGATTCCAGCGAGTTTGACAGCGACCCCGACGTGGCGGGCGAAGGGGTGGATCCGATCCTGGTGCCCGAGGAGGTGGAGGGGCTGGAAGTCCAGCTCGAGCCGATCGAGGAAGCGGCCGCCGTCGCCCGCGCCACCCCAGCGCTGACCGGCGCGGCGGTGCCCGAAGCGTCCTACACGGTGTGGAACCTGATGTCGCTCGTGTTCGTGGCCCTGCTGTTGGGCATCACCGGCATGCTGATGGCGGATGTCGTCCGCAATATGTGGACCTGGAACAGCGAAACCAGTGTGTCCAGCGGGCTGGCCAACGCGATCATTGAAGCGTTGGGGATCAAATAGCCGCAACCACGCGCGGGCCGTCAGCGGGACCTGTCCAGTGTCCAGACGCTACCATCTGACGCACCCGACCGCCGTGCACGCGGCTGTCGATGGTGCCGGTTGCGCGGCGGCTGTGCGCTGCCGTGGCCGCCCCACCTTCCAGCCACAGGGCCCACGGTTCACGGCCGCATCGCCCTGCCGGGAGCGTTCGATCGGCTATCCGCAAACGCTGCAGGTGGCCTATAATCTACCATGCGTCCGGCACCTTCCGCCGTGTGTGCACGGCGTACGTTCCTGGCCGGCCGACAGTTCCCAGGCCTATCGCGATACGGAGACACCATGCCACGTCTGCACTTTCTGGCTGAGCGGCCCCTGCATCGCGCTCTGGGCGGCCTCACGGCGGGTCGCGTTGCCATCGCGGCGCTGCTCGCCCTGCTGCCGGTCGGCTGCGGCAACCACGATCACGATTCGGTCCAGCGCTATCAGATCCCCAAACGCGAGCTGTTGTACGCCGCGAATCATGTCGAGCGGCAGCCGGCGGCTTCCGAGCGCCCCACCCAAGTCGTCCAACGGATGCTCGCCGCCATCGTCCCGCACGGTGCGCAGACCTGGTATTTCAAGATGACCGGCCCGGCCGAGCCGGTGGCCAGCCAGGAAGCCGCGTTTCGTCAGCTGATCGAGTCGCTCCGGTTTGACACCGAGCAGTCACCGCCCCAGTGGACACTCCCCGCAGCCTGGCGGGAAGAGCCGGGAACCGGTCTGCGTCTGGCCACGCTTAAGGTCGACGTGTCGGACCAGACGCTGGAAGTATCTGTCATGCCGCTCGCCACGTCCCTGTCTGGGAGTTCCGTGCTGGACAACGTCAACCGATGGCGTCAGCAGATGCGGTTGCCGGCCATCACGCACAGCGAACTCGACCAGGAGACCACCACCGTCGAGCTGGCCAGCGGACCTGCTACGCTGGTCAATCTGCTGGGCCATTACGCGGGCGGCGCGCTGGGCAGCGCTGCGCCGAGGCATGGTCATGCCCGGCCCGCGCAGGTGCCGGCCCGATCTGAGGTCGGATCAACGACAGAAGCAGAAGCCCGATCAGAGGCCGATTCAGAGGCTGGATCAGAGGCCGATTCAGAAGCTGGATCGGACACCCCGTAGTCGGCGCCCCGCACGTTTTGTTGAGATGTCAATGCAGTTCACCGCAGTCCACGGAGTCGGCGATGGCCAGACAGATCGATCGGGAACCACAACTCACCCCAGGCCTTCCGGGCTACGCATCCCAGCCGGATGGCGCCCCGGCCCGTGCGTCCCGGCTGTGGCGGGCGATCGTGGCCATCCTGACGCCGCTGGCCTCGCTCAAGCTGACCGTCGTCCTGTTTCTGATGGCCATCTTCATTGTGTTCGCCGGGACGCTGGCACAGACCGAGAAGGACATCTGGCAGGTGGTGCACGACTACTTCCGTATGGACCTCCGGTCCGGCGCGGCGGCTGTCCGTTCGGCATTGGCCTGGATTGACCTGCGGATCTTCTTCCCGCGTTCCTTCTTCCCGAACTTGGCCCCGATTCCCTGGGGCTATGGGTTCTGGTTCCCCAGCGGCTGGCTGATCGGCTTCCTGCTGTTTCTCAACCTGACCGCTGCTCATCTGATCCGGTTCCGGGTGCAGGGACGCGGCCGGGCGTTGCTCGTCGGCCTGGCCATCCTGGCTGGTGGCGTTCTGCTGACGGTGGCCGTCATCATGGCCGGGTCACAGCAGGCGGCCACTCAGCGGCCGCTCTTTGCGGACTGGCCGTCGCTCCGCATCCTGTGGCTGTTGGTCCAGTGCACGTCGGCCAGCCTGGTGCTACTGCTCGGGAGTGCCCTGATCTTCCGTCGCCGCGCCGGCATTGTGGTGCTGCACGCGGGGGTCGGCCTCATGATGTTCGGTGAGCTGATCGTCGGCATCTCGGCTGTCGAAGGCCGGATGCAGATCATCGAAGGCCAGACGGTCGACCACGTGCTCGACACGCGCGAGCTGGAGTTGGCGATCGTCGACACGTCCGACCCCGAGCAGGACGACGTGATGGTGATCCCCCAGGCGCGGCTGCTCGCCGGGACCGTCATCCGCGACCCGCAACTGCCGTGCGACGTGGAGATCGTGGAGTTCCAGCTCAACTCAGAGCGTCAGCCGGCCGATCCGGCGGAGCCGAACCTGGCCACCGCAGGGCGCGGACGCCAGGAGCGGGCGGTCCCGGTCGCGCCGATCAGTGGCACGGACAGTTCCGGCGCTATGAACCGTTCGGCCGCCTACGTGCGGCTGTTGCAGAAGGAGGGTGGTGCCGACCTGGGCGTGTACCTGGTGGGGCTGGACGATTGGTTTGCCGGCGCATCCGAAGCGATCACGGTGGACGGCCGGCAGTACGACATGAGCCTGCGTTTCAAGCACATGTACAAGCCGTACTCGATGCACCTGATCGATGTACAGCAGGACGTGTACATGGGGACCCAGACTCCTCGCAGCTATTCGTCGACGCTGCGGCTGGTGGATCCGACGCGGAACGTCGATCGGACCGTCCGGATCTGGATGAACAATCCGCTGCGTTTTGCGGGCGAGACCTTTTACCAGTCGAGCTACGGGCGGGACTCGCGGACCGGGCTGGAATACACGGGGCTGCAGGTCGTCACCAACACCGGCTGGCGGATCCCCTACGTCTCCTGCATGATGCTGGCGGTTGGCATGCTGGCGCAGTTCGGCATCACGCTCTACAGCTACCTCAAGCGCCGCCGCGATCTGGCGCCGGTCCCCCGCGTGGACACGGCCGGCGCGCAGCGGCAACGCACGGGCGGGGCGTTCGCGCTGGCCGTGGTAATGCTGAGCGCCGTCTGGCTGATGAGCCGGATGTACGCGCCGGCACCGGCCGCGGGTCAGCTCGATCTGGATGCCTGCGGCCGCCTGCCGATCATGTTCGAGGGGCGCATCAAGCCGCTCGATTCGCTGGCCCGCAACAGCCTGCGGATCATCTCCGATCGCGAGGTGTACCAGGATTCCAATCGCACGACCCAGCCGGCGATCCGCTGGCTGCTGGATGTGATCACCGACTCGCCAGACGCCGAGAAGCAGCGTGTGATCCGCATCCAGAACCTGGAATTGCTCGACACCCTCAAGCTCCCGCGCCGCCAGGGCTTCCGGTACGCGATCGAGGAAATCGCGCCGCAGTGGGATGTGTTCACTCAGCAGGCCAGTCAGGCGCGGCAGACGGCGCCGGACCAGCGCGGCGTATATGAAAAGAAAGTGCTCGAACTGGAGCAGCGTCTGAGCCACTACATCATGCTGCGCGAGTCCTTCACTCCCGCGCCGCTGCGGCCGGAGAACCTGCGCGAGGATCTGGCGCAGGAGGCGAATCGGCGCGAGCAGAACAGCCGCCACGCACTGCCGCTGGCGGTCCCGCCCAAGGATCCGAAGGGGGAGTGGCAGCCGTACTCGTATGCGGCGTTCGATGCGCTGGCGCGGAGCATCGCCGCCAGCCAGGGGCTGCAGGTCGAGGATCCCAGTCCGGCCACGCTGGCGTGGTCCAGCATCCTCAGCGTCTATGGGGGCAGGGCGTCTGAAGCCACGACGTTCAACCGGAACGTCCAGGCCTACTGGAAACTGCTGTGCGACAATCCGCCACAATGGTGGAACCCCGCCAAGACCGACTTCGAAGCGGCCTTCAACCACGCCGCCCCCTTTTACTACGCCATGCTGCTCTACATCGGCGCCTTCCTGCTGGGCTGCTTTTCCTGGCTCGGGTGGAGCGTGCCGCTGCGCCGCGCATGCACCTGGCTGACCCTCTTCACGCTCGTCGTGCACACGCTGGCACTGGTCGGACGCATCTATATTTCCGGCCGCCCCCCGATCACCAGCCTCTACTCGTCAGCCCTCTTCGTCGGCTGGGCCGGCGTCGTGCTGGCCCTCGTCCTGGAATTCTACTCCCGCATCGGCGTCGCCAACGTCGTCGGGGCCTTCCTCGGCTTCGCCACACTGCTCATCTCCGTCCTGATGACTACAACCGTGGCGCCGTTCAAGGGAGATTCATTCACCGTCCTGGTGGCGGTGCTCGATACCCAGTTCTGGCTCGCCACCCACGTCACATGCATCACCGCCGGCTACTCGGCCACGCTGCTGGCCGGCCTGCTGGGAGTCATGTATATCGTGCGCGGCGTGCTGACCCCCTCCCAGGACAAACGCATCGCCCAGGAGACGTCGCGGATGGTCTACGGCACCCTCTGCTTCGCCATCTTCTTCAG
>JAAYDI010000018.1 GCA_012729315.1 Planctomycetaceae bacterium
ATATTCACACATGGGAGACCATGCCGTAGGTGAGTTTGGCCTTCAGCCAAACGTGTGCCATGGCTTCGATTTCCTGGGGCGTTGCCCCAGGCTACGGTGATAGTGGCCTTCGGCCAATTGCGGGATGTAACCGCTGCACGGTGAGGAGGTAGGCAAGTCCATGCGAATGGGCCCATCCATGGCATGGATTTGTCCACTACAACCGGCTCAGAATGACCGAGCCTTTCACCGTCCCAGGGAGGAATGCATTAGTTGATGAGGTCCTGGCACAGAGCGTTCGTCATTCGTCATCCGTCATCCCTTCGTGCTTCCGTCATTCGTCATCCGTCATTCCTTCGTGCTTCCGTCATTCGTCATCCGTCATCCCTTCGTGCTTCCGTCATTCGTCATCCGTCATTCCCCCGTGCTTCCGTCATTCGTCGATCGTCATTTGTCAACCCGCTTTGGCCCGGGCCGTGTGCCAGGGCATGGCATCGAGCAGCTGTTCGAAGTGCCCGAGATAGATGTCAGCTTCGGCGTCGTCATCGTAATTGACGGCGGCGGTGCGGATGCCGGCTGCCTGGGCCTCCGCGAGCGCTGCTGTATCGCGTCCCACGTAGCAGAGCTGACGCGGTGGTATTCCGGAGCGGGCGATGGCGACCTCCATGGCCGCAGTGCCCGGCTCGTCCCGCGCGATGTCCGGGCTGGCCAGGACCGTGTCGAAGCAGCTTTCGATCCCGAGCTTTGCAAGTTGCCGGTGGATGCTGGTGGCGTCCAGATGCCCGCTGCTGAACACGGCCAGCCGGATGCCTCGATCGCACAGGCAGGTGAGCACGCGTACGACGCCTGGCAGCGGCAGGATGTCGGTCTCGCACTCGCGGCGCCGCGCAAGGCCCGCCGCTTCGACTTCATCGATCTGGCCTGGGCTCAGTCCAGTCGCGCGCAGAAACATTCGCAGCGCCGGCCAGTATTCCAGTTCCCCGCCAGAAACGCGCTGCAGGTACTCGCGCTGCCAGACCCGAAAGAACGGGGTATATGACGTGTTGAGTCCCAGCCGTGTGACGAGTTTGAACAGCCACCGCAGCCAGACGGTATCATCGTAAAGTACGCCGCCCACGTCACAGAGCAGACCGGCGACTGGCGGTGCCGGATCCCGCAGGCGGCGGAGCAGTGTCAGTGTCTGAAGGTGTTGATGACGCCCGAACGGGATGGCGGGAATTCTCGCGGCGCCCATGGTTACCCGATTCCTTTCTCAACCGCGGACGAGGCAGTGTGCGCGTGTCAACTGGCGGAGCCTTCCACCATGGCAAGCCCCAGGTCCCGGTAACACGTCTGCGTCTGCCACCCCCGCGACTGCCGACGGGCCGGGGCGGGTGACGAGTCTATCACTCCGGGGGAATACGGGTCAAGGTCAGCGTGGCGCCGAATTGCAGAAATGCAGAAATGCACTTTCTCGGGAGCGTGATCAGGGAAATTCGGACCGTGTGGCTTACTTGTTAGCCGTGCTGCACTTCCCGTAGGGTGTGACGCGCTCGCCAAAAAAACGCACGCACAACCAAAACACTCGAAGGCGAGCAAAGTCACACCATGCACCTGAAAGCCGCCTCATGGTGTGACGTGCTCGCGACCCGGCCGCGTGACGGTGGATGCACCGCGTGCCGCGAGCGTGTCACACCCCACGACTGCAGCGCCAACAGCACTGGCGGGGTGATGGGCAAGATGATCGATGCACAGAGCATCGTCGTCTCGGCGACCGTCACGAACCAGCCCGGGCGGTGAGAGCCAGATCCTGCGTTTCGTGTTCTGGCACAGCGTCATCCTGGCAACGCTGATGGAGCTGCTCACACTGCTGCAGGCCACCGTGCTCAGTTGGATGGTGCCGGGGGCTAGCGGCAGCGCCGCCAGGACGGTTCCCGGCTGACCGGACTTCGGAGCGACACCGCGGTCAGCGGCACGGGCCCAGCTGGGCGGCCTGGGCTGCGAGACCGAGCGCCTGGTAGATGCGCGGATCTGCCAGCGAATCGGCGACGAGACTCACGCCGTCAAACGAGTGGTGGCAGCTGTGGGGGGCGGGGATTGCAACCGCAAACGTGCCGGCGGCCACGGCGGCGCGGCAGCCGTTCTGGCTGTCTTCCAGCACCATCACGCGCGGTGGTGGGCATCCCAGCCGCCGGCAGGCGGTCAGGTAGATCTCGGGGTCCGGTTTCCCGTGGGTGACATCCTCGGCCGTCAACAGGAACTCGAATCGTGGCTCCAGGTCAAAGCGGGACAACACGTCGACGACGAACGACCGCCGGCTGCCGGTGCCTATGGCCTTCGGGATGCCCGCCTGTTCGAGTGCATCGAGCAGCTGCAGCAGGCCCGGCAGCGGGGCCAACCGCGTGTCGAGCATCGCCGGGAACAGCGCGTCCTGCTCGGCTTCCAGCTGTTCCACCGTCACGTCGAGGTGATACCAGTCGATCATGATTTGCAGCCCCACGGGGGTCGGGACGCCCATCGTGGCGGCCAGCAGCGGCGCGGTGAGTTCCTGGCCGCGTCTGCGGAGCAGCTCGGCGGCAATGTCCTGGTACAGGTCTTCCGTGTTGAACATCAATCCGTCGAGATCGAACACGACGGCGTGAATCGGCTTGTTCGCAGCCATCTGCACCCCTTGCTTCGCGCGGCGCGTGGTGGTTCACGCGTTGTGCCTGGCCGGGCGGCCGCTGACCGCCCACCACATGCGAAGGTGTACCAGAAGATGCCGGTTATGCCCAGTGGGGCGCGGCGGCGCGCGGGGCGTGCCTGGCGAGCGGGAAATCGTTGACCCGGCTTGTGCGCCGCAGCTAAAATTGAACCGGATGGGAGGTGTGTGGTGGGAGAGAGAAACGGGCTACTCACGCTGGCAGTTTATCTCGCAGCCACGTTGCTGATCGTCCTGGTCGCGATGCTGGGAATCTACCAGTACTCGGCCACCACACGCTTCCCCGGCCTGACCCCGGCCGAGGAAGATCCCGCGGCGGAACTCGCGGTCTCGTATGTCGACATGGCTCCTCAGGCAAGCGCGCAGCGGGCCCGCAGCGCGGACATTACCAAGCAGCGGATCCGGCTGCTGGAGACGATGCTGGACGACAAGACGCAGCAGCTACGGACGCTGTCGCAGCAGCTGGAGGAGAAGACGGCCCAGTTCGAAGACCTGCGAGCGCGCTATGACGAGGCTGTCATGCTGGCGGTGGCGTCGCTCAGCCAGGCCCCGCCGGTGGCGGCGGGTGCGGAGCAGGCGGAGGGTGGGACGCACGCCCCGCGAGCGGGTCCGGCGGAGCTGGAAGCCGAGCTATCCGCGGCGCGGGAAATCCACGCGTCGCTGCTCTCGGACATGACCGCGCTCCAGGACGAACTGAGCCACGCGCAACAGGAACTCGCCCAGCTGAAAGAAGTGCGGGACCAGCAGACGATGGACCGGCTCCGCGAAGCCATGATGCTGGAGAACGCCGCGGCCGGCGTGCTATTGAGCGTCGGGCGCCCTGCGGTGCCGGCGCTGCGCGAGGCGTTGAATCATGCCAGTCCCGACGTGCGGCGTTGGGCAGCCACGGTGCTGGGGGGGATGGCATCGGACGCCGAAGATGCCATCCCCGCGCTGACCGAGGCGCTGTCGGATGCCGATCCCGACGTGCGCGCCGCCGCACGGTCAGCGCTGGAGTCGATCGAACGCTAGTCAATCACGCGCCCGTCAATCTGGCGTCTGTCGGTTGTGTGCTGCGCGCTGCGGCCGCGCGTCTGGCAACCGGTGCTCAGCGGGAACTTTTAAGCACGACCAGGCGCTGGTCGTTCGGCGTGGCGACCAGCAGTGGTATGCCGCGCTCGAGCGACTCGGATTCGAGCGCCTTGCGGAACTGCTCGACCGTCAGCACTTCGGTCTTCCGCACCTTCAGGATCAGCATCCCGCGGGCGATCCCCCCCGCAGCCGCCGGTCTGCTGCCGTCCACGGCGGTGACCAGCACGCCGGAGGTGCGTTCGGCGTAGCCCAGTTGATCGGCCAGCTGCGCGGTGAGGTCCTGGACGGAGATCCCCATCGCCTTCTCCATCTCGGTCGCGGCCGGAGCGCGCTGCGGTGCGCGTCCCGGAACCTGCTCCTCGGCCGCCGTTGCCGACAGGTCCCCCAGGGTAACCGTCACCTCCTGCGGCTGGCCATCGCGCAGAATGGTCACGGTCACGGCTGTGCCGACAGCGATCTTCTCGACCGTCTGTTGCAGCTCTCCCGGCCCGCGGATCGGGACCTGCTGCAGCATGGTAATGATGTCACCAAACTGCAATCCCGCGTCGTCGGCCGGCGAGCCGGGCATGACTTCCTGTACCAGCGCCCCCTGCCCTACCTGGCCGCCAAACTGTTCTGCGATATCGGGTGTCAGTGCGCGCGCTTTGACCCCCAAATACGAGCGCTGCACGCGTCCTTCGCGGACCAGTTGTTCAGAGATCCATTTGACCAGGTTAGCCGGGATCGCGAAGCCCACCCCCTGATACGCGCCGCTGCCCGACGCGATGGCCGTGTTGATCCCGACGACTTCCCCCCGCAGGTTTACCAGCGGCCCGCCCGAGTTGCCCGGATTGATGGCTGCGTCGGTTTGCAGAAACTGTGCCCGCTCGGCCGCCTGCAACGACCGCCCTTTGGCGCTGATGATCCCGGCGCTGACCGTCTTCTCCAACCCGAACGGGCTGCCGACGGCCAACACCCAGTCGCCAATCTGCAGCTGGTCAGAATCCCCCAGGACGGCGGCCGGGAGTTGGCCCGCGTCCGGGATCCGCAGCACCGCCAGGTCGCTGGCCGGATCCATTTGGATTTCGCTGGCCGTCAGTTCGCGGCCATCGGACAACTCCACAATCACGCTGTCCATGCCGGCCACGACGTGGTTGTTCGTCAGCACGACGCCTTCCGGATCGATGATCACTCCGGACCCGAGCCCTTCACGGCGCGGCACCATCGACCGATCGAACTGGTCTCCGAAGAACTCCTCAAAGGGTGTCCCCTCGAACGGATTGACCCCTTCCGGCATGCCGCCCCGGCCGCGCATTTCGCGAGCGTTGGCCGACGTCTTGATGGTGACTACGGTGGGCAGCACCTTGGTGGCGGCCTGTCGGAAGGCCCGCGACAGCGATTCGGCGTATTCGGCCGCCTCGCCGTCCGATGCAGGTGCCTGGGCCCAGACCTGGACAGCCGCAGCGGCCAGCACCAGGACCCCCACGAGCATCCCAGCGCGGCGCGGCACGCGGGTCGAAGTTACGAGAAGTTGCATGGCACGTCCTTTCTTGATAGCTTGATGGCTTGCTTGTTTCCTTCTTGACGCTCCAGATCACAGTCGGCGCGCGTCTGACTGTTTCCGTCTGATTATTTTCGTCTGACTATTTCGTGCTCGCGTCCGGGGCGATCCCGCGGACCGTGCGGTGCGGCGGCAGACGATCGGCGTACCGGAATGTACCGTAATGGACTCTAGCGGCCCGTAAAGTGGCCGACAATGGTGGGGAACCTGCGCACAGCCGGCCGGGGCGTGTCGGCACCAGCCGCCGGGCGGCAGCGGCTGCCTCCTGAGCACCTGCGGCATCGTCCGTCGAGTTTGCCCAATCACGCACTGCTCGCCATTTAGAATGTCCGGTTTGCACTTGGCAGGCAGGGTCCGTTTAGCACATACTGATTGTGGCCGCAAGCCCCGGTCCCGAGTATACTTGTTGGTCGAAGGGCATGATGGGAGGTCCTTCACCCGCCCGCCGCATGGCGCGGGATGCGTCGCGTCATACCCTCCGCGGCTTGATTGCTGTTTCTTCCGCAGGTGCCTCGCTTGAGTACGTGGGGCGTGGAATATTCTCCCAGCCGGGTTACATGGCGGGTTACATTCGGTTTATTCAGGTGTGCTGATGTACGAAACTTATGCAGCTGAGGACGAGCAGTTCGAAGCGTCGGTGCCCGGCGAGGCGGGCAAGACCTCTGTGGATTCCACGAATTACGGTTCCGACCTCGATGCGGAACTGGATGTGGATCTGGATACGGATCTGGATTTCGACGTGGAACTGGACGACGACCAGGATTGCGACGGCGAACTGGACGACGTTGCCGGCAGGGCGATGCGCCGTGCGTCAACTGCCTGGGATGATGACCGCGCGCAGGTAGCAGCGGACAACATCACGTGGCCCGACGACCCGCTGCGTCTGTACCTGAACCAGATCGGCAAGATCGCGCTGTTGTCGCACAAGGAAGAGGTGGCGCTGGCCCGCAAGGTCGAGCTGTCGCGGCGGCGGTTCCGCCGCGAGTTGCTGGAAGTGGCCTTCGTCATCCGCTCAGCCGTGCGGACGCTCCAGCGCGTCTACGATCACGAACTGCCCTTCGATCGAACGATCCAGGTGTCGGTGAGCGATCAGCTGGAGAAGCATCAGATCATGGGGCGGTTCCCCCACAATCTGCGCACACTCGCGGTGCTGCTGGAACGCAATCGCGAGGACTACCGCGTGATGGCGTCCAGGAACGTCACGAAGTCCAGGCGGCAGGCGGCCCGCGAGTCGCTGGTTCGCCGCCGTCACCGCGCAGCGCGGCTGGTTGAAGAACTGGGGCTGCGGATGGAGCACTTCGAGGCGATGTTCCCGCGCTTTGTGCGCGTGGCAGAACGGGTGGCCGAACTGTGCCAGTGGCTGGAGGCGACCAAGACCGGCTCCACCCCCGACCGGGAGAAGTGGGGACGCGAACTGCGCCGCCTGCTGCGGATGACCCAGCACACGCCCGACGGCATCGAACGGCGCCTGACCAGTCTCCGCAAATCGTTGGCCGAGTACCAGGCGGCCAAGAAGGGGCTGTCCCAAGGCAACCTGCGGCTGGTGGTCTCGATCGTCAAGAAGTATCGCAATCGGGGCGTCAGCTTCCTGGACCTGATCCAGGAAGGCAATGCCGGACTGATGCGGGCCGTGGAGAAGTTCGAGTACCGGCGCGGGTTCAAGTTCAGCACGTACGCCACGTGGTGGATCCGCCAGGCGGTCACGCGGGCGGTGGCCGATCAGAGCCGCACGATCCGGGTGCCGGTGCACATGGCGCCGGTGATCGCGCGCGTCAAGCAGATCTTCGGACGACTCTACCATGAACTGGGGCGCGAGCCGACGGTCGAGGAGACGGCCAAAGCGGCCGACCTGCCGGTCGAGGAGACGCGGCAGATCCTGCGCATCCGCCAGATGCCCGCCAGCCTCGATCAGTCGGTGGGGCGGGGCGAGGACAGCAAGTTCGCCGACCTGCTGTCCAAAGAGGACTGCGAGGGGCCCGCTGACGGCGCCGGCCATCAGATGCTCCAGGGCCGCATCCGGAACCTGCTGCAGACGCTCGGATATCGCGAGCGCGAGATCATCAACCTGCGGTACGGGCTCGGGGACGGCTACAACTATACGCTCGAAGAGGTCGCGTCGATTTTCAAAGTCACTCGGGAGCGGATCCGCCAGATCGAAGATCGCGCGCTGCGGAAGCTGCAGGAACCCAGCCGCAGCGCTGAACTGGTCGGCTTCCTGGATTGACCGCTGAGCCATGAGTGCCCCGCGTGAGGTCCGCGCGTGGACCTTGATCAGTGACGATCCCGACGCGCCGACACCGACGCCCCGGGGCCGTTGGGTGCTCTACGGCCTGGCCGCCCTGAAAGGGCACCTGCTGGCGATGGGCGAACTGGTCGGCGCAAGGGAGGACATACCTTGGAGACATCGGACTTTGCAATCATCGGCGGCGGGATCCTGGGACTGGCCACGGCGTACCGGCTGACGCAGCGGCTGGGGACTCGGACCGTGCAGGTGTTCGAGAAGGAGGTGGCGGTCGGCCGCCATCAGAGCAGTTGCAATTCGGGCGTACTGCATTCGGGCATCTACTACGCGCCCGGGTCGCTCAAGGCCACGAACTGCCGCGCGGGCCGGCAGTCGATGGAGGCCTTCTGCCGCGAGCAGGAGATTCCGTTCGATCGCTGCGGCAAGGTGATCGTGGCGGTGGACCCGCGCGAAATCCCGGCGCTGCAGCGGATCTACGAGCGGGGGCTGGCCAACGGTGTACAGTGCGAGCGGATTTCTCCGGAACGTCTGCGGGAGTTGGAGCCGTACGCCGCGGGAGTCGATGCGGTCCACGTGCCGGAAACGGGCATCGTCAACTTCAGCCACGTCTGTCAGCGACTGGCCGAACTGGTGCAGAAGGCGGGGGGGCAGGTCCGCACGGAAACACAGGTCATGGGGATCCGCCGCGAGCAGAACCGGTTCGTGCTGGAAACCTCGCTCGGCGAGTTTCACGCGCGATCGATCGTCAACTGTGCCGGCCTGCAGAGCGATCGCGTGGTGGCGATGAGCGGTCAGGCGCCGAGCGTGCGGATTGTCCCGTTTCGGGGCGAGTACTACGAGCTGGTACCCGCCGCGCATCACCTGTGCCGGAACCTGATTTACCCGGTGCCCGATCCCAGCTTCCCGTTTCTGGGCGTGCACTTCACCCGCATGATGGAAGGGGGCGTCGAGTGCGGCCCGAACGCCGTGCTCGCGTGGGCTCGCGAGGGCTATCACAAGACGACCATCAGCGTACGCGACACGTGGGATGCGGTCGCCAATCGGGGCTTTCTTAAACTGGCCACAAGATACTGGCGGGTCGGATTGGGCGAGATGGTGCGCAGCTACAGCAAATGGGCTTTTGTGCGAGCCCTGCAGCGACTCGTGCCTGCCATCCGCCCGCAGGACCTGGTGGTGGGCCGCAGCGGCGTCCGGGCTCAGGCCATCGCCCCCGACGGCGCGCTGGTTGATGACTTCCTGATCCAGCAGACCGGGCCGCTGGTGCACGTCGTCAACGCCCCCTCACCGGCCGCCACATCCGCACTGAACATCGCCGACATGATTGTCGACCGACTGGTCGGCATACTCGATTGAGCCGCCCACACCGGGTGCCGCTCCGCGTTCGGCCAGCGTGGCGATCTCGAGCGTGACGAGCTGCCGGATGAGTTCCGCCGCGGACGGGCGGC
>JAAYDI010000188.1 GCA_012729315.1 Planctomycetaceae bacterium
CAATTGCGGGATGTAACCGCTGCTGCTGCACGGTGAGGAGGTAGGCAGTCCATGCGAATGGGCCCATCCATGGCATGGATTTGTCCACTACAACCGGCTCGGAATGACCGAGCCTTTCACCGTCCCAGGCTGGAACCCTGGCCCTCTACCGCCCGACGGCTGCTTTCGCTTCGGCCACGACCTGGCCCCGCGTGATGGCGAACAGGCTGTAGAGCTTCTCGTATGGGGCGGAGGCGCCGAACGAACGCATGCCGACGAATCGCCCCTGGTCGCCGATGTAGCGGGCCCAGCCCAGGTCGATGCCGGCTTCGACCGCCACGCGCGCGGTGACGTCGGGAGGCAGCACCGCGGCGCGGTACTCCGCCGGCTGGGCGTCGAACAGCTCCCAGCACGGCATGCTCACCACGCGGGCCTGGATGCCGTCCTGGGCCAGCTGCTCCCGCGCCTCCACGCACAGCGACAGTTCGCTGCCGGTACCGATCAAGATGACGTCGGGCTTGCCATCGGGGGCATCGGCCAGCACGTAACCGCCGCGCTGCAGGCCACTGGCCGCGGCGTAAACAGTGCGGTCGAGTGTTGGGAGGTTCTGGCGCGTGAGGACCAGCGCGGCCGGCCGGTCGGACAGCGCCACGGCCGTCCGATAGGCTTCGGCGACTTCGTTGGCGTCGGCGGGCCGGATCACCAGCAGGTTGGGGATGGCCCGCAGCGAGGCTAGCTGTTCAACCGGCTGGTGCGTGGGTCCGTCTTCGCCCACGCCGATCGAGTCGTGGGTGAACACATAGAGGACGGGCAGCTGCATCATGGCGGCCATGCGGATGGGAGGACGCATGTAGTCGCTGAACACGAAGAACGTGCCGATGTACGGTTTCAATCCGCAGAGTGCCATGCCGTTGGCGATGGCACCCATCGCGTGCTCGCGAATCCCGAAGTGGAAGTTGCGCCCGGCCGGGTTCTCTGCGCTGTATCGGCCCACCTCATCGAAAGTGAGCATCGTCTTGTTGGACGGGGCCAGATCGGCTGAGCCGCCCAGCAGCCACGGGATGTTCTTGGCGACCTGGTTGAGCACTTTGCCGGATGACGCGCGACTGGCCATGCCTTTGGCGTCGGCCGCAAACACCTCGATGTCGGCGTCCCAGCCGGTCGGCAACTTGCGCTCGCGCATCATGCCGATCTGTTCGGCCAGCTCCGGATACTGCTGGCGGTATTCCTTGAACTTCGCCTCCCAGGCCGTACGCAGTTGTTTCCCTCGCGTGCCGATCCCGGCGCGGAAATGAGCTATCACCTCCGCCGGCACCCGGAACGACTCGTCTTCCGGCCAGCCATAGAATTGCTTGGTCAACCGCGTTTCCTTCGCGCCCAGCGGTGCGCCGTGTACCTCCGAGGTGTCCTGCAGGTTAGGCGAGCCCCAGCCGATGTGACTGCGGCAGATGATCAGCGTCGGTCGATCGGTGCAGGCCTGGAATGCCTGGAGGGCGCCGCGCAGCGCTGGGAGGTCGTTCACATCGTCCACGCGGACCACATTCCAGCCGTAGGCATTGAAACGCGCCGCCACGTCCTCGCTGAACGCCAGCGATGTTTTGCCATCGATCGTGATCTTGTTGTCGTCGTAGATCCAGCAGAGATTCGACAGCTTCAGGTGCCCGGCCAGCGACGCCGCTTCGCCCGATATCCCCTCCATCATGTCGCCGTCGCCCGCGAGAGCGTACACGTTGAAACCGGTCAGCTCGAAGCCGGGCCGATCGTAGTGAGCGGCCAGCCAGCGGGCGGCGATGGCCATGCCCACACTGTTGCTGACCCCTTGGCCCAGCGGTCCGGTGGTCGTTTCGACCCCCGCCGTGTGACCGAACTCGGGGTGCCCCGGGCACCGGGAGTGCAGCTGGCGAAACTGGCGAATGTGATCCAGTGGCACGGCCGGCTCCCCGGTCGGTTTCCCGTCGGCGTCCAGCTGCTGGACCTCCGCCAGATGCAGGACGGAGTAGAGCAGCATCGAGGCGTGGCCACAGCTGAGCACGAACCGGTCGCGCGCCGGCCAGGCGGGATCGGCCGGATCGTAGCGCAGGATCTCGTTGAACAGCACGTACGCTACCGGGGCCAGGGCCATCGGCGTGCCCGGATGCCCGCTGTTGGCCGCATCGACGGCATCCATCGACAGTGTACGAATCGTGTTGATGGCGGACAGCTCAATTGACGCCGGTGCATTGGTGGGAACAGCCATTTGCTCTCGTTGCCTTCTGCTTTCAAGTCTGGGACACGGACCGGTAATCCGTTTTCTTGTTTCTTGTTCTTGTTCTTGTTCTTGTTCTTGTTCTTGCGCTGCTTGTCGCGCCCGCGGATGGCGGCAGCGGCGAGGATCGGGATGAAGACACCAATTTAGGGGCCGCTGTCTGGTTCGTCAACGCTCGGAGCAGGAGCTGGCGGACCGTGCCCGGCCGGGGGGCGTGGGGTGTGCGGCCGCGATGGCTGCGGTAAGATGAATGGCCGTGTGGGCCAGAATTCTTTGGGAGATACCAACATGGCAGACAGGAACGCGATCGCGTCGCAGGTCAAGGCGCTGGTGCGCGAAGGATTCGACCATGAGTTTGGCAAGCCGCGGGTCCCGCAGCAGGCGGACGCCGAGTGGGCAAAGGTGCGCGCCGCCGGCACTACCCTCTGGCTGGACACGGGCGACATGGACGAGGCGACCGGGCTGTGGACATCCGAGTTCGAAGCGCTCACCACCAACAACACGCTGCTCAACAACGAAGTCCAGAAGGGGCTCTATGACGGGCTGGTCGGCAAGGCGGCGGCGACGATCCGGCAGGCGGCGCCCGGCATCGACCCGCAGGAGCTGTTGCTGGAAGTCGCCTTCGTACTTAATGCCTATCACGGCCTGCGGCTGGTGGAACAGTTTGATGCGCACGTGAGCGTTGAACTCCACACCGACCTCGCGGGGGACGTCGAGCGGACGGTGGCCTACGGCAAACGCTACTACGACATCTGTCCCGAGCGTTTCTACGTGAAAGTGCCGCTGACGCCGGCCGGCTACCTGGGCGCGCGGAAACTGGCGGCCAACGGTGTGCCGATCAACTTCACCCTTGGCTTTTCGGCACGGCACAATTACGTCGCGGCACTGCTGTCCCAGCCAGATTACGTGAACGTGTTTCTCGGCCGCCTGAATGCCTTCGTGTCCGACAATCAGTTGGGGGACGGCAAGAACGTCGGAGAAAAGGCGACGCTCGCTACCCAACGGGCGCTGCTCGAACTCCGCGCTGCCGGCCGCAGCCGCTCGCGGCTGATCGGTGCCAGCATGCGCGAGGGAGCGCAGGTGGCGACGCTCGCCGGGTTGGACGTGTTCACCATGCCGCCGAAGGTGGCTGCGGAGTATCGCAAGCACCCGGTCGCGGAGATCCGGTCGGAGGTCGATACCGATCCGGCTGTGACCTGCGCCCGCGACGTCCAACTCGACGATTTCAACGGCGCTACGTTGTGGGAGGTGCCCGAGCCGTTTCGCAAGTGCGTCGACGCGCTGCTGCAGGAAGATCTCGACCACTTCTCGCCCGACGATCTTCAAGCCTACTTTGAACAGGCCGGATTTGGCGACTTCCTGCCGCGCTGGTCGGCGACCGATCTTCAGACCATCACCGCGGACGGCAAGATTCCTCCCTACCAACGGTGGAAGGACCAGTTGTCGGCCGGCAGCCTCGGGCTCGACGCGCTGATGAACATCAGCGGCCTATGCTCGTTCGCCACCGATCAGCAGGCGTTTGACGACCGTGTGCGGTCGCTACTTTGACCGCGCTGCGCACGGCAGTACAGTTCCAGACAGACCCGGTGGCCCACGCGCCGCGCGTTGAGATCGCGGCGCCGACGCCCCCGGAAAGCATGCACTTCGGAGGAGGGACCTGACATTGCGAGCGAGAACGTATTGCCTGGCCAGCTGGTTGTCTTTGTCTCTGGGGGCCTGGCTGGCCGCCCCCGTCTGCGCCACCGAGCAACCACAGCGTGCGGAGGCGTCCGACCCGGACGCCGGCGACCAGTCGGTGAGCCAGGCGTATCGCGCCGTGGAGTGCGAAGGAACCTATGCCAAACACCTCCAGGGAATCTGTACCAACGACCGTGACGCCATCTACTGGTGTTTCACGGACGTGCTGGTCAAGACCGATCTGGCCGGCCGCGTGCTGTGCCGGGTCGCCGTGGCCGACCATCACGGTGATCTCTGTCATCACGACGGGAAGGTCTACGTGGCAGTGAACCTGGGCAAGTTCAACCAGCCGGCCGGCCAGGCGGACTCGTGGGTCTACGTTTACGACGCGGACACACTGGCGGAAGTGGCCCGGCACCGCACGCCGGAACTGGTGCACGGCGCAGGCGGAATTGCATGCGACGGTGAGCGGTTTGTGGTGGTCGGCGGATTGCCCGAAGGGGTGTACGAGAACTACGCGTATGAATACGACGCGTCTTTCACGTTTCAGAGACGGCACGTACTCGAGAGCGGCTACACGTTCCTGGGCATCCAGACGGCGACCTTCGCGGCAGAGCACTGGTGGTTCGGGTGCTACGGCAATCCGCAGATGCTGCTGAAAGTCGACAGATCCTTCCAACTGGTGGACAAATGGAAGTTCGACGGTTCGCTGGGCTTAGTCGGCCTTGCGGACGGCCGGTTCCTGATCGGCCGCGGCGGCAAGGCGGGTGACAATGCTCTGACCGGGCGCATCCTCCCCGCCGTGGTGGACGGTGCCGGCCGGCTGCAACTTCAGGCGGACGGCCCGGATGCGCGCTGATGACATGCCGCCGGCAGTCGGTGTGCGGCGGCATCCATCGGATGCACAAGGTGACTGTGTGAGGGCGTGCAGGCGGTCGGGGGGGCGTCTGGCCTCCCAGACCTGGAATGGATTTCCGCTCGGCGGTCCAGGATAATTCCTGTCAGCATGGCCAAGTTGAGGACTCCTTCTCCGTTCGACAGTTGGGAGACGGTGCGGTGTGAGTTGCTGCACACGCGCATCTGCGATCTGCCATTGGCCATCGCCGGCTCGCCGCTCGAGCCGTTGACCGAGAGGCTGTATCGTGAGCTGGCGGCCAAAGGGCTGGTCTTTCGCCCGAAGTTCTATCTTACCGACAGCTGGGGGTGTCCCGACCGGGTGCCGGTCATCGGGATTCCCTTCTACCTGGCTGACAGGCGTTTGGCGCGCATTGAGCAGGAGCAGACAGGGGAGATTGAAGACGATGTGATGCTGATGATGCTGTTGCGGCACGAGGCTGGCCACGCGATCAACTATGCCTACGAGTTGTGGAAGGAGCCGGCGTGGCGCGAGGTGTTCGGGCCATTTTCGAAGCCCTATCGCGAGACGTTTTACCCCGACCCGGCCAGCCGCAGTTTCGTCCGGCACATCCACGCCAGTCCCTACGGTCGGACCTACGCGCAGAAGCATCCCGACGAGGACTTTGCGGAGACGTTTGCCGTGTGGCTCACGCCGCGGTCGGCTTGGCGCAGGCGCTACCGTTTCTGGCCGGCCCTGCAGAAACTCAAGTACGTCGATCGTGTGATGCGGCAGCTGCGGCAGGAGCCGCCGCGTCGGCGGGGCGGCACGCTGCTCCGCCCGCTGAAGGAGCTGGACATGCCGGTTGCGGAGCACTACGGCCAGCGCGCCGACCAGTTTCGGGCGGCGGCCCAGGGGTATGTCGACGACAAGTTGCGCGCCGTCTTCCCGAAAGTCCGCACCAGCGCGCCGCTGCGGGCCAGCGATCTGCTGCACGAACAACACCAGGAGCTGCTGGACCGCATGGTCCGCTGGTCGGCACTCGATCACGACGATGCGAAGCACATCCTGCTGAAACTGGAGGATCGCGCGGCCGCACTCAACCTGAAACTCCCGCGCAGCCGCAAGACGGAGGTCTTGCTGGACGTCGTCGCCATGGCGACCGGACTGGCGGTCGAATTCGCCTACTGTGGGCGGCTGATGGGTTGAGAGGACCGTGGGTTGAGGGGACCGCACCGCAGCCGCGCCCTGGGCGTCCACCTGGCCCGCCTGTCCGGCGCGTTCAGAGCATGGGGATGTCGCGGTCAAACGGTGGCCCTTCGAAGGCCGCCTTCACCACCATCTGCAGGAGTCGGGCGTAGGAGATTCCCGCGCGGTCAGCCTGCCGGGCCAGCCCGTGCCCTTCCTCCAGGCACGCGTTGCAGTTGACCTCCAGTACGCACGGGCGCTCGGCGTCATCCAGGCGGATGTCGACGCGCCCGTATCCCCAGGTACCCACGGCGCGGAAGGCCCGCAATGCGGTGGACACAATCTGACGCGCCAACTCCGGCTCGACAACGGCCGGACAGATCACCGACGTCTTGCGGTACTCTTCGGTGTTCTCGATCCACTTGGCCGCGTACGACATGATGGGGGGAATATCCGGCGGCAGTTCGGAGTAGTCGACTTCGGCCAGGGGCATCACGCGCGGCTGACGCCCCCCCACGATGCCGACATTGAACTCTCTGCCGCGCAGAAACGTCTGCGCCAACGCCGGCTGCTTGTACTCGTGCAGAATCTGTCGCAGCTTGTCGCGCAACGCACGCTTCGAGTACACGACGGAATCGCGATCCAGCCCGATCCCCGCATGCTCGTGGCTCGGCTGCACGATCAGCGGGAACTGCCAACGGTGCTGGTCCACGTCCGCCAGCCGCTCCAGCAGTTCCGAGCAGGGAGGGGTCTGCACACCCGCCCCCTGCAGCAGGCTGGCCGTCATGTGCTTGTACCGCGTCAGTCCGATCGCCAGCGCGGGGGACCCCGTGATCGGAAAACCCATCATCCGCATCAGGGCCGGCACTCGCATTTCATGCAGTGCCCCGTGCACGACGTCGTCGTACTGATTGAACACCACGTCCGGTTTGAGCCGCCGCAGCTTCCGCTGGAACGCCGACAGGTCCCGTGCCAGCGGCAGCACGGTGACCCGATAGCCCACGCTGCGCAAGGCCCGCGCCATCCGCCGGATCATCAGCCGCAGGTCGGCCTCGCTCCCGCGGTCCTCGGGCCGGGCCGGCACCGCTGAGCGATCGCCGTTGTATACCAGCACGACGTGCTGCGGCCGCCTGACGCGACGCACTCGATCCGTCATCTTTAACTCTTTCGGGTTATGCCGATCGTCGAGGTGAGCACCCAAGATAACGCACCGCGTCCGGGGCGACAACCAATGTGTCGGTGTGGCAGCTTACTTGTTAGCCGTGCTGAAGTAAGCCACACGGCCGATGGACACTGCGGCCTGAAATGGCCCGTTCCTGCACCCCGGGCGGCCACTGTGCGTGCTGCGACCGGTGCCCCTGAAGTGTTGGGCACGCACCCGTACCGCGGGCGCGGCAGGTGGTTTCCCTTGTCTTTCGCCGTGAATTGCCTATATTGGCGGCCTCAGGTGCACGTCTTCGATTCGCCACTTCCCCGACTGTGAAGCAGGATTCATGAACCAACCTCCGAACCAGCCCTTCCTGGGCGGCACGTGCGTAGCGGCTCAGGCGCGCTACGCGGTACTGCCGGTGCCGTACGAGGGAACCGTCAGCTACATGCGTGGAACGGCGCGCGCCCCCGCGGCCATCCTGGAGGCTTCGGCTCAGGTTGAGGAGTTTGACGAAGAATTGGCGCGGGACCTGCGCGAGGTGGGAATCATCACCTTACCGCCTGTGGAGCCAGCGGAGACCCCCGAGGAGCAGATGCAGCGCGTCGAGCAGGCCGCGCGGGAGGCCCTGCGCGACGGGATGTTCCTGCTGACGCTAGGCGGAGAACACAGTATCACGGCTCCACTGGTGCGGGCCGCGGCAGCGCGTTGGGGGGAACTCAGTGTGCTCCAGATCGACGCCCACGCGGATCTGCGCGACACGTATGAAGAGAACCCGCATTCGCATGCCTGCGCGATGCGGCGTGTCCTGGAGATCACCGATCGGCTGGCCCAGGTGGGCATCCGGAGCTTCTCGCAGCAGGAGTACGCAGAGTGCCGGCGGCAGATGGACAACCTGATTACGCCCGTGATTGTGGAGACTGATCCGGACTGGATCGAACGGGTTCTGGCGCTGTTGGGCGAGCAGGTGTATGTGACGGTCGACGTTGACGGGTTCGACCCGGCCTTCGTACCGGGCACGGGGACTCCGGAGCCGGGGGGGCTCACCTGGCGCCAGGTTACCGCGTTGTTGCGGCGCGTCTGCAGCGAGCGGCGGGTTGTCGCGGCGGACATCGTCGAGGTTGTGCCCATTGCGGGGCAGGTAGTCTCGGAATTCCTGGCCGCCCGGCTGGCCGGCAAGATTATCAGTTATGTCGCGTTCTGCGGGCGCGACAGCAGGAAGGCCCCCTGACGGCCGCGTGGTGGATCCACGCCATCGAATCGACACTGTGCCTGCGGTGTTCTTCCCGCACGAACGCCGCGAAAACCTCTGTTCACAACGTCATCGGGGAGTGAATCATGCAGCACGAGAAGGAGAATACACCCGTCTGGTTGCAGGACAAGGCATGTCCGCGCCGGAAAGCCTATCTTGCCGGTCGCAGAATCGCCCCGCCGAGCCTGACTGGATCGGAAAGTCTCTGTGACGTCATCGAACGCACGATGCTGGCCTACAACAGCGCTCGGCTGCGTGAAGGCTGTGAGCTGGTGGTCAAGAAGATGCTGGAGCCGGACGTGACAGTCGGTCTGACGCTGGCCGGCGCACTCACCCCGGCTGGCCTCGGCCCGTCCTGTGTCGTGCCGCTGATCAAGGCCGGTTTCGTGGACTGGATCGTGGCGACCGGTGCCAACCTGTATCACGACCTGCACTTCGCCTTCGACTGCGCGCTCCACACCGGCACCCCACACGTGAACGACGCCGATCTGCGCGAGAATGGCGTCGTCCGCATCTACGATGTGCTGCTGGACTTGCAGGACTGCCTCATACACACAGACACCATCCTGGAGCAGATCCTGCGGAACCCCGAATTCCAGGAAGAGATGGGCATGGCCGAGTTGCATTATCGCCTGGGCAGGCACGCGGCCGAGCAGGAGGAGGCCCATGGTCTGCAGGACGTCTCCGTTCTGGCCGCTGCCTACCGCGCAGATGTGCCGGTCTACACATCGTCTCCCGGAGATTCCAGCATCGGCATGGTGATTGCCAAGCTCATGGCGCTGGGACACACGTTCCGGATCGACCCGTTCCACGACGTGAACGAGACGGCCAGCTTCGTCCTGGCGGCCAAACGGTCGGGGGGCAAGAGCGGCGTAATGCTCATGGGGGGCGGCAGTCCCAAGAACTTCATGCTCCAGACGGAACCCCAGTTGCAGGATTCTTTCCGGGTGCTGGAGGCGGGGCACGACTACTTCCTCCAGGTCACCGATGCCCGGCCCGATACCGGCGGCTTGTCTGGTGCGACACCCCACGAGGCAGTCAGCTGGGGCAAGGTCGATCCGGACGCGCTCCCGGACGCCGTCGTGTGCTATGCCGACACCACGATCGTCTTGCCGCTGTTGACCCACTACGCCTTGTCCCGCCACCAACCCAGGCAACTGCGGCGACTCTACCAGCAGCGCGCGGAAACCATGCAGTTGCTGCACGAGGAAGCCCGGCGCAACCTGGCAGTCAAGTCCTGACAGGGCAGGGGAGGGGCCGCGACGTTGCCGCCACGTTACGTGGCCGGAGTGTGGCTGTTGTTGACTGGTTGTCTTTCAGGGCCCGCGATCATGACACGATTCCTGTCGGCGTTCCTGCGTCATCCCATCGCCACAGGAGCGATCGCGCCCAGCAGCGCGCATCTGGCCCGTGAAATGGTCTGCTGGGTGGACTGGAACAGCGTGAACGTGTGCGCCGAGTTCGGACCGGGAACCGGCGCTTTCACCCCTGCCATCCTCGCGTCACTCCGGCCGGGAGCGCGATTTCTGGCGGTGGAGCTGAACGCGCAGTTTGCCGCTACGATGGCCAGCAGGTTCCCGCACGTCGAGACGCTCTGCCGTTCGGTGGCCGAGATTGACGCGATCTGCGACGAGCGCGGGATTCAGCAGATCGACTGCATCATCTGCGGTCTGCCTTGGGCCGCCTTCTCGGCGGAATTGCAGCATGATCTGATGCGCGCGGTCCTCGCGCGTCTGTCGGCCGGCGGACATTTCGCCACATTCGCCTACCTGCAGGGCACGCTGCTGCCCGCCGGTGTGCGTTTTGCCCGGCTGCTGCGGGACTCCTTCGGTTCGGTGGAACGCAGTCGCACCATCTGGCGCAACCTGCCCCCCGCCTTTGTCTACCGGTGCCGCAAGCTGTAGGTCCGATGGTGCGGCGACGGCGCCGCCGGCACAGGTCACGGAGCGTCGCGCAGCTGGCCGATCAGGTCGCCGCTGCCGTACGCCCTCTGGACCGGCCGGAATCGTGGATGGAAAATGGTGGTCGACGAAGTCCTCGGCCACAAGCTGCTCGAACCCTGTCAGGTCACCCAGCGCCTGTTGATAGTAACGCCGTACCAGCTGTTTGTTTCGCTCGAGCATGCGTGTGTTCCTGTGTTCCCGAGACCATGTGGGCCACACCCCACGGTCCAGTACTCCAGTACTGATGTGCATTACTGTGCACAACCGTGCGGGGCCCGTGAGGTACCCGCATCCATTGTAACCGTGTAATGATGAAGAAGTGTCGCGTGCCATCCCCGCTCGTGCACCGTTCTGCCCCGTGCTTCTGGAGACCCTAGGCTTCTGGAGACTATGAACCATGTTGCTTCGTGCTGCCCTCCTGACGCTCGTCTGGATTCCCGCCGCGGTGGCGGTTGCGGACACCGCGCCCTGCCACGTGGACGTGTACGTGTCCGGCACCGAAGGCTACTTCGCGTTCCGCATCCCGGCCATCGAGACCGCGGCCGATGGATCGTTGCTGGCCTTCGCCGAGGCCCGCAAGTACAACCTGGATGACCCAGGATACGGCAAGCAGGATATCGACCTGGTGCTGCGACGCAGCACGGACCAGGGCCGGACCTGGTCGCCGATGCAGGTGATTGAGGATCCGGGCGAGTTGTGGTCGGCCGCCAACCCGGCCACCATTGTCGATCGCCAGACCGGCCGTGTCTGGCTGTTCTATCTGCGCTGCAAACCGGAGCGCAACACCGGCACGGCACGTCCCGGCACGGACGACACGCAGGTGATCATGCGGTGGAGCGGCGATCATGGTGTGACCTGGTCGGAACCGCAGGACGGTACACTCGCCAGCCGGGATATGGACGATCCCGAATGGCGCACCACAGTGGTGGGCCCCGGCGGAGGCATCCAATTGCAGTCCGGACGCCTGATCGTACCGGCCTGGAAGACCGAACCGTATCGCGTCTTTACCCTCTACAGCGACGATCACGGCGCAACCTGGCAACGCGGCGCACTGGTGCCCGGTGACCAGGGATTCGACGAATCGCAGCTGGTCGAGCTGGCGGACGGTCGTGTCCTGATCGACATGCGCCAGAACTCCGGTGCGCACCGGTGGATGTCGGTGAGCGACGATCAAGGGCACACCTGGTCGCCGGTCTACGCTGGCAACGTTGTGTCACCCGTTGCGTGCGCCATCGAACGCTTCCCCGCGCGCATCGCCCCCGATCAGCGCGAACGGATCCTGTGGACCGGTCCGAAGGGGCCCGCACGGAATACGCTTGTCGTGCGCGTCAGCTACGATCAGGGCCGGACCTTCGAGAACGAGCGGATCATCTCCGACGAGCCGGCGGCATATTCGGACCTGACACTGCTGCCCGACAGTTCCATCGGCTGCCTGTGGGAACGCGGCGACTACAAGTACATCACGTTCACCCGTTTCGACCTGGCGTATTGCGACTTTGCACAAGCCGCCGACTGAGTGGCGCCACTGGGCGGATCTTTGGGAGGGGGCGGGTCAGCGCCACGCTGGGCCCGCCCCGCGCGCCGGGGCGATTCACTGCACGATGCGCAATTCAAACACGCCGCCGGCCATGTGGCCCGGATGAGCCTGGAACCGCACCGTGATCGTGGTCCGGCCGCGCGTCAGCGCTGCGGGGATCGGATACTGCACGTCGAAGAACTCGTCCGGCTTGTCGCGATCCAGCCGCTGCGTGGCGATCTGCGTGCCGTCGACGAGCAGGTCGAAATGGCGGTTGCCCGAGTCGCTCCCCCAGTACGTGCACAGGAGCGTCATTGGTTTGTCGGGTAGCACCTGCACGTCGTAGCTGAACCAGCCGCCGTCATCTGCGTGCCGCCAGGCGCGATCCGAGAATGGGCCCCACGTGGTCCGCTCCCCCTGCTGCCGGTGCTCCTGCTCGGACTCCGCATTGCCGATGACCACTACATCCACGGTCCGCGCCTCAAGTTCCCGGCGCGCGGCCGCGGCCGCCTCCCGTGCTGCGGCGATCTCCTGCCAGTGCTCCGCCGAGCGGCATTCCCAATAGACCGCATAGCGGCGGTGATGCACGCGGTAGAGCGGCTGCAGCACCACGTCGGCCGGGCGCCCCAACCCCGCGGTCTGGAACGTCAGCGGCTGGCCATCCACCGGCTGGACGTGCGACAATACCTGGCTGCTGTCGCCAACCAGGATCGGCACCTCGGGGGTCGGAGTGGCGGTCAGTTCGACCTGATTGTGGGTGTACAGGTCCAGTGTCTCCAGACCCTCCGTACCCAGATCGCCCGCCAGCACGATCGGTCCGTACAGGAAGGCGAGCCAGTGATCGGCGTGGGGCAGCGATTCGGTCCGCACGGCCATGGGCAGACGCACCTCGACCCGATCGCCGCGCTGCCAGGTGCGCCGCACGGTCACATACGACCCGGGCGTGCTGGAAAGCGGCTGCAGCGCACCGTTGACCGTCACCGTGATTCCGGCGGTAGCCCAGCCGGGGTGGCGGATCCGCAGAGCCAGCTCCCTGGGGCTGGTCAGGTCGAACTGCAGCCGCGTGGTGTCTTCCTCCGGGAAGCGGGTCTCCTGACGCAGCACCAGGCCGAGCTCCGGCCAGCGGACTTCGGCCGCGATGAACAGGTTCACGTACAGCGCGTCGTCGCCGTGCGCGAAGATCGCGTCGCCATATCGAGCCGGGTTTTCCAGGCCGGTTCCGAAGCAGCACCAGAACGAGTTGTCCAGCGTGGAGTAGCTCTTGAAGTGCCCCGGCTTGAGCGGCAGGAAGTAGACGAACATGCCGCGCCGCGGGTCCTGGGCGGCCAGGATGTGGTTGTACAACGCCCGTTCATGGAAGTCCATCGCCGCCGCCGTCGGCTCGATCGCAAACAGATGCTGGGTGAGTTTGAGCATGTTGTACGTGTTGCAGGTCTCGGTCGTCTCGGGACTCAGATGCTTGGCAAACTCCGTGGGAGGAAAGAAGTGCTCGTGGTCGCTGTGCCCGCCGGTGACGTAGGAGCGGTGCAGCGCGACGCGGTCCCAGAAACAGCGGGCGATGTCCAGGTACCGCGACTCGCCGGTGACCTCGTACTCGCGGGCTGCCCCGATCACCTTCGGCACCTGCGTGTTGGCGTGCAGTCCGTCGAGTCGGTCGTCGCCCTGCGCCAGGGGATCGAACAGCCGCTCGTGATCGAACACCCTGGCCAGCCGCAGATGGTCAGGGTCGCTCGTGAAGGAGTAGAGATGGGCCAGCACTTCGTTCATGCCGCCGAACTCGGTATCGAGCATCGCCTGTTGCTGGGCATGCGACAGACGATCGGCGCGGAACGCGATCCAGCCGGCGACCTGCACCGCCACGTCCAGTGCCTGTTGGTTGTCACAGTATTCGTAGGTGTCGAGCAGGCCGGCCAGGATCTTGTGGAGCGTGTACCAGGGCACCCACACCGGCTGGAGGGTCTCGACACGGTCGAAGAACGATTCGGGGAACGCCGCCAGGTAGCCCGGATGGGTCGCCTGCTGCGCCAGCGCCTGCTGGCATTCGGACAGGCCGGTCACGATCTGCTGCGTCCGCTCCTGGAACCGCGGATCGGCTGTCGCGGCATAGGTCAGGGCACAGGCCGTCAGGTAATGCCCCAGCGTGTGGCCGCGCACCTCAATTTCCGGCGCCTCCCAGCCGCCATAGGGTTCGGCGTGGGAAGGCAACCCGGCCGTCACGCGAAACATGTGCAGCAGGCGGTCGGGATCGAGTTGCAAGAGCACCTCGCCATTGCGTCGTTGCGCGTCCGCGAACGGCCCGTCGAGCAAGCGTATGGCGTCGCGCGGAAACGGACGCGCAGCGAGTGGGACCTGTTCCACGGCCGGCAGCGCCCGGCCGGCGGCCAGCATGGTCCCTGTCAGAATGCCAGCGAGCAAAATGCAGTTCGAATGCCTCATGGTCGGGGAGTCCTCATTGAATATAGTGGCCACCGCGGGGTTGCGTCTCTCCCAGAATCAAGGGGGATGGCCTGCACGTTGAAGATACCCGGCCAGGTTGGGCCGGTACAAGTTGGGCGCCTGGCTGGCTGGCCTGCGCGTCGCGTCCATTGCCCGGCCCGCTCCGCGGCAGCTTGCAGCGCGCCCAATTTCAGCTCAAATAACGATTCTGTGCCGCGGATAGAAACCGCCCGGCGGATCGGGTATGATCCAGGACTTGTGGCTGGGCCGTGCACGGCCCGATACGCACAGCATTCTCCTTTGTTAAAGAAGGCGACAGGTGGTGGCCGAGAAGACCCTTGACTGTGTGCTCTGTGGTTCGTGCGTCGTGGACCTGCTGGTGTGGCCGGTGCCGTTGACCACGCCGATCGGGGGCGGCCGTCTGTTACAGGCCGATCCGATCGGCGTTACGACCGGCGGCATCGTGTCGAATTCGGGGATCGCCATGACGAGGCTGGGGATGCGGGTCGCCGCGTTCAGCCTGGTGGGGGACGACGAATGGGCCTCGGTCATCCGCCGCCGCTACGCGGAGGAGCATGTGGATGCCCAGCGTCTGCTGACGCTTCCAGGCGGTGCGACGAGCACCACGGCCGTGCTGATCGATCCTTCGGGGGAACGGAGTTTTATGCACTGCGTCGGCGCCCCCAAGCAGATGAACAAAGCGTTGTTCCTCGACAACCTGGATCTCTTTGCGCAGAGCCGGATGGCGCTGATCGGCTACTACTCGCTGATGCCCAACCTGGAACCCGATCTGGCGGAAGTGCTGGCCGCCATCCGGGAGACAGGCTGCCAGACAGCGCTCGATGCGGCCGGGGATGGTGGGACGATGGAGCCGTTGGAGCAGCTACTGCCCCATCTGGATGTTTATGTCCCGAGCTTGTCGGAGGCGAAGCACCAGACGGGCGAGTCGGATCCGCGGCGGATCGTTGACATCTATCGCGCCTGTGGGGCGCCGGGCGTGTTGGGGGTCAAGCTGGGATCTGACGGTGCGTTGTTGAGTGCCGAAGCGGGCGAATACCTGAAGATCGACCAGGTGCAGCCCCCGGGGCCCGTGATGGATACGACCGGAGCGGGAGACAGCTTCTATGCCGGACTGCTCACCGGACTGCTGCGTGGCAAGACGGTCGAAGAGGCCGGGCGTCTGGCGGCGGCTGCCGGCGCCTGCTGTGTGACGGCGCGGGGTGCGACGGCCGGCCTGCGTGATTTTGCGGAGACGGCCCGCCTGGCTGGCGTGGCGGCCGACTAGCGCCGGCCGGTCGCACGCGGGGTCCTGCAGATTCTCGTGAGCGCACGCGGTGCTGAGCTAGTACAAGTGCCAATACATGTGACAGATGTTCGATTCTTGCGAGGAGGTTAGGCAGATGTCGACTGAATACCGTTTTTCGTTTGGGCCGTGGAACATCAGCGAGGGGGCCGACCCGTTCGGGCCGCCGGTGCGACCGACGATCGAGTTCTCCAAGAAGCTGGCCTCGTACAAGAAGCTCGGTTTTGAGGGGGTTCAGTTCCACGACGATGACGCGGTGCCGGACGTAGACAGCAAGTCGGCGGCCGAGCTGGAACGGGCCGCGAAGGAACTCAAGAAGGTGCTCGATGGGGAAGGGCTTGTGCCGGAGTTCGTGGCCCCGCGCCTGTGGGAGGATCCGCGCGGCATCGACGGTGGATTCACCGCCAATTGCCCCGACGTGCGGAAGTGGGCCATCGACCGCACCAAGCGCGCCGTGGACATCGCCTCCTATCTGGGCACCAACCTGATGGTGCTGTGGCTGGCCCGCGAAGGAACGTACATCCGCGAGTCGAAGAACGCGATCCAGGCCTACCAGTACCAGATCGACGCGATCAATCAGCTGCTGGAACACAACCCGGAGATCCATCTGGCGATCGAACCCAAGCCCAATGAGCCGACCGATCAGGCGTATGTGCCGACGATCGGCCACGCGCTGGCCGTCGCCTACCGGACCGTGGACCCCAATCGCGTGGGGGGGCTCATCGAAACGGCTCACGCTCGCCTGGCCGGTCTCGACGCATCGGATGAAATGGCGTTCGCGCTGTCCATGGACAAGCTGTGGAGCGTGCACTTGAATGACCAGAATGGTATGAAGTACGACCAGGACAAGACCTTCGGCGCGGTCGATCTGCGCAGCGCCTATAATCAGGTGCGCGTGCTGGAACTGGGTGGCTATCCCCAGACCGGACGCTTCATCGGCCTGGATGTGAAGGCCATGCGTACCCAGAAAGCCGATGTGGCCGAACGGCACCTGGCCAACAGCAAGACCATCTTCTTGCGGCTGGTCGAGAAGGTCCGCAGCTTCCCGAAGGATGTGGAACGTCAGTGCATTGAAGCGCGCGACTACGAGGCGCTGGAAATGGCAGTGATTGAACATCTGATGGGCAAGTGATCTGCGGTACAGGGAGCAGCGGGTGGGCGGGGCGCGGACCTCGCCCACCGGAAGACACAAGGGGCACTGGAAGGCACGAGGGGCTGCGCGGGCTGGGGCCGCGCCCCCCGAACCAGTGGTTCACCGCCCAGTGGTCTGTCGTGGTACACGGAAGGTTGTGAGATCCTGCAGTGGTGAGTCGGCAACAGCTCCAGAATCTGGCGCGCCAGCATGGCACGCCGTTATTCGTCGTGGATCATGAGGTACTGCGCGAGAACTACCTGGAGTTCCGCAAGAAGCTGCCGCGCGTGCAAGCCTACTATGCCGTGAAGGCGAACTCCGATCCGGCGATCATCCGGACTTTCTACGATGCGGGAGCGAGCTTCGACGTCGCCTCGATCGAGGAGTTCCGGCTGGTTTACGAGAACATCAAGTCGCTACCGGACAAAGCGCGTCAGGACTTTATCTGGAACCAGATCATCTACGCGCATCCGGTCAAAGACAACCAGACGCTCAAAGAACTCGATCCGTACAAGCCGCTGGTCGTCTTCGACAATCAGGCGGAGATCGACAAGATCAAGCGGTACGCGCCGCATGCCGGTCTGATACTCCGTATCAAGGTGCTCAACACGGGGGCCGTGGTCGAGTTGTCGTCGAAGTTCGGCGCATCGCCGAGCGAGGCGGTCGATCTGATCGAAGCGGCATTCCAAGCCGGCCTGGTGGTGGAGGGACTCAGCTTCCATGTGGGGAGCCAGTGCACCAACTTCCAGAACTACGTCCTGGCCCTGAATCTGATGGCCGAGATCTTTCAGGAAGCGTGGGATCGCGGCCATCCCCAGATGAAGATTCTCGATATCGGTGGCGGGTTCCCGGTCCGCTATGACAATCAGGTCCAGCCGTTCGACCAGCTGGCGGAACTGCTCAACACCGAACTCGATCGCCTGTTTCCCCGCGGGCTGGAGATCGTGGCCGAACCGGGCCGCTTCCTGGTGGCCACCGCCGGCACGCTGGTCGCCACCGTCATTGGCAAGGCGATCCGCGACGGCAAGCAGTGCTACTACATCGACGACGGCGTCTATCACACGTTCTCCGGGATCATCTTCGATCACATTTCGTACGAGATCAAAGCGTTCACGGAAGGGCCCACCCAGATCTCCGCGGTCTTTGGACCCACCTGCGATGCGCTGGACACCGTCTCACTCGCCGCGGCGCTGCCGGACCTGGAACTGGGCGATCTGGTCTACAGCGAGAACATCGGCGCTTACAGCCACGCGTCGTCCACGTACTTCAACGGATTCCCGCCGGCCAAGGTCGTGCATGTGAACCAGTCGTAGACGATGCGCCGAAGGCGTTTCACAAAGGGGCGTTCAATCCCACTCCCGCAGCCACTTTTCCCCCGAGCGGCCTCCAGGGTCCCTTACGGCTGCGCGTACTCCAAGATGACGACCGAAGCCACCGGATCTGGTGCGGACGGCGGCAGCGCGATGATGGCGGCCTGATCCTGCCGGGTCACCTCCAGCGGTTGGCGGCCAGCGAGCAGGAGGGCGCGCTGCGGCACACCGGGCAGGTCGGGGATGGTGAGCTGGCCGTCCTGCGGCCAGTCGAAGACGTGCAGGTAGAGCCGGGTGGAGCCATCGGCGAGGGTTCGCCGCGTGCAGCGCCCCCAAGGCGTCTCGGCAAACGGGCTGGCCTGCGTCGCGTAGATCGACTCGCCGTTCGTCTGCATCCAGGCACCGATGGCCCGCATCCGCTCGACCGACGCCTCGGGGATCCTGCCCGCCGCGGTCGGGCCGACGTTGAGCAGGTAATTGCCCCCTTTGGAAGCGGTGTCGATGATGTTGCGGATCAGGCTCTCGGCCGACTTCCAGTTCTCATCGCTGCTGCTGAACCCCCACGTGTCGTTCATTGTCATGCACGATTCCCAGTCGACGCCCGGGATCCCGGTGGCGGGGATCTGTTGTTCAGGGGTGCCGAAGTCGCCCGAATACTCCTGGTCGTCCTTGTTCAGGCCATCCATGCCCTGCCGTCCCTTGCCCACGCGGTTGTTGATGATGATCCGTGGCCGGAGCTCGCGCAGGAACGTGCACACTTCCCGGGCATCCTCCTCTGTCCACCAGTCGGTCCACTCGCCGTCGAACCAGAGCACGGCCGGATCGCAGCTGTCGAGCAGTTCCTGGAGCTGCGTTTTCATGTAGTCCAGATACTCGCGTTTGCGTTCGGGATGGACCCCGGTTGGGTTGTAGCGGTCGGGATTGGCGCGGTACTGAGCCGGATGATGCCAGTCCATGATGGAGTGGTAGACGCAGAACGTCAGTCCCTGTTTCCGGCACTCGTCCGCCAGCGGCTTGAGCAGGCACTTGCCGTATGGCGTCGCGTCCACCGCGTCGTACTTGCTGACCGCCGAATCGAACAGGCTGAATCCGTCGTGGTGTTTCGAGGTGATGACGATGTACCGGGCGCCGGCCTCCTTGGCCAGGCGGACCCAGGCGGCCGGATCGTACTCGACCGGATTGAACTGCCCAGCCAACTGCTCGTATTCCTCCACCGGAATATTCGCCCAGTCCATGATCCATTCGCCGGTCCCCGCGGTCTTGCCCTGCCAGGTCCCGGCGGGAATGGCGTACAGTCCCCAGTGGATGAACATGCCGAACCGCGCGTCGCGCCACCACTGCATCCGTGCGTCACGCTCCGCCGGCGTTTCGGCAGCGGTTGCCGGGATGTTGATCGCAAAACACGCGACCAGGCACATCGTTCGCAGGATAGCGCGCGTCAACATGGCAGGTTCCTCTCATTCCAAGCAATAGTTCAACGCGGTGTCATACATCGCGATCACGTTTTCGGGGGGCACGTTGGCCTGAACGTTGTGTACCGAACCGAACACATAGCCGCCGCCGGGGGCGAAGATCTCCAGGTGCTGCTGCACCTCGGCCACCACCTCTGCCACTTGGCCGTAGGGGAGTGTCTTCTGGCAATCGAGCGACGCTCCCCAGAACGTCAGCTGCTGGCCGAACTGCTGTTTTAACTGCACGGGATCCATCCCCACAGCGCTGGTCTGCACGGGATTCAGCATATCGACCCCCATCTCGATCAGCGAGGGTATGAGGGGGAAGATCGCACCGTCGGAATGCAGCAGCACCTTCATGTCCGTATGGGTGTGGATCCAGTCGAGCCCCCGCTGATAATGGGGCATGATCAGCTGGCGGAACATCTCAACCGACAGGAACAGCGACTGCTGTGTGCCGAAGTCGTCGCAGAACTGCAGGATGGGCACGCGGTCTTCCACGGCGTCAGCGAAGCGCCGCAGGTTTTCGAGCCAGGCCGTAACCAGGCAGTCGTACAGCCGGTGCACATAGTCTGGCTCGCATGCCAGCGTGATCATCCAGCGCTCGAAGTCGCCCGTGCCCAGTCCATAGAAGAGCTCGTAGGGGGGGCCGAGCGGGGCGACGATCGCGCAGTCGGTCTGATCGTAGAGCATCTGCGACTGAGCGCGATAGTGCGCGCAGACCTCCGGGCTCAGCAGTGGGGGGCGATATCCGTCCAGGTCGATATGCGCCGCGCCGGGGAATTTCTCCAGGCGATCAAAATAGAACCCGCCCCGGGGCATGCGGGCGATCGGCACCCCGTTCTGCACGATGACCAGACTGCCGTCCGCCTCGGTCTGCGGCTGGAAACCGCCCGGCACCTGGACCGGCGTGCCGTCGAACAGGGTCCACGGCTTCCAGCCTTCATTGACGATGCCGAAGACCAGGTCGGGGCGGTACAGTCCCACGCAGTCGCCCCCGAAGCGTTCCCGCACCGGCGGCTCGATTTCCGCCAGCATCTGGTAGAGATCGAACACGCGCGTGGGGGTGTTGAGTCCGAGCTGCTGTTTCAAGCGGTGATAGGTGGACGCCGCGATCCCGGTCTGACGGGTTCCTCCTACGTCGATCGGCACCCGATCGGCCGGCTGATGGTGAATCGCCCGCAGCACGCGCTCGCGTGGTTTCACTTGCGGATCTCCTTCCCCACAGCGGCGATGTAGGCGGGCGACGTGCCGCAGCATCCGCCGATGAACTGGGCGCCGGCGGCGACCAGCGCCGGCACATGCGCGGCGAATTGCGCGGGAGTTGTGCGATACACCACCTCGCCGTCGACCACCTCCGGTAGGCCTGCGTTGGCTTTGATCCAGAGCGGCCGGCTGGTCGCGGTCCGCATCCGCCGGCAGATGTCCACGTAACCTGCGATGCCCTGCCCGCAGTTCGCGCCGACGACGTCCGCCCCGGCGGCGGTGAGGCGCGCGGCAGCCTGCTCGGGGGGCACCCCCATCATCGTGCGGTCATGCTCCGCGCCGGAATCGAACACGACGCAGGCCACTACGGGCAGCCCCGTCTGCCGGGCCGCTGCCACAGCCAGCTCCGCCTCCTCCAGCTCCGCCATCGTCTCGATCACCAGCGCGTCGGCACCGGCGTCCGCCAGCGTCTGCGCTTGCTCGGCGAACACCGTCCGCAGTTCGTCTTCGCTCACCTCGCCGGCGAGCAGCATCTTGCCAGTGGGGCCCATCGACGCGAACACGTGAGCGCGGTCCCCCACGGCGCGGCGCGAAATCTCGACGCCCAGGCGATTGATCTCGGCCGCCCGATCCGCCAGGTCGTAGCTGGTCAGCGCGATGCGGTTGGCGCGAAACGTGTTCGTCAACACGATCTGGCTGCCCGCTTCGACATACCGCCGGGGAACCTCGGCCACAAGGTCCGGATGCGACAGGTTCCATTCGTCCGGACAGGCGCCGCCCGACAGGCCCAGCGTCTGAAGCTGGGTGCCCCAGGCGCCGTCCGTGACGACAGGACCGGAGGCGATGAGCTGGTCAAGCTTCATTCGTGCATTCCTTGAGAGTTCTGTCGCGGCGGAGAGCACACCGCATGTGCGGCTACGGCATCGTCGACCGCGCATAGTCGGTCAACACGCGGAGGTTGGCCTCCGGGGTCGCGCGCGGCACTTCACATCCGGCACCCACAATATACCGCGGTCTGGTCTGCTGGTGGCACTGGGCGATGGCGGCGCGGACCGTCTCGGGGGCCGCCCCACGCAATATCCGTACCGGATCGATATTCCCCAGCAGGATCTGGTCCGGCCCCATGGCCGCCCGGGCCTTGTCCATTGGAACCATGAAGTCCAGGTCGACGATGTCGCACCCCAACTGCCCCATCGGCTCGAGAATCGACGTCGTGTTGCCGCAGATGTGGAGCCGCACACGGGTGCCCATGGCGTGCAACTCGTCAACCAGCCGCTTTTCATGGGGCCACACGAACTCCCGATAGATCTCGGGGCCGACCAGCGATGCCGCGGCGTCTCCCACGCCAATCAAGTCGGCTCCCGCCTCCACCTGGGCCCGCGCGAACTGCACCCCCAGCTCGAGCGTGAACTCGAACAGCTCCCGGACGAACGCGGGATCGTCGAAGAAGTCCATCATCAGCGTGTTGATGCCGCGCAGATCCGCCGCCTCGGCGCACGGACCTTCAATCCAGCCTTCGATCAGCTTCCGATCCCCCACCCGCTCGCGGAACAACGCTGCGGCACGCACACGATCCCCCATGCGCGTCGCAGTGCGCGGGTCGGGAATGGTGAGCGTTGAGAGTGTACTCTTGCTGGCCAGCAACGCGTCCGTTTCGACAATCGCGGGTGGCTGGTCCTCGAACATGGCCACCCGGGCGCCGCAATCGGCCGCTTCGCGGGCCGGGTCCGAAATGCACGACACAAAGTCGAAATCGAAGGCGTCGGCAATGGCGATCTGGCTTTCCACCAGCGCGCGGAAGTCAGTCACATACTGGCCGTATTTCACCCCCGCGAAATCCGCCGCGTACATCATGGTGATCGGCATCAGAGGCAGGCTGTCCACGCTGTCGCCGGTGAGGAAAGCGAGTAGCCGTTCACGTCCGTTCATAGGACTCCAACTCCACTGATGTGCACTGTTGAGTTGACCAGGCCGGATGGAGATGCCACAGGCTGCACCGGGGCCCGCCCGCGCTGCGCGAGACAGGGCAACCCGCACGGATGTGACGCGCCCGCACACTCTCGAAACGGTCAGCTGGCAGTCCGTCCGTCTCCGTCCCGCAGGTCAGACGGCGGAGGCCAGACGCACTGTTACAGCAGCGCACGGGCGACGTTCACGGCAGAGGCCGCGTCCGGAGCATAGCCGTCGGCGCCCACTTCGTCCGCATACTCTTGAGTCACTGGGGCTCCACCGATGACCACTTTTGCCGTGTCCAATCCGGCGGCCTTGAGCGCCGCGACCGTGGCTTTGATCGCCGGCATCGTGGTGGTCAGCAACGCCGAGAGCCCGACGAGCTGTGCATTGTTGTCCCGCACGGCATCCACGAACTTCTGCGGAGACACGTTCGTCCCCAAGTCGATGACGTCGAAGTTCGCGCCCTTCCACATCATGGCGACCAGGTTCTTGCCGATGTCGTGCAAGTCACCTTCCACCGTGCCAATGACCGCCTTGGCAATCGGTGTGATGCCGGCATCGACGAGCAGTGGTTCGAGCAGCGCCAGGGATTCCTTCATCGCTCGGGCGGCGATCAGCATCTCGGGCACGAAGATCTCGTTCTTCTGGAACCGCTGCCCGACGACGTCCATAGCTGCAACCATGACGTCCAGTATTTCCTGGGCCGGAACCTTGGCGGCAATAGCCGCGTTGGTCAACATTGCGGATTGGTCGCGATCGCCACGTTTGATCGCTTCGCCAAGCTCTTGCAGGTCTGGCATCGATCAGTATCTCCAGCAATGGTCAGGGATGTGCGTAATGTTTCCAGCAACTTACATATTGTTCCAAGCAGCTTACAATAAGGTCTCTGGTGAAGCAATCAGTCCGCGACGCGAATCCCCGGAAGGAATGGGCCTGCCGCATGGCTGCATCCGGTCCGGCAGGTCCGCGTCAGGGCGCGCGGTTCGCGCCGGCGCGCGACCCCAGGGCGAGCGCAGGTCGGATGGCCGCCGATCTGTCGCTGCGAACCGGTGATCAGTTACCGGCTTGGTGCACTGCACACAGGAAGTCCTCATGAGTACTGCGGATTCCCGGCCCGCCCGCCCCAAAACGGCGATCATCCTCTGCCAGGTGCTGGAGCTGGAAATCGAGCACTTCGCGGCCGGGATGGACCACGTCGTGCTCATCGAGAAGCTTCAGCAGGGTCTGCACAACGAACCGGCCAAGCTGCGCCAGCAGGTGCAGCTGAACATTCAGCGGATCGAGCGGGAGACGGAGGCTGAAGCCATCGTGCTGGGCTATGGCCTGTGCAGTCGTGGCACGGAGAAGCTGCGCTGCCAGCGCTGCACGCTGGTGGTACCCCGCGCGCACGACTGCATCACGCTGCTGCTGGGCGACAAGCAGCGCTACGCCGACTACGTGGCCAAGCATCCAGGTACCTACTGGTATTCTCCAGGCTGGAACAAGTATCACCTGCCGCCGGGGCCGGGCCGGGCCGAGGCGATGTACCGCGAGTACTGCGAGAAGTACGGCGAGGACAACGCCCGGTTCCTGATGGAGTCGGAACAGCAGTGGCATCGGAACTACGAACGGGCTACGTACGTCGATGTGGGGGGCATCGGCCGCACGGAGGCCGACATTCAATTCACGCGCCAGTGCGCGGATTGGCTGGGCTGGAACTTCGACCAGCAGTGCGGCGACCCGGCGCTGATCCGTGAACTCGTGGAAGGACCCTGGGATCCCGCGCGGTTTCTGGTCGTCCCGCCCGGCAAGTCGCTCCGCATGGTGGACGACGGACGTGTGATCGAACTGGAGGATTGAGCCTTCCAGAGGAGGTTGCCGATTGAACGCTGAAGATGCGCTGTTTCGCCTGACCGTGCGCGGGCCAGACGGGGAACGGCATGCGAATATCCCCGCGGACCAGGCCCAGCGCCGGCTGGCCGATGTCCTCCGCCTGCTCGATCTGCCCCTCAACACGCGCTGCGGCCAGCGCGGACTCTGCGACGGTTGCCTGGTTGAACTGGTGCAGGGTGGTCTGCAACAGGTGGCTGATGGCACGCCGGTCGCCGCGGACGGCAAGGCGGTGTCGCTGCGCGCGTGCGAGCTGGCGGTGCCGGTCGCGGGGGCAGCGGTCGTCCATGTTCCCAGCCGATCGCTGCTGGCTCATCAGCCGCAGGTGGTCACGTCGTTCCGTCTGAATGTGCCCCGCGCCCACGACCCACTGTGGCAGGAGATGTGGATTGCGGCCCGCGACCTGGACCCCACACTGCCGCTCGGCGCCGCGCTCCACGCCGCGGTGGCTGCAAAGCTCGAGTGTGTGCTGCCGCTGATGGTCAGCCCGGAGTTGGACCAGTGCGCGCCGTGTGCAGATGGTGTCTACCACCTGGCGCTGGATCACCGTGGCGATCACCGCGTTCTGCGCTCCCTGGATGTGCGGGGGCCGGTGTACGGCGCGGCGGCGGATATCGGGACGACAACCGTGGTGGTGATGATTGTCGACCTGGCGACCGGCGACGTGGTGGGGAACGCCTCCGCGCTCAACGCCCAGACCAGGCTGGGGGACAACGTCCTCACGCGGATCAACCTCTGCATGCAGACGCCGCACCTGGTCCAGCGCATGCAGAAGGCGCTCGTGCGCGCCACGCTCGCGCCGCTGCTGACCGACGCGCTGGGGAAGGCCGGTGTGGATCCCCGCCAGTTGGTGTGCCTGGTCGTGGCAGGCAACACCACCATGCTGCACCTGCTGCACGGCGTCGATCCGACGAGCATGGGGGTGGCACCGTTTACGCCGACGTTTCTCGCGCATCGCATCGTGGACGCGGCCATGCTGCAACTGGCGGTGAAGACACCCGGCGCGCAGTCAGACACAGCGACTGCCTCTGAGGACGCGTCCCCCGCCTGTCGTATAGTGGTGCATTCGTTGCCGGGCGCTGCAGCGTACGTGGGGGCCGACATTACCGCCGGCGTGCTGGCGACCGGCATGGCGTATCGTGACGACACGAGCCTGCTGGTCGACCTGGGTACGAACGGCGAACTGGTGCTCAAACACGACGGCAAGTTGGTCGGCTGCGCCACGGCGGCCGGGCCGGCGTTCGAAGGAGCCGGATTGCGCTACGGCATGCGCGCCAGCCGCGGCGCGATCGGTCACATCTGGCTGGAACACCAGCCGCCTGTGCCGCGCATCGAGGTGATTGGCAACGCCGCCCCCATCGGTCTGTGCGGTACCGCCTACATCGATTTCGTGGCCCGCGCGCGGCAGGCCGGCCTGCTCACCGCCACCGCCCGCTTCGCCTCCCCCGACACGCCGGGCATCGTCCAGCATCCGACAGATGGTTGGTCCTTCGAAATTGCGCGGACGCAGGACGACCAGCCGCTGCTCGTCACCGAGGCCGACATGGCCAGCCTGCTGCAGGCTAAAGCGGCCATTGCCGCGGGCGTCACCTGCCTGCTGCAGCACGCCGGAATCGACAGCGATCAGGTCAGCACCGTATACCTGGCCGGCGGCTTCGGATTCCACATGCACGTCGACAGCCTGCTGGGCTGCGGCATGCTGCCCGGTTTCCGTCCGGAACAGATCGAATTGGTCGGCAACACCTCGCTGGCCGGCGCCTACCTGACCCTGCTCGACAGCAGCGCGCTGCGGGAAATCCGCCGGCTCAGCCAGCAGATGCACATTGTGGAACTGAATCTCGAACCGCGCTTCGAATCGATCTACATCGACCAGCTCTCGCTGCCTGACCGCTGACCGGCCGCGACAGCTATTCCAGCCGCAGCCCTTTGGGAAGCGATTCGCCAAAGACCTGCCGCTGCTCGTCCATCCCCAGTTGCCCACCGTGGCGGACAAGCTCGATCAGGTTCGCGGAGGCCTCCTGGTCGCTCAGCCATCTGGCGGCCCGCTGCCGCGCGCTGTCTGCAAGATCGCGATAGCGGTCGTCGGTGCGCCGCGCCAGCTGCATGACAGCCAGCGCGCCGGCCGCCGCGTCGCGTCCCGCATGCGCGAGCAGCGCGTCGAGCCAGCGCTCGGCCGTCTCGCTGGGAACGACTGTGTTCAGCGGCCCGTACACTGGAACTCGCTGCCCGAGCCGTCCCAGGGTCCAGAGCATGGGCCCCCGCAGATTCTCCAGCTTGCGTTTGGGGAGGAGTGCCACAGCCATGTCACCGAGTTCGATCTTGCGGGAGATGTCCAGCAGCTCGAGCGAGCCGAGCAAACGCCACAGCTCCGCCAGCTCGTTCGGTCGCAGGGCCGCATCTTCCCCGCGCGTGGTGCCCGATACGTTGCGGTTGTACAGACTGCGGATGGAAGAGAGCAGGGGGTCGGCCAACGCCTGCTGTTGGCCCCGCGACAGGCCGCCCGCAATCCGCCGCCACAGCACCGTGGCTTCGTTCCGTACACTCGGGCCCGGATGCACCAGCTTCCCCTGCACGGTGCGCCAGGTCTCCGCCACACGCCAATCGTCAACCGCCAGGCCATAACCCGGCCGCAGCGCGAAGCCCACAAGGTTGAGCCAGCGCGTCTCGTGCTCCATCGTCTTGCGCCGGCCGGACTCCCACGCGACGAGCGCTTCCCAGATGCGCCGCAACAGCGGCGTCGGCCACTGCTGCCGCGGCGTTTCCAGCAGTCCCGCCAGCCGCTTGACCAGGTGCTCCGGCCGTTCCTTTCCCTCCGGCGCAAAGACGTCCGCCAGACACTGCTGGCAGCGGTCCCAGGTCGCCTCGTCCAGGAACCCTTCGGACTCGGCAGCCGATTCGTGTGCGGCCGCGTCGGTCTCGGTTGCCGCGCGGACATCGAACTGCAGTCGCCAGCTGCGGTCCCGCTCCGCCGCCGTACACCACAGCTCCATCGTGCCGATCTCGGTCAGCCGCGCGTGGAGCCGGACGGGAATCGAACCGGTTTCGCGGCGCCGGGCGGTACGCAAGACGGTGCGGATCGGCGGCAGCGGTGACATCTGCTCGCGGTCGATGGTCACCAGCGCTCCAGGCGGATCGGCCAGACGCAGGCTGGACACCCACAACGGAAACTCGATGGGCTGTGAAATCAACAGCTGAAACAGCCGCTCGGGCGTCTCGATCGTCTGCCCCGGTTCCGCGTTGCCGGGCACCAGGCAGACGGCTGCGGGCGGGTCGCTCTCCACGCCGATGTAGTAGCTCCGCGCCAGGTTCGCCGCGATCCGCACCCCCAGACCGCGACGCACCATGCCGTAGTACGCCGCACCCCGCGCTACCGCCAGGTCCAGACGATCGTTGTCCAGCACATGCGGCGACCAGGGCGGCGCGGCGGGAACCTGGAACCACTCGGTGAGCAACTCGATCAGGCGCTGACGCAGCACGGGGGATGCGAAGAACCCGCCACTGAAGAGCAGGATATCCGGGCGGACCGCTGGTGGCACCGCGTCTGGCGCGTCATCCGGGGCCGCAGCCTGGCGATGCGCGGTCAGGAACGCGGCCAGATACCGGGTGATGGCCGGATCGGCGGCATAGGGCAGCCCGAACTCCCGGAACCCCGACTGGCGCGTCTGGGGCCGGTCCTGCAACGCCACGCGCGGCAGGAACCCTTCTACCAGCAGCGTGCGGACCTCGTCCCGCGACACCTCCACTTGCAGCCCGCCCCCGACCACGCGCGAACCCAGCCCGGGCAGGTGCACCGTCAGGTGCGGCGGCGCACCGTCGCTCAGCAGATCCTCCTTGGCACGCTGGCAGACACGCACCAGCACGTCCCACTGCGTCGCGGGTAACTGCTGACCGCCCGTCAACTGGTGCTCCAGGTGCCGAGCCAGCGCGAGGTCCAGATTGTCACCGCCCAGGATCAGGTGGTTACCCACCGCCACGCGGTGGAACTGTACCAGCGGCGCCTCGTCCGGACCCGCCGCCTCGTCCGACTCCCCGGCCCGGGAGCGCGACTGCACGCGGATCAAGGTGAAGTCCGAAGTCCCTCCCCCAATGTCGCACACCAGAATGAACTGACCCGGCTGTACCAGCCTCTGCCAGTCGTCGCGGTGGTTGTACACCCAGGCGTAGAAGGCGGCCTGCGGCTCCTCCAACAAGACCACTCGCGGCAGGTCGGCCCGCGCCGCCGCCTCCACCGTCAGCTCCCGCGCGATCTCGTCGAACGAGGCCGGCAAGGTGAGCACAATATCCTGCTCGGCCAGCGGCGCATGCGGAAACTGTGCGTCCCACGCCTCCCGCACGTGCTGCAGGTACCGCGCGCTGACCGCGATCGGCGACAACCGCTCCACGTCCGCACCACCCTGCCACGGCAACAGATCGGCACGGCGATCGACACCCGCATGGCACAGCCAGGATTTGGCCGAGACAATCAGCCGCCGCGGGTTCCGCCCACCCTGGTCGCGCGCCAGCACGCCCACCACTACCTGCGGATCCGCCTCGTCCCACGGCAGACGCAACGCACCGCCGGCTGCCTCGCCCGCAGCCGCCTCGTAATGAAACGACGGCAGCGTGTCCCGCTCCTCCACGACCCCCGGTGCAACCAGTTGCGGAATTCGCAACATCCGCACCTGCCAGGGCGACTCCTGCGTGTCCACATAGGCGGCCGCCGAGTTGGTCGTCCCCAGGTCGATCCCGACCACGTAACGTGCCGGCAGCCGATCGATCAGAGGGTCGAATGTTGTAGCCATGGAATAATTACGAATGACGAGATACCCAAGCACGAGGGAATTACGAATGACGAGATACCCAAGCACGAAGGAAGGACGAATGAAGAAGTGAAGAACCTCGGATGTCACACTCACCTCTGGTATTTCTGATTCAGCCATTACTCCTTCCTTCGTGCTTGGGTATCTGGTCATTAGACCTTCCCCCGTGCTTGGGTATCTCGTCATTCGTAATTCCCATGTGGCCTTCCTTTCTGATCGCGATCTACTGTGCTTGCCTGGTTTTCGCGTCGCTCCTGGGGGGCTGGCTGCCGTCGCTGGTGCGGCTGACGCACACGCGCATGCAGTTGATGATGAGTTTCGTGGGGGGGCTGATGCTGGGCGTGGCGATCCTGCACCTGCTGCCTCACGCGGTGGTGCAGACTGGTTCGCTGGACTATGCCGCCTGGTCGTGCATCCTCGGCCTGCTGACCATGTTCCTGACGATCCGGGTGTTCAATGTTCACCAGCACGGCCCGGTTGCGGAGTCGGCGCATGGGGAGGAGAGTGCGGAGTCGGACGAGCGCCATGCGCACCACGACTGCCAGCATCCGGCGGAGCGTGAAGGGGCACCGGGCCGGCGGTTCAGCTGGCTGGGGCTCTTCCTCGGCCTGGCGGTCCATTCGCTGATCGATGGTGTGGCGGTGGCGGCCAGCGTGGTGGCGGCCGTCGATCATGGTGGTGCGCTGGGTCTGCTGGGAGCCGGCACGTTCTTTGCGGTCCTGTTCCACAAGCCGCTTGATTCGCTCTCGATCACGTCCGTGATGGTGGTGCAGCAGTGGAGTAGCCGAGCACGTGATGTGGTGAACCTGCTGTTCTCGCTCGTCTGCCCGCTGGGTGCCCTGCTGTTCTACTTCGGCATCCGGGAGCTGGGTAACGGCCAGGCGATTGCCGTCGGGTGTGCGTTAGGTTTTTCTGCCGGCGTGTTCCTGTGCATCTCGCTGGCCGACATCCTGCCCGAGATCCAGTTCCACTATCACGACCGGGGCATACTCTCCGCCGCCCTGCTCCTGGGCATCGCCCTCTCGTTCGCCATCGGCGCGTTCGAATCCGAACGAGCCCATGATCATGAACACGGCCGGGAGGGAATGGCAAATGACGAGATACCCAAGCACGAAGGAATAGCGAATCACGAATGACGAATGTCCAGCCGGCTCGACGTTTCCTGTTGATCCGGTGGAGATTGACTATTCCGGCAGGAGAACTGATTGTGGAGCGAGTTGACTCTCCAGTTGCATGATTTGTGCGCCACATGCTGCGTGAAAAGCACCCGTCATTCGTCCAATTCGTGGTTGACGAAGCCACAATGACAAAACGAAGAAGATGCGGTGAACGGGGTCGCACAGGACGAGTGCACCACGCAAAAAACCGGTCGCCCGTGATGAAAGTCCACAGGCGACCAAATAGATCAGCTAATCACGTGTGTACGGCGTATTACACTTGCCTGCGCCAACGACGGTAAGCACCCATGGCGAAGATCAGGCCGAGTGCGCTCCACACCGCAACAGATGCCGGTTCGGGAACTGGCGCTGCTGCTGCCCCCCCCAGCAAAGTGAAGTGGGATATACTTCCGCCACCCAACCAGAAGTTCCTCAGCTGAAGACTCTCCTGGCCATCCCAATCTGAGATATCAATCAAGTAGTGAATGGGGGCATGGTTTCCGTCCTTGACGTACAGAATCACGGGATCGTTCTGCACCCATGGGGCACCACTGACGTAGGTCACGTCCGCAGCCGATCCAGCCTCTGCACCATCCACGGCAAAATCCGTCACGTAAGACGCGGCATACGGACCTGACGCCGCTTCGTTTGGATTGGCGGTGTAGAGCTCAAACAAAGGACTGTAACCGGTTATTTCCTGAATTGTCGCAGAATCGAGATTGGCCGGTCCATACGGCGGGTTCTCGGGAAGCCAATAACGTTGCGTAAGGTTCGTCGGCTTCCCGTCAGTCACTTTCCCGTCAATCACATAGACTGCATGTGCATTTGTTCCCGTCCACGCCAGTGCGAGAACCGCACACACGGTAATCGCACAAATTCGTCCAACTGGTTTCAGCAGCTTCTTATTCATCTCACTAGTCCTCGTTTCACATGAATGGTTGGTTTCAACTCTCGCGTGTTCAGCCACTTGGCCGGCACGAATGATACAGAACAGAGACGGCGCGCGCCATCTCTTCACAACCACTCGCGTGGAGGACGGAACCAGCGGAAGACAGGGCCGGCGGGTAGCACGGCACGTGATTCTGGCGAAAGAGCTACGCCAGGAGAATTCTGCGGTGTAATCGGCAGTTCGCTGGCAAGCCCCCAGCCACCGGCCGACGGCCCGCCCGAATGCACTGACGACGACGGCAACATGCCGGCAGGCGCATGAGAAGCCAACGCCAACGATTCTAGTTCGCTTGATGGTGGGCTGTGCGGGGACTCACCGCTGGCAGACGCCTCGATCACAAGTAACGACTCTGGGCCGTCAATCAGAAAGCCGCGATTGACGTCGATCTCCAGCACATACAGAGCGAAGTCCAGCCACTCGCACTGCTGAACATCGACAGCAACCACCGGTCTCTCCAGCACATACAGAGCGAAATCCACCCATGCGCACTCGTCCCACGTGAGATACGCTTCTGCATCGGGCGCGTCAAACCCGATCGCTGCAAGCGCCTGGGCTGGAGATTCGATCACTGCAGCGGCAGCACATGCGCCGAGCAAAACTGTATTCCACAACGTCCGCATCGGCAGAACCACGCCAATCGATCGCACTAACGACCAATGCCTCTGGCGAAGTCAATTGCCCCCGTGCCAGTTGCCACATACCCCGCTGCTCAACTATTAAGGGGCAGGTTACCACACCAACACGTGTGGTGCAATCACCCGATCAAGAAAATCTGCCAAAACAACTCTCATCAGGGGGTAACGCGACCTGCTCTCACCCGGGGCAGCTTAAGGAACGCGTGAGGTTTTTGTTGTTCCGGCGGCGAAATCTCCTCGCCAAGCGGTCCGTTTCGACTTGGACGTGTGACGTTTGGCACGTCCCTACTTGTTGGCCGTGCTGACTGCCGAACAGCGTCCGATCGCAAGGTCCGTTTCCAAGGCTCGCCGGTCCGCTCCATCAGCACGGCTAACAAGTAAGCTGATGCTCAGGCGTTCGCGCTGCAGCTGCCGAACAGCACGAGGCAGCTCGGGATGGAAAAACGAACCGTCGAGGCCATACAAATGACCTCGACGGTTCTGGTGCAGTCAGTCGACTTGCTCGTTCGCAACAGCATCAGGCACGGCTGCGGCGAGCCTTGTTGCGTCGGGCCGTAACAGCCACGACGCTCAGCAGCCCGAGGCTCCCCCACACCAGCATGCTAGCCGGCTCGGGGATCGCAGTCGGCTCCGCCAAGAGCGTGAAGGTAGCCTCCACTGTGGCACCATAGCCGGGACCTTCTGACAAACCAAACAGCCCCTCGTTGAAGGTCTCGTTACTCAAGGTAATCTTGAGCATTCCATCTCCCAAGTAACCCAACGGCAACTCAAGCGGGCTATTCCAAACGACGTCACCCCACTGGATCGCACCAAACAACCATTGACCAGCTGTGTGACCAGTCGAGGATCCATCGAATGGCGGCGGGGGGGACGAAAACGAAAACGCGACCGAGATGTCCTTCGGAGTCAAGTCATCCCAATTGACCGATCCTTCATCCGTCCAAATCTCGAACAGGTCAACAGTCGTGCTCTGCCCTAACTCCAGGTCAAATACCCATGGAGTGCCCAGCAACTCCTGCTGCTGGATTACCAACCCAGGGTCGGTGGAGTTCACAGTCACCGCGTAGTCGTCGAGCGTAAACGTGACAGCAGCGTGAGTTGCAGTTGTGGTACCGAACACCATCGCCGCAGCGACCACAGCCGCTACAGACATCGTTCGCCTTAATCCAGTCATGTGTATATCCTACTTTCTATCGATTCACCAATTAATTGAAAAACGGAATCTTACTTACACTCAATGCGACTGAACACCAACGTTGGAGCGCGTACGTTACGGCTGCTGCGCAGCAACCGCACAGGCACGCAGTTACACACGCGGTGGGCGAAACCAACGGTGGGCAGGGGCACGCGGCAGAATGCCTTTGCGCGCTGGATGTAAAGGGGCAATCAACTGTTCTTGCAGGAGGCATTCAGACAAGCAGAACAATGCAGCAGGTACACCAGTGGCGTGCGACAACGACACACCAAACCCAGCCATGCCCGGCAGCCCTGTATCAATGACAAGCGACTCAAGGATCAGATTCCTGCGCTGAGTGTCCGGTTCCAACGGTATCTCAATCGCCAGCGTCAACCCACCTGCAGCAGAAGACTCGGTCCGCTTCAACTCGCCACAGCACAGCTCAAGATACTCGACAAGAACGCAGCCTACATCCGCCTGCAACGTGTCGCGCGCATCGCTGACGATTGCGGACGCCTGCACGTCACGCGCGCCGACTACTGCTCCCAGAAGGAACAGGCCAACAAATACGAATAATAGACTCTCGGCTCTGTTCATCATCCCGCCAAATCGAACGGACAGACGCACAAAAGACGCGATCCAAGCTCAAACACCTGCCAATTCATCCTCGCTGTTACAGCCGATTCTATATCTTCTTGTAGCGGTCTTGCAATGACCCGATGCGGCCCCCCCCAAAAAAATACTACGCCCACCATCCCAAATTAACACCAAGAGGATATCAATTCAGCTCCCCCGCGCGCTCAGCATCGCGTGAACTCAGACTGGTGGGCGGCGCGTACATGGACCAAGCCGCCAACGGCCCTCCGAAGGCTCTCCCCTCGCCTTCACCCCTCCCAGAGGAAGGGTGAAGTTCAACGGGCGAGGAGACTCTTCGCCCGGCAGACGAAGCGCTGCGATCAAACACTCAGGCGGCGGCGACGGGCGTAGAAGGCACCGCCGAAGATGGCGGCAAGACAACCCCACACGCCCACCGATGCGGGCTCGGGGACGAGCGTCAGCTGACTCTGCTTGGCCACGCCATCGGGCCCCCAGAGATTCGCGACGCGCGCCCAGTGGTCAGACCGCGCATTGGCCGTGGCCCAGGCGATCAGCTTGGCCGACATGCCGGGCGTCTCGTACGTGTAGTCGTTCGCAGGAACCGACTCGTCCTCCATCAGCCAGAAGGCGATCTGTAGCGCGACCAGGTCACCATCGGCGCCAGTCCAGCCTTCGACCTGGCCCAATAGCCCACCCTGAAGATAGGTCTGGTACAGCGTGCCCGTGGCGTCCGACAGCAGGTCCATCCCGTTTTTCGGATCGCTGTCCGACGGCGGCAACAGTCCCTTATCTACCCCGCCACGCGCCGCGTACCGATCCACCGTCACTTCGTACGGCGTATCAAACGTGAAATACTCGTACCGCTCCAGACAGAAACTCACTAGCGACGCGCCGTTGGCAGGTGAAATCACATCCATTTCAAACGGGCCGCCAATGAACCCCGTGCTGTGCAGCCTCCTGTCAATCACCACTATATCGCCATCCTGCAGATAATACGCGGCCGAAGCCATCGTCGAGCCGATGCTCGACACACACGCCGCCAGGACAAGAATCCTGAGTATTCTCGCTGCCTTCATCTCTCTGGTTCCCGCAAACCGCAAACCGCAAACTGCAAAAAGACACTCGTCCGGCAAGTGCGGCCCAACGGCGACCGTCGACCGCAGCTCACCCACCTGCCTCACTGCGACTTGGAAGCTCTGCCCCGGAGTCCCACCAACTCGCCCCCTCCACGCTGGCGGCCCCAGAACCCCCACCCTCACCCAGCTCACCTACCACCCAACAAGCCAAACAGCTATATTTACTATAGTTAGGATGTGCATTTGTGCAATCTAATTGTGGTCTCGGCTTGCCGGCGAGCTGACTGCAACCGCAGCCGCTATTCCCGTCGAGCGCCGGTCGCCGGCAAAAGCATCTGTGGCTGGTGCATCGTCGCCCTGGCGGTGCCACCGGCAGCAACCGGCCGCTCCAACCAGCCATCACGCCACAGTGAACATACATACACGCACACGTCCCCAACTGCCTCAGCGGGCGTTGGGGCACAGGATCTCCTCAATTGCCGCGTTGCGCTTTGCCGCACAATTCTTGAGCGGCGAGCATTATCTGCTAGAATGAGCCTGCACTTTGTGGCGTTTCGTTGTGTCCGATTCTATCCTGACCTGACGCGTGCCGCCAAACCAAGCCGGCCGAATGTTGTTCGCCAGTCATGTCGATGCCCAGATCGTGGAACAAGCTGATTCCGGGACTCATCGTCGCCGCGTTCTGCGCGTGTACGGCGCTGCCGGCGCTGGCGTCGGTGGTGATCGCAGAGCGTGGGGACGTTGTGCACGAGAACCTCGGGCACGGCCTCCTGTGCGCGTGCCCGCTGCCATGTGCGGCAGACGAGTCAGCCGACTCTTGCGATCACAAGCTCCTGCTGCTGGCCATCGAACTGCCAGCTGAAGATGTGCAGCGCAGTGGATCGGTGCCGACCAACTCGCCCAAATGCGCTGCCCATTCTCCTCAAGGCATGTCACCGCTCCCCGCGTCATTCCCGCAGTTCGGCGGGTCCGGAGTTGGCGGCGTGGCGATCATGTGCGATCGCGAAGTACCGCAACGCGACGCATTCCAGGCAACACTCGCACCAGAGTTGAAACTGATTCTGCCCAGCGGTCCCGTCTATCGCTGGTTCCGTCCTCCACGTGTCTGGTTGTATCTGTAGCCACCGTGCGCGGCACGGTGCGTCTGAGATGGCGACAGTACGCATGCCGACTGCGTGGTCGAGCATGCAGCACTTGCAGACAACCATTTACGTATTGAGGAATTCTCGAATGAAGAAGTTGAATGTTCTTGTAGCTCTGTTGGTTGTAGCTTTGATGGCAGCGCCGGCACTGGCCGGAACGGTCGTTCTGCCCGGACTGGTCAACACTGGTGGCACCGGTGTTGTTGGCACGCCGGACAGCGCCTACGACATTCTTGATGGAGCCCCTGGCGGCGTTACCGAAGCGTACGAAGTGGCTAAGCCCGGCGTATGGGTCGCCGCGCCGGCCGGATCGAACTGGATCGGCCCCGACCTCCTCATGGAGGATGACAATCCTGCCACCGGTCCGCAGGGTGCGCTCGACAATGACCCTGTCGGCGATTACACGTACACGCTGACGTTCGATGTGGCTGCGGCATATGTTCCCTATCTGCAGATCACAGGCAAGTGGGCGACCGACAATGGCGCCACTATGAAACTGAACGGCACGACGCTCGAATGGGCGACTCCCTACGAAGGATTCCGCAAACTGTCTGCGTTCACGATCGCCAGCGGCTTCCAGAATGGCGAGAACACCCTCACGTTCGTCGTGAACAACGCCACGGGCAGCGGCAACCCCTCGGGTCTGCTCGTCTGTGACCTGGCGGCGAAGGTGCCCGAACCGGCTTCGGTGGCCGTGTGGTCGGTCCTGTGCGCGATTGCCGGTATTGCAGTCTGGCGGCGCCGGAAGTAGTCCGACACGCACAGCAGTTGAAGACCAATTGCATCCGGAACGCCGGGCACTTGCGTGCCCGGCGTTTCTGTTTGCGGGACGCCGCGCCAGCCTGTCAAGCAGCAGCGGGGTGGCTTGGCTCGTCGCAGGCAGTTGCCCACATACACGGCAGGATGCCGCTCCTGCTGCAAGTGTCCTTGCGGCCTGGGGGCGAGGAGTGGAGAATCTACCACAGAGGCACTTCTGCTTGCCGGTCCTGCCGTCGCAGCCACAGCGTGCGTTTCCTTCCCGCGTGTGAGCGGCAGGATATTTGGCACTGCCACTGCGTGAGCGGTGTCCTCAGCCACTACAATGGAGTCGCAGCACGGCCCCGGAAGGACAAAGGACGGATTACACGAGATGCCCCCGGTATCCGAACCAGAATCATGGCCCGATCGCGTGGCCACGTGGCAGGAAGCGATCGATCGCAAGTGGAAGGGCGCGTTGGAGGCCGGATTCCTGCGGCTCACGGAGTGTCTGACATGGGCCTACGTAGCGACCGTCCTGATCGTCTGGATGGTGCTCTACTGGGCCGGTGACCGCTGGTGGGCCGCCTCGCTGCTGCTGTTTGGGCCCCGCTGGTTTGGCCTGCTGCCGCTGCTGGTGCTCCTGCCGCTGGCGGCCGTCATGCGTCCGCGGCTGCTGCGGCCGATCGTGGTGGCCGCCCTGCTGTTCGTGTTTGGCGTGACGGGTTTCCAGATGCCGCGGCCCTGGCAACGGCTCTCCGCCGTCGAGCCGCCCGTTGTCTCGCTGCTGACCTGCAACGTTCATGGCGGCCAAATGGGCTGGGAGCGATTCCAGCAGCTGCTCTACCAGGCAGCGCCCGACATTGTTGCGCTGCAGGAACTCAGCGGCGATGTGGACCTGCCGTTCCCGGAGGACTGGCACGTGGCGCGCGAAGGCCCGCTTGTACTCGCCTCGCCGCACCCCATCCAGAACGTCCGGACATGGTACCGCCTCGAGCCGCCGGCGAAGTGGCCACCGCTGTTGGGGCTGTGTGCCGAAGTGCACGTGCCCGGCCGCCCGGTGACCGTCTGCAATGTCCATCTCACATCACCCCAACAAGGGATCACCGAGGCGCTCGATCGGTACACGCTGGTGAATGTAGGCCGCACCGAAAAGCTCAAACGGCTGAACCAGCTCCGCCGCCAGGAATCGGCCGGGCTGACCGCCTGGATCCGCGACCAGGCACAGGTGGACATCGTGCTGGGGGACTTCAACCTGCCGGTCGAGAGCCGGATTTATCGCGAGTCCTGGGGGGACTTGCGCAATGCGTTCTCGGAAGTGGGATGCGGCCTGGGCTATACCCGCTGGGTCAGCCTCCACAACTTCCGCTACGGCGCCCGGATCGACCACATCCTGACCAGCGACGCGTGGCGCCCGGTGCGCTGCCGCATCGAACGCGATATCGGCTCCGACCACATACCACTCGTGGCCGACGTGTGCCCGGCAGAATAGTGGCGCCGCTGACAGGATCCTGGTGTGACGTCGCTCGCGAGGAGGATTGCAGGGTGATGGAGGCAGGCGACGCGAGCTTGTCACACCCTACAGGGACTTCCGCTACGGCGATCCCACATCCCGTAGGGTGTGACCAGCTCGCCGCGTGAACGCCCGTCCCATCCCACAACTCTCCGGCGAGCGCCGTCACACCAGGCACCCTGGGCGACCGCCACCTGCTGTGGACACCGCCATCTGCGCCCTGGTGTGACCGCCACCTGTCGTGGACACCGCCATCCGCGTCCTGGTGCAACCGCCACCTGTCGTGGACACCGCCATCCGGGTCCTGGTGTGACATCGCTCGCGACGAGGATTGCGGGTAATGGATGCCGAGGTGACGCGCGCTTGTCACACCCTACGGGAACTTCCGCCCGGCGATCCCACATCCCGTAGGGTGTGACCAGCTCGCCGCGCGAACGCCCGTCCCATCCCACAACTCTCCGGCGAGCGCCGTCACACCAGGCACCCTGGGCGACCGCCACCTCGTGTGGACACCGCCATCCGCGCCCTGGTGTGACATCGCTCGCGACGAGGCGGCGTGACGGTGGATGCGACGCGCGACGCGGGCTTGTCACACCCTACGGGGACTTCCAATGTTCGGGCAATCGACCAGGCTGCGTCACAGCGTCTCAGGTTTCCGCTCAGCGCTGCCGTGCGCGTGACGTGTCCGCTGGCAACTGCGGCAACTGCGGCAGCCGTCCAACCAGTCCAGGTAGCGTTCGATGTCACAGAGCGGCATGCCGAGGCGTAGAGCGACCCGGACCGCTTTCACACGCTGGAGCGGCGTCGTGGCTTTGTCGAGCACAGCTTTGGCGAACTCATGGGCCATCCGTCGGGCCCTCGTGGTTGTGTGAATTGTAGCAGCGGTTGGCAGCGGACAAGCGACAGCGCCCCCCGGAACAGACCCAGCGTCCCCCCGGGGTGAGCCTGTCATGGGTGAGGGGGCTTGGAGCGTGGACGCCCCTCACATTCACCCAAACCTCCCGCACGCGGGAGAGGGAACCAAACCTAGCCCGCGAGCGTTCACATGCCACCGGTGCAGCAGTAGCTCAGGCGTCACACCCGCCGCCTGATCGCGCCCAACCCCCATGTGAACTATACGTCACAGAGCGGCTTGCGCACTGACCGCAGGCACAGGCTGTGCTGAATTGCCCTGCCGCAGCGTGTCGCGCCGGGTGCCACGCCAGCGTTCGCGAAGCGTTTCCGGTGCAACGGTTCGGTTTCCTCTCCCGCTTGCGAGGTGAAGGGCGATTGGGCAGTGCGGGAAGCCCCCCTCACCCCACCCCCTCCCCCGTTCTCGTCGCCGAGTGAGCATGTACTGGTGGTCGCGAGTCGACGGCGGCGACAACACGGGGGAGAGGGGGTGAAAGACGGGAAACCCGTTCGCTGGAAACGGTCCTGGCGCCGCCTCGAGCGAACGAGTTTCGCGCTGGCTGTTCCCTCTCCCCCGAATCGTTGCCGGAAAATGACATACTATTGTCACAGACACTGCCGGCAACGATTTGGGGGAGAGGGTCGGGTGAGGGGGCGAAGGACGAGCCCGCTGACACGCTTGAGATACCCACACGGCGTACGGCGAGCGGATCGAGGCTGCCGCGTCTCGCCCGCTGGGTGACGTCGCCGCGTTGCAGGTCCGAACAAACGCCTTCAGCCTGTGTGGGTACCGCGGTGTCGCGGTACGCGACGTGCGTCCCGACACGATCCACGTTAGGAACAGGTATGCGGCGGCCACAACGGAGACCACACCTGTTCTTCCGGCTCCCCACCTGGGGCCCAGCCATTTGCCTGTCGCTGCCGCCGGGCGTTGTTGCGGCGTCGTTCATGACGCTGCGCGCCGTGCTTGGCGCGCAAAGGAAACGCCGAGCACCTAAGCGCCCGGCGTTTCATAACAGACTGATTTGTCCCGACTCACGCCGACACACTGGTACGGCGCCAGTCAGGTAACGTACCACTGGCAACTATGCCTTGCGGCGGCGCAGCCAGCACAAGCCGACGATGCCCAGGAAACCCCAAACGAGCATGGCAGCCGGTTCGGGAACACCATAGGAGACGTTGTCAAACTCGAAGGCGTATTTCGAACTTTCTGCGACGACCTTTCTGAATCCCCAGCTATCGCCCGCAGAGATCGTCGCGTACACAGTTCCACCAGGGCCCTGATTGCCAACAGCCGGCGGAGGCAGGTCGTCAGAATCTACCACAAAGAGCAACACATCGTTGCTGTCGTAGAAGCTGAGCGTGTTGTACGTGTCAACCGACCCCCAAAGCAGGCCGAAATGCCACTGATCACTGGCAAAAGTCATCGTGGCTTTGGCGCCAACACTAGACCCAGTGCTGCCCGTAGTAACGTATTGCGTCGTGTCTTTGCCTTCGTACAACACGCCGAAGTACAGGTTGTTGTTGCCAGTCAGGTAAGGTTCCGCATATTTGCCGCTGGACGCTCCCGTGACCAGCTTGGCGTCTGGAGTCATGCTCAACGTCAGGCCATTCTCCGTAAAGGTGCCGTCACCGTTGTCAACAAGAGCATCGAAGGTCACGTAGTTCAAGTAATCCTTGGCATTCGCCCCAACGGACGCCTGGACGACGTAACCTGCCTGAGCCAGAGAACTCAGACACAAACACGAAACCAAAGCACCTACCGCAATAAAACTCCGCTTGTTCATTTCAGAATTCCTTCACACGTGTAATGGATGAAAGTAACCACAAGCATGCACAACTACAGCGTTGGCATGCGATTCACCCGGAGTGCTCGATACATCGCACAGAGCGATGCCGCGCACTCACGACGCGACACGTGGAGGGCGGAACCAGCGAAAGACAGGACCGGCAGGTAACACCGTCCTCGATTCGGGCGAAAGAGTTGCCCGAAGTGAATCCTGCGGAACAGACTCGATAGCACTGGCCACAGCTGCACCGTTGACCCCCGCCCCACCAACCTGAGACAAGGATGACGGGGAAGGCAACATGCCCGCAGGCGATCCGGAAAGAAGTCGCTCTATCTGATGCGGCAACTGATCCGAACCTGGATCCGCGTCACCTGGAGCGTCAATGACAAGCAGCGAACACGATGCGCTGCACGACTCCGAGAAGTTGCTGTCGAGCACCAGAGCTTCTACAGACGGCCCAACGTCGTGGAGCACAGACAGGTCGCGCTCCCCGACCACAACCGACGCGCGTGCCTGCAATGATGCCAGCACTAACGTCGCCATGATCGCGCCGCACCAGACCAGATTGCTCTGCACTCGTACTCGTTTCACCGCTGATGTTATCTCTTGATCTTGCCCGTACGAAGAAACCCAAGCCCTGCTTACGCGTCCTGCGGTCACCTCGCCTTCTGCACTATCCGAGAACACCCAGTTATGCTACCCAGTTAGTTCCCACCGCTCAAGTAGCTGCAGACAAGAATAACCAGAAAATCTGCCGGGTCGCCGGACCAGCCACGGGCATTAACCCATTCACGCACTGGCATGTATGCGGACCGCCCGGCGATGGTTCCTCCGGCACACGGCACCGCGGGCGACAACCCCCACTTATTGGTGGAACTACTATGACAGATAGGAAACCACTGCAGCGTCGGCCTTCGGGCGATTGACCGAACCACCACCCCCGCACCTTATCAACCGCCGTCTGGAGGCTGGCTATTACCAGGCAGTTGAAGGTCCCCCATGCCGACCACAGCGATCGGGCTCACTTGGCAGATCCGGTTATTCTGGCGGTTCTGCCGGGGCTGACTGTTGCGAGCGGGCACGCTGGGGAATATGATAGTGCTTAGCTTGGTGTCAGCTGTGGTGGCGGAGATGCTGCCCGGCCAGGCGTGTCCGCACTTGTGGGGAGCGGTTGGAGTTCCGCAGGCGCAGAGCAACCGATGTTCACACGCGGGAATACCCTGATTCTGAACAG
>JAAYDI010000189.1 GCA_012729315.1 Planctomycetaceae bacterium
CCTATCACAGCCCGGGGTAAGCCGCGCCTCGCGGCGCCACCCGTGGGTACACGTGCCCGAGAACATGCCGGTCGAGCCGCGGAGTACGCCGAAGGCGTTACACTCCAAAGCCCAGGGGTCGCCGCGCTTCGCGGCGCACCCTGGGTAGGGAACCGCCCACGATGGGGCGGCCGAGCCGTGAGGTAACCAACTAACCGGCGGCCACCGAGGCCGCAACAGACCGCATGTGGCGTCGTGCGTGGCACTGGTATCCCTTTGTGAAACGCCTTCGGCGTATCGTGTGAAAATCGGTACGGAACCCAGGGTGCGCTGCTACGCCGCAACCTATGGGCTGCGGAGTGTAACCGCTTCGCGGTAAAGAACAGTTCCCGCACTCCCCAGCTGCCTCCCGACGCGATCGCCCGCGTCAGGAAACAAGAAAAGCAACAGGGCACGTGCGAGCTGAAACTCGCACGTGCCCAGAGGAAGATACGGAAGCGAACGAATGCTGGAACGCAGTGAACCCCGTACCAGCTCGCGCTCCGCGAAAACGTACGCTTTCGCGGAACTGAACTTCAAAACACGAACAAAAACAAAGGACGAAAGACGAAAACCTGCGTGCCCGACAACGCTCTAGTTGCCTTGGCGACGCCGACGCCAGAATACGACACTACCAATCCCGGCCAGCAGCGACCACATGACAAACGTCGCCGGTTCGGGTACCACAGGTACCTCCAAGACGTCGCTCATGCCGTATATGCGCGCCACGAACGGAATTGAAATACTGCCGCTGCCCGGCACGTCGAAGTTCATGGTTCGCCGCACGTTGGCCCGATAAAGCCAAGTGCCGTCTGTGGCACCCGGATCGCCGATAACGGTACTGCCGTTATCCTCGCCGACTCGTCCCGGAGGTGCGGTAAAATAACCCGTGCCATCTGAATAGGAGCCGGTCCAGGCGTACCCAATGTAGACGGATTTGCCATTCTGATCGTACAACACCGGTGACGACAGGCTACCGTCGAGCATCGAATTGCCAGTCTCGGCAACCATGTCTCCCACGGTGTTGAACACGCCGGCGTAATTTTCGTAATCTGGATCCGAAACAATGTCCTTCGCGATCCGCTGTCCATCTGGGGCCGAGGTATCCGATGCGGTCGAGATAACCGCTTTCCACCCGTAGTCATAGCTTCCCAACATCGTGCCCGCGACCTGTTCCGCCAGGAACTGATCGTAAACGGCAGGGTCATCCGACTCGGCCTGAATCGAGCCGGATGTCACAAAGATCAGGCGGTACTGTGTGCCGGTCTGGCCCACTAGTTCGTCCGGTACATACTGACCTGCGATGATAGCCGCATGGGTCGCCTGAGAGGCCATGCCGGCCAGCACGAGACAGGTCGCAACAATCAGCGTGCGTCTCATTCGGATACTTCTCCTCTGTCTTCTCTTGGTCCCTGGATCCCGCTTGCCCCTGCAAGGTCGAGTCGCGGGGCAACACGCCCCGCCTCCGTGCCCGAATGCACCAATAAATTAGGCATTCTCGGTACACTAGATAATTTGCCGCCGGCAGGAATCCCCTTACAAACAAACAGCCATCTCTTTTATATTATTTACAGAACCGGTGGCTGATATAACCCGCTCGGGTGGGCCGCTAGAGCCCTGAAATAACCGCCAGGGGCGCGCAACAACAGCGCACATGGGCGTCCGAGCGTAGGACGCGGCGACGTCGGGGGGGCCGAACGAAGCTGCGGCGGGCGGCGTCAGAGTCAGCAGAATTACAGGCCGGCGGAGTTCGTCTCGGCCTGTCCGTGCGCTACGTAGTTCAGGTAAGCGGCCAGCGCATCCCGTTCGGCCTGCGTGCCGACCAACGGCGGCATGAATGCCCGATAGGGCGAGTCGGCTTCATGCTTGTGCAACATGGCCACGATGTTGCTGATCGCCTGCTCGTTGCGGTCATGCAACAGGCGGCGCATGCTGCGATATCCGTCGACCGTATGGCATGCCAGGCACTGACCGCGAAACATCAGTTCCCCGCGCGCCAAGCCCATTTCGCCAGCGTGCGTCAGATCGCCGGCACCGCCGCCTGCCGTCTCGGCATTCCAGGCCTGCCGTTCCTCGGCGCGCACCCAGGGCGAGCGGGCCAGATATCCGTCCTGATTGAATCGTTCCAGCTCGTGCTGCGTCTGGCCATCGCGCTGGATCGCGACTTTGCGTACGCCGTTGGAGTACATGTAATCGACGACGACGTACGGCTTGCGGAGCAGTTCGCGCGCCATCTCGGCTGACCCGGTTGCTGTCAGGCCCAGCAGGAGCACCGTCAGCGCGCCCCCCAACCGGAACTGTTCCGGCTTGCGGTACGCCGCCAGGTAGGCTACAGCCAGGATGGTCGCCGAGGCCATGACGGAGACCAACAAGGTGCGTGTGACCTGCGTGAACGTGCCCGCCCCGATCGTCGAGATCCCCAGCTGCAGCAGTTGTAACTGCTCGGCCGGCACGCGACTCACGTACCACCACAGACAGACCGGCATCAGCAGAAACCCGGGAACCAGCCACAGGGCGGACCAGCGAATCCACTGCCGCTTGAGCACCGGCTGTTGCCGTCCGTCGATCCGGCTGCCCGTGACCAGCGCCCACACGCCGGCCAAAGCCACACACGAGAGCGTCCGCAGCGCCAGACTCGGCCAGTAGGTCGGATTGAAGAACGCCCGAAAGAACATCCCCGGCTCCTGGCCCGTCCCGGCCACCGACAGCCACGCCTGGCCGGGAGTGAGCATGAACGTAAGGATGCCGTTGATGATCACCAGGGTGGCAAACGACGCGACCGCGTACAGCCAGCCGACCTGCAGGTGCAATCGGTCGGGGATCCGCCCCCACGTGTAGTAATACACGGCAACCGTCGTCAGCTCGACAATGAAAAACACCCACTCGATGGCCCACCCAAACACGAAATTATGAATCAGCGTGCTCGTGCCCTCCGGCGACGCCAGGCCGATCGAGAACCAGATCCCCACACCCGAGACTGCGCCGAACACGCCGGTCAGGATCAGGAAGAACTTCGAGTGTTGCGGCAAGAAGGCCAGCCACTCCTGCCGGTTCTGCCGCAGCGCTATCGCCTCGGCCAGCGGCAGGAACAACCCTCCCCCCACCGCAAAATGCGCGATCATGATGTGAAAAATCGCAATCAGCGCAATGACCAGGCCGCTGCCCAGGTGCGGCACGTCCCAGACTGGATAGTTCATGGGGAGACCTTGGTTTGGGGGTTAGTCTTCAGTTATCGGTTGTCGGTTGTCGGTTTTCAGTGGGGAGTATTCAAGGTGAAAGGGGTGGGGGCGTTGGGGTCGTCCGTAATGCGTTGTGCGCACCAACTCACCCTCCAATCTGCGCGTTTACAGCGCGAGGTATCCCCAGACAGTCAGAACCACCAGCACCACGAGCAGCACGACGGTCACGCACGTGCCCAGCCGCGCCAAACGCCGGTTCTCTTCCGAGTGATCCAGCAGGGGCAACAGGGCAAACACCAGTCCGCCGCCAGTGACCATCAGTATTCCGACCAGCTCGCCGGCAGTTCCGGGCATCCAGGCTCCGAGGACTTTGAGCAGCTGGAACTGAGCCATGAAATACCATTCCGGGTGAATCCCGGCCGGCGCAGCGCTCACCGGATCCGCCTGCGTCCCCAGTTGCCAGGGCACCAGGCAGACGAGGAATCCCAGCAGGTTGAGCGTGACAAGCCAGACGGTGAGGTCGGAGAGCAGGAAATCCGGAAAGAACGGGACATACTGGCGGTCCGCGGCCGGCTTCGCTTCCTCGCTCGGCGGCGCGGCGTTCCCATGCCGTTGGACGAGATACAGGTGGACAGCCAGCACCAATACGAACAGCGCCGGAAGAATCACGACGTGCAACGTAAAGAACCGCTGGATCGTGTTTTCATCCACCGTCGGTCCACCACGCGCCAGATCGGCAATCCACGGCCCGACGATCGGTATGGAGGCGGGGATCTCCAGCCCGACCTTCGTGGCAAAGTACGCCAACTCGTCCATCGGCAGCAAGTAGCCGCTGAACCCAAACACCATGGTGAGCCCCAGGAGTGCCAGGCCCGTCCACCAGCCGAACTCGCGGGGCCGGCGGTAGGCCTTCATCAGCGCCACGGAGAACATGTGCACGAACACGGCCAACACCATCAGGTTGGCCGACCAGGAATGGGCCGAACGGATCAGCCACCCGAACTCGGTGTCGTAGGTGATGCGCCGCACCGAGTCGTACGCTTCAGGCCCGGGACGGAAGTAGACCAGCAGCAGGATGCCGGTGACGATCTGCACTAGGAAGAAGAACAGCGAGATGCCCCCCAGGTAGTACCAGACCGCGTGAGGATGCTGTGGCACGAGCTTGTGACGGGCCAGCTCAACGAGTTCTGCCAGTCCCAGACGCTGGTCACAGAAATCCCAGAGTCGAGCACCCCAGGTTCGCTCAATTGCGGGAGACGACGATCGCACCATCCTTCTCCTTCACGACGAATTTAGTGAGCGCGCGGGGGGGCGGCCCGGACGTCGGTTCGCCGCTCCGCGGGTCATACGTGCCCAGGTGACACGCACAGAATATCCGGTCGTTCTCCGGTTCGTATTTCACCGTGCAGCTCAGGTGCGTGCAGACGGCGTCAAAGGCACTCCACTGGCCGTCGGCATGGTGGATCAGGACGGCCGGCCGGCTGCCGAACATGAACCCCATGGCCTGGCCCGGCGGAATATCCTGCGCGCCCTGCGGGCTGACTTCGGTCACTTGAGCGGCCAGCGCCGCGCGTTCCACCGGTGCATGCAAGTAGCGATACATCGGATACCCGATCGCGCCCGCGTATCCGACTCCAAACAACCCCATCGTCGCGCCGACCAGGCAACGGCGTCCCACACTGACCTCCGGCTCCGACTCCGGCACCGGGTTCCCATCCCCGCCACGATCTCTCGACTCAGCCATATCGCTCTTCCATCTTCCGGGCTCGCGCCACGATCGTCAGCAACCAGCCGATTACGGCCAGACCGGCCAGAAAAAACACGAGAAACACGCTGGTGACGAACCAGTTTGACACCACCTGCCGGTCCCACACGTCCAGCCCGTTCGCAAGCAGCGTGAGGTCCCGAATCCCGCCGCGTACCAGCGTGGCGAGGGCGATCAGCAGGAATGCCAGGCCAGCGTGCATGCCGGCCCACCGCCAGCTTGGCGCGGTCGCCACGCGCCGCCCGCGCAGGGCCAGGGTCAGGAGCGTGGCCGCCACGACCAGCCACAGCACCAGGCAGGCGACGTACAGGACGTGCTGGCGCAGCAGGTCCCGCACCGGCGCGGGCTGCGCCGCGAGCACCCAGCAGCCACACAGGACCTGCGCCACAACCCCGCCGGCCAGCAGCCGCCAGGCCCCGGTCCGCAACGTGGTGGACGCCGCGGCCGTGAGGGTCGGGACGAGGCACAGCAACAGCAGACCGGCTCCGCAGGTGCCGACCCCGCCGGCCAGCATGAACAGCCAGCGCGGCCAGACCGTCGGGTCGCCGCCGTTGAGACGCAGCCCCCACGGATTGCTGCGATACATCTCCACCCACACCTGCGGTCGAATCATCAGCGTCATGTTCGACGCGTAGATCAGCGCGATCAGGCCGGCCACGCCCAGCGCGGCCAGCGCGACCCAGGACCACGCCTGCCGCCGCCGTGCCCGGGCCGCCATCACATACAGCAGGCTGTAAACCAGCATGAGCAGGAAAATCACGGAAATCCACGCGGCGCCGATCAGCACGCTGCTCGTGTAAATCGCCCGCCCGTAAAGGACCTGCGCGAACAGCAGCGGGGGCACACCGAAGTTGATCACGTAGACCATCAAAATCGGCAGCCGCGTGGCCACACTCCCCGCCGCATCGCGCATCGCCACGCGGCGCTCACCCCGCCCGAAAAACGCCCACACCGCGCTGACAATCAACCCCCCCAGCAACAGCTGCACGGCAGCAAAATGCAGCGAGGTCGTCAGCACCTCAAGCACCTTGAAGAGCCACACCGGCGCCGGCAATGGAATCGGATCGACCTGTGGAAACATCGTGTCTTGACTCCTGGCCCCCCCCCGGTCCGCTCACGCGCGATCCGAACCCGGACGGGAGGCTGTCGACGAGGGTGCCGCGTGAGATCCGCAGGGAAACACGGCCCGGCGCAGCCCCCCCTGAAGGAAACCGGACCAGTAACTTTATTGCGTCCCGCCCCAAGAACGTCAAGGGAGGGCGGAATTCGGGGACCGTGTGGCAGCTTACTTGTTAGCCGTGCAGACGGAGCGGACCGGCGAGCCCAACAGCCTGGGACGGTGAAAGGCTCGGTCATTCTGAGCCGGTTGTAGTGAACAAATCCATGCCATGGATGGGCCCATTCGCATGGACTGCCTACCTCCTCACCATGCAGCGGTTACATCCCGCAATTGGCCGAAGGCCACTATCAACGTAGCCTGGGGCAACGCCCCAGGAAATCGA
>JAAYDI010000190.1 GCA_012729315.1 Planctomycetaceae bacterium
CAATTGCGGGATGTAACCGCTGCTGCTGCACGGTGAGGAGGTAGGCAGTCCATGCGAATGGGCCCATCCATGGCATGGATTTGTCCACTACAACCGGCTCGGAATGACCGAGCCTTTCACCGTCCCACGTCAGCTGCTGGGACAAGACCAAACCTGGATTGCGCGGCCCCGGGGCATGTCAGGGCTGGGGTTTCCCGTCGTTCGCGTGGAACATCAGCCATAGGATCCTGGGATCGAGGGTGTTGTTCAGCACACGCACGCTCCCGTCACAGAGGAGTACTTCAAACTCCTGCCGGGAGTCGCTGATCAGCCCCGTGAGAGGTGCCGCTTCGGTCACGGCGAGATCTGCGGGCTTCGTCCAAACGACGGCCCGGTCAGGCATGACGTTCACGACCATGATGGTGTTGGATGTTCCGTCGCGGATCTCATTCAGCTTGAGCGACTCTCCGGTGCCGAAGACGGTACCTTCACCGATCGGGACGAGGTAGGTTGTCATGCCGGGCTGGAGTGATGCGGCGGGATCGGCGAACACCGGGGGCATCAGCGCGATGAGCTTCTGGTTATGTTCACTGTCCCACGGTTCATCCAGGTGGAACTGCCTGTAGAGGTCTACCTGATCCAGGAAGGGCAAGAGGTGTACACGCCAACTCAGCAGCGGTTTCCCTGCTGCATCGAAGCTGGCGGCCGAAGGGAATCCCTTATACACGTCGTGGTAATTGTGCATCGCCAGACCGATCTGTTTGAAGTTATTGACGGACTTGACGCGCAGGGTATCGATCACTGCCGCCACCGGTTTGGACAGGGCCTGCAGGGTCGCTGCATCCTCAATTACAGCCAGGCTGACCTGCGCGCCGGCGACGGAGGGGGCGATGAGCTTGCGCAGGGCACCGACTTCCGGCACCGCCTGCTGCACGAACGGCAACTGAACCAAGGCATCGAGCGACGTGTCCAGCATGTGTGCGAAGGCTTCCGCCGCTGCCGCATCACGGGACTGAAAGACCAGCCGGACCTGGATGTGTGGAGCGGCCGTCACCGTCAGCATGCCCCACTGCATGCCGTCGCTCAACGTCGGGCCAGTTACCTCTTGCCACGGGGGCGGGAACTTGGGCAGGGTTTCCTTGAGCACGCGATGCTGATCCGCGCTCGGTACCAGCAACAGCTGGATTGGTGCGGAGACCGCGGCGGTAGCATCTGCGGCTGCCAACAACTCGGGCCGCGCGGCGGTCTGCGGACTGGTGAGCCGCTCGAGCGTGCGTGGCAATCCGACCAGAAACACGCGATCACCAGCCCGCTGGACCGACCAAGCGTCGCCCAGCAGGTCGTTCAGCTCATTCAGCAGGGCTTCCAGATCGCCGGCCTTCTGCGGATCGCTGACGGTCACCACGAGGAATGGGAATAACTGCGGGATGTCCGCCGCACTGGCGATCACAAACAGATCCTGTCCGCCGACCTCCAGGAATCGGTCGCGCAGCCGTATCGCGTTGTCCACTGCCGAGGCGATGTTTTGTGGCAAGACGCTGGGATCGTCCGTGATCTGCGCCAGCAGTTGCTGCAGCCGCGACTTGAGATCGCGCAGTGGCAGTTGCTGCACGTCCAACCGGCCGATCAGGAACGTCTGACCGTCGACGTACGGCAGGATCACATGGAACGGGGAATCCGCCGCGCGGGCAACGGCACAGATGATGAGCAGTCCGGAGAGCAGCCCGGTGACGAGACAGTTTCGAATGAGACAGTGCATACGTATCTACCTTGTCATGAGGAGGGTGTTTGGATTCTGTGATGGCACATCCAGTGGCGCTCGGCTATGAAGATCTGCTGTCGTGAAAACCAGTCTGGCCTTTACTGGCCGCTGGGCTGCCGGAATCGCAACTCGTAACGCTTGCCCTCGTTCCGCGGCGACTGGCCCTCGGGCGGCGGCAGCGTCAGAACGGCGGCGCCGTCCTGCAGCCGATAGTCGATGAACGTGCCGGTCACGGGGTCCCACGGGGCAGGGCACTGCTGCAGTTGCTCGAGTGACTGCGGGAACTGGCCGTCGTGGCTGGCAGCGAACATCCGCAGCGCTTCGATGGTCTGCAGGGCGGCAATCTCCCGCTGCATCCGCACCGGAGCGAAGACGGCCAAGTCGACGGCGGGCATCAGCAGGTTCGCCACCGGCAACACCGGTTGGTGTGACGTCGTGCCCAGGAGACCTCGGCGCCGCAGGTCAGCTGATGTGGCCCGCATCTGGCGATACGATTGCCAATATGGGAGTAGCGTCCATTTCATCAGCTCCTGATATGTTGTCTGGTAGGCGCGTGCCGATAGAATGGCGACCACCTGTGCGACGGGCATCGCTTCTACCTGCGCCGCGTCCATGCCGCTGTCGATCAACTCCTGTTTCGCAGTGGAATAGCCGACCAGGAGCAGTCCGGTAGCTATGGTCTCGGACCGCAGGTGCGATGATTCGTTGCCCGAATTCGTCATTTGCTCAAGCTGTTGGATCGACTGGCCCAGAAGCCGCCGCCACTCCTCGGCCGTGTGCGTCGCATGCTCTGGATCATCGAGAATCGGGCAGATCTGCACCGGCAAGTACGACTCCTGCTGCACCGCCAGACGAACGTCGACCAGGGGGTCCGGCAAGCCGGCCAGCGCCCAGTACAGGTTGGGCCCGCCTGCCTCAATCCAATCCAGCACGGACGCATTCATCTGCCCGATAATGGCCACCCCCACCAGGGCGCTGACGAGGATGGGGGTCCGAGCGACGTTCTCGCCGAGCCGGTACCCGGTGGTGATGGTCCGCAAGGCATCCTCGAACCGGCCGTCGGCGATCTCCACGCGGGACTGGAGCCGCAGGACCCGGGCGATCGTCCGCACCTCCGCCAATTCCGGCAGCAGGAAGGAAACGATCTCCAACCCCTCCAGCTCCCGTAGGCGATAACCCCAGTCGCAATCCTCGTGGCAGGTCGCGGTGTGTACTTCGTTCAGCGCATTGCCGTACGCCTTGAGCCACTTGCGGGCTTCGTCCCGGGGAAATTCCGCCAGCGGTACCTCCAGCCACTGGAACTGTTGTTCGTCAAACTGATGTTGTTCGTCGTGCGGCAGCATCACGATTGCGCGGTAGTAGTTGGTCGCGGCGTTGCCCGGCGTGAGCTGGCTGTAGCTGGGGACCAACTGGTACGTCAGGGGTGGAACGGGCTCCACCTGCGGGACCGACGAAAGGGGGACAACAGGCATCGCGTCGGCGCCGCCCTGGGGAGAGGTGCCCGTTTCCAGGGCACCCGCAGGATATCCAGTGCTGCAGAAGGCGCAGACTGCCAACAGTATCGCGACGCGCGTCGCAAGAAGATTGTGCATCATGATCAGGAACCTCGTATGTTCAACAGGCGGGTCCAGTCCAACGGGAGATATGAATCGAACGGTCGCAACGGCTCCAGCGCGCCCTGGTCCCCGACCATGGCGCGCCAGTCTCCCGAACGCGGCGCCGGGATCGGCGCATGTGGCGAAACAGCCGGAGCGGTGTCCCAACAATCGTTCAGTGCCAGGGCACGCGAACGCAGATAGCCGAACGAGCTCGGCGCGTACATGTCTGACCGGGCCATCTCGGCCTGTTCCCCGGTCGGGCTTGCCGGCAGCGCGTGCCCAGCGCCCGCAGCGCCGTCTGTGGCGAGCATGGCAGACGGCGGGACGCGGGCATCCTCCGTCGCGGCGCCCACCGGCACGTACACGATTCGTGGCGATTTCGGGAGCGCCAACAGCGTGGCCAGCGCCAGGGACACGAGCGCGAAGACGGCGGTGGTCGCGGGCCAGACGCGCCGCCAGGGGGATGAGCGGCTGGCGGCAGCCTGCCCGGCCCGGAACATGGTCTGTGCCACGTCCAGCCGTGCTGGAGCCGGAACGAGTTCCCTGAGCGCACGTTCCAGGGCGCTCACCTCGTCGTTGACGTGGAATTGCGGTTCCATGAGACTCCCAACCTTTCCCGCAGCCTGGCGAGACCGGCCTGGTAGTGCCGGTGTGCTGTACTTGTGGATACGTCCATCACCTGCGCGATCTGCTCAAACGATAGGCCGCCCCAGATCCTCGCAATGATTACCTCCCGCCACTCGAACTTGATCGCGCGCAGTGCCGCCGTCACCTCCTGCAACTCGTCGGCCGACCACCGCGACGCCGTGAACCACTCCGGACGCTGGGCCGCCACCTGCGATTCACGCTGCCGCCGGCGCTCCTGGGACCGCCGCACGCTGATCGCGCGATTACGCACCACGCGATAGAGCCACGCCACCGGCTGGTCGGGGACAGGGTGCTGGCCAGCGAGCTTCACAAACGCCTCCTGCACACAGTCGTCCGGCATGGTTGTCCACTGTGCGGCATACAGTTCCAGCGCAGCCCCGTGCTCGCAGATCAATTGCTCAAGCAATACCGGGTCAATCGACTCGCGCATGGACCACCACATCCTGGCCGGGATCAGATGGGACAACCACTGCATCCACTATTATGACGCCAGAGTCCGGCCGATTTCCCGCCGGTCCGCCGTTTTCGGCGTGGCCGGGCCATCCGCACCTCAGCGCGCGCTAGAAACGTCGGAGCGGCACAGTCGGGTGCGGCGCCGTGGAACGTGGCGCAGTTGGGCGCGGTGGCCCAAGGCCGGTACAGGTCACACCAGCCCCCAGCGTTTGCGGAGGAACCACTCCAGAGTCAGCAGTCCCACGAAGACGCCCAGAACCGACCAGGCATCCCACGTGGTGTCGGCCAGTTGCCACCGGGTCAGCACCTCTTCGACGAGCTCGGGCGGGTTCTGCTTGATCTCGTCCAGCAGTGCGGCGAGCTGTTCCGGTGCCACCGCCCGCCCGCCGGCATCGCGCGTCAGGTCGGCCAGGTGGGCCATCTGATCGGGGTCTGCCGCCGGGTTGGCGAATTCCACATCCTGGTCCAGGACCTCGAAATGGGCCGTGGCCGTGCCCAGCGATTGGCCGGCGCTGTCCACGGCAGTGACATCAATCTGGTAGTCTCCCGTGCGGGTGAGCCGGTCGATGGTGCCGGCGTAGTCGGCCGCCTGACGCGACAGACGCAGAGGTGTTGTCGAACCGTCGGGTCCCCGCAGCGAGGCGGTCAATACTGCGTCGGCAATCGCGTCCCCCATGGCAGTGCGCGCACCGGCCGTGAAGGCGACGCGGCTGCCGGCCGAGAAGCGGCGCTGTGGCAGATCGACCCACACGTCGTGGCGTGTGAGATCGTCGCGCCGCGCCAGCCACAACACGATCTGCCGCCAGAAGCGGCGGTGCACCGCGCTCTGACCCTGCCGCCACCATTGCCATGTCGAATCGCCCGCGAAGGCCAGCACGCGACCGCCACCGAATTCGCCGGCCACCAGCAGCGGTACGCCGTCCGGGCTCTGGGCCAGCAACTGGATACCCGGCACGTCCTTGACCCCCGCCCAGCGATTGGCGCCTTTGAGCGGTTTGAGCCCGCGCCAGACCTGTTCGTTCTCAGCCGGGGCGGCCAGCATCGTCACGGGGTGGTCGCGCGCGGGCAGCATGACGAGCGGTCCGGGAACGTGCCAGCGCGCGACATCCGGCTGTCCGAAGTCCTGCCGCGCGAACCGATCCATGTCGACCGGCAGCACATCGGCCAGCGGGGTGTTCCGGTACCCGCCGGGGTCGAAGCTGTGATAGCCTCCCAGCGCGATCAGACCTTTACCGCGATCCACCTCGGCGGCCAACTGCTGGAGGTTCTCGTCGCCCAGTGCCAGGCTGTCACAGTCGCCCAGGATGTAGGCGTCGAAATTGCCCTCCGTGAACGTGTCCCCCAGCGGCACAGGCCACGAATCGCGCAACCGGCTGGGGAACCACTGGAAATCCAGGTCGATGTCCGGCGAGGCGTCGAGGGCCCAGCGGATGAACTTCTGTTCCTGGCGTGGCTCACCTTCCAGATAGAGCACGCGGAGCCCGCCTTCCAGCACCGTGAGAAAGGCAGACAACTGGTTGTTCTTCGTCACCAGCTCACCCGGCTGCTCCGCGGCCTTGACTATCAGCCGATACTGGCCGGGCCGTGGGGGGACGTACGAGAAATTCACGTCGAGCTGCTGGTTGTCCTGGCTGGCCTGCACACGCGCCTGCCCGACATCCTGCCGGGTACCAGAGTCATCTTCGACGGTCAGTGTGACGAGGATCTCCTGGTTGGTATAACCGCGTACGCGGATCAGCCCCCGCACCGGCAGCTCGTTCTTGACGAACACGGTGTACTGTTCCGGGAGATTTTCCACGGCGACGTCACGCGATTGGGTGCCATCGCCGGCGGGTCCGTAGGACACGGTGTAGAGCGGATAGCCCCGGTTCCCCAGTTCCCGCGCCGCATCGTAGATCTCCACTTCCGGCTGGAAGGCGGTCTGCGTCCCATCGCCCAGGAGGATGACCCCCACCAGCCGCTTGCCCAGCTCCTGTTCGATCGCCTGATGCAGGCTCGTGCCGATATCGGTCTGCTCCCCTTCCGCTGCGGTGGGCATTTGGAGTCGTTGGTCCTGCCACACCTGGGAGCGAATTCCGGCGTCGTAGGCATACACCTTGACCTCCAGGTCGCGGTTCAGATCTGCCAGCAGCGGCTGGATCTGGGTCAGCGTGTTGCACTGTGCCTCCCAACGCGAGATGTCGCCCGAGGCGTTGGGCAGCTGCATGCTGCGCGTTTGATCGAACAGCACCAGCAGCGCGGCGGATTGGGATTTGGACTGCGTGCTGACGTGTGTCGGGCGCAGCATGAGCAGGATCACGAGCAGCGTCAGCAGGCATCGCAGGGCCAGCAGCGCGCGCCGCCGCGCGGCGGACAGCTGGCGATACGATGGCCTCACCCACAGCGCAAGAACCAGCCCCAGGGCGAGCACCGCGACCGCCCAGTAGCTGTTGAGGATGGGTTGGAAAGACCAGTTCATCATGATGCGCCGGTGTCCGTGTCGCGATAGAATCGGTTGGCCAGCAGCTGCTCCAGGATCAGAGTCACGGTGACCAGCACGACCAGAAACGGGAAGAACTCCCGCCCCTCGCGCTGGCGGCCCTGCTCGCGCACCAGCTGTTCCTGATTGACCGCCAGTTGATACCGGTCGGCTCCCAGCACGGCGTCCAGTTGCTCACGCGTCGTCCGTTCGAGCCGACTGGCGCTGGCCGGCAGATTGACCGCGAATCCGCGCGTCACCGGCCCATCCCGCTCCCCCTTGAGGCGATAGACTCCGGGTACCTCGGCCGTGCTGATCGTCACCTTGTCGTCGCGCGCCTGAACGGGCTGCGTTTCCCCGCCGGGTGTGAACAGCAGGTAGCGGCTGGGGTCCTGGTCCGGATGGTTCGCCAGCGCAATGTCCTGTCCGGCCGTATAGTTGTACCGCCCGGCGTCGTGCTGGGTCAGGTACCGCATGATCTCGTTGACCAGGATGAAGCGCGGCCAGTCGCCTGGGCCAGCCAGTTCGTTCCAGGCCTGCCGCCCGGCAGGACGCTCGCGTTCGGTGATGGGAGTGGTCATGGTCAGCACCGTGCCGTGTCCCACGCGACGTTCGAGGAGGGCCGGGTGCTGATTACCAAACCGCAGGACGACCACGGCATCGTTGGCCAGCTCCGGCAGGCTCCAATAGCGGAAGACGGGGAAGTCTCCCCACGGCACCGAAGTGGCGATGGAACGCAGCGGCCGCAGAATCGGGTGCTCATAGCCGTGAGGCGCCAGATACTCGTCGCGCCCTGCCACACGGTACTGGCGCCCTAATCTGCCGGGCAGCAGTTCCTGGGCGTCCGCCGAATTGAAGGCACTCGCATCGCCGGCGTGATGGCCGAGGAACAGGGCCAGCTGGCCGCCGTCGCGCACATACGTGCCCAGCTGTCCCCAACTGCTGCCGCTCAACGGCGGCGGGTCCAGGATGGCCACCGCCGCATACTCGGCCAGATCGTGGTTGACCAGCTCCTCGGGAGTGATGGTCTTGCAGACGTACGTCGCGCGGTTCTCCAGACGGTACTGATACGGCGCGATCGCCTCGACCAGCGCCGACGTATCGACATCGCTGGGCGCCACGACGAGCACGAACCACGGATCGCAGACCGTGACGGTCAGATACCGCCGATCATCGATGGGCAGGGCATCCTGCCTCACCAGGCGCAGTTCGGCGTGCCGCGTCCCCTTGGTCAGGCCGCGCACCGAGAACTCGACCGTCTCCGAGTCGTTTCCACTCAGCGCGACTTCGTGGCGGTTCAGTACACGCGCGGTGGGGAGCACCACTTCACGTTCGCGCAGAATCGGGAGGGTAGGGTCGTAGTCTTCCACCCACAGCTCCACCGCCGTCTCCTCCGCGTCGCCCGCCGCGGCGTGCCCCGTCATCGATACCGTTGTGCGGATCACCAGATCGCTGTTCTCCGGCATGGTCTCGGCCGACAACTGCACGGTCCCGAGCGCGACGTTCCGGGGCTGCTCGACACCCACGTCAATCAAGAACAAGGCGACCTCGGCCGCCTGTGCGAACTGGGCCTGCAGCCGCGCGGTGTCGTCCAGCTCCCACGCCGCCGCCGTGAGGTCGGTGTAGACGTAGATTTCCTTGCGTTTGAGACTGTTCGGATCCAGCACCTGCAGCGCGGTGGTCAGCAGCTGGTCAAGTGACCGAGGCACGCCGGTGGGCCGCACCCGCTCGATGGTCTTGCGGGCGGCAGCCAGGTCGAGGGAAAACACCGGGGCAATCGCGCGGGAGTCCAGGACGGCAATCTGGCTGTCAGGAGGCAGCTGCCGGACGACCGAGTCGGCAATCGTCTGCGCCTGTTCCAACCGTGTACGATTCGCGTGGCGGTACTGCATGCGGGGGGACGAATCGAACACCATGACAGCCGCCACCGGCGTCTGACGATCGCCGATCAGCGACGTATCGCTCTGCCGCAGGGTGCCGATGAGCATGGTGAGCAGCCCCGCGCACGCGACGGCGCCGACGACGCCCAGACTGGTCAGGAGCAGACGCCCCTGTCGCGTGAGGATACCGGCCAGCAGCAGGACGCCGATCAGCAGCACGAGCAGCGTCAGCGCCGCGATGATGATCCAGTTGCCGAACAGGTTGGAACTCACGCTCGGGCGCGCCAGCGCCAACGCGGCCAGGGCCACGGCGAGGCAGCGGAGCAGCAGGAGCAGCCAGTGCCTCAGGCGCAGCGTCCGGCGATTGGACTCCTGCCGCCGCTGGACGAAACGCACGGCCGGGAACACCATCCGTTTGGGCTGCTGGCGCATCACCAGGTGCAACACGATCGGGATGCCGACCAGCATCGTACCGAGCACCAGTGACAGGTTCACAAACGCCATGACAGTCGACTCATTGCGTTGGACGCTCTCTCTCCATCCTCTTCCATTGCCACATCGCGCGCAGTTTCGCCAGCGGCCATTGCGCTAGAAGCGCGCCTGCCGGCTCAGCAGATACTCCAACAGCGCCTTGTCGAACGGCATGCTCGTGTCGAGCGGTACATAGTCAATGCCGCTCTGGAAACATGCGCGGCGGTAAGTCTCACGAAACGCCTCCACCTCCTGCAGATAGTCGCGCCGGAAATGGTCGGCATCCAGCCGCACCCGCTGCTGTGTCTCCGGATCCTCCAGCTCCACCGTGCCCTGGAAGGGGAACTGAACCTCGGCTTCGTCCAGCACGTGAAACAGGATCACGTCGTGGCCGCCATGCCGCAGCTGGCGCAGCGCACGAATCACCGGCTCCGTGTCCACCAGCAGGTCGGAGAAGATCATGACCAGACTGTGGTGCCGCAGCATGGCAGCGATCTGGATCAGGCTGTGCGCCACATCCGTTTCACCGGCCGGCTGCAGCCGCGACAGATGGGACAGCAGGTTCCCCAGGTGTGCCCGCTTGGATCGCGGCGCCAGGCTGTCCCGCACCCGCTGGTCAAACGTGATCAGACCCACCGGGTCCTGCTGGTGAATCATCAGGTAGCACAAGGATGCCGCCAGGCAGATGGCATAGTCGAATTTCGACAGGTCCTGGCGATACGTATAGCCCATCGAACGGCTGAGGTCCATCACCAGGTAGCCCGTGATGTTGGTTTCGGCCTCGAATTTCTTCACATAGAACTTGTCGGTCTTGGCGAAGACCAGCCAGTCGATGTCCTTGGGATCGTCCCCGGCGGTGTATTTCCGGTGCTCGCTGAACTCCACCGAGAAGCCCTGAAACGGGCTGGCGTGCAGACCCTGCAGGAAGCCGCGGACCACGAACTGCGCGCGCAGATCCAGCCGCTTGATCTGGTTGATGACTTCCGGCTTCAGGTATTTCTCAACCGATGACATGGCGATCCGTACGCGCCAGTCGGGCGCTCCCCCAGATGTGTGCTACGGCCGCCGTCGGGTCGGTTCAGCGAACTTGGGCACTTCCGGTTCGGGGACTTCGTCCAGCAGGCGCAGGATCAGATCTTCGGTCGTCATGCCTTCGGCCTGCGCCTGGAAATTGGTGCTCACGCGATGGCGCAACACGGGGATGGCGATGCGGCGGATGTCGGCGATGGCCACCGAGAACCGCCCGTCCATGGCCGCCAGGGCCTTGCCGCCGTTGATCAGGAACAGGCCGGCGCGTGGCCCGGCACCCCAATCCACCAGGTCGCGCACGAACTCCGGTGCCGTCTCGTCCCGCGGGCGCGTGGCACGCACCAGCCGCGACACGTACTTGACAATGTACTCGCTCACCGCCACCGAGCTGACCAGCTTCTGGAGGTTCACAATGGCCCGGCCAGAGAGCACCTTGCGCACCTCGGTCTTCTCGTTGCGGCTGCCCACCGACAGAATCTTCTCCTCTTCCTCCGCGGTCGGATAGCCGACCTTGATGTTGAACATGAACCGGTCGAGCTGCGCTTCCGGCAGCGGGTAGGTCCCCTCCTGCTCGATCGGGTTCTGGGTGGCAATCGTGAAGAACGGGTCGGGTAATTCGTACGTCTGGCGCCCCACCGACACTTCCCGTTCCTGCATCGCCTGCAGCAGGGCCGCTTGGGTCTTGGGAGGGGTCCGGTTGATTTCGTCCGCCAGCAGGATGTTGGTGAAAATGGGGCCCTCCATGAACCGGAAGACGCGCTTGCCCCGCTCGTCCTCCTCCAGCACGTTGGTGCCCGTAATGTCGGAGGGCATCAAGTCCGGCGTGAACTGGATGCGTTTGAAGCCGACGTCGAGAATCTGGGCCAGGGTGCTGACCATCAAGGTCTTGGCCAGGCCGGGCACGCCTTCGAGCAGGCAGTGGCCGCGCGTGAAGATCGCCGCAAACAACTGCTCGATCACCTCGTTCTGGCCGATGATGATCTTCTGCAGCTCCTGCTGCATCACGATCCGGTGCTGGCTGAACTCCTGGAGGATCTCACCCAGATTTCTTTGTTTCGTGGACACGACCCTGCTGCTTTCTCAAAACACCCCTTAGGTTGGAAGTCGTAGATTCTATCGCTCGTACTGGCGGCCAGCAATGCTTGGCGATCCGTGTTGCCGCCCTAACTCTGGAATCCTAAGATATTTGTGACGACGGGGGTGAGTCCGGGAGAGGGAAAGCCGTTATGAAGCGCGGAATCCAAGTTGCGGTCATGGCGACCGTAGCGATCGCACTGGCCGGTGCCCCCGTAGTGGGCGAAGTCACGGATCGGGACGTGCGGCAGGCGATTGAACAGGGAGTCAAGTTCCTGAAGGAGAATCAGGACAAGGTGCGCGGCGGATGGTCGGAGCATCCCGCGCAGCCTGGCGGGCTCTCGGCGCTGTGCACCCTGGCGCTGCTCAACGCCGGAGTGACTGTCGACGACCCGGCCATGGTCAAAGCGCTCGACTACATCCGCAGCTTCAATGCGCCCGATATGACCTACTCCGTCGCGCTGCGCACCATGGTGCTGTGCGCGGCGGAACCCAGGAAAGATCTGCTCACGATTCGCGGGAATGTCAAATGGCTTGAGGCCGCGCAACTGACCGATGCCACCAGTTCAGCCCGTGGCCGCAAAGGGATGTGGACCTACTCGTTGCGAGCGCCCGGAGACAACCTCTATGCCGGCGACAACTCCAATACGCAGTTCGCCCTGCTGGCGCTCAACGAAGCCGACCGGGTGGGCGTGCAGGTCAATCCGGCCACCTGGCGGCTGGCGCTGGAGCACTGGCAGCAGACGCAGAAAGAAGACGGTGCGTGGGGTTACACTCCCCGCGAGGCGTCGACCGGCAGCATGACGTGTGCCGGCGTCTGTTCGGTGGTGATCGCCAGCGGCCGACTCAGCTCGGGCAGCGCCAGGATCGGCGACAACGGCAGCGTATCGTGCTGCGGGGAAAGCGACCCGGATACCAGCGTGGAACGCGGCCTGTCCTGGCTCGGAAGACACTTCAGCGTGCACGCCAACCCGGGCAGCCGATCCTACCTGCTGTACTACCTCTACGCCCTGGAACGAACCGGTCGGTTGACCGGGCGCCGGTTCATCGGCGGACACGACTGGTACCGGGAGGGGGCCGAGTTGCTGGTGAACGAACAGGACCAGATCGGCGGCAGCTGGCGCGGAGTCGGTACATCCGAAAGCAATGCGCTGGTCGCCACGTCGTTCGCGTTGCTGTTCCTTTCCAAAGGGCGCCGGCCGGTGGTGATTGCCAAAGCCCAATACGAAGATGGGCGGGAATGGGACCTCCACCCCGGCGGCGTTCCCAACCTCACCCGCCACATCGAACGCGCGTGGCTGCGCGAACTCAGCTGGCAGACGATCGACCTGCGGGCCGCTACGGTCGGAGACATGCTCGAAACGCCAGTGCTGTTCTTGAGCGGTCGGCAGCCTCTGACGCTGACGCGGGAGCAGCGGGAGCAGCTGCGCAGATATGTGGAACAGGGAGGGTTCATTTTTGCCGAAGCCTGTGACGGCGACGGATGCGATGGGCAGGCCTTCGATGCCTCCTTCCGCCAGCTCATGAAAGAGCTGTTTCCCGAATCCGGGTTCCGCCTGCTGCCACCCGATCATCCCGTATGGTTCGCCGAAGCCAAAGTCGATCCCGCCTACATCAAGGAACTCTACGGCGTCGATGCCTGCTGCCGCACGAGCGTGGTGTACTGCCCGACGAATCTGTCGTGTTACTGGGAACTCAGCGCCGAAGGGCGCGAGCTCAACGCGCCGGACGACGTTCGGAAGGCGATCGAAGCACGCGTGCAGATCGGCCAGAATGTGGTGGCCTATGCCACCAATCGCACCCTGAAAGAGAAACTCGACCGCCCCAATGTCGCTGTCGAGGATGGCTCGGTGACACCCGGATCCCGCGATGTGCTGGTGATCCCCAAGCTGCAGCACGGAGGGGGCAGCGACGACGCGCCCCACGCGCTGGCAAACCTGATGCAGTATGTGCGGCAGGAAGTGGAGCTGCGCGCGCTGACCGAACACCGCCTGGTCTCCGCGACCGCCAGCGATCTGTTCGAGTACCCGATCCTGTTTGTGCACGGCCGGCGCAGCTTCCGCTGGAATGCCGCCGAGCGCAAGGCGCTGGCAGACTATGTCGCCCACGGCGGATTCATCTTCGCCGACGCGATCTGCGCCAGTCCAGACTTCGCAAAGGCCTTCCGCCAGGAGCTGGAGGCGATCTTTCCCGATCAGAAGCTCCAGCCGATCCCGCCGAACCACCCGCTCTTCTCCGACGACTTCAGCGGGTTCGATCTGAGCCGCGTAACCATCAACGATCCGCTGCTGGCGCCGGAGGGCGAACGGCTGGAAGCCCGCAGCACGCGGACTGCGCCAATGCTCGAAGGACTCCAGATCGACGACCGCTATGCGGTCGTGTTCTCACCCTACGACATCAGCTGCGCGCTGGAGAGCAGTTCCGCGATGCAGTGCAAGGGATACATCAAAGAGGACGCGGCCAGGCTGGGCACCAACATCATTCTGTTCGCGCTGCAGCAGTGACGAAATGGCAGGCACCATGCAGGACCGAACGCGGCCCCACCGGACCACCACCAGCTCCGTTGTAGTGCTGCTGTCGCTGCTGGCGCTGGCCCTCGCGCTGCGCACCGGCGCTGTGCTGGTACGCTGGGAACGACTCAGCGCAGACCCCGATGCCTACCGGCTGATCGCCGAGAACGTCGCGCAGCGCGGCGCGTACAGCCGGAGCGCTGCCGATCTGCCCGCCGCGCCGACTGCGTTCCGCCCTCCCGTCTACCCACTGTTGCTGGCGACCGCCGCCCGCCACAAAGTGGTGACTCCCGCCACGGTGGCCGTCATCCACATCGCGACGGGAACGCTCACCGTGCTGCTCGTCTGGATCCTCGGCCAGCACTGGGGACTCGGCTGGCGGAGTGGTCTCGCCGCATTCCTGGTGGCCGCCGATCCGATCCTGCTCAACCAGACTGCCGAAGTGATGACCGAGACGCTGGCCACCCTGTTGGGTACGCTCGGGCTGCTCGCATTCACGCAGTGGAGCGCGCGCCGGACCTCTGGTGCCGGCGCACTGGCTGGGGCTGCCAGCGGCCTGGCCGCGCTCTGCCGCCCCACCTTTCTGATCTGGGCCGGCCTGTGCGGCGTCTACTACGTCGTGACCGAACGGAACTGGAAGAGCGTCCGGCAGAGCGCCGTGTTCGCACTCGCGCTGGCCATCACCCTGTTGCCGTGGGGCGAACGCAACCTGCGCCTGCTCGGACGACCCATCGTCACGACTACCCACGGCGGCTACACCCTGCTGCTGGCAAACAACCCGTTCTTCTACTGGCACCTTGCGCACGGGGCCGGAGGCGGCGTCTGGGACGCCCGCGAACTGGAACCGCTGCTGCAGACTCAGCCGGACGGCGCTGCCGCACCACCGGCTCACGCAGAGAGTGAGATCGATAGCGATCGTCGCCTCTATGCGCTGGCACACCAGACGATCCGGCAGCAACCCGCGATGTTCCTGTATTCCTGTCTCGTGCGGGTGGGCGCGCTGTGGAGCCCGCTGGCGCATCAGATCGATCCCCACGAATCCCGCGCCACGACCGCGATGCGCTGGGCGGCCGCGCTCTGGTACGGCCTGGTGTTCGTCCTGGCTGCGGTCGAAGCCTACCGACTGCGCGGCCACCTGCTCCGTACCCCCTGGGCATGGGGCGCGCTGTGCATCGCCGTCTTCACGCTCGTCCACGCCGTCTACTGGTCGAATATCAGGATGCGCGCGCCCCTCATGCCGATCGTCGCACTGCTGGCGGCCGACGGCATCCGACGCGATACCGCCAGCCGCCGCCAGCCGGTGTCCAGGAGCAGCAACGAGGCGAGGGAATAAGACGCTCCGCCCTCGTTCGCGAAGAACCACGGACGGGAACGGGATCACGAGGCACGAGCAGGGGCCGAGGCCGCAGCAGGGGGAGGCGGCACCCGCGTCTCCGCTCGGCGGGCTCCGGCTGTCTTGTCTAACATGTGTTCTGGCAATGCTTTGCGCCTCGAGTGTTGCTTTCAAAGCTGCCTTGCGACGAAGCGGCGACACCTCTATAATCCTGCGGCTCTATTTTTCAGAGTACCCGTCTCGCGTTGTCACAGCGCCTGAATCATGAGGTGACTGTTGGCGTCGTATATGGCAAGGATGCCGTGCCCTGAACTGGTCTCATCACATCGCACATTTTGCAGTTGGCTGGCGACCCGTGGTGCCGCACCAACCTGTGAGGCGTAATTCGATCGTGCGAATTGCCGCCTGGGTGTTGGCCGGACTGTGGTGCGCTGCGCCGTGGGCGCTGGCCGATATCCAGATGCCGGTACCCGATCCGCAGTGGCCGATCACGATCGACGGCGCGTCTGCCGAACACTGGCAGCAGGGTGCGGTGGAGGCCTGGGTCGTGCGCCGCGGAGTGATTCGCCAGGGCGAGTTCGCCGCGCAGGCTGAGGAAGCTGTCGTCTGGATCGACCGTGCGCCGCCGGGGAGCGGTGATGTGAGTCGGGCGATCGTGTATCTGGAGGGTTCCGCGGCGGTGGATTATGGCCGGGACGGTGACGTGCATCCCGCGACAGGTGCCGCTGCTCAGTCGATTCGGGATCACACGTGGTTTGGCCGCCTGATCACCCGCAGCGCAATTGACGTGCGTGCACCTCGGAGCGAGACAGCTGAGGGCCGTCAGTCGGCCGTCTATGCACGGGGCCGTCAGGCGTGGGACGCGGCGGCGAGCGGTGTTCAGCTCGCCCAGTTCACAGCACCTGTCCAGCCAGCGCCTATCCAGCCAGCGCCCGTTCAGCCAGAGCCTCTGCAGCCGGCACCTTTTCAGCCGCCGCCTGTCCAGCCAGCACCGCCGGTGTTTGCGCCGTCAGTGCTGCCGCCCGCTGTTCCCGCTGCCGAGGCGCCGGCCATGTTGCAGCCGCCCGTGTTGCCGCCGCCGGTAACCGAGCCGGCGCCGGAAGTCCTGCCGCAGCCCCCTGCGGCGCCGGTCATGCCGACGGAGAAGCGGGTGCAAGTCGGGCCGCGCAGCAACGCGCTCATCCACATCAAGAGCTTTCCGGGCACGTTGCCCCATCAGTCGGTGACGGTGTTCAGCAACGGGATCCGGGCGGTCATCGAAGGTGTTGAAGCGCCGCGTTTTGGCAACCTCGGCCGGATCGTGATCGAGACGGATCGGCTGGTTCTCTGGGGCCCGAGCCTGAAGACGCTCTCGACTGAGGGTTCCGAAGCCGCCGGTGGTGCGGATGTGCCGATCGAAGTGTACATGGAAGGCAACATTGTGTTCCGGCAGGGCGACCGGCTCATCTACTCCGACCGGATGTACTACAACGCGACGTACGAATACGGTGTCGTGCTGGCGGCGGAAGTGTTCACGCCGGTTCCCGATTATCAGGGCATCGTGCGGCTGAAGGCCGACGTGTTGCAGCAGCTGAACCGGCAGTTCTTCCAGGCTTACGGGGCGGCGATCACGACCAGTCAGATGGGCGTGCCCCAGTACTGGTTCCAGGCCGAGCAGATTGGCTTCCAGGACACGCAGGTGCCGCGCATCAACTCGTTGACCGGGCAGCTGGAGCCGGACCCGCTGACCCAGGAAGCGGCCGTCGATCACAGCATGCTGGCGACGAGCTACAACAACTTTCTGTACATCGGCGGGCTCCCCGTCTTCTACTGGCCGGCCATGGCGACCGATCTTCGTAAGCCGTCCTATTATCTGGAGCGTTTCTCGGTCAAGAACGACGATATTTTCGGGGTGCAGGTCCTGGCCGACTGGGACCTGTACCAGCTGTTACGCATCAAGAACCCGCCCACCGGCACCGACTGGTCGTTGAGCACCGACTACCTGGGGGACCGCGGGATGGGGCTGGGTACGAACTTCTCCTATGATCGGACCGACTGGCTGGGGCATCCCGGTCCGGTGACCGGCTGGTTCGACGCCTGGGGCATCTACGACACGGGATTTGACGATCTGGGCGAGAACCGCCGGCACGTCGTGCCGGAGAAGGCCATGCGGGGCCGCGCGTATTGGCGTCATCGCCACAATCTGCCGGAAGGCTGGCAGGTGATCGGCAAGCTGGGCTGGATCAGCGACCGTAATTTCCTGGAGGAGTACTACGAAAAGGAGTGGGACGAGTGGGTTGATCGCGTGACGAGTCTGGAGCTGAGACGCACCTGGGAAGACCAGACGCTGCGCGTGCTGGGACAGTTCTCGCTCAACGACAACGTGTCCCAGACGGAGTGGTGGCCGCGCGGAGATCACTTCCTGCTGGGCCGCTCGCTGCTGAACGACCGCTTGACATGGTTCGCGCATTCTCAGGCCAGTTATGCGCGGTTCGGAGTGCTCGACGCCCCCACCGATCCGCAGGACGCGGCGGGTTGGCAGTACCTGCCTTGGGAGCAGCCGGCGATGGAGCCCGAAGGGGGCCGCTTCGCGACGCGCCACGAACTGGACCTGCCGTTGCAGTTGGGGCCGGTCAAATGCGTTCCCTACGCGCTGGGGGAAGTTGCCTACTGGGGCCAGGGGCTCGACGAACAGCGGGACCTCACGCGGGCCTACGGCCAGGCCGGCGTGCGGCTCAGCCTGCCGTTCTGGCGGGTTTTCCCCACGGTCCAGAACATGTTGCTCAACCTCAACGGCCTGGCCCACAAGGTGACGCTGCAGTCCGATCTGTACTGGGCGGATGCCAGCCGGAACATCGACGAGTTCCCGCTGTACGACCCGTTGGACGACGACTCGCAGGAACACTTCCTGGGATATCTGGGCGCGATTCCCTGGTATCGCGATCCGCGCAACTTTGCGTTCCGGGCCGGACTCCAGAACTGGGTGGCCTCCCCGACGCTCGAAACCGTCGATGACGTGACCGCCGCGCGACTGGGCATCCACCAGCGCTGGCAGACCAAGCGCGGACTGCCCGGACAGCAGCGGGTGGTCGACTGGATTGCCCTGGATGTGGACGGCACCCTCTTTCCGCGGGCGGATCGCGACAACTTCGGCGAATACCTGGGCCTGCTGGAATACGACTTCCTCTGGCATGTCGGCGACCGGGTGACCATCCTGTCCGACGGATACGCCGACCTGTTCCCGGACGGGTTGCGGATGATATCGCTGGGGTCAGCGCTGAGTCGTCCGCAGCGGGGGCAGGTGTATGGGGGGATCACGTCCATGGAGGGGCCGCTGAGCAGCACGTTGCTGGTCGGCGCGGTGAGTTACCGGCTGAGCCACAAGTGGATCATGGACCTGGCGGGCACCTATGATTTGGGACCGACCGGAAACATTGGCGAACGGCTGGCGATCACGCACATCGGCGAATCGATGCTGGTGCGGCTGACGTTCAATGCGGATCTGGGGCGCGACAACGTCGGCGCGGCGATCTCCGTGGAACCCCGGTTTCTGCCCAGGGGGCGGCTGGGACGCGTGGGCGGCGTGCACATCCCGCCGGTCGGCATGATGGGTATCGAATAGGCACGCACGGGGATGGGATCCCACAGCAGGTCGAGCATGGCCAGTCCATTTCCCCGACAGCCGCGGAGTTGGGCGCGCAAGTTCGGTGACGCGCTGCGCGGTTGCGGGATCGCCTTCCGTCGCCAGTCGAGCTTCTGGGTGCACGCCGGATGCGCTGTGATGGTGCTGGCCGCCGGCCTGTGGCGCCACCTGCTGGCCTGGCAATGGTGTATCGTCCTGCTCTGCATCGTCGCGGTGTTGACAGCCGAGATGCTCAACACCGCGCTCGAACAGCTGGCGCAGGCTGTGGATCGCGATTACAATCCACACCTGCGCGATGCACTCGATATGGGCAGTGCGGCCGTCCTCCTGGCGGCCGCCGGCGCCGTGGTCATCGGCGCCGTGGTCTTTCTGCTATGAACAACCCATGCTGTTGCCGCAATTGTGGCACAGGTAGCAGTTGCCGTTGCGTACGGTGATCGACCCGCACACTTCGCAGCTCGGCGCGTCACTCTGGAACCGCGCGAACTGCTCGCTCCGCGACGACAGCGGGTTCCCGGCCGCATCGACCTTCATCGCCACGCCGGCACGCTCGAGCGCCGCGTAGTCTACAGCGCCGTGCCCGCTGGTGGTCGCGTTCCGGTTCGCGACCGTCGCCGGTTCGAGCAGCGAGGCGGTGTTGCCGGAGTTGGTGTCCCCCCGCGATTCGTCCGCCGCGGCCGGATTGAGCCCGATACTGGCGTCGCGATAGCCAGGCAGGAATGTATTGCCCAGCCACCGGAAGATATAGTCGACCACGCTCTTGGCAATGCGGATGTCGGGGTTAGCCGTATGCCCCATCGGTTCGAAACGCATGTGCGAGAACTTGTTGACCAGCACCTCGAGCGGCACGCCGTACTGCAGACTCATCGAAATGGCGGTGCCGAAGGCGTCCATCATGCCACCGACCGTGCTCCCCTCTTTGGCCATCGTGAGGAACAGTTCGCCCGGCCGTCCGTCCGGATAGAGGCCGACGTTGATGTAGCCTTCATGCCCGCCGACGTTGAACTTGTGGGTCAGCGACTGCCGCGTGTCGGGCAGGCGTTCGCGGCGGGGCCGCGGCACCGCCGCCTTCTCCTTGTCGGCCGCTTTGTCGGTCTCCGACTTGGTCGACAACGGCTGGCTCTGCTTGGACCCGTCGCGGTAGATGGCCAGCGCCTTGAGGCCGGATTGCCAGCCCCACAGGTAGGCGTCCGCGATGTCCTCGGGCGTCGTCTCGTTCGGCATGTTGACCGTCTTGGAGATGGCCCCCGACAGGAACGGCTGCGCCGCCGCCATCATCCGCACGTGCGCCCGCCAGTTGATACTGCGCTGGCCCTGCGCCGGCTTGAACGCGCAGTCAAACACCGGCAGGTGCTCCGCGCTCAGATGCGGCGCACCTTCGATCGTGTCGTGCGCATCAATGTACTGCTCAATCTCCCGCACCTGCGCTGCGCTGTAACCCAGCGACCGCAAGCCGCTGGGCACCGAGCGGTTGACGATCTTCATCGAACCGCCCCCCGCCAGCTGCTTGTACTTGACCAGCGCAATATCCGGCTCGATGCCGGTCGTGTCGCAGTCCATCATGAAGCTGATCGTGCCGGTCGGAGCCAGGACGGTCGCCTGGGCGTTGCGGAATCCGTGCTGCCGGCCCGCCGCCACCACCTCGTCCCACAGCTGCCGCGCCGCGTCCTGGAGATACTGCGGGCACGCACCATTGATCTGCTCGACCGCGTCGCGATGCATCTGCATCACCCGCAACATCGGCTCCCGGTTCTCGGCGAAACGCTCGAACGGGCCCAGCGCCGCCGACAGTTCGGCACTCGTCCGGTTCGCCGCCCCGTGCAGCAGTGCCGTGACCGCGCCGCACAGCCCGTAAGCCGCGTCCGAGTCGTACGGCAGCCCGCTCATCATGATCAGCGAGCCGAGATTCGAGTAACCCAGCCCGAGCGGCCGGTAGTAGTGGCTGTTCTCCGCGATCCGCTTCGTCGGATAGCTCGCGCGATCCACCAGAATCTCCTGCGCAATGAAGAAGATCCGGCAGGCCGCCGTGAACCGCGCCACATCAAACGTCCCGTCGGCCTGGCGGAATTTCAGCAGGTTGATGCTGGCCAGATTGCACGCCGTATCGTCCAGGAACATGTATTCCGAACAGGGGTTGCTGGCGTTGATGCGCCCCGAATTCGGGCAGGTGTGCCAACGATTGATCGTCGTGTCGTATTGCACCCCCGGATCGCCGCAGTGCCAGGCACACTCGGCCATCCGCCGCAACAGATCCCGGGCCTCGTAGGTCGGCCCCCGACGCCGTTCGTTCGTGACCCAACGCGTGCTCCAGGAACCGCCTTGCTGCACCGTCTCCATGAACTCGTCCGTCACCCGCACCGACAGGTTGGCGTTCTGGAACAGAACCGAACTGTAAGCCTCGCCGTTGAAGTTCGCCTCGTACCCCCCCTTCTCAATGAGCACGTGCGCCTTCTTCTCTTCCTTCCACTTGCACTCGATGAACTCCAGAATGTCCGGATGCCAGACTTTGAGCGACTGCATCTTGGCAGCCCGCCGCGTCTTGCCCCCCGACTTGACCACCGCCGCAATCTGGTCGTACACACGCATGAACGACAGCGGCCCCGATGGCTTGCCCCCGCCCGACAGCTTCTCGCGATGCGAACGAATCGTCGAGAGATCGGTGCCCGTCCCCGATCCGAACTTGAAGAGCATCGCCTCGCTGGTGGCCAACGACATGATCTCCTCCATGTTGTCGCCCACACTCTGGATGAAACAGGCCGAGGCCTGCGGATACTCGTACGGATTGTCCGTGTGCGTGGCCTGACACGACTGCGGATCCCACCGCCAGTTGCAGCGGTCGCCCGTGATGCCGTACTGGTGATGCAGGCCGACGTTGAACCAGACCGGCGAATTGAACGAGCCGTGTTGATGCAGACACAGCCAGGACAGCTCGCGGTAGAACCGTTCGCCGTCCTCCACGCTGGCAAAGTAGCCGGCCGACGTCCCCCAGTCGGCTATCGTGCGGACCACACGATGCACCAGCTGCCGCACACTCCGCTCCCGCTGCGGCGTCCCCACTTCACCGTAGAAATACTTGCTCACGACGACGTTCGTCGCCAACTGGCTCCAGTCCCGCGGCACCTCGCAATCCGACTGCTCAAACAAGATCCCCCCGCTCTCGTCCTTGATCGCCGCACTGCGCAGCTCCCACTGCATCGTCTCCGCCGGGTCTGTTACGTCTGGCGGACAAAACAACGACTCGATCCGCAGCCCCTTAGCACTTATGCCCGTCCGCTCACTCCTGGATGCTGACGGCACCCGACCACGTTCAACGTCTACACTCGCCATGGCTCAGCTCCTTCTGTACTCCATTCGCCTTCCTGGAAAAACGAAATCCTCGACGAATAGTATACATAAATACAGTATCAGCCCACGTGAGGCACGATCTTCACCAACGCTCGTCAATGCGCATACGCGAACGGCCTGAGGCCAACCATGTCTGTGAGTCGAGAAACGCTGCAGACGCGCAAGGAAGGTGAAGGTTGCGCCTACAATATATTGTAGTAGCATACGCTGCTGCCACAACATTTAGTACAGAGGGACAAGTTTAGCGTTTTGAAACGGGTCGTCAATCAGCGGCCGGCGAATCGCACGTAGGTCTTGGCAAACCAACGATTTGCGTTCGCGACCGTAGGGGCCTTGAGTGGCCGACGGGGTCTGTGTTCGTGTGCCTAAATGCTGGCTGTTGTGTCGTTTACGGAAAAGTAAGCGACGCGCCGGCCAGGCGGACGACCGGCCGAAAACTTTTCGAAAAAAAGGAGCCGGAATACGCGTGCCATCACCACGGCTGCAAGCCGAGCTGGCTGCTGTGAGTGCGGGGTTTCAAGGCTAATGAGTGAGGCCACTCGAGGCCGCCGGTCAGGCGACGGCGATCTTGTCGATGCGCACCCGCGTGTACATCTGCCGGTGTCCGGTACGGCGTCGGAAGGTCTTGCGGCGCCGCAGTTTCTGAACGTACACCTTGTCGCCTTGGGCCACGCCGAGGACCTCTGCCGTGACTTTGGCACCGTCGACCAGGGGTTGGCCGAACCGCATCCCTTCCTCCGTGGAGACTGCCAGTACGCGGCCGAATTCAATCTGGTCACCTGCGGTGACCTTGCGGTAGTCGACCTCGAGTTCCTGGCCTTCTTCGACCCGGTATTGGCGTCCGCCATCGGCAATAATCGCATACATGGCACGTCGATCCTGATTCTGCGTGGTCCGTTACCCGGGCGGGTAACTTCGGCGTAGAGACTGTCTTGCAGGAAGCCTTACAGCGTAGCCGATCGGCCGGGATTCGTCGAGGGCCGCGCCCCATGTTTTGGCAGTGTGTCACGGCTTACTTGTTAGCCGTGCTGACGCACCGGATGGGTAAGCCTAACAGCTGCCCGTTCGCAAACGGACCTTGCGATCGACGCTCGCTCGGCAGTCAGCCCTGGCCGCTGGGTGGCTGGCGGCCAGCAACCCGGCGGGGGGCCGCGACTACAGGAGCCTCAGTTCACGTCCTTCCTTGTCGCGGCATTCGACCTCGAGGTGTTCGGGGTACACCGATTCGCTTCCGAGGATCTGGACCACCATGCCGCCCTCCTGTTCCAGCTGGCTGATCTCCTTGCGTTTCTTGTTGTTCAGGTAGGAGGCGACCCGGTCGTTGACGCGCACCGTGACGCGGGCGACGTTGGGTTGCTGGGTGGAGAGCATGAGCATGCGGACGACTTCGATGGACATGCTTTCGTCGGTCTTCACGACGCCGCGTCCGTTGCAGCACGGGCAATCCGCGTAGATGCTCCGCTTGATGCTGGGTCGAATGCGTTGCCGGGTCATTTCGATCAAGCCGAAGGGGCTGGTGCGCAGGATTTTGGTGCGGGCCCGATCGCGTTTGAGTGCATCGCGCATGGCGCGTTCGAGGCCGCGCCGGTGTTTTTCTTTGCGCATGTCGATGAAGTCATTGACGATCACGCCCCCCAGGTCCCGCAGGCGCAGCTGGCGGGCGATCTCCTTGGCCGCCTGGAGATTGAGCTGGTAGGCCGTTTCTTCTGCCGAGTCATCGGCGCGGAAGTTGCCGCTGTTGACGTCGATGGCAACCAACGCTTCGGTGGGGTCGATGACGATCGAGCCGCCCGATTCGAGCGGCACTTCGCGCTTGTGGATGCGCGCGATTTCCGACTCCAGATTGTACTTGTGAAAGAGGGGTTCTTTGCCGGAGTAGAGTCGCAGGGTGTTCACGTGCCGTGGCATGACCAGTTGCAGGAACTCCTTGGCCCGCTCGTACGCCTCCGGTTCGTCGACGAGGATCGCGTCGACGTCGTTGGTGAAGATGTCGCGAATGGTCCGGATGATCATGTCGCTTTCTTCGTAGATCGTAACGGGGGCCGTCTGTTTCTTGATCCGCCGCACGATGACTTTCCAGAGCCGCAGCAGGTAGGCCATGTCGCGCGACAGTTCCTTGCGAGTGCGGTTCTGGCCGGCGGTGCGGACGATGAATCCGAGGCCGCGGGGGGGGTTCAGTTCGAGCAGCGTATCGCGGAGCTTGCGGCGTTCCTCTTCGTCTTCGATCTTGCGGGAGACTCCCACGCGTCCGAGGGCGGGCATGAGAACGAGGTAGCGGCCGGGGATGCTGATATAGGTCGAGAGGGTCGGCCCCTTGGTGCCGATTCCTTCCTTGATGACCTGGACGAGCACTTCATCACCGCGTTTGAAGACTTCCTGGATGGGGGGCTTCACGCGGGGGCGATTGCCGGGGTGCCGCGTCTTGCGGTGGTGGTCGGAGCGGCCGTTGTCGTCCCGTACTTCCCGGTCCGCGGTCAGGACCTGCTGCGGATCGTAGCCGCCCTGCCGGAAGTACTGCGCTTCCACGTCGCTGATGTGGAGGAAGCCGTTGCGGCCGACTCCAAAGTCGACGAAGGCGGCCTGAATGCTGGGTTCCAGGTTGACCACGCGCCCCTTGTAGATGTTGCCGACATAGTTGTCTTGGCTGGCTCGTTCGATGTACAGTTCTTCGAGCACTCCGTCCTCAACGATCGCGATCCGGCATTCTTCCGGCTGCGAGACGTTGATCAAGATTTCCTTTTTCATGGAGGTGTCTCTGCCTTGTGTTGTTCAGGGCGGGACGCGGTAACGCGACCGGCGATGGGAATGCCGGCATCTGCCCGCCAGGTTGAGTTGTCACCCTCTGCCGGGACGGTTCCCGGGAGGGTCTGTCATTTGGTCTGGCCGTCCGTCGTCTCATGAAGTTAACTCCACTTCCGAGCGCGTCAGGAAACAGCCTTGTTGTTCGAGGTCGGCCAGTCCCAGGGCCGCCAGCACATCGCGCGGTCGGAGCGACGCCCGCTGGGAGGCCGCGATGCGAAAACGCACGCCGTCGTCGCGCCACACCAGGGACTCGAGATCGGCACGCATGTCGACTGGTGCAGCCCGGTCGTCGCGCTGGATGCACAGCGTGGTGCGGGCCAGGAGTTGTGCCATAGCCTGCTCCACTTGCGGCCGGCGCTCCCCAGGGACCGGGAACTGGTAGGTCATCGCACGAACGCGCGCTTTGCTCTGGCCGGCGGGGACCGCCTGCACGTGCCGCACCGTCAGGCCGGGCGGGGCCTGGGCGTTGAGCCGCGTGGCGACTTCCCCAGGATCTGCCGGGCAGGCCAGCTCCAGTTCCATGACTTCGGCCTCGCTGGCGATGCCGACGGCCAGCGCCGAAGGGAACGCCAGCTTGGGTTTGGGGTGGAACCCCTCGCTCATCCGTAACACCAGACCCGCGCGACGTATCATCCGTTCCATCGTCCGCGCCAAGTCACGGTGGCTGATCCAGCGCAGATCCCCCTGCTTGGAGAATCGCACACGCAGGCGCTGGCGTTCGGGCGTGATGGGATGGGAGTCAGGATCCATTGGGGTAAGCCTTCGACGGGTCAGTGTGTGGCTGTCCGCTACCGGACAGCTTGCGGCACGAGTTTCTTCAATTCCTCCTTCAGGTAGGTGTCGATTTCCAAGGGGCCTTGCATCTGCAGGGCGGTCTGGACAATGTGGCGGCACTGCTCGATCGTCACCCCCCGGCAGACACGTTTGACTTCCAGGATTGCCCCCGGCGGGACGCTGAACTCGGTCAAGCCCAGCCCCAGCAAGAGCAGGACGCAGTGCGGTATGCTGCTCATCTGCCCGCAGACGCTGGCCGGCACCCCGGCGGCCTGCGCCGCGCAGAGCGAGGTCTGGATCAGCCGCAGCACGGCCGGATCGCAGGCCTGATACAGTTCGGCCACCTCCTTGTTGCTGCGGTCCACCGCCAGCGCGTACTGGATCAGATCGTTGGTGCCGATGCTGATGAAATCGACTTCCTTCAGGAAGTAGTCGATCATCATCACGGCTGCCGGAACCTCCACCATCATACCGACTGCGATGTGATGGTTGAACGCGATCCCAGCTTCGTCCAGGTCTTCCATGGTTTCGCGCAGGAACAGTTTTGCCTGGCGGAGTTCCCGCAGGGTGGCGATGAGCGGGAAGAGGATCTTGACCGGGCCCAGGGCACTGGCGCGCAGGATGGCGCGCAGCTGCGTGCGGAACACGTCGACGTTGCGCAGCGACAGGCGGATGCTGCGCAGTCCCAGGAACGGGTTGTGCTCGTCCTCGGCCGACGACCGGTACCACATCTTGTCCGCGCCCAGGTCCAGGGTGCGGATCACCACGGGGCGCTGTTCCATCGCCTCCACCACCTCGCGGTAGGCCTGGAAATGCTCTTCTTCGGTCGGTTCGCTCTCCGCGCTCAGGTACAGGAACTCGGTGCGGTAGAGCCCGATGCCGTCGGCACCACGTTCCAGGCACGCCGACAATTCGTGGGGGAATTCGATGTTCGCCAGCAGCCGTACGGTCGTGCCGTCGAGGGTCTGCGCCGGCAGGTCGCGCAGCGCTGCCAGTGCCTCCAGCCGGGAACTGCGGCGCTTGAGCTGCTGGCGATAACGCGACAGGTACTCCTTCGTGGGGCGCACGATCAGCACCCCCTGGTCGCCATCGACGATGACCAGGTCGCCGCTGACCACTTCCGTGAGCACCTGTCCGGCGCCGACGACGGCCGGCAGCTCCAGCCCCCGCGCCAGAATCGCCGTATGTCCTCCTTCGCCCCCTTCTTCCGTCACGAACCCGCGCACCCAGCGGCGGTCCAGCCGGGCGGTTTCGCTGGGGGTCAGGTCGTGGGCCAGCACGATGGTGGGGGCGTCCAGGTCCAGCAGCCACTCGTGGCCGCGGTCAAGCAGGTGGTTGAGCAGCCGCTGTTCGAGATCGTGCAGATCGAGCGCCCGCTCCGCCAGGAAGCTGTTGGGCATGTCCTGAAACACCCGCGCGCAGCGCCGCAGCGTCTGATGGACCGCCAGCTCCGCCGTCATGTTCTGCCGGCGAATCAGCTCCTCCATCTCCGCCCGCAGGTGCGCGTCGCGCAGCATCTGATGGTGGGCCGAGAAGATGGCCCCGTACTGGTCCCCCAGCTGCGCAGCGATAACCTGGCGATCGCGTTCGATCTCCGCCGCTACGGCGTCGGTGGCCCGGTCGAGACGGGCCAGTTCTTCGTCCACGGCTTCGTGCTCGAACGACCGGCGAGAGAAGACATATCCCTCTTTTTCGATCACGAGCGCTTCGCCGATGGCGATGCCGGGTGAAACGGCAATTCCCTGCAATACCTGCATTGTCTGTGCCGAAGCAGCTCGGCAGTCTGTTCTTATCCGTCGAGTGAATGATCGTTGGTGGGTTCGCCTGCGCCCAGCTCGTCAAACCCGCGTCCAAAAAGCTCGGCCAGCGCCTCCAACGCCTCCTCGGCGTCAGGGCCGTCGGCCCGCAGCACCAGTTCTGTACCCTGTTCGGCCGCCAGCGTCAGGAGCGACAGGATGCTCTTGCCGTTGAACCGCTCGCCATCCTTCAGAATTTCAATGCGCGCGGCAAACTGCAACGCCCGACGCACCAGCATGTCCGCCGGCCGGGCATGCAGACCCTGCGGGTTGCGGACAGTCACGAGGCGTTGTATGCGACGCTCGGTCATGGAAGTCGATCAGGAGTTTCCTACCACCAGGAATGTGGGGTGGCCGCAGACACCATGCCCGACGACAGGCTGGGCAGCCGTCGCGCGGATCGGGGCCTGACGGCCGGATCCAACATCATCCGGACACTGGGCATCAGGTACCGAATTGATTGTTGTCCGCTTCTTCAAGCAGCTGACGCACGTCTTCCGCCGTCTTCGCTTGCTTGAGAAACCGGCAGAACGTGTCGTCGCGCAGCCGGCGAGAGATGTTCTCCAGGGCCCGCAGATGGTCCCCCGGACGATCCGGCGGCGACACCAAGAGAAAGAACAGCTGTACCTTCTCGCCATCCAGGCTATTGAAGTCCACCCCCTCCGCGCTCACACCCACCGTGCCGATCAGCTGGCTCACGCTCGGGTGCTTCGTGTGCGGCACAGCCACACCGCGGCCAATCCCCGTGCTGCCCAACTCCTCACGCTTCATGATCGCCTTGATAATGCCCTCTTGCTCCCCCTCCGCAACGTCCCCGGATTCGACCAATCCTGCGACCAACTCGCGAATCGCACTGTCCTTGTCCTCAGCGACCAGGTCGACCTTGATCGCCTGCAGCCGAATAAAATCCGCAAACTTCATTAGTCCCTTTTCCTTTCAGCCGTTGCGCGACCGACGCCTGTCACCAGCTCCGATGCGCCCGGACAGACACCCCCGCGCCCGTGGACGGCATGCCCGTTATTCTGCTTCCGGCTCATTCTCGGCCGGCACTTCCAGATGCTTGATCGGCGGCCTGCGTCGCTCGGTCCGCTTGTCCTTGTGACGCCGTATCTGCTGCTCGATCTTGTGCAGGGCGCCGTCCAGCGCCGACAAAACCTCCGCAGACTGCTCGGCGGCCATCAGCGCCTCCGAACGCTCCACCGAAACCTGAATCTCCACCACCGGTGCCTCGCGACGGTCAAGATCAACCGTGACCAGAATCGCCGTCAGGCGGTCGAAATAGCGACTTAGTTTCTCGACTTTCTCTGTGATGCGCTCCTGGGTGGCCGCACTCAATTGACCGTGCCGCGTCGAGATATTGATCTGCACCGGCCGTTCTCCTTACTGTGTAAACCTAGAACTGGTCTGATTTTGTCGCTGCGTTCCAGCTAATGAAACATAGTATTTTAATGATCGGCCGAACTGCCGACAAATGCAAATCACCCGCCGGCCCGCCAACGCGACCCCCTCATCCTCGGCGCTGCCAAACCGCTCGGCACGCCGTCGCTCGCCCGCATAATCCATCCACCATGCGGCACCAGAACATCCTGCATCCAGTTCATTGCCAAGCCGCTACACAGTCTACGTGGTATCCACAAGAATGGTTAGGGGACATTCGGCCCGGAACCTTCTGGAGTATCCACGCCGACAGGGGGCTGGCCCCCCTCGTCGGGAGGTGCCGGCGGCTCGCCCGTACCGGGCGGTGGGGTGGCGTACTGGATCTCGTTTCGCCGCAAATCACGTTCCCAACTCATGATCGCCGCACGCTGCGTGCGCGGCTCCCGGTCGGGCTGGAACCGGTTGGTCTTGCCCGTGATCTCGTTGAGGTTGAGGTACGCCAGGACCCGGATGTCCATCGACGGGCTGCTCAGCGCTTCGACCAGTTTCTGCGCGTCGCCGTCGGCCAGTTGCTCCGGGCTGAACCGCCACAGCAAGCGATCGAGCAGGACACCTTCCTCGCCGCGGAGCCGTTGGAGCGACGCCCGCACCTGTTGGGCAGTCTCCGGGCTGCGAGCCTGCGCCGCGCGGACCGATTCGACCAGGTCCTTCCAGTAGGACCGTAGCTCGCGCGCGCCGATCGCCGCCACGAACGGATCGAAGTCGTCAAACATGCTCAGGCTGCGAATGGCCAGCATACGGACCTCCACCAGCCGGTTGTTCACTTGTTCGCGCAGCGCGCCGATCAGCGGTTGAGACGGATCGAGTGCCGGTTCGAGCTGTCGTGATGCCGCCTGATTGATGGGTGGCTCGGCGTTCGCATCCAGCCATTGGGGAGTTTCCATCAGCGGCTGGAGCGCGGGCGTTCCGGTGTCGATCATTGTGGCCAACAGGCCCGGTTCGAGCACGATCGGTGCGGCGGTGCCGCGGTCCTGCCAGGCGAGTCGTCCGACCGGCGCCAGGGCGTTGAGTACCCCGTTGGCTTTCTGCTGCTGCGGATCCACGCCTGGCGCCAGGTACTGCCACGCGTCGAGCACGAGCGTGGCATCGAGATCCTGGAACGTCACGCGACTCTGCCGTGCCCCAAACTGGATGTTGAGCTGGCTGCCGGGCTCGTCGGTTGGCATGACGATCAGCCGGCCGTACTGCACAACCACACCCGGGACGCCATCCGCATCGACATCGGTCAACCGCACCTCCGCCGGGCCGACGACCGTCAGCTGAACGCCGGACGAAAACAGGATGGCCGGTCGATAGGTGGGCAGTGCCACGAGCCGGATGTCAGCGCCGAGCGGATCGTGCGCGGCGACTCGCAGCCACGTCTGCGACTCGGCATCGAAGCGCGCCAGCACGTGCAGGTCCGAGGTACACTGTGCGAGCGGTACGGGGGGTTCCGGCTCCTCATCCTCCGCGCTGTCCGGGGGGAGGTTGGAGCGTGTCAGGGCCGGGTCGTTCATGGCGGTGGGTGCTGCGGAGCCCGCCGGGTCAACCGGCTGCAGACCGGCGCCGGGTGCCGCGTCCGGGGTGGCCAGCTCCGACGCTGCGGGTACGTTGTCGATGTCCACCGCTGGCAGTTGCCCGTCCGCCGCCAGCACCGCCGCGGCAGACGCTTCGGCATCCGGCGCGGGTGTCGCGCCAGCCGGCCGATCGGGCGTGTCGGGGCTGCCCGTGATGCCCGCTTCGGCCGCGTCGGTGGGGAAGTCCTGAGGCACTGTGCCGGCTTCCGTCGTGGCGTCGGCCAGGCTGGTTCGCGGTGCCGCCGCGGGTGCCGCGAAGAACCGTCCCAGAATGGGGTGTGTGTGATCCATGGGGCCGATCGCGATCAGGGCCACCAGCGCCAGAAGAAACGCCACGACCATGGTTCCCAGCACCGGCAACAACCGCATGGTGCGTCCCGGCGCGGCAGCCGGTGCGGCAGACGCCGAAACGGCAGGCAGCTCAACGGGCACTTCCCAGACGCTGGCCGGTTCGTCCGCCGCCGGCAGCATCGGTACCGGGGGGGCCACCGACTGCTCCGTCTCGTCCTGTGCCGCCCCGTCCTGCTCCGTCTCATACTGCTCCGTCTCGTGCTGCTCCGCCCACTCTGCATCCTCCAGCTGGGCCTGCAATGCCCGAATCCGCTCGCGCAGAGCCGGGTCCACTTCGGCCGGTTCCCCCAGCACGAGTGTCAGAATCTGATGGCACGCGGCGACCTCCGCAAGTTGCACGTCCGATTCCAGGCAGATCCTTTCGAAGTCGGGCACGCGCTCCTGCGGCAGCGTGTTGTCCAGGTATTCGGCGACCGTGTTGGCGTCGAGCCCCATGCCTTTGCCGGTCAGTTTCGGAGCGCCCAGGCGGAGTTTGCGCGTCACACTGCGGATCCGATGCACCAGCGCGCTGGCGAATTCACTGTCCTCGATCTTCTTACCCAGCTCGCGCGCATCGACCGGATCGAGAATGTCGTCCAGATACGCCAGCAGGGTACGCAGGGTCAAACGCATGATAGGCACTCCCGGAATCTGCCTTCAGCCGCGGCTCGCAAAACCAAAACCAAAACCAAAACAAACCAAAACACAATCAAAAACAAATCAAAAACAAATCAAATCAAAACAAACAGGTGTCCAGGGTCAATAGTGCGGCCAGGTGCCGACTTCCGTACAACTGCCCGGCCGAAGCTGCGGGCAGGCGGAATGCTGCACGCGGTACCGCCCCTGCGGGCTAGCCAGCCGGTGCATGGACTCCTGCCGCGTCAGAACTCGACTTCCATCATGTCCGTGCCGACCAGCGTGCGTGGGAAGACCCGGCGGGCCGCCAGGAGCCCGATGGCCTCGTCGGTGTCGGCCAGCGGGTTGATGTGCACGAGGATGAGCAACCCGACCTGCGCCTCCCGCGCGATACGCGCCACGGGAGTCGCACAGCTGTGTCCGGTCAGTGCCGCACGTTCCTCCCATCCGTCGGGGAAATAGCACTCGTGTATCAGCACGTCGACGCCGCGGATCTTGTCCACATACGCCGCGTCGTCCCGGGCGGTTGTGTCGGTGACATAGGCCAGCGATCGTGTGGGCCAATCCAGGCGGAAGCCCAAGGAACCCCCCGGATGATCGAGCGGGAACCAGGTCAAGCTGCCCTGCTGTGGCAGCGGCCACGGTGCGTCGAGCGGCTGCCAGTCGATTGGCGGCCGGGCAGGAAACAGCGACTCATGGAACAGGTGCTCGCGCAGCGCCTCCAGCTTCGCGCCATCACCATGCACCCGCACCCGCTCCACCGGCTTCTCGAACAGCACGTCGAAGAGGAACGTCAGCCCGATCACGTGGTCCAGGTGCGTGTGCGACAGGAAGATGTCCAGCGTCGGGCAGACCAGGTGGTCGCGCACCCGGTACATGGCGGTGCCCGCATCCAGCACGACGCCACATTCCGGCAGCATCAAGCAGGCCGTCTGACGCGTGTCCGACGGATGATAACCGGTCGTACCGAGCAGCAGCAGTTTCATGATGGACGTGGTCGAGCAACGGGCTACCTGGCACAGGGCTCCCTGACAGCAGTCTATGATACTCCATGTCGCGAGGGGCAGCAGCGGCGGGAGGGGGCGACGCCCGGTCGGCCTGCCACCCGGCCGGCTCACCTGTTGGGTCCGAGCAGTTGTTGGAGGCCCCGCTGGATCCCGTCCTCGAGCAGTTGAGTGGCCGTATGTCGCAGCACCTGAGCGGGCAGCTGCTCGAGCGCCCGGGTGTCGAGCTGCGGGCGGCTGAGCGTGCCTCCGACCGGAATCTCGATGACCATTCCCTGGAGCGCGGCGAGCCGCCGGTCGCGGGCGAGCCAGGCGTCCTGCAGCGGAACCTGTGCGACGAGGGCCAGCGACTGGTCAAACCCGACACTGCCGCGCGTGTGGATCACGGCGTTGTCAATCTGCAGCGTCAACCGATCATGGTACACGCGGCGATCGTGCACCTGAAACTGCGTCTGCTGCTGGGGCAGCGCCACCCAGGTAATCGATTCCGGGGAAGTGCTCCCCGGCAGCCGGCCGCGCACGACCGCCTCAATCTGTTTGCTGAGATCCACCAGCGGCGCGGTCAACGGTCCGGGGCCGATGCGGGCGTTGTCGATCAGCAGGGTTCCAGCAACCTGAGCCGCGGCCGGTTGAGCGATCGGAATGGCGGCCTGCGTGAGCGACAGACTGAACTTTCCTTCCGCGCGCATCGCGTCAGCGGCCAGCGGCGCGATGTACTTGAGCCAGCCCTGGCACATGCTGGGCGAGATGCTGACGCCGGTCAGGATCTGGCCGGCATCGAGCGTCACATGTGGCGGCGCGCTGTTAAGGTGCACGTGTGGCGTGACGCGCAGCGTCCCTTGGCTGATGGGCGTCTCGATCTCTCCGAGGTCGAGCGTCCCCGCCGCCAGGCTGGCCGACAGCACACCCGGTCCGACGACGATGCCGAAAATCTCGGCCGACTGCCACCGCAATCCACCCTGTCCCGACAGCTCGAGGGGCAGCGGCCCGCGCGGCGCCGATTCCGCCGCGGCGGCTGTGTCGACCGCCGTCGGCAGCGACTCGAACAGTGGGCCGCGCACGGAAAACGGCTGCGTGTCCCGCCCCGACAGACGTAGTCTGGCCGACGGCAGCACCCGCTGGGCCAGTTTTGCCAGGTCGTACGTCACCTGACCCTGCAAGTCCACGACGCATTGGCCGAACGGGTCGGCCACCTGGCCCGCGGTGGACAGCTTCAACGCATCCGCTGCCGTGACGTCGAACCGATCGAGTTTCGCGAGTTGCTGTGATCCGTCGTATTGCCCCGACCCGACCAGCTTGAGCACCGGCTCCTGCCACACGCACTGCCACGCCGACGCGTCGGCGGCGGCAATCATGGCAGGCGCGTCGGACGTCGCGCCACGTGTCCGACGGGACAGCTCCACGCCCGTCATGTCGATCGTCCAACGCGCCTTGGTACTGCCTTCATGCTGCGCGAGTGACATCTGGCCCTGCGCCAGGCCGGCCGTGCGCCAGTTGTGCGTCGGCGACGTCATGGACCAGGACGACTGGAGCCGCGCCAGGTCGGCGCGAAACGTGAGGTTCCCAGTCAGCCGTGGCTGCGCCGCTGCGAGATTCCAACCGACGTCCGTGGCGCGCAGCGTCAGCGCCGATGACTGGAACATCGCGTCAGGCACGCTCCCTTGACGCTGGCCGAAATCCCAGCGGCCGGCCAACTCCAGATTCACTACCTGCTCGTCCACCTGCAGGCCGGACCAATCGAGACGCAGCGGCTCAGCGCGGAACGCCAGCTGCTGGATCGCGAGGCTGCCAGGCGCCATCCGCGACGTGAAGGTCAGCTGCATCGATCCGCTGCCGTCCACCGCCGGGCCGGACAGGAAGGGCCGCGCGCGCGCCAGCCAGTTGGCCACCTGGCCGTGGACCCGGCCGCCGACCGACCAGGTGCCGCTGTGCCCGGCGTCCGTGACCGGCTCGAGCAACTGCAGTTCCAGGCGGTCCGTCGGGGTCGCCAGCTCGACGCGCCCCGTGCGGATGCGCTGGAATCGCAGCTGTTGTTTCTCGGCGTCTGCCTCCAACGACAATGTCGCCTGCAGATCCGGCTCCCGCCAACTCGCCTCGGGACCCACCGCCAGCTCCAGGTCCTTGATCGTGCCCTCGCCGCTGATCGCCACGCGATCTTCCACGCTGCGCTGCCAACGCAGACTGCTGCTCATCATGCCGGCCGCCCGCGCCGCGCCCAGGTCGAACAGCTGGTGCAGCTCGGCGACCAGCCGCGCCAGATTGCAGGTCAGCTCTACCGAACCCGATTGGGGAGTCCCGGATCCGGTCAGGTCCAGGAAGGTCGTGTGGCAGTCGAGCTGCTGGAGGTTCCAGCCGCGCTCGTCATACACGACGTCCAGACCCACACGCAGCGGATCGTTCCAGGTGAAACGGCGTCCGTCCTGCGTGGCGGTCAACTCCGACGTCTCGACCAGCGCCTGCCAACCGCGCTGCTCTCCCCCATGATGGCCACGCAGATGCAGTCGGACCGTCCCCGCTTCAATCGTGGACCCCTCGCGAATGTGCAGCGTGTCCGGCAGAGTCCGGGCCAGCTGCGCCAGATCAACCTGCCCGTCAATTTCCAGATCCGCCGATGCGGCCCCGCGCAGCAGCCGCTGCCAGACGCCGCCCCTCGCCTCCGGCTGCCAGGCAAACTGACCGTCCAGCGTCAACTGGCCTGCGTCGCACTCCAGCTTCGCATCGGTGAACTGCCACCCACCGTCGTCCATGGCACAGCTGCCGGCCAGTTGCAGCGATTGCAGCCGGAGCTGATCGGTTCCGAACCAGCTGGGCGCGGTCAGCGACAGAGACTCCACGCGCGCCTGGTGCACTGCCACAGTCAGCCGCCGCTCGACACCGCTCCACACGCAGGCCAGCTCCGCCGTCAGAACGCCCTCCGCGCGCACGTCCTCCCCCAAGCGGCGCGCCAGCGGCTGCACAAATGACAAGCCCATCCCCCGGACCTGAGTCGAGAACGACCAGCCTCGCGCTGCCGACTCCGGCTGCCACTGCGCACGGACCGTACAGTCACCCGCCTGTGATCCAATCGCCAGGTGGCACTGGTCGAGTGTGACCGTGCCCGGGGCCTGCTCCCCCGCCGGCAACTCGATCGTGCCCCCGATCGACGACACCTGCGCGAGGCTCGCCCGTGCCGCATCCACTACGTCGATCGATCCATCCGTGATCTGCAGCGAACCGGTGACCGTTGTGGATGAGGACGAGGTCAGCACCGATGTGAGCACGTCCTCCAGATTGCTGCCGTCATCGCGCAGCACCACGGTCAACGCCGGTCTGTCGATGTGGATTGTGCCGAGCGCGCGGGGATGGAGCAGCAAAGACAGCAACGACGACTCCGTCCGCAGCGACGCGACCCGCGCCAGCGGCTGTCCCTGATGTTCCACCACCACGCTCTCCACCACCACCGGCGAGAACCACCCCAGCGATGCGCGCTGTGCTGTGACGCGCCCCTCGAAACCGGACGTCAGATAGGCCAGGACCGTCGGCCAGCACAGACGACTGCCGAGCAGCGCCGGGAGCGATCCACCCGCCACCAGCAGCACAAACAACAGACAGATGCTCGCGCCCACCCAGCGCGCTGCACGACGGTTCTTCAGGCCCACGATCTTGAACAGCATGACACGCTCTGTAACACGATTCCGAATCCTGCGGTCGGAGCGCACTATACCCCCGTTCCGCTTGCGGCAGGTCGGGATTCTACTGGAGGAGGTGCCAAACGACCTAGACACAGTGGGGAACTGGCGGAGAATGGGGAAGACGGCTCGCGCGATTCGTACGTGACGACGAGGCGGGTGGGGTGGCCGACACGTTTCGGGTGTTTACCTGCCAGTACCAGCCAGTACCAGCTGGGCCACACCCTGCCGGAGCTGTAACGTCTCGCTGTTCCGGCCGCCGCGGGACGCGGAGGGTCAGTTGTATTTGCTTTGAGGTTGCTTTGAGGCGTCAGCTCAAGAGCGAAGGGAGCGATTGTGAGCAAGTCACTGTTCGACGCTGCGGAAGCGGCCCATTTCCAGCAGGCGCAGCCCCTGGCGGCCCGCATGCGCCCCCAGACGCTCGAGGAGTTCGTCGGCCAGCAGCATCTCCTGGGGGAGGGGAAACTGCTGCGGCGCCTGCTCAAAGCCGACCGGCTGGGATCGGTGATCCTGTTCGGTCCACCCGGCACGGGCAAGACGACTCTGGCCCGTCTGCTGGCGCGGGCGAGCAGCAGCGAGTTCCGGCAGATCAGTGCGGTGACTGAAGGGGTCAAGGAACTGCGCGAAATACTCCGCGCGGCCCGCGACCGCCTGGCCTCGGGCGGTGGCAAGACGCTGTTGTTCGTCGACGAGATTCACCGCTTCAACAAGGCCCAGCAGGACGCCCTGCTGCCCGATGTGGAAGAGGGGATCGTCACGCTGGTGGGGGCCACGACGGCGAACCCGTTCTTCTCGGTGATCAGCGCGCTGGTCAGTCGCAGCCAGATCTTCCAGTTTGAACCGTTGAACGTGGACGACATCAAGACACTGCTCCGCCGAGCGCTGCGCGATCCGCAGCGGGGGTTGGGCCGGCACGATGTGCGGCTGACCGACGAAGCGCTCGAGTTCCTGGCCCAGGTCTGCGACGGCGATGCCCGCCGCGCTCTGTCCGCGCTGGAAATCGGCGTCATGTCCAGCGACGAGCGGCCGCTGGAATTCACCCGCGAGCTGGCCGAACAGTCGGTGCAGCGCAAAGCGGTCGCGTACGACGCCGACGGGGATGCCCACTACGACGCCGCCAGTGCACTGATCAAGAGTCTGCGTGGCAGTGACCCGGACGCCGCTCTGTACTGGCTCGCACGCATGCTCGAGGGGGGCGAGGATGTGCGATTCCTCTGCCGGAGGCTGATCATTCTGGCCAGCGAAGATATCGGCAACGCCGATCCCCAGGCGCTGATGCTGGCGGTAGCGGCCATGCAGGCCTGCGAGTTCGTGGGCCTGCCGGAATGCCAGCTCACGCTGGCCCAAACCGTGACTTATCTTGCCTGCGCTCCGAAGTCGAACGCCTCCACCGTGGCCATTGACCAGGCGCGGCGGGATGTGCGGGAGACCCGGCTGCTGCCTGTGCCGATACACCTGCGCGACGCCCACTACCGCGGCGCACAACAGCTGGGGCACGGCGCGGGATACGAATACGCACACGATGCCACAGACGGCGTCGCCACGCAGGATTACCTGGGGGTGGACCGCACGTACTACCAGCCGGTCGACCGCGGATTCGAAGCGGAACTCGCACGCCGGCTCGTACAGATTCGCGCGAAGCTCAAGGGGCAGTAAGGAGCGGGGCAGGGGGGCGTTTCCCGCGTCCCGCCGCCGTGACCGCCGTTCTCCAGCCCCCCCAATCTCAGGTCGCACGGCGGAAATTGCGAAAAACGTGCCACATTGCTCTTTCTGCACTTGACACGTTCGCGTATGATTCTGCCCGCGCTAGATGGTTTTGCGGGCTCCTAGAGGCCGAGAACGAGCGTCAGGATTGCGGCGACGATGCCCAGCAGTCCCAGGGCGATCCACCACAAGGATTTGCTCGACCAAACGCGGGTGTCTGACAACAAGTATTCGCCGCACTCCGGGCACTGATCCGCGTCCTCGTACACGTCCGCGCGGCAATGCGGGCAGACGACGGTGTCGGTACTCCCGTCATCCAGGTCGTCTTCGTCCGGGTACTCGCGATCGTCGAGGCTATCGGATGCTTCATCCCAATCTGCGGCGGTCATCAATCTGGCACGGTAACGGTGATGGAATACGGCATACGAACGGACAACACGATGAGGAGAGTTGTCAGTAGTATAGCAGTCGACCGCGCGGCATGAAGCCGCTGCGGGATCCGGCCGGGTTTTCGTCAAGGAGGGCAAAAGTGCAAACTCTCAAGACCGCGGTGGTTGTCGTCTTGCTGTTGGTGGTCTTCTACGGCGTGTACGAGATGCTCAGCCGTCCGCCCGACGCGCCGCCGGCGGAAGTGGCGCAGCTGGAGGACATGCAGTTCGATCCACCGGAAGTGCAGTTCGGCGATGCCCCGCTGCACGATCCCCTGTCGGAACCTGCCGTGTCGGTGCCTCCCGTCACGACCAACGGGCCCGTTGAATCGCCCGTTCCGCCGCACAGCATGACCGCCGCCGACCCGCCGGGTGCGTCCGCAGCCTATCCGGTCGCCAACGCACCGGATGCATCTACAGCTTATCCGGTCGCCGGCGGCGCGCCGGGCACACCGGTGATGCCGCCAGTGACGCCGCCAGTCGAACCCGAGTATCCGTCGCTGACGGTGGAACCGCCCGCCGCCGCAGTCGCGGCCGGCACCGCGCCGGCACCGGCAGCTTCCCCGCCTGGTCCGCCGACAACTCCCTCCGCTCCGCCCGACCAGAACCTGCCGCCGCCAGTGAGCGACCCGCGGCTGCAGCAGAATCCTTTCTTCCACGAAAACGTGGTGACGCTGCCGGCGGGCGCGGCGCCGTCAGCGGACACTCCGCAGAACGGCGTGCGCGCCTATGAGCGCGCGCGGAAGATCGCCCAGTCGCAGATCGAGGCGGGAAAATACCACAACGCCCTGGCCACGCTGTCGGTGTTTTTCCGGAGCCCCGACCTGACGCCCAGCGAACACCGGGAACTGCTCGACCTGCTCGACCCGCTCGCCGGACGCGTTGTCTATTCGCGCGAACACCTCCTGGAACCGCCCTACATCGTGCGCCGCAACGAAACGCTGGCCAACATCGCCCAGCAATACAACGTGCCGATGGAACTGCTGCAGAGAATCAACGGGGTGGACACGCCCGATGTGCTGGTGCCAGGCACGGAACTCAAGGTCGTTACCGGGCCGTTCCGCGCCGAAGTGAATCTCCAGGGCCAGGAGCTGACGCTGTTCCTCAACGAACTCTATGCCGGTCGGTTCCCGATCACCATCGGTCAGGACCCGGCACCGATCATGGGTGACTTCAAGGTCCGCGAGAAACGCGAAGACCGCGACTACTTCTCGATGGCCGGACAGAAAATCCCGGCCGGAAACCCGGCCAATCCGTTCGGCAACGTGTGGCTCGACCTGGGCCGCGAGGTCTGCATTCATGGCAGCCCCGCCGCCGGCACCGATCCCCACCGCGGCTGCATCAGCCTCAGCCCGCAGGATGCGGATGATGTGTACGGCATCTTGTCGGTCGGTTCCACGGTTCGTATCCTGCGCTGACTTCGTATCCTGCACTGACGGGCAAGACGCCGCAGGCCTGGGAGAGCTGTTGCCGTGTACGACCGAGATGCCTTGATCGCACTGATCCGTGACCGGGCCCTGAAGCTGGGGAAGTTCACCTTGGCCTCGGGCAAAGAGGCGACATATTACCTCGACTGCCGGCAAGTCACGCTCGATGGCCGTGGCGCCAACCTGATCGGTGAAGGAATCCTCGAGCTGTTGGGCTCCGACCTGCCGGATGCCGTGGGAGGCATGGCGATCGGCGCCGACCCGATCACCGCCGCCGTCGTGACGCTGGCCGGCCAACGCGGGCTCCCCCTCAAAGGATTCATGGTTCGCAAAGAGCCCAAGGCTCACGGCCGCGGACGGGATGTCGAAGGTCCCGTGGAACCGGGCCAGCGCGTGGTCATCGTGGAGGATGTCGTGACCACCGGCGGCAGCTCGCTGCAGGCGATCGAACGCGCCGAAGCGTTCGGACTCACCGTGCAGCGCGTCATCGCTATTGTCGACCGGCTGGAAGGGGGACGCGCCGCATTTGAGCAGCGCGGCTACCCGCTGCAGACTCTGCTGACCATTCGCGATTTCGGCCTCGAGCCGCCTCCGGCCGGCTAGGCGGCCGCCTGGTCCGAGACTGGACGGGCAGGCGCCCACATGCATCGGCCTCCCACCGTCTGGCAGCCTGTCCCACGCAACCCGGTGTGCGATTGAGATGGAAACGTCCCTGCATCGACAGCTCAAACAGCAGTATGCGTGCGACACGGCAACTCAGGAGGTCAAGGTCGGTGCGTTCCGCATCGATGTCGTCAACCCGGATTGCCTGGTCGAAATCCAGCACGGTTCGCTGGCGGCCATTCGCGACAAGACAGCCCGCCTGCTGGCGGACCACCGCGTGCTGATCGTCAAACCCATCATCGCGCGCAAACGCATCGTGCAACTGGCGCGCCGCGGCGGACCTGTCGTGTCCGAACGTTGGAGTCCCAAACGCGGTTCACCACTCGATCTGTTTGACGAACTGGTGCACTTCACCCGCGTCTTCCCCCACGCCAACCTCACGCTCGAAGTCCTGCTGGTGGAGGTCGAGGAGCGACGGTTTCCAGGACACGGCCGCAAACGGCGGTGGCGCGCCAACGACCGGCAGGTGGAAGATGTGCGCCTGGTCCACGCCGGTGACCAGTACCGCTTCACGACCGCCCGCGATCTGCTGCAGATTCTGCCGCGCCGGCTGCCCCAGCCGTTTCACACTGGGCACCTCGCTCAACAGCTCAACGTCCATCGCTCGGTGGCCCAGCGGATCGCCTACTGCATCCGCCAGACGGGCGCGGTGCTGGAAGTGGGCAAACAGGGCAACACGAGACTCTATCGGATGACCCCAGCCGCCTGACGCCGCCCGCCCTACGCGTTCGCCTTGGCGCGCGCCTCCCGCAGCCCGCGGCTGAGAATATCCCGCAGCAACGGCGAGTAGTCCTCGAACTTCGCCTGATCCGGCGGACCACTGGCGTACTGGAAGATGGCGTCGCGCGGCTTCTTGCCCAGCGAAATCAAAGTCGAACTCACCGTCCCCCGCGTCTTGTTCCGCACGACCATGCTCGGCCGACCCGGAGGCGACGGAGGACGGGCAAATACCTTGCTGGCCACCGCCAGGAACTTGACTGGCGAATCGAGCGTCTGCAGGGTCAACAGCCGCAGCGCCATCTTGACCCGCTCGTCACGCGGATCGTTCACGTCGCCGTTGGAGACAATGCTCAACCCTTCTTCCAACTGCACGACCTCAGCTTCGTCACATCCATGCACTACCCAGCCACTCTCGGCATCCGCAATCACATAGTTGACGCCGTCATACTTGCCGGTCGACAACTCCTCCAGCGCCGTGTCCACCGCCTGCCGCGCTGACCCGGCGCGCAGAAGGTCTCGACACAACGCCCCACGCGACCGCGGCCCCAACGGAGGAATCGATCGCAGGCGATTACACGCTGCCACGAACAGTCCGTGCTGATTGACCCCCAGCCAGGTGCCACCAGCCTCCTGGTCAATCCCACACAAGACACGTGGCTTCCCCGATTGAATCGTCGGTGGCTGGCTCAATCGGTCGTATCGCTCTTCGCGATTGGCGGCCACTAAAACGGGGGATTCGGGAACAAGTCGATACTGAATAGCCAACAGGCACATGGCAAGCCATCAGGTCCGATAAGAGGAAGTGGAGGTAGGCGTAGGTGGCCAATTTACGCTTGGCCGGTATGCCGCTCATCCCGCTTAATGTATTCATTCTATCTCGGCTCGTACACCCCTACGCGGGGGTGAATGGTAGGTTTTTTCACCGCACCACAGCTTGTTTACGGCAGACGCATCGGTGAAGTTCAAGAGACTTCTGCAAGTCGTTGGTCAGCAAGTCGTTGGTCAGCAAGTCGTTGGTCAGCAAATAGGAAACCCCAGCCGTGCCACACGTAACTCAACCGCCGGTACGCATTGCCATTCTGGGTGCGGGTGCTGTGAGCGATTACCACCACGTGCCAGGAATTCGGTTGGATCCGCGAGCTGAGCTGGTGGCGGTGTGTGACAGCAATGTCGCGCTGCTTGAGCAGCGCAAGCGGGACTGGCCGGTCGACCGGGTCACGACGGACTACGAGCAGTTGTGTGCGGATCCGCAGATCGACGCGGTGATCATCGCCACACCCAACAACCTGCATCTTCCGATGGCGCGGGCGGCGGCAGCGCACGGCAAGCACGTGATGTGTGAGAAGCCGTTGGGGTTGAATGCCGCGGAAGTACGTCAGATGTACTGCGCGGCGCGCGATGCGGACGTCGTGCACATGACGGCCTTCACGTATCGATTTGCGCCGTCGATGCGTTATATGAAGCATCTGCTGAACACCGGTGCGCTCGGCACACCACGGCACTTCCGCAGCCAGCGGTTTCTGGATTGGCCGGAGACGAGCTGGGGGTGGCGGCAGTATCGCAACCAGGCCGGGGCGGGGGACCTGTACGACATGACCATCCATCGCATCGATTTCGCCCTCGATCTGATGGGGCCCCTGGAGCGCATCTGTGGCGCTGTGGCGCGGTTCGCGCCGCGCACGACGACGGCTGACGGGCAGCCGTGCGCCCCATCGGAAGTGGATGACTGGTCGGGCATGATTGGCCAGTTCGCGTCTGGTGCGGTCGGCGTGTGGGAAGGCACGACGCTGGCCAAAGGATACGGGCTTAAGGGCTTTGGTCACGAATGGGCAGAGATTAACGGTTCGGAAGGTTCGGCCGTCTATCGGCTGCACGAGCCGAATACGCTGCTGCTGGGAAAGACCGGTCAGGATCTGGCGCCGGTCTCCGTGCCCGACGAGTTTCTGAGTCCGGCGGGGAGTCCGCGCGATCCGCAGGTTGGGGTGCCGGCGACGGTTTTCCGGTACGATCTGGTGTGGGAGTTTGTATCGGCGATAACGCAGGGGCGCGCTGCGGTGCCCAGCTTCCACGACGGTCTGCGCGCTCAAATCGTAGCGGACGCCGTGCTCGAATCGCAGTCGCAGCGGACCTGGGTGACGATCGCAGACGAACCGCGCTAACGCTATGTTCGGCGGCAGGACCGAAGGGCCCCGCGCCACACTCTTGACGGGCCTGGGATGACGCTGAACTCATGCTATAGTAGATGACTTGCAGGTGGATCCTTGCAGGTGGATCGAGTCCAGCGTCTGGAGAGACCATGTCCTCAAGTGCTTCCGAAGAGACAGCGACAACACGTGTAGCAGACGACGAACTCGTAGCGGGTGCTCTGGCAGCCAAGGCGGTGAAGACGACCGAGCCGCTGGCGCGCGTCGCCCGCCGTAGCCCGCTGGCAGCGCTCCTGGGAGTGCAGATTCTCGGTGCCGGGGCCTACCTGCCCGAGCAGATCGTGAGCAACGAAGATCTGGTGCACCTGGGGTGCGATGCCGACTGGATTATTCAGCGGACGGGGATTCGTGCGCGCCGGCACGCAGCGCCCGAGCAGGCGACGAGCGATCTGGCGTATGAAGCGGCGGTGCGTTGTCTGGACAATGCCGAGGTGGCGGCGCGGGACGTCGATCTGATTCTCGTGGCCACGGTGACCCCCGACACGTGGATGCCGTCGTCGGCCTGCACGGTGCAGCGTCGGCTGGGAGCCGTTGCGCCGGCGATGGACATCAACGCGGCCTGTTCCGGATTCCTGTATGCGCTGGTGACGGGCATGCAGTTCATCAAGACGGGTTGCAGTCGGCGCGTGCTGGTGATCGGCAGCGATGTGATGTCGCGGATCATCAATCCGGCTGACAGGCAGACGTATCCGTTGTTTGGGGATGGGGCGGGGGCCGTGTTGCTGGGTGCGGGGCGCGACGATCGCGGTCTGGTGGCGTACACGCTCGGCTCCGAAGGGGACGGTGGCGTATTGTTGTCAGTGCCGGGGGGCGGTTCGCGTGAGCCGCTGACCGCCGATGGGCTGTCGGCCGGCCGGCAATACATGCGGATGGACGGCCGCGGCGTGTTCAAGTGGGCGGTCCGCACGGTGGTGGAGGTGGCCCGGGACGTCGTGAAGCATGCCGAACTGGAAATGGACGAGATCGACCTGGTGGTGATGCACCAGGCGAATCAGCGGATCATTGACGCGGCGGCCGACGGTCTGGGGTTGAGCCGCGATCGGGTACTGGTCAACCTCGATCGTTATGGCAACACGACGGGGGCCAGCGTTCCGATCGCGCTCTCTGAAGCAGTGGCCACGGGCCGGCTGTGGCGCGGCGCGCACGTGTTGCTGCTCGGCTTCGGTGCCGGTCTGACGTGGGGCGCCGGCGTGATGAGGTACTGATGAGCAAGACGCAGCGACTGCCGAAGCGCGAGGCGGTGCGTCCCGCCGACACGTGGGATCTGACTGGTCTGTTCGAGGATGATGCGGCCTGGGACACGGCCCTGGGGCGGCTGGAGCAGCGCATCAAGGGCTACGAGCAGTTCCGGGGCCGGCTGGGTGAGAGTTCGGCGCTGCTGGCCAAGTGCCTTGCCTTCGACAGTCGCGTCGATCGGCTGGCTGAGCGGCTGGGGGTGTACGCCTTTCTGCGAACGGCCGAGGACCAGGCGAACAGTGTGTATCAGCGCATGCTGGGGCGTTACCAGAACGTCGCAACCCGCGTATCGGAAGCCGCCAGCTTCATCCGGCCGGAACTTCTCGCGCTGCCGGCCGCCCGGCTCAAGCAGTTGACCTCCGAGGCGGTGATGAAGCCCTACCGGCTCCAACTGCGGCGGCTGGTCCGTTTCAAGCCTCATACGCTGGGCCGGAAAGAGGAAGAGCTGCTGGCGATGCAGGCGGAGATGGCGCAGGCCGGCAGCCGGATCTTCCGCCAGCTGCACGACGCCGACCTGAAGTTCGGCTTCGTGATGAATGAACAAGGCGAGAAAATCGAGCTGGGCAACGCGACCTTCATGCAGCTGCTGCATTCGCCCCGGCGGTCGGTGCGCCGTGGTGCCTTCCACCAGTACTATGCCCAGTTCGCCGCGCACGAGAACACGCTGGCGGCCACGCTCTACAGCTCCGTCCTCAAGGATGTCTACTACGCCCGCGTGCGGCGATACTCCAGTTCGCTCGAGGCGGCGCTGTTTCCCGACAGCGTGCCGCGCTCCGTGTACGATAACCTGATCGCAGCAGTCCGGCAGCACCTGCCCGCCGTCCATCACTACTATGACGTGCGCCGCCGCAAGATGCGGCTGCGCGATATCCACCACTACGACACCTACGTGCCAATCCTCAGCGGACTCGAGACGCAACGCACCTGGGACCAGGCGGTCCAGCTGGTGATCGCCGCACTCCAGCCGCTCGGCGCCGACTACTGCCGCACCCTGGAAAACGGCTTGCGGAACCGCTGGTGCGATCGGTATCCGAATCTGGGTAAACAGAGCGGCGCATTCAGCTGCGGAACATACGATGCGGACCCGTACATCCTGATGAACTACAAGCCCGGCGTGCTCGATGACGTCTTCGTCCTCGCGCACGAAGCGGGGCACGCCATGCACTCGTACCTCTCCGCGAAACACCAGCCCTACATCTATTACGACTACACGATCTTCGTGGCGGAGGTGGCCAGCACGTTCAACGAACAGCTGCTCAGCGCCCACATGCTGGCCGCAGCCAAGGACCGCCAGCAACTGGCCTACCTGGTCAACCGGGAAATCGACAGCATCCGCGCGACCATCGTCCGCCAGACGATGTTCGCTGAGTTCGAGAAGATCACGCACGAGCTGGTGGAAGGCGGTGAGCCGCTGACCGTCCAGACACTCAAAGACGTCTACCAAGGTCTGCTGGAGGCCTACTTCGGACCGGATTTCGTCATCGATCGTGAGCTGTCGTTGGAGTGCCTGCGCATCCCGCACTTCTACCGCGCCTTCTACGTCTACAAATACGCGACCGGTCTGTCGGCCGCCATCGCACTCGCGCAACGCGTGCTGCAGGGGGGAAAACAGGAACTGGGTGAGTACCTCGGGTTCCTGCAGGCCGGTTGCTCCCAGGAACCGCTCGACCTGCTGCGCAACGCCGGCGTCGACATGACCAGCCCGGCACCTGTCGACACGGCGCTCGACCACTTCACCCACCTCGTCCAGCAACTGGATGAACTGATCTGAACTGGGACGGTGAAAGGTTCAGTCATTCCGAGCCGGTTGTAGTGGACGAATCCATGCCATGGATGGGCCCATTCGCATGGACTGCCTACCTCCTCACCGTGCAGCGGTTCCATCCCGCAATTGGCCGAAGGCCACTATCAACGTAGCCTTGGGGCAACGCCCCAGGAAATCGAAG
>JAAYDI010000191.1 GCA_012729315.1 Planctomycetaceae bacterium
TCGATTTCCTGGGGCGTTGCCCCAGGCTACGTTGATAGTGGCCTTCGGCCAATTGCGGGATGTAACCGCTGCATGGTGAGGAGGTAGGCAGTCCATGCGAATGGGCCCATCCATGGCATGGATTTGTCCACTACAACCGGCTCAGAATGACCCAGCCTTTCACCGTCCCAGTTCCATCCCAGCTGGCAGATTCCAGGCTCCACACGCCTGGAATCTGCTTGCTGTCGATCAGAAACCCGGCAAACCCCGGCAGGCTGAACCACTGAAAACTGAACCCTATCCCCCCACTCCCGTTTCGGCGACGACCCGCAGGCCCATGAGGTAGGCCAGGTCGCGCACGCTGTCGAGATGGTTGCCATAGAAGACGACGCGGTGGAGCAGCGTCATCATGTCGTCGGTTTCGATAACTCCGCCGCCCCAGTTGGCGAGCATAAGGGCCAGGTACATGGCGGCCGACTTGACGATCTCCTCAGGCGTTGGCTCGACGATCTTCTGGGCGGGAGTCAGCCAGTACTGTTCTGCCTCGGCCTCCGCTTTCGCCCGCTCGATCGTCTGATGCGCTGCGACGACTGTCGGCACGTCGATCGAGACCAGTTCCACGCCGGTCAACTGCTTGACCTGTTCGGGCACGCAGGCGGCCGGCGTTCCCGCCGGGGGGCCCACCAGCAGGACGCGCGACTGCCGCATGCGCACCGGGACCCGCAGCAACGCGACAATGCGATCGATGTCCGCATAGTCGCTCGATGCTGCCAGCACCACCCGCTTGCCGGCACGCTGCATCGCCGGCACGTACATCCAGTCATGTCCGCTGAACGGTTGTGAGAAGATGGCCACCGGCAGACCCGTGTTGAGAAACTCGAGGAATGGCCGGGCATTGCCGATGTCAGCACGGCCAACAAGTAGGCCACACACCCAGTTACCGATCCGCTATGGACACTGCGGCCTGAAAAAGCCCGTTCCTGCACCCCCGGCTCGGGCTGCCGCCCGCCGCCACGCCGACACGGTTTCCCGTGGCGGAAGGTGGTCGCAGATGGAATGGGACATGCGGCAGCCAATGGCGTACAATGTGAGCCATGTTGCGTTAAACGCGGTGGTCAGCGCGCTGTCGTTGACGCGCCGTTGTTGACACGGGCCTCTTGGACATGTGACGGAGTGGACGTGCGCCATGTCTGGTGATCCCAAAGACCAGCGCTTGCAGGACAGTGGCTGGTACTATCTGGAGGGGGGCGAAACGCGCGGCCCGGTGGCAGCCGCTCAGTTGCGGCGTCTGTTCCAGGCCGGGCACTTGGGGCCGGAAACGCTGCTGTGGCGGTCTGGCATGCCGGACTGGCAGTCTGCCCGTGCGCTCCAGGGAACGACCCCGCCCCGCACGTCGCCAACCGATATGCCCGGCCCGGTTGCCGACCCGGCGCCGAGTGCGTCTGCTCCCCCACCCGACTCCGTGCGGCGTCTGCCGCTGCTGATTGCCGGGGCTGCGATCGGCGTTTTCATCTTGCTGGGGGGAATCGCCATAGGCTGGCTCCTCCGCTCGCCAGCCACCGAGCCGCCGGCGAGCCAGCAAGCGGCCGCCCAGGCGGCACCGGCAGTTCCCGACCCGGCGCCGCAGTCTCCGTCGGTGGCTCCTGAGGCCGAGGCTGCACCGGACCCCGTGGCATCGCAGTATCAGGTTATCGACCTGCATCGCTGGTTCAACAGCGGCGTGGCCGGGTTAATGGTGGTGTCGCAGAACATGCACTACCAGATTCTCGCACGTCTGGAATTGGCGCCCCGCCAGGCTGATGGCACACGGCAGGTGACACAGGTGGTGGAACAGACGCGATTGGTCCAGGCTGACGAGATGTCGCGGGCCACGTGCCAATCGGCGCTGAACGACCTGGTCGGGAGGCAGTTCTCGTACACGCTCAATCAGCTGGACGAAATCACCGCGTCCCCGGGACTCGAGCCCCACGCGGCGAGTCAGCCCGCCGCGCTGCTGCTCGAACAGGCGGGGCTGCGCGTTGCACTGATTGACGAAGCCGGATGGCGCGATATCGCACAGTGTTCGTTCCAGCGCCCACAGCCGGACATTGCCGAAGGCCAGTCGTGGAATCGCCCCGTGATGCGCAGTTGGCAGCCGTGGGGTTCCTGGCGCGGCGTCACGACCTACTCGCGGCGCGGGCCTGAAGCAGCACCGGGTATTCGCTGCGATTACGTGCATGCCGTGTCGTTCGTGCCGTCCGAACCGTCCGGGGGTGGGCTCGCATTGCCGTTGGCGGGTGCCCAATTCCAGCCGGCGGCAGCCACCGGCTCATTTGTGTTCGACACTGAGCGGGATCGGCTTGTCGAGGCACGCGAGGTCTTCCACGTCAAAGGTACTGTCACTACCAGTGTTACCAGTGTGATGGGAACTGAAACGCACCTGCAGGTCGAGGAACGCCTGGAACTGGTGATCCAGATCAGCGACCAGAACCCCTGGCTGCCGGGGCCGTGAAGGCCGGCAATCCGACAGCTTGCCGGAGCGGACGGTGATGATCCCTGTACCTGTACCTGTACCTGTACTTGTACCTGTACCTGTACTTGACGCTACCAGCAGGCGTGGGATCCCCGGCTGCAGGGCCGCCATTGGTTGTCACCCGATCCGGAAGCTGTATACTGGCCATGCGCTGTACACAGCAGAGCTGATCTTGCGGGTTCCGTTCTAGGGCTCACCCGTACGGCGCAGCTCGTTGGAGACATCTTGTACGCTGTACGGCTGGAGTCTTCCGTGGCAGGAGGCGATGACATGGCAACAGGCAAGAAACATCGGGTACGCACGCTGCGCGATCGGCTTTCCCACTTGAACTACGCTCAGGCCTGCAAACTGTTGGGGCCTCAAGCCACGCGACTGATGCGCCGCAGTGGGAAGCTGTTACAGCATGTGGAGTTCGATCGCGACGTCTACCTCCGCGGCGATCTGTTCCGGCTCACGCTCCCCCGCGCGGCGTCGGACAAGCAGCCGGTGCGGGTCACGATCACACTCAAAAGTGACCAGCAGCGGCGTCTCTGCTGCAACTGCGATTGCTGCCACGGCACGTGTGAGCACATCGCAGCCGCCCTGACGTTCATCCTGGATGAGAAATACGCGCTGGGGCTCTCGGAGATTCCCAAGGAAGGCACGCCGCTGGAACTGCTCAGCGAAGCGGACCTGGAGTTGCGAGCCATCGCCGAGCGGAAGCAGCGGGCGAAGCAGGAACGGTTCCGACTGACCTCCCAGCAGCCGAAGACGCCCTGGACCGACTATGTTGTCACCAGCGGGACGTCGGGCAAGACGTACCGCGTGGCGCTCCGCGGACTCGAACGCGGCGAGTCGTACTGCTCGTGCCCCGATTTCCGGACCAACACGTTGGGCACATGCAAACACATTCTCTACGCGCTGCAACGCGTGAAGACGCGCTTTTCCGCGGCGCGGCTGGCACGAGGATTCTGCCAGCGCGGCTTCGCCGTCCACCTCCAGTACGGCCGGGAGATCGAACTGCGACTGCTGACCCCGGCGGACCTGTCCCCCGCGTGGAAGAAACGCCTCGGCGAACTGCTCGATCGGCCGGTGGAGGATATCGACCAACTGCTGACGGCCATTCAGCAGTTGGAACGGGCCGGCGAGTCGGTGGTGGTGTACCCGGACGCGGAAGAGTGGATCCAGCAGCGGCTGCACAGCCGGGCGATTGCCGGTCTGGTGGAGGAGATTCGCAGCAATCCGGCGAAGCATCCGCTGCGTACGGAGCTCCTGCGGGAACCGTTGCTCCCCTACCAGCTGGACGGCGTCGCATTTGTCGTCGGCGCCGGCCGCGCAGTGCTGGCCGATGACATGGGACTGGGCAAGACGATCCAGGGGATCGGGGCGGCGGAACTGTTTGCGCGGGTCGCGGGTGTGCAACGGGTCCTGATCGTCTGTCCCACGTCGCTCAAAGCACAGTGGGCCAGCGAGATTCAGCGGTTCTGCCAGCGCGACTGCCAGCTCGTCATGGGGTCGGCCGAAGAACGGTACGGGCAGTACGACAACGGCTGCTTCTTCACGATCTGCAACTACGAGCAGGTTCTGCGGGACCTGGAGCCGATCGAGAAAGTCACCTGGGACCTGATCATTCTCGACGAGGGGCAGCGCATCAAGAACTGGGAAGCGAAGACGTCGCGGGTGATCAAGTCGCTGCGGTCGCGCTTCGCGCTCGTGCTGTCCGGCACGCCGCTGGAGAACCGACTCGACGAATTGTTCTCAGTGGTCCAGTTCATTGACGATCGGCGTCTGGGACCGGGCTTCCGCTTCTTTCACCGGCACCGCGTGGTTGACGAGAAAGGGAAAGTCATCGGCTACAAGAAGCTCGACGAACTGCGCGCTCGGCTGCAACCTGTGCTGCTGCGACGCACCCGCGCCTCGGTACTCCAGCAGCTGCCAGAACGCACCACGGAGGTCATCCGGATCCCGGCCAGCGAGGAACAGGCGGAACTCAGCTGGGAGAACGTCAAGCGGGCTGGCCACATCGCCTCGAAACGGTTCTTGACCGAGATGGATCTGATCCGCATCCAGCAGCATCTGCTGGTCGCCCGCATGGCGGCGAACAGCACGTTTCTGGTCAACAAGCAGGAGCCGGCGTTTTCCACCAAGCTTGAATACCTGGCTGATCTGTTCGAGCAGCTGTGGCAGCAGCCCGACCGCAAGGCCGTGTTGTTCACCGAATGGACGACCATGCTGGACCTCATCGAACAGCAGCTGAAACGATTCGACATCGATTACGTCCGACTGGACGGGTCGGTGCCGCAGCGCAAACGCCAGCAGCTGGTCCACCGTTTCCAGAAGGTCCCGGCGTGCCGGCTCTTCATGACCACCAATGCCGGCTCCACAGGGCTGAATCTCCAGGCTGCCAACACCGTGATCAACGTCGAGCTGCCCTGGAATCCTGCCGTGTTGGAACAGCGGATTTCCCGCGCTCATCGGATGGGCCAGAAACAGCCTGTGGATGTCTACCTGCTCGTCTCCGTCAACACGTTCGAGGAGCGGTTGTTGTCCACGCTGGCCGATAAACGCGACCTGGCACTGGCTGCGCTGGATGCCGAATCGGACGTCACGCAACTGGAGCTGCGCAGCCACATGGACGACCTCAAGCGGCGTCTGGAAACCCTCCTGGGCGAGCGGCCTGTCGCGGCGCAGGATCGCACGCGCCGGCAACACGTGCAGCAGGAAGCGGAGGCCCTAGCCGCCAGGCAGCAGCGCGTGGCGGCTGCCGGCAGTCAGGTCATTACGGCGGTCTGCGAGTTGGTCAACCAGATGGTTCCCAACGCGGCGGCGCCGCCGGACGACGGCGTGCTGCGCGCAGTGCGTGGCGGGCTCGAGTCGCTAGTCACGCCCGACGCGCAGGGGCGCCCGCAAATGCACCTGACGCTGCCCGATACCGCGGCCCTCGACCAGCTGGCCAACGCCCTGGCCCGCCTCATCGGCATCACGCAGGCGGCCAAATAGACAACGGTCAGTCGTTCTGCAACGGTTCACCCTGTGTGATCACCGTGACATATGCGCGGGCGCGGATACCAGGTGGCGAGTCGCAGCGGAATTCCACAGAGTTCTCGCCAGATGCAAGCTGCGGAACCGATCCCGTGGGTGAGACGGTCCGGATTAGCTCGCCTTGCGGCCCGTACAGGCAGCAATCGTCGAGGTTGTTGAACTCCAGGTAACAGCCGCTGTCGATTTCCACGGGGAACATGAGCTGCGCGTCGCCCACACGCACGGATGGATTGATCAGTTTTGTGGCGGCCAAGGGGAGCGCCTTGACCGGACTCAAATAACACGTCACCTGCTTGCCTTGCGGCAGGTTGGTATACCACACACGAAGGCTGCTGATCTGGTCGTGCTGGATCGACTCGCGATAGATTGCATACATGTCTCCGTACGGCCATTGGTAGTCGGACCAGCGCGCCCCTTCCGGCTCGATCAGCTCCACATAGCGCCAGCCGGTGAAATCGATCGGCACATGGTGAGCTCGACCGCCGTGCCCGGCGACGCGGCCTGCTCCGAAAACTCGTCGGTCGACTGGAAATCGCCGAATCGAATCGAGCTGCCACTGTGGAAGCTGATCTGTGTCATGCCCAGGCTGCGTGCCAGGGCGATCCACTCGTCCACCTCCGCTTCCGTGATGCCGGCGAAGTCGAACAGATACGACCCGCGATTGATGGGCGCATCGAGTGCCCAGGGGCCGCCCAAGGGGGAGTGGGGTAGCTCGGGTGCCGCGGAGACGGCTTCCTGTAGCGCGGCGCGCATATCCGCCGGGGGAGTGGCCACGATCGCCACAGCCGCCCCAGCACAACCGAACTTGGGATAGCAGGTCGCCCGCAAACGACTTGCCGCGCGCGGCAGTTCCGCGACGCGAGTCTTCAGGTTCAGCGCCAGCGCAATGGCGGCAAACGGCTCGGTGGGCACTCCCTGCAACTTCAACGGCACATCACAGAACACGAACTCGTCGATGTCCTCGTTGCTGAACGACACAACTTCCCAGGTCAGATGCCGTGCCTGTGCGGTTACGCGGAGCACCGCCTCCATGTCCAAGTCACCGAACCGCACATGCCACTGACCGTCGACCAGAGCTGCCGACGTGGCCGGGAATTGCTGATTGGCCTTGCGCACCCAGGCGCACGGCCCCCCCTCCCCTGCCACGCAGTTCTCGCCACGTTGACGATCCACAAACTCCACCACCCGCGCATCGCTGCCGACCGCCAGCCGCAGGCAAGACGTCTCTACGACCGTCAGGACCTCGGCCGCCTCCCCCGCGGGCAGCAACTGGAGGGCAAATCCGACAGACAACGTGAGAAAACACCGCGTGAGAAAACTGAAAAAACATCGCCGCCCGCAGGGCCGTCTGCTGCAATACACCGGCGCGGTGCTGTTGTCGTGAACAACGCATGTCATGTGTCGTCGCCTTTCCCTTGCGAGTTCTTCAGTTCTTCTCAGCCGAGTTTTTCGGGCACTTCCAGCATCGGCCCGAGCCATTTCAGCTCGCGCTCGATGTCGTCGTGCATCCTGTATTTCCGGACCACGTCCGCGATCCGGGCTCCCCGGATATCGATCTTGGACAGGTCGTTCTGGCCCAGGCCCGCCTGCGCACAGAATTGCAGATGTCCCACCCAGGCAGGGTCGATCCCCATCGCTTCAATGCCCACACGATCCGCCGCGACGTAGTCGATCGAGCTGATGGCGATCCGCGACGGTACCGCCGTACCGCCCGACGGCCCGTTGCCCTCCATCCCTTCAAAGCCGTCGATGACCGTCACGCCCCAGAACGGGTGCAGCCGCTGGCAAGTCAGCATGATGTCCACGAGCGTCTGCCGCACGCCGCCGTGATAGAGACGCTTGTCGTGCCACGGATTGCTCTCCCGGCGGGCACTGTGCAGCGGCGCACCAAGCGCCATGTTCTTGAGAGACAGCGTCGCCACGGTCACATTATGGGTCTTGAGTATGCACGCACAGATGATGAACGCGTCAGGGTCCAGCAACCGGGCGGCCAGCCGCACGGGCACCGCATGCAGGTCGCCGTTCAAGATCGTGTGGGTCTGATAAATCCCCTCCTCATTCAAATCGACCAGGCTGATCGGAAGCGGCTTGTGTTCGGAGATTACCTGCTGATAGCCGAAATTGTCGAAACCCTCCGTGGTGAAACCGGCCGAGGATTCGGCGATCACGACAGGACCCTTGAAACGCGGCGCCAGGAAGTCCAGGATGCCGTGCAACGCATCCACGTGCGTGGCTGCCAGCTGCACCTGCGTGCTCACTACGTTCGGCTTGATCACGACATGCTTCTTTGTCCGCAGCAGCGGCAGGATCTGGTCTTCGATCGCCACCAGCGACTCGCAGATGATCTTCCGCCGGTTCTCACCTTGGATCAGCGATACGGCCGACTGCCGCGCCGGCGGACCGGAGGGCGCGGTCCCGGCGGCTGGCACCGGAACCGCCGGCAGTTGCTGCGCCAGCAGCGCGCTGCCTCCCATCGTCACTCCCGCGGTCGCTCCCAACGTTTCCAAAAACACTCTGCGTGTACATCGATGGTCCATTGCCGGGCCTCCTGTCTTCATAATGCGCCTTAGCGGAGTTCGGTCCGTCAACCAGCCAGCCACCCTATTCTACACATCCCGATCAGCCAGTTCAGCCTGCCTGCGGACACCGCGCGGACGCCGATGCGCATGGCCGGTGGCCAACACATGCGTTCGGTCCGCAGGCCATCTACCGCAAACACCCGCACGTGCAGGCCATCGTCTTCGCCCATCCAGTCAATGCGACGGCTTTCGGCTACGATGTGGCGATCCCGCTCTATCGTGTCAACGCTGGCAGTGAGACACGCGAATTGGCCCTGGCCGACGCGCCGCCCGATTTCGTCGTGCTGATGTATCCCGCCTACCTGGAACAGGATGGCCAGGTGCGCGCTGAAGTCACGCCGGTGAAGACCCCGGCCGCCAACGTAGATGGCCCCGTCGGCACCCACGACGCCGTAACAGCCAAGCCAGGGCACAGGCAGTCATCCCGGCCAGCAACACGAAGCTCGACGGTTCGGGAACGGTCACGACCCCGCTCGGGAATGAGGGGCCGTAAGGGATTGTACGGAATCCGTCGGAGAAGAACGTGTCTGGTCCCGCTGCCAAACTCACCGTAAACGCATGCCCGCGCGGGTCAATATCGGACTCATTGTACGAGTGCTGGACCTTCAGACGCGCCAGCAGGTACGTCGTGTTCGTGCGCAGCGTGACAGAGATCGGGTCGGCGTAATCAGAAATCAACCAGTCCAGGCCCTCCGTGGACGGCCCCTGGAAATCGGGAACGTCACCGGCCAGGTTCCCGCTGGCGTTCAGCAAGACGTAGTGCGGATTCGTCACGTCGGCGTATGCCAGGGGGTGCTCGACAAAGACGAGGGCGCTATCCGAGGGCGCATAGGGCTGGTCGATCTGGAATTTCAGGGAGTAGTCAAACAGCGTGGTGTCCGTGTCGACCGTCATGGTCACGTCGACGAAGCCGGTACCACCCGCCGACAGGCCCGTGTTGTGGAAATTGATGAGAATCTCGGCGTTTGCCAGGGGCGCGCCGCTGAGCGTCATCAACACAGCCAGGATAAGAGATCGTCGTTTCATGGTCGGCATGTTTCGCTCAAAAGATAGACAATCGGTTCAGGATACCTTCAGTATTACACACTCAATCATCCAGTGGCAGGTGGGAGGCAAGTGCGTGGTTTCGGCCGCGCATCACCAACAGTCGATCGGCTGCAGTGACGCTGCCGTCACCGTTGACATCGGCATCAGCCTGATCCTGGGCGTCAATGACGCCATCGCGATTCACGTCGTACTCCACGGGCGGGTCCGCGAGCAGATGGTTCAGCGCTGTCAGGTCCAGCGAATCGACGCGCCGATCATGGTTCACGTCGCCGGCCAGGCGGTAGAAGAACAGGTCTGTTTCCAGTGTGTGGTCCGTGTCGTTGTCCGCATCGATGGAGAGCTTGTAGTAACCGTCACCCTGCTGACTATTGGCGTCGCCGCCGATGCCGCCAGGCCCGAAGTCAACTTGCAGCGCCCGATCCACATCCCGCGTCGAGAGCATGCCGGCCGTCAGCAGCATTTCCACCGGACTCTCGCCGTTGAGGTCGTACCGCGTCAGCTTGATGCGACTGGTCTGGCTGCCAAGGCTCTCGATGATGTCTTCCATGCCCGTCATCTGGTTGAAGAACACATCCAGATAGCGGATGTACGATCGCTGTGTCGCCTCCTTCTGCACGTCGAAGCCAGTGACTGCCAGCGACGTGGGTGCGCCGAACGTCGCCACGACCTGCACGTCTTCCGCCGGGGCCGGGGCCTGTTCCACGTTGCTGCCGCCGTCCAGACCCACCGTGAAGAAGCGGTACGTGTGCACCTGGTCGTCCCGGATGACATCGGCGTACGCAGCCGTTCCCGTGTACACGCCCTCCGTCGGGTTGCCGGCGGGGAAGGTGCCGACCAGTTCCACGGGGCTCGTCGGGTCGACGTCTGCATCCACCTGGACGTAGAGCAGGAAGGCCGCCAGTCCGGTCCCGCCCAGATCCGTGCCGGAGAAACCTAACCGGATCAGCGCCGCGTCGGTATCCACCGTGAACGTGTCAACCTGAGTCGCCGGGGCGTCCAGGTCAGGCACGAACGTCCAGGCTTCGGAAACCACCGGTTTGCTTTCCACGTTGCCAGCGGTATCGCGCGCCACACTGCGGAAGCCGTACGTGTGCCCACTGGACCCCGTGAACATCGCGGTGGGAAGATCGACCGGCAGCGACTGCCACAGGGTGAATGCCCCTTGATCGATCGACACGTACACGTCGAACCATGCGGCGCCCGATACAACGACTCCGTCTGCCGGTTGCACATCACTGCCCGCCACCGTCACGGCAAATGTTTTGCTGGTGGCCGGATTCGGCAAGGTTTGCACGGCACTCTGCGGTGGCGTGCTGTCCATCACCCACAGGTCGAAAGCGGAGCCGACGCCCGCATTGCCCGAAAGATCCACGATGCCCGCGGCCGACACGGTCAGTTCGTACTCGCCCTGGTCGCCCGTGAAATCGGCCAGGCCGGTGATTGAATAGCTGTTGCCGGAAACGTGGGCGACCGACACGCGGCTGTCCAGCGGTACCACGTGCCCGTTGAGGGTGAGGGTGAGATCCGCGAAGTCGAAGGTGCTGAGCTGCACTTCCTTCGATAACTGGACTTCGATGGCGGAAACGGCCGTTTGCCGCGGGTCCGGCGTCACGTCGATCAGGTCCACGACCTGCGGTGGGACACCATCTGTGGGGCGCGTTCCGAAATCAATGTCATCGCGGTCCTGACCGGGTTGCAGCTCGAGCGTGTAGGCAAACGAACCGTCGAGCACACCGATATCGCCGTCGCCGTCGTCCCCGCCGTCGCCGCCGCCAGGATTGCCGCCGTGGTCCGCTGTGGGGTCAAAATCCCACACCGCACTGGCCAAGGCAGGCAGGTCCAGGCGGAAGTACGTCTGGCCGGTGTTCGGCACACTATCGTCCTCATCATCACCGTCCACAATGGCGGCACCGGACGAGCGCAGGAGTTCCCGGAACTGCGACGCGGACAATCGCTGTCCAAAGCGTTCGAGCGCCAGTTGTTGGGCCAGCACCGCTGCGCCTGTGACATACGGTGTGGCCATGCTTGTGCCACGCATCGTCGCCACACCACCAGTCGCGTTGGCCGCCGCGATCAGCGCGCCTGGGGCCAACGCATCGAGTTCGTACGCGTCACGTTGTGAGAACCCTGCGATCCGATCGGCGGCCGTCGTATAGTCGGTCCCGAAGCTGCCGAAACTCTGGCGACCGCGATCGCTGTCCCACACCGCTCCCACGGCCAGCGTGTGCGGGTCCGCCGCCGGATAGGCCAGACCCTCGCGTCCACCGTGAACCGCGTAGCTGTTGCCCGCGGCCGATACGGTGATCACGCCCAGCGCGTCCAACGCGGCAAGTTCGTCGGAAATCCCATACAATCCCACCGGGTCCGACCAGTTCTGTCCGTCGCCGAGTGACAGATTGACTGCGGCAATGTGGTACGCCTCGGTGTGCTCAACGACCCACTGCAGCGCTTGCTCGAGATACGAGAAGCTGCCACGGCCATTGTCGCTGAATACTTTCAAATGAATGACGTCGACATTCGGCGCAATCCCGGGATAGTCCTCGTCCTGCGACGCGATGATGCTGGTCACGTGTGAACCGTGACTCGAATAGTCGCTGGCGCATGCATCCCGGTCGGCGAAGTCATATTGGAACACGATCCGGTCGGCCACGCCGTCGCCGTCGGCGTCAGGGCCAAAGAACGAGTGGTCGAGGTCGATGCCGGTGTCGATTACCACGACCGCCAGGCCGCTCCCATCCAGGTTGGCGAATCGCGCGTCGACGCGCAGGTCGTCCAATCCGATCAGCGCGAGAGCGGGGTTGCGGTCGCCGGCCGGCCAGTCCGAGTCGCTGCTCGGCTGGAGCGGGACGCTCCCGAACGTGTTGAGCCGGTTGATCACTACCAGTGCGTCCGCGGGCGTGACCAGGCCGTCACCGTTGACATCCCGCGGATCACTCAAGGACGGCCACTCGGACGGATCACCATGGGACATGCCGGCATTGAGCGCGTTGATGACCAACAGCGCGTCAACAGGACTCAGGTATCCGTCGCTGTTGACGTCCAAGCGCGCCGGCAATTGATCCGGCGACACGCCTCGGCCGCTGAGATCGCCCGGCACATAGAGCGCCACATCCGATCCGGTGTATGTGAGCGACGATGCGCCGCCGGAACCCGGATACGTCTGTTCCCAACCGTCCTGGAGCACGTACCGCACGACGTGCTGGCCAGGCCGCAACTGTTCGAACTGGTACCAGCCATTGGCATCTGTGGTCTGCGCGAGTTCGTCGTCGTCTTTGTCTCCGTCGCGGTTCTTATCCAGATAGACGACTTGATTGGCCAACAGCGGTTCGCCGTCCTCCTGTTGCCCGTCCCCGTCGCGATCCCACCACACAACGCCGCTGACCGTGCACAGTTCGAGCAATCCCGCATCCCATTGGGAATTGGCACCGCTGATCACCGTGAAGACCTCAGTGCGTCCTGTATCCAAGGCAACGTCGCTGTCGAGCGTGTCGTCGCTGCCAGCGTCGCGCGGACTGAAGCCGTAGCCGGCCGGCGCGACGAACTCCAGGAAGTACGATTGAGCGATGTCGAGTTCCGGGAAACTGTAGAGGCCATCGCCGTCTGTCGTCGTCTCGGCCAACGGCTCGGTCGCGCCCGCGAGATACAGACGCACGGTGACACCGGGCAGGCCCAGCTCGCCGTCGTCGTACAAGCCATCGCCGTCGCTGTCGGACCAGACCAGGTCACCGAGGGTCGCCACACCGCCCGGCGTGACCGTGACCGCATCGGGCGCTGTCGGCACTCCCTCCTGATTGCCCGCGTTGTCGAATGCCACGCTGTAGAAGGCATAGCGATGGCCTTCCCGGCCGAGGAATTCCGCCTCGATCAAATGCGTGCCCACCATCCACGGGACGAACGGTCCGTCGTTGTCCGACACGAACACCGTGAACGCCGCCAGACCGGAACCGCCTTCCGCGTCGCTGCCCGTCCAGGACACCAGGAAGCTGGCGGCCTCCGCCGTCTCTGGCAGAGGCATCACATGGCTCTGCGGGTCGCCGGCGTCCAGCGTATTGAAGATCGGCGGTGTGTCCATCGGCTCATTCGTGTCGAACACGATCCGGGCCAGCGCGTCGATTCTATCGCCGGTCTCTGCGGTCCGCTTTGCACGCACCGAATACGTGACGTACCCTTCCCCGGAACCGTTCTCATCGTTGATGGCCAGGAAACCAACATCAGCCGCCAACGGCTGTTCGCCCGTCTCCGGATCGATCGTCACGAACGTCCAGAAGGCCTGGCCGGTCTGAATGTCAATGCCGGCCGTCACGTCGACGAAGTAACCGCGATCCTCAGTCAGGTCGATCCGGGTGCTGTAAAACGCCCGGTTGTCGGGCACATCGAACACCAGGCCGCCAAAGCCGAAATCGCGCAAGCGGAATGTGCGGTAGTCCAGATCAGGATCCAACAGCTGCGTGATCGTGACCTTTTGAGCCGGCGCCGTGGCGAACTCAGGATCGTTTTCGTAGCGGATCATGTAGTCCAGCTTGCGATCCGCCTCGACCCAGTGTTCATCACCATACCCGGCGGGCCCGGTGATATCGTTCGGATCAAGCGGGTATACGATGCAAGGCTTGTAGGTAATGATCTTCTTGCAGTTCTTCTCGTCGTAGGATTCCGTGAACCCGCAGCCTTCGTTGTTCCCGCAGTACACCGTGTCGAACTTCTTGCACTTGCAGCAGTCTTCTGGAACATCCGGGGGACCGAATGGCAGACCGATGCCGAGAGGTATCACCTGTGGCGAACTACCCGGATCCTGATTGCCGGTGGCGTCAAGATTCATCGCCAGTGTAATGAGTGGGACAAAGAGGGTTGGAGTGGACCAAGTGAAGGTTTCCAAGTCACAAGTGCTGTACATGAGCCGTGTCGTGGTCACATCCGGATCCGGGTCGACGTCCTGGTTCCAGAAGACCACGATACCTGTCCCCAGGCGTTGGAGCTGGGGCGACGAGATCCCCTGATCGGACTGCGCGATACTCTCGGGTTCGGACCACGTGCTGCCGTCCCAAACGCTGACCATCGAATGCACCGAGAAGCCGTCAGGCTTGTGGAGCCATGTCGCCATGACGCTGTCGCCACCCACGATCATCAGATCGACTTCTCCTTCGTAGCCGAGGTTGGCCGCAAGCGGCAGGGGCGTCGACCATCCTGCATCGTAGACGGAGTAGAAGAGATCGCGTTCGTCGGCCATCGCAAATACTTCGTCAGGTGTCGACTCCCGCGTCAACCCGTGGAGATCACATTGCGACCAGACCACCACTCGTCGCCCATCCGGCAGGATGACCATTTGCACCGTGCTGACGAGTCCGTCCACGCCAGGAATCGACTCCGGTGGGGACCATCCGCCTTCAGTAAAGGAGGATACGAGAATCTCGCTGTCCGAGTCGGCTTCGGGGCTGAGTTCCTTTGACCAGGCGACATAGACCTTGCCATCCGGCCCAGTCACCACCGACGGTGCGCCATCCTCGAAGAGGTCGGTGCCGACATCAGCGAGGACGCTGTTCGTGCCGTACACCCGGGACGATCCATACGCGACGTCGGGATTGTAGCGGAAGTCAATGACGCCACCGTTCGGCAACGTGTATTCGATCCATGGTCCGGCGTCCTGGGGTTCCAGCACCGACAAGGGATCCGCGGACGCATAATAGCCCACCGACCACTCCTTGCGGATCTGGGTCTCTCGAAGCTTGCCGTCCAGTCGCAGATTGAGAGTCAGTTCCTTGAGTTTGGTGCTGGGCCAGATCTGAGTCTCCACCGCGCCATAGCCGGTCACTTTTCCGTAGTAGTTGTCACCCCAACTGGCACGGAGGTAAGGCCCCAAGCTGAATCGCAGCAAGGTGTTGTCGACCCGGTCCGGCAGAATGAAGTCGGGGAAAGGTGGCTGGAAGTTCCACTCCAGTTTGTTGAACTTGGTCGCGATCTGAAAGTAGATGCCATCCTCCGGCTTGGCTCCCATTTTCGTTGCCACCCATTTGAATCCTTCGATGGTCTTCGCCGCGACCTTGGGAACGGGATGCGGAATCGCCTTCAGCACATTGGTGAGGGCATTCTTGAATTCGAAGTCGCCTGTCACCTGCACCGTGGCCGTGGCCTTGTCAAAAGTCCATTGGCACTCGACCGGGTGTGGCTTCCATTTCGCGTTCAGGGTGCCCCGGCCCGTCAGGGTGGCCCGCAAGTTCTGGCTGTCGAAATTCAGCGACGCTTGCCCCAGGACTCCCAGCTTGAAATCGCAGCCTGCAAGAGCTGCCGTGCCACCGAAGGCTGTTTGCAGCTTGACGCGAATGCCGATGATCTTCTTGTCAAACAACACCTTGTTGTAGGTGACAGTGAACGTGTCGCCCGACCCCTCGGTCGAGATGTCGGAGACATTGATGTTGTCCGCGTACCCGGACGTGTCAATCAAGATCAGGTTGTAGAACTCAACCGCGCTGACGTCGTTGTCGACTTGCTGGTAGTACAGGTCGTGATCATCCACAATGTCGTTATCGGTCTTCTGATAGACGACGATCGGTGTGCCATCGGCGCCAATGGCGACCGAAGCGTTCGCGTCAACCAGTGCATCGTCGGTCAGATCGAACGGCTTCGTCCAGATGTATCCTTCACCGTCTGGATTGGGCATGCCCAAGGCATAGTGGATTTCGGCGTCGTTGTTGCCGCCTGCCTCCCAGACGGCAATCAGACCAGGGCCGCTGCCATTAAGCAGGTTATCCGCGTAGTGCAGCCGAATGTTGTCGCCAGGCGTTTCGGTGATCGGCTTGGCGCCCGTCCATTCAGTGCCGTTGAAATAGGCGTACCAGATCGCGCCATCGCGATTCCATACGATATGGGTCACTCCCTCCGCATCACAAGCCATTGCCGCGTCTGTATCGATGGTCGCGGGAGTCGTGTCCGAAAAAGGAATTGCGTAGAGCATCACGCCGGTCAGGTCGCTCGTGTCGGTAATCTCGTAGACCGGTCCACCGTCGTCGATGTCGCCGTCTCGATCCATATCCCAGTCGCCGGACGCCAACGCGATCGCGTATTGTCCGGGAGCGAGATAGGCGAACTGGTAGCTGCCGTCGGCGCCAGTGGTCGTTTCCGCGGCGACCTCCAGTCGGTCGTCAACGAGACGGTACGCGGCCATCGCGACATCAGCTAGTCCTTCCCCGGTGTGCGAATCAAGCAATGTGCCGGACATTAATGAGGAAGCCTGGAATCCAGGGTTGTCTTGGTACAACGTCTCAAACATCTCCCGCACATCGCGAATCGGTTTGCCAGGTTCCGACAACTCCGTGGCCAGTCGGTTGAGGAATCGGACGTAGTGTCCCCAGGTGGCGCCGATGCGTGAGGGGATGTTGGCCCAGAATGCATTCCAGTCGTCCAGGGACACGGAGGCCGGCTTGACGGAGGCCTTGATCTGCTCCCATTCGGCCGATGTGATCACGTTCACATCGTCGTGCGCGATCGGTTCGATCCGCACGTTGACCGCGCCGCCGCTGTTGTAGTAGACCGACACGGAGTTCAATGCGCCCGGGCGCAGGATGTTCAAGGGACCTTCGTCCGGTGTTCCCAGGATCTGGAGCGGGGCGCCGGAGGACATTGCACTGGCGGAAAACCCCAACCGCGTGTTGGTGCTGCTGGTCAACAGCAGCAGCGGGGCCATGGTATCGCCATCCCCGTCGTTGCCGAAGAATACGTCGAAACGATAGTTCCGCGCGGCCAGCACCGTCGTCGGTCCCTGACCGAGCGCGTCGATGTTGTAGCCCTCGCCCACTACGACGGTCAGCGCGTCTTCCAGACGCGCGGTCGCGTGCTGGATCGGGTCGTAGGCCGCGACCGTGTACACCCCCGGGGGAACCTGGAACAGATCGAACGTGACGAAGGCGGTCGCCGAATCCTGCAGATAGACACGCTCGGCCGGCAAGGCGTTCGACGCGCCATCCAGCAGATAGAATGCGGAATCGGACGTGAAACGAGCGCCGGAGACTTTCACGGTCGCGTTGCCGCTGTTGCCGGCGGTTGAAGTGTCCACGCTCTGGATCGAGAACGGAATGACATCGGCGGTGATCGCATACTCCGGCGCGCCGGTGGCCACCGTCGCATAGGCCATGACGTAATAGACACCGGTTGCCTCCACGGGCAGGATGATCTGCTGATTGGAGACAAACGGCTGGTTCGCTGCCCAGTCGTGCTGATTGCGCGAAGGCATGCTCCCGCAGCGCACGTACAACTCGCTGTAGGCGTCCTCGGCCCCACTGAAACTCAGTCGCACCGTCTCGCCCGCCGTGAGAACCTCTGTCTTGTAGTAAACCGCTCGGCCCTGCGCCAAATTGCCGGTCTGGGGGCTGCCAAGTTCGAGCAGCTGGGCATCGATCTCCACCTGGTCCAACGAGGCACCGATGTTGTTCGTCTCGTCACTTTCCGGAATGTGATTGCGGATGTCGCTGCGAATGATGACGTGATAGTCGCCGGGAATCACGCCGGGCAGCGGCGCCGTCAACGCCTCGGAATAACTCGAGTGACCGGCCACACTACCCACATGTTCCACGCGGCCAAAGAATGCGTCATTGATGTCCCAAACGCCGTCGGCCGAGATGTAGATCGAATCGTACCAACTGCCCAGCGCGGCGTCGTCACCCTGGTTCTCGACCGTGTAGGCGATCGTGGCGTTGAAACCGGGGGAGGCGTTCGCCGGAATCGTGATCGTGCCCACCACCAGATCGGCCGGCGGAACGAGCTGGACCAACATGGATGTCCGATCGTAGTTCGTGTTGTTCAGCTCGTTCGATTCGGCAAGATGATTACCGCGATCCGTGACGACAAATACGTAAAACGGTCCCGACAGTCCGCGCGGGATGCTGAACGACCGGGTCTCGGTGTAGCTGGCGCCCGTCACCAGCGAATCATGGAAGACGTGACCGAGCGAGATATCGCCGCCGGAATCGTACACCTGGTCCAGCGAGAGGTACACCTGGTCGTACCAGTTACGCGGCGTCGGATCACCGTCGTTGCGGACCGTCCAGCTCAACGAAAAGGCTTGGCCGCTGTAGGCCTCGGCCGGGGCGTCCACGTCGACCAGCACCAGATCCGGAACCAGCACCGTCCCGGGAGGTGGCGCTTCTATCGAGCCAATACGGATCAGTCGCGTATTGTTGTCCTCCCAGGTACCCTCGAACACCTGTCCGTCCGCATCGGTACGGACACCCAGGTAGTACGGCCCCGCCCCGTAGACGCTGGCCGGGATCTGGACGGTCAGCTCGCCGGTGTACGCTTCGCCGGCACCGAGCGGGCTGGAACGCAGTTTGCTGCCCAATTGGATGTCGTTACCGTTGCCCAGCACATCATCCGGAGACAGATAGATCCGATCTCTCCAACTGAGCGCATTGGTGGCGCCGGTTCCGAAGTTCTGCACCACCCACGTGATCGGGATCCAATCTCCGGCGGCATGCGAACCGCCGACGTCGCCGATTTCAGACACCTGGAGATCGGCCAGATTCTGCACGATCGTCACCGGCAGCAACGCCGAATCATTGTTATCCTCGTTGGCGCCTTCGTAGACCTGGCCGTCGGCATCGGTTCGCACATACAGGTACACAATGCCAGTGAAGTCGATCGGTAAATCAATCTGCTTGTCGATCGCGTAATAGTGGGCGCCTGCCGCCAGGTCTCCGCTCCGCACGAACGTGGCCAAGAGACGATCATCGCCGCCTCCCTTGACGTTATCGAGCGAGGCGTAGACCCGGCATTTCCAGGTACCACCCACCGTGGCGCCGGTGCCCTGGTTGAGCACGCCCCAGGTGGCCCGCAGGAAGCTGCCAGCCTGACCAGTCGCCCAGGGCTCGAAACTGCCGGGCATGATCACCAGGTCTGGCGGATTGGACACGACGTGCACTGCCGCCTCGCTGCTCGCCACATTGTTGGTCTCGCCCGCGGAATCGGTCACGCCCTCGAACACGACATTGGACACATCGGTCTTGACCAACACGTAGAAGTCGCCCGCCAGACCATCGGGCAGGGTAAAGGTGGCAGTCCGCGTGTACGTGCCTTCGATATCCAGCCCGCCGTAGTGGGTCAGGTCCCCGAGGTGCAAGTCCCCGGTGTCGAGCGTTTCGTCGACCGACAAGTAGCATGCGTCCGTCCACCAGCTGTTGGGCGTGGCGGCGACGCCGTAATTGGTCACCTGATACGTGATGGTCAGAGGATGACTTGATAGAGCATCCGTCGGTGCCGCCACGTAGTCTACTTCCAGGTCCGGCGGTGTCATCGTCACGTTGGTGACCCGAGGTTGTTCCGATTCGTCGCGCCGCACCTCCAGGTTGTTACTCTCAAAGATGTGCTCGAACACATGATTGCCGCTGTCCGTAGCGACGTAGAAGTACCACGGCCCTTCGATGTTGACCGGGATCGCCACATTCATGCTGCGATCGTAGCTCTCGCCAGCGTCCAGCGCGCCGCTGTGCCATACGCTGCCCATGTTGATCGCGTTTACCAGACCGTTCGGCGAGTCGGACAGGTACACCGTGTCGTACCAACCGGTCTGCAGCGTGCGACCGCCCGCGCCCGGTGTTGTCTCATCGTTGACCACGGTCCAGCTGACTGTCACCGTCTGGTTCGTGAAGACCTGATCGGGCGCCGTGACGTCCTCCACCTGCAAATCCGGTGGTGGGGTCAATGTCACGTGCGTTTCTTCCTCGACCCCGATGTTATCGTTCTCGCGGTTGTGCTCATAAACATGATTCGACGAGTCGGTCTGGATGATGAACCAGTAGTCGCCTTGAATTCCCTGGGGCAATGTCACGGTCAGGCTGCTGACGTAGCTGTCACCGGGGTTGAGGTAACTCGGATTGGCTACGGCGCCCATGTACGTGTCGCTGCCGTCGTGGACGCTGTCGGTCGACAGCCAGACGGCGTCGTACCAGACTGGGGCGCTGGTGGATCCAGTTCCATTGTTGGTTACCACCCATTCCACCACCGCCTGCTGACTGGAAAACGCCTCGGCCGGCGGAATCACCTCCGTCACCTGCAGGTTCGGGAATGGCGACAACTGCACATGCATCGGCACGTCGTCCACGAGCGTGTTGTTCGTGTCGTTGGCATGTTCGAACAGCTGCTTGGACACGTCCGTCTGGACGATGAACCAACGATCCCCTTCCATCGCAATGGGGAGCGTATACGTCTGCGTGCGCGTGATCGACTCGCCCGCCGCAATCGTGCCCGTGAAACTGAAGTCGCCCAGGTGCAGGTCGCTGCCGAGATTCACGTCCGTGGACAACAACACGCGGTCGTGCCAGGTACCTGTGGCTGGGCCGCTGCCCTGATTGGTGACCGTCCACGAGTATTGGATGTTCTGACCCGAAAGCCCCTCGATCGGCGCGTCGATGTCGCTGACCACCAGATCCGGCAGCGGCGGCAAGGAAATCGACAACGACTCGGACTTGTAGTTGTTGCTCTCGTCGTTCTCCGCCTGCTGACCGCTCGCGTCGCCCTTGACCACCACATAGTAGATCCCGTCCGACAGCGCGGCCGTAAGCGGCAAGTTGACCGTCACCGTCTGCGTGTACGAGCCGTTCACGCCCAAAGGCACCGTTCCCTCGGGGGGCGCGAGTGGTGCCGCCAACAGCGGAATGTCATCCGCACTGTGCGTCGCATCGGTCGACAACCAGGCCTGGTCCTTCCAGCCCTCGCGGGCCGGATCGCTGCCGATGTTCCGCACGGTCCAGGAGAACGTGATCGGAGCACCGAATACCGCGGTGTCCGGAAGATCGACGTCGGCTACCGTCAAGTCGGCGGACTGCAGTTCAACCGTAGCCAGGTAATAGTCGCCAGCCTCGCCCGGCGTGCCATTACCATTCTGGTCCATCTTGTTCCCAACCATGTCCTGGATGTTGGGCCCAATCCGCATGATGTAGGTACCCTGAGCGCTCTGATCCTCGAACTGCACCGTGGCTTGATTCCCAGCGACAAGGACACCCGTCAAGTTCGCCATCAGACTGACCCCACCCGGGCCGGTGAACTGGACCACGTCCGACGTGGTGAAACTGATCGGGTCGATGGCCTCGTCAAACACGAACGTGAGCTGCGAGAAGGGCGCTGATGTCTGCAGGGCCGGGATCTGCGACGTCACGTGCGGGCCGGTCTTGTCGATCCGGAACGTGCCCTGGTAGGCAGGGTTGGAATCGCCCTGTAGATCCAGCACGCTGCCGGCAGCCAACGTGTAGGTGTACGTGGCCTCCACGTCGGGCACGTTCAGCAAATAGCGCACGGTGCGGCCATCGATCACTTGGAGACCGGTGACGGACGCATCCTGGTCGAGCGTCAGATCACCTGCGTCGAGCGTGTCCACGCGCAGCCACTGTGAAAATGTGAGGTCTAGCGAAGCGGGAGGTCCGGCGAGTGGCTGACCGTCGGTTGGCACTGTGCTCAGCACTTTCGGCAGCGGACTGATCGCGCCCGAGGCGCCTTCCACGTTCAGCGTATACGCTCCACTGCCGGTGCCCAGCACGCGGATCGTGAACGCGCCGCCGCCTTCGGCGGGCACCGTGTAGGCGATCCCGGCATTGCGGTCGTCCCCCTGCGGTCCGCTGTTGTCGTCGACAGCAACCAGCAGGCCCGCCGGGCCGTACAGCTGGAGGTACGGATCGAACGCGTTGGCGGGCTCCCCCGCATCGCCGCCCGGTGTCGTCGTGTAGATGCTGAGCACGTTGCCGGCTTCCGCCACGAACTGATACTGATCTACCTGCCCGTCGTAGTATCCGAGCACGCGGCCGGTCAGGCCGAGGTCCTGCTCGCGCACCCGCACGTTGTCGATGCCCCACGATTCATCGCTCAGCCCCTGCAGCCCGCTGTCGTAGAAACGGATGGCCGTGCTGGCCGACGTGGCGATGAATGGAACGCTGACGCAGCGGTAGATGGCATCATGCCAATGGCCCCAGCCGAAATTCCGGCCGCTCACGTCCGGCGCGCCGGGATAGGTCTGGTTCACGCCAGAGTTAGTAAACGTGTGGTGAAACTGCTGGATGCCGTCGACGTCGATGTTGAAATAGTCCGGACCGGGCGCGTTGTTCCCATCCCAGCTGTCAATGATCATCAGATCGAATTCCATGAGATAGGCCTGGCCGGGCAGGGTCGGGAGCGTCAAGGTCGCAGCGCCGTTGTTGAATCGTCCCAGGAAGGTGGTGAAGGAGGATGATGAGCTGTCGGTCGTGTTGGTCGACCATTCCGAACCCACGCTGTCCTGGAAGTCCGCGAAATACGAGTAGACGGCTATTTCGAATTCCGTATCGCGGACGATGAGCAATGAGTAGTCACCACTACCCGTGACCCGGGTATAGTACCGGCCGTCATCCGGGACGACGAAATCCACGACGCTCTGGCCGGCACTAGCGGCGCCACCTGCGCCCAAGGCCAACACGTTCCCTTCCGAATCCAGCACCTCCAGTGCGGGCTGGCTCGCGTCCAATCCGGTGAGCATCCAGGTAACGCACTCGTTGGCAGCCAGGTCCAAGCCGTACACATCGGGCGTGCCGGCCGCGCCGTCGGCGGTCCCCAGCACCGCCGCGCGCTGACTACCGTTTCCCACCTCGGTCCACGCAGTGGCCAGGTCCTGAGCGGCGGCCACGCTGTCGTTGCCTGCCCCACCGAGCGTCTCCACTTCGAGCGCTGCATTGAGTGTCAGTTGCACGTCAACAGGCCCGTATCCGGTGATACTCGTCACTTCGATCCGATACGTGCCGCCCATCGCGACCGGAAGCGTCTGCAGATAGATGGTCTGGCCCGCTGCGGTCGCGCTCACCACTCCCAACGAAGTATCATCGGGCGCGAAGAACTCCAACTTCGCCCGCACGGAATCGACTTGGGGGGCCACGACGATGGAAGCATTCTGGCCGGCGTCCAGGTTGATGGACATCGCATCGACGTCCCCTTCCGTGTTCAGCACAACCGCGAGTGAGCCAGAGTGTATCAGACTGCCCGCGGGGACGACCGCCAGCAGCGGCGTAGGGATGGGCTCCGTCGTGCTGTCCACCTGGAAAGGCACGACAAACGGGTCGCCCGGCGTGTCATCACCCGACGGCAGCGGGAAACTCGGCGTGCCGTCCAGCAGGTTGCCGCGCCGGTCGCGAAACGCGGTCGCGGACGTCAGCAGAGTCAGCGTGTAGTTGCCTTCCGCCAGATTGCTGAATGTCACCGTGGCCGTACTTGTCGCCGCGTCGTAGGCCAACTCATCTGCCACAATCGCCGCACCGCTCATGCTCTCCACCAGCGTCACATCCTCGACACCCAACTCGGTGGCGGCCAGTTCCTCGCTGAACTGTACCTGATAGATCAGGGTGCCAGGCGCGACGGTGTCATGCTCGCCGACGGAACTGGCGATGACCCACGGGGCGGTAGCATCGTAATCGAACGTGGCCGAGAATGACTGCACGGACTGGCCAGATATGCCCGTGATCGCACCGGCGGCGATCGCCACAGTATACAGCCCATCGCCCGTATTGGCGGACGCAATGTTGAACTCGACCGTGTCACCGTCCACGATCGTCACGCTGTCGGCTGGCACACCGTCGACCGTCAGATCATCCGCGGACAGCGAAGTGAGCAGGATCGCTTCGGAAAACACCACTCGGTACGTTGCCGGGTACGCATTCAGCAACTCGCCACTGACAGGCTCGGTGGAGAAGACCGTGAAGGACGGCAGCGCGCCCGTGTGCCCCGACATGACGAGCACATATTCACCCGGTACGTAGGTTGCAGCCGCCACTTTGACCGTGTGCGCACCGGTGGCTGTGGCCGTGTAAGTCAGCAGCGCATTACGGCCATCCGCCGAATTGTCGTCGGTAGCTGCTTCCGTGCCCGACGGGTCATACAGGGTGATGACTGGATCCACGTCATTGACGAATTCACCGACGTCGCCCGCCGGTGTGAACGTGCGCAGCGTCAACACGTCGCCCGCGTTGACCGAGACACTGTAGTAATCACGCCCCGCTGACATGAGCAAGTTGGACGTGGTCAGGTTAGCAGTCAGGGTGTAGGTCCCGGTTCGGCTCCCCCATGAATCGGCCACCACATAGTAGTCTCCCGTGGCCCAGGGGAAACTGTTCCAATACAACCGCGAATTGAAGCCCATACCCGCGTCGTCATCGCTGGCCAGCTGGTCGCCCGCGCTGTTGAACAGACGAAGGTACGTGTCGCTAAGTGTACCCTTGCCGGTGGGACTCCCCTCCAGATCGAGTTGGAGTGTGTCCCCTTGCGAGACACGAATCTTGAAGTAATCCCAATCGCTGTCCGAGCCCTCGCTGATCATACCGGTGACAGTCGCGCGAAATTGGTTCGGCCCGATGTTGAAAAAACTCGCGGACCAATCATTGGCCGTGGCAACACTACCGTTGGGTTCCGTCTCCGTCGTGATCAACTCGCCACAGAGTGCGCCGAGAACGACGCCCGTGGCCGTGATGTCCTGAGCCGCGGGTGCCTTGTCGTCGTTCGGTTCCAGATCAAAATCGGCTCCGCGCGTAACGAGCAAGGTATACGGCGTATCCGCCGCGCCGCTGACAAGTGCATAGTATTGTCCCGCGACCGGAGCGCGGTAGGTTGTAATGGATCGACCAACGTTCAGTGCACCGGGTTGCCCCACGACCAGCAACGTATCCGTGGCGTCGCGCAGTTGCAGTTGCAGGTCCGTATCGACCGCAGTGGTGAGTGCCACTGTCGCGAACTGACCCTCCGCCAGGTGGAATGTGAAGTAATCTGGGATCCCTGCTTCGCCGCTGTCGGTCTGACCCACCACAGCCAGACGGTCGGCGACGCTCAAGACGATCGCCGAATCCGCCAGGTCCTCGGCCGTGTTCAAGCTGTCGTTTGCGCCGCCGCCGTGGGTCTCGGATTCCAGTCGTGCATTGAGGACGAACTGTACTTCGTACGGTCCCGATCCGGCCAGGCTCAGCACTGCAAGTGAGTATGTACCGCTTTGCACCACGGGGACCGTCTGCAAGATCACGGTGTGGCCCGCCGCCGTGGCTTCCGCCACACCAAGTACAACATTGTCTGGAGCCGTGAGTTCCACGCGCGCCCGAATCGACGCATCGAGCGGCCGCAGCACGACCGTCGCTGTTTGACCAGCGTCTAGCACGACAGTGTACGTGTCCCGGTCGCTCACCGTCGCAAACAGGCCGGCGTCCAGGGAATCATGGATCAATGCCCCCGAGGGCTGGACAGCCCGCAGCGGCGCTGCAAGTGGCCGCACGGTTGTGTCAACGGTGAAACCGATCGAGAACGGGTCGCCCGTTATGCCGTCCGCGTTGCCGTCCAGCAGGTTGCCCAACACATCGCGGAAGGCCGCCGCTGAACTCTCCAGCGTCAAGGTGTATGTTCCCTCTGCCACCGCGGCGAACGTGACACTCAATGTGTCCGTGGCCGCGTCATACGTCAGGCTGTCGGGATGCCGTGATGAGTTCGCATCGGCCAGTGTCACGTCCTCGGGGCCAAGGTCGGAAGTGGCCAAGTCCTCGTTGAACACCACCGTCCAGGTGAGCGATCCGGAGTTTACCGTGCCTCCATCAGGTATCGACGTATCCAACACGATCGGTCCCGTTGTGTCGAAGCTGAACGTCGCGCTGAACGCCCCGAGGGACGATCCGGAAACGGCTGTCAAGCTGTCCGCGGCCATCGTTACCAGGTACTCGCCGTCCTCGTCCGCCGCTTCCGCGATTGTGAACAGCAGCGAGTTGGCATCGATGAGTGCGACGGAGCTGGCGTTTACGACGGTACTGTCGGGACGCGTGATTTGCAGATCGGAGGCGTCCAACGACGTCAGCAACACACCTTCCGAAAGACCGACACGATAAGTCGCCGGAAAAGTTGCCCAGGCTGTGCTGTCCGCTGGATCGAAGTTCACGACGTGAAACGCCTGTTCGCCCGTGGCACCGGTGACGCGCAGCGTGTAGGTGCCTTCACCAGACAGCGCCGTGACCCGGATCCGGTACGTCCCTGCAGTCGTCGCGGAATATGACAACAGCGCGTTGTGTCCGTCGGGCGCCCCCTGGTCGTTGCTGCCTACGAGCGCACCGGCCTGATCAAACAATTCCACGCGAGGTACCAGCGTGTTTGCCGGCTCCGAAGGTCCGTTGCCGGGTGTGGTCGTGATGATGGTCAGCGAGTCACCCTCTGCCACATCCACCAGGTACTGGTCTTCGCCGGCGTCCGTCACGATCGTGATGTCATCCCACGCGCGTCCACCGGTGGGAGCTGCATACTGATCGTACTGCTGGAACTTGATCTGCACGTGGTCGTTCAGCGAAACGCCACGGGCCGCGGCTTGAGCGACGAGGTCCACGTCGACCGTCTGCCACGTCTCAGACAGTTCCGGAGTCCAGAGTCGATACCAGTTCGTCCCGTCGCAGCTGAAGGACACACCGTCCGCGTAGCAGTGGTTCGTATAACTGGAGGTGACGCTGTGGTTCTGCTCGGAGCCGAAACTGCAATGCGCAAAGCTCAACGTGGCGGTCGTGGCGCCCGACAGATCGACCGTCCACACGGCTTCATTCAATACACTACCACTGACCGAGTCCATGACCAGGGCGGAGTAGCCGCTGGCCCCACCGTACAGTTCCGTAGCGCGCACGCGTCCCGGCCCGCTGGACGAGTAGACGGACCACCCCAGAGTCGGAAACGAGAGGTTCTCGAAGCCGTCACTGACGGTCTGCCAAAGGTGTCCGACAACCGCGCCTGTCGTGCCGATAGGCTGAGCACTGGCCGGTAAGTCATTTGGTTCCAGTTCGAATGCTGCGTTGCGGGTGACGGTCAGACTGTAATCGGCGTGGCCCATCACGCGCCAGTAGTAGGTACCGGTCGAGGGAACCACGAAATCGCTGATCGCTTGCGTGACGTTCGCGCGGCCGGACAAGCCAATCGCTTGTGGTATGCCGGCGTCGTTGAGCAACTCCAGCGCTACATTGCCCGACGCGGCCAACACGGTCGACACGGCCTCGCCCTGAGTCAAAGCTAACGAGTACCAGTCGCCCCCGGTCAGCAACTGGATTTCCGACGCGGAGTATACGTCGTCCCCCGTGATGGCTCGGAAACGGAGCCTGTCGGTCGCAACGGGCTCCGAAAACACGTAGAACTCAGTAACATCAGTCAGCGGGTAGTCCGGACGCGTAATGATGCCCGCGATGTCGCGATCGGCGTAGTTGGGCACGGTCCACAGAGGTTTCCAGGTATCATCCCCGTAATCGTACCAGTCCAACTGGTACTCATCATTGTTGTCCGCCTGCACCTTGGCGCCAATAATGCTCTGAACGGTAGCCAGGCTTATCTCAAACTCGGTGTCCGATTCGTACCAGTAGACCGTTCCGTCATGCCAGACTGTCCCCCTCGGCCGGAACGTCTCGTCGACCAGCGAGGACAACGCCGCCCCGTACGCGCAACCGCTCACCAACGACACGGGGGCGGACGCGAACGTCTCGATTGTTCCCAATACGGCCGCTCGTTGCAGACCGTCTCCCAGATCGATCAGACTCTCGGACAAATCTTGAGCGTCAGCCAGTTCGTCGTTGCTGGCACCGCCGTGTTGCTCCCATTCGACAGCCGCGTTGACGATCACCTGGGCGGTATATCGGCCGGTGGTCGACGCCACGCCGCCGATCATCAGCCGGTATGTTCCGCTGTCGATCGCCTCGGCTGTCTGAAGGACCAGTTCCTCGTCCGCTGTCGCCGCCGAGACCGACGCGACGGTCGTCCCGTCCGGCCCCTGCAGCTCGATAGACCCCTGCAGACCTCCGCGCGCATCCAGGACCACTGTCACCGTGTGCCCAGCGTCAATGTCGATCGTGTAAACATCCACGCCGTTCGACTCGTGAATCGTGCCCCGCACGGATGGGTCAAAGATCAGGCTGCCCAGCGGCGCCTTGGGCTCCAGCGGCACGGGATACGCCAGTGCTTCGGCCGCGTCGGCGAAGAACTCAAGCACGAACGCATCGGGCGCGGGGTCGCCCTGACCCGAGGGCAAGGGATCGCTCGGCGACCCGTTCAGCGCGTTCCCCAACAGATCACGCAGCGCCTCCGGACCGCTCCACAACGTCAGCTTGTAACGGCCGTCATACAGGCCCTCGAAATGCACCGTCAACGTGCCCGACTCGGCATCGTAGGCGAAACTCGACGGAATAAACGCCACGCCGAAACTCTGCTCAACCAGCTCCACATCCTCCGGGCCCAGGCCCGCCGTGGCCAATTCCTCGCTCAACGTGACCGTGTACGTCAGCGCGCCCGGTTCGATCGTCGCGCCAGCCGCGATGCTGCTGGCCATCACCACCGGGGACGTCGTGTCGAGCGTGAAACCCAGCTCAAACGCGGCGTTGTCCACCCCCGCCACATCCTGCAACGCACCGGCCGCTAACTCCAGCATGTACGGACCATCGCCCGTATGCGTCCCGGCCAGGTCGAAGACCAGCGTGTTCCCATCCACCACCATCACGCTCGCGGCGGGCAGTCCGTTGACGGTCAAGTCCTCGGCCTGCAGCGAGGTCAGCAAGAGCGAGGCACTGAAGTCCAACTGGATGATGTCGGGCCAGACCGCCAGCGCGGCTCCATCCACGATCGACGCCGCCGTCACGGCCAGCGGGGACTCCTCCAGGCCTGTAGCGCCCGCGATCTGCAACGTGTAGTCGCCCGACCCCAGCACAGGCGACACTCGCACGCGATACGTGCCGCCCGCTTCCTCGAGAACCGTGTGGACGATCCGCGCGTTGCGCCCGTCGCCGCCCTCCTCGATCGGCCAGTTATTGTTGCTGGCCACCAACGTGCCATCGGCGTCGTACAGCTCCAGCAGCGGATCCAGGGCGTTGCCCGGATCGCACGCCCCATCGCCGGGCGTCGTCGTCGTGATCACCAGATTGTCGCCCGGGTTGGCCTCGATCCAATACTGATCCGCCGCATCCAGACCGCCACGCGCTGCCCAGGCCACCGCCTGCTCGAACAGCTGATCGGCGGGTCCGGTCATCAATTCTGGGTAGTTGTCGGCATTCGCGTAGACCGGTCCCAGGTAGACACCGCGTCCCAACCCGGGTCGGCCCACCACCACGGTCGCCTCATCGTACGTCGTTCCCAAGACAGTGCCGTCCGGGTCTGGTCCGACGCCGGAGTACTCGATATAGGCTTCAGTGAGTGCGAAACTGGACAGACCCGCGGTCACTGGGTGACTGGGATCCGTGATGGTGATTTCCGCATCATGGAAGCATTTGTAATACGTATCCGTTCGCACGGGAATGACAGCGTCGATGTCTTCCAGGTATCCGGAGTCGTATCCGCTGGCGTAGAGCAACCACCCGACACCGACGACACCTCCACCCGCTTCCACCCACGTTCGCAGCGCCGGAGCCACAGTGGCCATGTCGTCGTTAGCGGAAGGGTCACCAATCACGACGACGTCGTAAGTGTCCAGCTCTTCGACGGTGTCGATCTGGTCGGCAGTGACCAACACGGGTTCAAAATCGAAATAGGTGTCGTCCGCCAGTTGCTGGTGGGCCGACATACTTGAATTCTTCAGCAGCGCGACGCGAATCGTACCTTCATCGCCTCCGCCCTGGTCCTTGTCGCGTCCCACGTTCCCCACGACGCCCGGGAATGGCGCAAGCGGTTGAGCATCCGTCTCCCGCGTGTTCGGCTCGATGTCCAGGGTCATGCCGCGCGTGACCACCAACGCGTACTGTCCCTCGCCGTGGACCGCCGCGTAGTACGTGCCGTCCGCCGTGGCAGCATAACCTGTGATGCGCTGATCGACACTAGAGTGGATTCCACCGGCCACCCCCGTGGCCAGACACGCACCCGATGCGTCGTACAAGTCCAATGCAAAACTGCCCTCCGTCTGACCCGCCACGACGACCGTCACCAACTCGTCGGCCGACAACGAGAATGCGTACCAATCGACATCGGCTGCTTCACTCGGCAGATCGCCGACCACGGCACCTCGCGCGCCGGTATCGACAAGTGGCAGGAAGGTGGGCTCCACGTCCTCGGCCGTGGCGAGCGTGTCGTTCGAATAGCCTGTGAGCAACTCCTCTTCGACCGCCGTGTTCAAGAACAGCTGCAGTGCGTACGCTCCCGCTCCTTCCAGGTTCGTCACCTCCACCTGGTAAACCCCCGCGTCGACCACGGCGAGCGTTTGGAAGAACGCCGGTTGGCCCGGCTCCTCCGCCTCAAAAACGCCAATCGATATTCCCTCAGGATCAAAGACCTCAATGCGAAAGCGCGTGTCATCCGCATCCGGCCGAACGACACCGGAAAGCGTTTGCTGCGCGTCCACGTCCAAGGTGAAACTGTCCGTTTCCGGAACCGTCGAGAATTCCGACGAATGCACATCCTGGTAAATCAGGGAGCCCAGCGGTGACAAAGGCTCGAACGTCAACAAGATGCGCGGCTCGAGCGACTCGAGACGAACGGCGGCCAACGACCGCTCGCGTTGTGCCAGACGGCGCATGCATCGTCGCACCTTGTTCCGCGAGCCAGATGATTCAACGCGTCGAAACCGCGACACCCACTGGGACCAAGACATGACCCGCTCTCCTTGGTTGAACTTCCCGCATCACGTACGCCAGCACGCTAATGTATGAAGTAACATGACAAAACAATGTCACTCGTACGGTCAACCGCCCCGCACACTCGCCGATCAGTAACCGGCCGCGCGGATTCGTGTCACCCAGGAGCATTCCGCGGACTGGAACCTCGAGGAAACGCAACAAGCACGGCAAATGGGCACAATGATTCCGGTATTCTGCTTCGCGTAAGACGCAGCAGTCAAGCGGGCAGTGCCCCCCCTGAGGTGTTAGCCGGAGGGCATGCGTGCGACCTTTTCGAGCCTGGTATTCAGATCGAGATGCTCTGAGTTTGTCAGCAAATGGCGTCGCCGCGCCAGTTTCAGGAGGGGCAGGCATTCTTGCGCTGAACCCCGTGCGATGCCGAAGAAGCTGCATCGGTCGCGTTGGGTGAAGCGGCTTGACCTGCCCTTGGATCCGAAACGGACTGCCACGCGTGGGGGGGGGCGAGAGAGTAGGGAGTCAAGAGAAAGTAGAGAGGAGAGACTGCAGGAGCCCTCACGCGCGGTTTGTTGCGGCCTCGGCGGCCGCCGGTTAGTTGGCTACCTTACGGGTCGGCCGCCCCATCGTGTACGGTTCCCTACCCAGGGTGCGCTGCTGCGCAGCGACCCCTGGGCTTTGGAGTGTAACGCCTTCGGCGTATTCAGAAGGTCGGCATGACATTGGCGCGTTCCCACAGCA
>JAAYDI010000192.1 GCA_012729315.1 Planctomycetaceae bacterium
CCGCAATTGGCCGAAGGCCACTATCAACGTAGCCTGGGGCAACGCCCCAGGAAATCGAAGCCATAGCACACGTTTGGCTGAAGGCCAAACGCACCTACGGCATGGTCTCCCATGTGTGAATATGGCCCTTCGGCCAAACACCTCGTTGTGCTCCCATTCCTGGGCGTTGCCCCAGGCTACGGTGAAAACTGACCTTCGGCCAGACGACAGCTATCCCGGTACCGCACCCCTGGTGCAGGGTCGCCAACCTGACACAGGGTTCGCAGTGAGAAGCAAACCGCTAATGCGAAGTGGCTCACCGGTGGAACAAATGTCAAAACCGGCACCAGGGCCGTTTCTTCGGGCCTTTCACCACGCAACTGGTCCGTGGTTCCGTAATCGGGTCGGGACGGGTGCGGGTTTGGTCAGACGGGGCGTCAGGTTGGCCACCATCCGGCGAATTCCCCCCACTGCCAGAGCCACGGGTGAGACCACGGATTGGCAGCACAGTAGCTGGCTGAAAAGACGCTGATCGCCAGCAGCAGCAGCGCCAGGATGCGTCCCCAGCGGCTGTGCAGCAGCCGGTCGGCAGCCGGCACGAGGCAGATCAGCCACAAAGGGATGAACCAGAACATCCAGCGGAAGCCGCAACTGACACCGCCGTAGTTGCGGTCCAACATCGGACGGGAAATGTAGAACACCAGACAGACGGCCGTCACTGCCAGCACCATCCAGCCGAACAGACGATAGCCTTCCGGTCGTCCCCGCACCATGGCCGCCACGCCCCAGATGCTCAACAGCCAGACGGGGGAAAGGGAGAGCACGCCATGGTGTCCGAGCACTGCGTGGAATGCGTAGACGCCGGGCGATGCCTCGCCGCGGTCCACCCCCTGGCGTTCCGTGTTCCAGTACGACCCTTCATAGTCGTACCAGTTGCCCCAGTGCCGGATCTCGACCGCATCAGCGGTCGCGACCGCCGCGTAGCGGTGGGCTCCCTCGCGGTTCCAGATCGACCAGCGCTGTCCTGCTGTGCGGACCCGCACTGTCGCCACGTCGGACAACGGCATCCCGGCGCGGGCCAGCGCGTCGCGGACGGATGCGGGAATCCGCTCCTGATCCAGCTCCGAAACTGCCGCGACCGGCACCTGCGCGACCACTGGCCCGTCACTGCGGTGCGCGTAGGGAGGCACCCAGGTACCATGCGCCAGGTAATTGGTCCCAAAGAACCCGGCGGCGACCACGGCCGCAGCCGGCAGATACGCGGTGAGCGTTCGGCACGGGGCGCGCCACAGGACCAGCAGCGTGATGCAGGCGAAGAAGGCCAGCGCCGGAAGTTCGTTGGCCACCGCGAACGCAGCGGCCAGCCCCGTGCCGGCAAACAGCCACCAGCTGGTCGCTCCATGCCAGATGCGCAGCGCCCCGGCCGCCGCCAGCAGCACCGCAATGGCCGCCGGCAGATGATTGTTGATGGTCACGCCAAAGGTCGTCAGGAATGTGCCCCACGTGGCGACGGCCATGACGTAGAGCAGCGCCGCACGCGTCACTGCCAGCCGCTCGACACACCGCCACAGCACACCGAAGTAAACCAGCAGGGGCAGCAGGTTCGTAATCACCAGCATCCAGCGCATCACCTGGAACGGGTGGTCGGCAAGCGTCAACCCGGTCAGCTGGCGCAGCGCCCAGTACTCGCCTGCCAGCAGGGTGGGAAACAGCGGCGGCTTGCTGGAATAGTAGTGTTCCCGCCCGTCCGGGCCGCGGTGCCGCACCGTATCGATCGACTTCCAGAACCGGCGCTTCGTTTCCGGGTGCCGGATCTGCACCAGCGAGTCGATCGCGTAGGTCCCTTCGTCGACCAGGGAGCAGACGGTGCACCAGCGGCTGCGATCATTCGCGCTGAGCATCGGCGTTTCGCCAGTGGTCGCACGCACGGTTGCGATACGCGCTGCGAGCGAGGCAGCGCTGGCCAGGATCATCAACCAGATGGCCCACCGCACGTCGCGGTGAGCGGCATTCGGGGAGGACAAATCGGCGGGCAACCGTGAAGATCCTTGTACTGCGGTCATCGTTCATTCTGTCCGGCTGGCGGAGTTGTCGCCGCGGAGTCGTGCGGGTACCCTGCGCGCTGGCAGATCACGTATGGCGCACGCTCGCGCCCCACATGGGCGGTGATCAACTCGGCCAGGAAACCAATTGCCATGAATTGCGCCCCCAACAGCACGGCGACGATGGAGTAGTAGAACAGCGCGCGCTGGTGCAGATGCAGATCGACTATCGTTTCGGACAGACGCGAGACGACCCACCAGCCGGTCAGCAGGGCAATCCCGAGCGCGCCACCCAGGAAGCTCAGCAGACCGATGGAGCCCAGGAGATGCTGCGGCCGCTGGCCGTAGTCGGTCAGGAAAGACACGGTCAACAGGTCAAGGAACCCTTTGAGGATGCGGGACACACCGTACTTGGACCGGCCGAACGGCCGGGGCCGGTGGTGTACCACGATCTCCCCCACCTTCCAGCCGCGCGCGGCGGCCAACACCGGTACGAATCGGTGCAGTTCGCCGTACAGCCGCAACTCGTCGCACACCTCCCGGCGGTAAGCCTTGAAGCCGCAGTTGTGGTCATGCAGACGCACGCCGGTCATCATGCCCACCAACCAGTTGAAGACCCGCGACGGTCCGACCTTGTGCCAGGGGTCGTGGCGGACCTTCTTCCAGCCGCTGACGACATCCACCCCAGTGTCCATCAGCGCCAGAAACCGGGGGATCTCCTGCGGATCGTCCTGGAGATCGGCATCCAGCGTCACGACGCGCTGGCCGCGCACCGCATGAAAACCGGCCTGCAGCGCCGCCGCCTTGCCGAAATTGCGGCGCAGCCGGAGGCCGCGCACCGCCGCGTCGCGCTCCGCCAGCCGCGTAATCACCTCCCAGGACGCGTCCTGCGACCCGTCATCCACAAAGATCATCTCCATCTGATAGCCGTTCGCGCGCGCCACCGCCGTCAACTCGCCGTGCAGCGGCTCGAGGCTCTGCTGCTCGTTGAACACCGGTATCACAATCGACAGCAACTCAGACATCGTTCCCACACTCGAGTCGGGCTCTGGATCTGGCCGCACCGCGGCGGGCGCGGACCAGGTCCACGTATAGGATAGCCGATAGGACGACCTCTGACAGCAACCATACCACACGCAGCAGCACCGCTGACATCAGCGCCACGTGCGCCCCGCAATGCGGCGCCAAGAGCTTCATCAAGACATAGTCGCGGGCCCCAAGGCCGCCAGGAATCAACGACACGAAACCGGCCACCATGGCCAGCCCGACCGTCGCCACCAGCAGCGGCACCTCGCGCAGCGACAGCCCGGCACCGGGAATGGCCTGTAACGTGGCCCAGAGACTCACCCCCATCAACACCCAGCCGACACTGATGATCGACCAGCCAAAAGCCATGAGTCGATAGTCGACACCGGCAATCGCCTCGTCAATCTGCGGATTGGCGCGCCGGACCTGCAACAGCCGCACCAGGCGGCGAAAGATCGGCGGCAGC
>JAAYDI010000193.1 GCA_012729315.1 Planctomycetaceae bacterium
ATCCCGGTACCGCACCCCTGGTGCAGGGTCGCCAACCTGACACAGGGTTCGCAGTGAGAAGGAAACCGATAATGCGAAGTGGCTCACCGGTGGAACAAATGTCAAAACCGGCACCAGGGCCGTTTCTTCGGGCCTTTCACCACGCCAGGCGGAACCTCACTGCGCCGACACTGCGTCGGACGGTGTTTCGGGGGACACCGACATCGCCTCGCTGGCCAGTTCCAGGTCGTTGCCCAGCAGCCGGATGCGCTGGCTCTCCTCCCCTTCTACCCGCAGAAACGTGCTGAGCGGGTCGAGCACCCGCGCGGCGGTCAGCAGAGCCCCCCGGGTGTTCTGTAGCCGGATGAGCGACTCGGCCTGCGAATGGCCGTCGGCCTGGAAGCCGGTCACGGTCAGGTGCTGTACGTCGTCGCAGACGATCGCCGGGCGCAGGTCTTCCGACTCCAGCCGAAACCGCACGTTGTGCAGCGTGAGATCCCGCGCGTGGTGTGCGTAGAACCCGTAGGCCGGCAGCACACCGAAGATGTAGCACTCGGGGTAGTCCCGTTCCAGGTCGGGCACGTCCCGCCGCGCGCCCTCATCGGCCGTGCCGCCGCCGGCGAACGTCACGTCGAAGTTGCTCATCGTGATGGCCTGCGGCCGGGTCCGCGACGTGCCCGTAATTGAAATGCACGACTTGATCTGGTCGGCCGGCACGCGCGCCCGGATGTTGTCAAACAGGATGTTGCGCAACTCGCCCTGCTCCCACTTGCTGTCGTCAAAGACCGCCCACGCGTTCGTCCCCAGCTCCCAGCCGGCCAGGCGCAGGGAGATGGGCCCCGTCACGTTGTCCATGATCAGGTTGGAGAACACCATGTCGCGCATCACGACTCCGAACGCCATCTGGATCTTGACCCCGTTCAAGCGCGTGTCGCGAATTACACAGTTCGACACGCAGACACGCTCGATGTTCTCCACCGCGTCCGGGCCGACGCGGATCGCCGCGCAGTCGGAACTGAGGATGCAGTTGGTGATGACCACATCCCGGCAGGGTGCCCCCGGCTCGATCACCTTCAGGGCAATACTGTCATCACCGCTGTGGATGTGGCAGTTCGAGATGAACACGTCCTGGCAGCCATCGATGTCGATCCCATCGCTGTTGGGCTGGACCCGGCTGTCGATGCGGAGCCCCTCGATTCGGATCTGCTGACAGTGGATGGGATGGATGGCAAAGGAGGCACCGTCCTTGACGAGCACATCGCGGATGGTGACGTGGCGGCAGTCCCGGAAACGAATCAGCACGGGGCGCGGGTCTTCGGCACCGTTGGCGAACGCCTTCCCCTGGCCGTCGATGGTGCCCGCACCGGAAATGCCCACATGATCGCAGTCCTCGGCGAAGATAAGCGCCTGGTTGATCAGCTTGTAGGTCACTTGAGGATCCGCGCGGTACTGGGCCAGGTCGGTGGCGCCCAACAGTACCGCCGTCGATGTGAGGTGCAGTTGGACGTGGCTGCGCAGCACCAGGGTGCCGGCGAGGAACCGCCCCTGGTCCAGAACGACCGTTCCTCCTCCTTGCGCTGCACACGTGTCGATGGCCTGCTGCAGCGCCCCGGTGTCGTTGGTCTGGCCGTCCCCCACGGCACCGAAGTGCCGCACATCGTAGTTGCGCGGGACGGTGTCCTGGTGGGTGGACTGCGCGGCAGGTTCCGGCGCAGGTGACTCCACCGTAGCTGCGGGCAGCGCGGCCGAGACAAAAGAGACAAAAGAGACTACGACGCTCAGCGCGCCGAGGCGGGCGAGGGAAGTTTTCATGGCGAGTTCTCTCCTGGAGCGGATTCTTGACCGAACCTGAGTCCCCGCTTATGCTAGCCGCGTGTCGGGATGGAGTGAATAGTGCACGGTGCAAGAGCGCCTGTTCCACCGACCGACGTCACGCGCCACACACAGGGCGTTGGGAGGAACAGGATAATGTGTCCGGGGCAACAGAGGTCCGTTTGTCCGTGGGAGTCTGTTCGGGAAACGGCCAGACGCTGGCAGCACTCCACTGCGGCCTCCACTGCGGCGCTGCTCGCCGCGGCAACCATTCTGGCGTTGGTACCGACCTCGTGCCGGCGGCCTGATCTCGAATCGGCCGGGACGCCGGCCAAGGTTGATGCCGTAGAGGAGCCGGCCCGGGCCGCCGTACCGCCCGACTCCCCACCGCACGCCGAGCCGAGCCCGGAGCAGGCGACTGCCTCGTCCCCGCGGACGGATGACCCAGGGCCCCCGCATCTGAGCGAAACCGAGCTGGCAGAAGCTGAAACGGGCCCCATCCTGCTGCACGATGTGACGGCGGAAGCGGGGATCACGTTCCGGCATACGGACGGGAGCAGCGGCCGGCTCTTCGTCGTGGAAACCGTAGCATCTGGCGTGGCTACCTTCGATTACGACCTGGATGGGCTGATTGACATCTACTTCGTCAACGGAGGCGCCTTGCCGGGGACGGCATTTGACGAGCCGCCCCGCAATCGCCTGTACCGGAATCTGGGGGACTGGCGGTTCGTCGATGTGACCGACGAGGCTGGAGTAGGCGACACTCGGCACGGGCTGGGGGCGACCGTGGGGGACTACAACAACGACGGCTACCCGGATCTGTACGTCAGCAACCTGGGCGAGAATGTGTTGTACCGCAACAACGGTGACGGTTCGTTCACCGACGTGTCGGTCCGCAGCGGAACGGCTGTTGCCGATCCCGTCCGGACTGGGGCAGGAGTCTGTTTCCTGGACATCGAGAACGACGGTGACCTGGACCTGTTCGTTGCCAACTACCTGAAGTTCTCGCCCGACCAGCCGATGGTCCACATGTACCGCGGCAGGCGGATTTATGTCGGCCCGGAACGCTATCCGCCCTATCCCAATACATTGCTGCGGAACAACGGCGACGAGACGTTTACGGACGTGAGTGAGGAGTCCGGGATCGCGGCACATCCGGGTTGGGGTATGGGAATCGTCTGTGGCGATTTCGACCGGGATGGAGCCGTGGACGTGTTTGTCGGCAACGACGGAGGCCCGGGCAACTTCGTGTTTATGAACGACGGGCAGGGGGTTTTCCAGGAGATGGGTGTGGCGACCGGCGCGGCGTACAGCGGCCAGGGTCTGGCACACGGCAGCATGGGAGCGGACTGCGCGGACTATGACCACGACGGCTGGATGGACCTGTTCGTCACCTCATACCAGCGGCAGCTGGGCACCCTGTTCCGGAATCAGGAGGGCAGCAGCTTTGAGGATGTGACCCAGAGGACGGGAGCGGGCCTGGGTTCGTTCAATCAGGTAACGTGGGGCTGCGGCCTGGTCGACCTCGATAACGACGGGCTGCGCGACATCTTCTACGCCTCGGGGCACCTGCTCGACAACGTGGACGAATTCGACGACAGTACATCGTACCTGGCCACGCCGGTCGTGCTGCAGCAGCAGCCGGGAGGCCGCTTCGTGAACGTCTCGGCCACGTCCGGCAGCGGGCTGCGCAAGAGATCGGTCGGCCGTGGTACAGCGTTCGAGGACCTGGACAACGATGGCGACCTGGACGTGGTTATCCTCAACTCGCGCCGGACATCGACGCTCCTGCGCAACGACTCGTTGGTCGCGAATCACTGGCTGGAGATCCGCCTGATCGGCACGGCTGCCAACCGGGACGCGGTGGGTGCCTGGGTGACCGTCACGGCAGGCGGCCAACAGCAGATGGCGGAGGTGCGGAGCGGGCGCGGGTACCAGGGCCACTTCGGGACGATTCTGCACTTCGGCTTGGGCAGCTCCGACAAGGTGGACACGATTGAAGTCCGCTGGCCGGGGGGCGGCACCGCGCGTCGGGAAGAGGTGGCGGCCGACACCAAGATCACGATCCTGGAGCGGAGTGACCCGCAATGAATGAACCGGTTCTTAATCCGGCGGATGGCGCGGCAGAGGCGGGGCCGGCCGACGCCCGGCAGGAGCTTGCACGGCCGCCAGCGCGGCAGCCGTTTGTGCGCGGGGGGCTGGCCCGCAGCGCCCTGTTCATACTCGTTCTGGCCGGCGGTTACTACGCGGGCCGTTACGCTCGGAACGTCTATCTGGATCGGACAGCCGCGGGAGATCGTGCGGCGATGGAGGAGCAAGCGCCGGCCGCCGACCAGGCGTCCCCCGCCGCGCCGGCGATGGTCGTGGACCCTGAAGCGTCCTTGCCGGCATCCGTGCAAGCGCTCTACGACGAGACGCTGGCAGCTGTCAACGTGCTGGTCCAGCTCTTCCCTGACAACGTCGACGCGCTGGAGATGAAAGCCCGCGTCCACATCTGGCTGGGCAATTCCAGCCAGGCCGAGTTGATGTGGCAGGAGTGTCTGAAACGCGATCCCCAGTACATCCACGCGTACGTCGGCATGGCGGCCGCGGCCGCCGCGCGGGCGGAGCACGAAAAATCGCTCGAACTGGCGCAGCGGGCGCTCGAGACGGATCCTCCGAACTTCCAGGCCCGCGCGATTGCCGCCGACGCGCTGCTGCAGCTGGGGCGCGCCGAGGAGGTGCCGGCGATGCTGGAAGCACACCTGGCCGGGGATCCACGCTCGCGCGGCCATTTCCTGCTCGGGCAGGCCTACGCGCAGCTGGGGGACAACGCCAAGGCACGGGCCAATTTCGCGGCGGCCGTCCGCATCTTCCCGGATTACGTGGAGGCGTACAGCGGCCTGGCCGCGGCCTGCGACAAGCTGGGCGAGACAGACCAGGCCAGAGAGGCGCTGGACAAGTTCCGTGAGCTGAGCAAGAAACGGGAGGCGGACCCGTCCCGCGTCCGCGAGGATGTGTCCAGCGATCTAGGGGCGCTGCAGCGCGAAGCCAGCGTCTTTTTCACAGACATGGGACGCGTGCTCTATGTCGGCCAGAAGATTGCCGAGGCCGAACAGGTGTGGCTGCGGGCCGCCGCGCTGGATGATCAGAATGTCGTATGCCGGCAGTCGCTGGCCTGGCTCTGCCGCAACGCCCACCGGCGCGGCGAGAACATCGCCTGGCTCAAGCAGCTGGCGGCACTGGAACCCGCCAACCCCAGCTACTGGATCGAAATCGGCCACGTCTACTCGGACCTCCTGCTGATGCCGGCGGCCGAAGAGGCGTTTCGCCAGGCGCGTCGGGTTGCGCCCGAGAATGGTGCCGCCTGCGCAGCCCTGGCCGATCTCCTGCTGCGCACCGGACAGAAACTGACCGAAACCGTCGAGCTTTCGCGCCAGGCTGTCCAGCACCAGCCGTCCGCCGCGAACTACGCCATGCTGGCGGCCGCCTGCCAGGTCACGCGGGATCTGGACGGCGCGCGGACAGCCATTGACGAGGCCCTGAAACTGGCCCCCCACAACGAAACCTATCGGGCCGCACGCGAATCGATCGACGCGGATCGCCAGAGCAACGAGTGACACTGATCGCGTCGTGCAGTATCAGCCGGCCACGGACCGCCGTCACCGGTAACACCGGATCATGGCGCCAGCGACCCGGCGGCGGGCGGGGCCCCGTCGCGCTGCGTCATGCCCTGCACGATCGTCACGAACTGGTCGGCCGGCACGTTCTCCAGGACGTCGATACCGCCCCCCAGCCACTGCACTTCGATCCGGTCCACACGATCGTGGTCCCCCAACCCGAAATGCAGAAGCATACCAGGCTGGCTCTGGTAGTTGCCGCAGCTGTGGACTTCGTCCAGCTGCGCGAGTTCCCCTGCGCGAACCGTCACGTGACTCCCCACGCCGTCGCGATTGCTGGTCAACCCCACCAAGCGGATCACCAGCCAGTGGCGGGGCGCTGGCGTGGTGTTCTGCAACAGCGTGGGCCGCGCATCCTGGTTAACCATGACCAGGTCCTGATCGCCGTCGTTATCGAGGTCCTCGCCACAGACGCCGCGCGTGCACTCGCAGACCGCCAGACCTCGCCCCGACTGGGCCGAAATGTCGGTAAAGACGCCGCCCCCGTCATTGCGGAACAGGACATTGGCGACGCGGTAGCTGGTGGTGCTGTCGACCATGTCGACCACCGGTTCGAGATGACCGTTGCCCACGTACAGATCGCGATCACCGTCGTTGTCGATATCCAGGAAGTCGCTCCCCCAGTTCACGTGGGGCTGCAGCGGCGAGGTGAGTCCGGCCTGTAACGCCCGGTCCTCGAAGAAGCCTCCGCCGAGATTGTGGTACAGCACCGGCATTTCCCCCTGGAAATCGGTCATGAAGATGTCCAGCCAGCCGTCCTGGTCGTAGTCGCCGCACGATGCTCCCATGCTGCCGTTGGCCCGGCCCCAGAAATCATAGGCGACCCCCACCGCCCCGGCGACCTCCTCAAACCGGCCCGCCCCGTCGTTGCGCCAGTAGAAGTTCTCCATCATGTCGTTACAGATGAAGATGTCCGTATCGCCATCGTTGTCGAAGTCGCCGCACACCATGCCCATCGTGCGGCCCGCATGCGCGGCGATACCGGATTCCTCGCTGACATCGGTGAACGTGCCGTCGCCGTTGTTGCGGAACAGCAGGTCGGGATCGGCGTCGAAATCCAGGGGGCTCGACGCGCGCAGGAAACCTCCTACGATCCGCTGCGGGTGGTGGTCGTACGAGAACACGATGTAGTTGCCCGAGTACAGGTCCAGGTCGCCGTCGCCGTCGATGTCCAGGAACGCAGCGCCGGCTCCCGCGGCATCGCCCGGATCAATCCCGACGGCGCGCGTCACCTCGCTGAACGTCCCGTCGCCGTTGTTGTGATACAGCACGTTCGGGCCGAGGTTGTTCACATAGATGTCGGCGAATCCGTCGTTGTCGTAGTCCCCCACGGTCACGCCCAGCCCGAAGCCGGTGTCGCCTACGCCGGCCTCGTGCGTGACATCCTGGAACTGCCAGTCGCCAAGGTTGCGGTACAGGGCGTTGCGCGGCGGGGGATCGACCGGGGGAGTACCTTGGAGCGGGGCTCCATTGAGAAAGTAGAGGTCGATCAGACCGTCGTTGTCGTAGTCGAGCACCGCCATGCCGCCGGTCATGGCTTCCATGAGGTACATCTTGCCCGAGCCGCCGTAGGTGTGGACGAACGTGATCCCGGCCACGTCGGTCACATCCTGCAGCTCGACCCCCGCCCGGCGGGCAGCCCGCTCGGTGCCGGAGCGTGGCACCAGCCGGCTGCCCCCCCAGACTGCGAGCCCTGCGCCTGCCAGAACCGCGGCCCCGATCACCGCCCACCGCCCGCGATTCCAGGAAAGCTTGTCATTGCTTGGGAGGGATCGACGCATGCAGGCTCCGGTATTTCGGATTGTCGGGGTCAGACTCCAGAGCGCGTTGAGCGGCCTCGCGCGCCGTCGCCAAGTCGCCCACCTGCAGCGCGGCCAGCCCCAGCAGGTGGAGGTTGTCGCCACTCGGCTCAAACGCGACGGCGCGCCGGGCGAGCGACACGGCTTCGTGTAGATCGCCATTTCGCAACAGCAGCAGCTGCGCCAGCGCTGCGTAACCGAGGCTGCTCACCGGAGCGCTGCGGCAGAGCTGCCGGAAGACGGCTTCCGCTTCGTCGTACCGCTGCAGGCGACTCAAGACCAGACCTTCGTTCCGATCGTGAAGCCGGTTCTGCGGCGTCAGACGCTGGAGTTCGCGGATGCACTCCAGCGCATCTACCAGGCGACCCTGGCGGAGATACAGGTCGGACAGCAGCTCCCGCAATACCGAGTTGTCTGGATTGCGTTCCACACCCCGCCGCCACGCCTGCTCCGCCAATTCCAGTTCACCCGCATCCTGATAGGCCAGGCCGACATGCTTCATGATCTCCGCGATGCGGATCGGAATGTGCACGTCATCCTGCGCCTGCTGCCGCTGGCTGCTCTTCCCTTTCCTGATCTCTGCCTCGACTTCCTTCAGCCGCTGGAACGTGGCCCGGTGCTGCGCCACCAGGTCCTCTTCGCCCAGTTTCGCACAGGCTTTGGCCAGGCTGTAATACATCGCAGCGTTGTCCGGTGCCAGTGCCGCAGCTGCCTCGAAATACCGCTTCGCCGTGCGTGCGTCGTCGAGTTGAAAACAGACCTCGCCCAGCACCAGGTAGTTGTCCGCGTCGCCGTGGCCAGCTTTCACATACGGCTCCAACGCCGTTTTCGCTTCCTCGTTGCGCTGCAGGTACAGCAGCGCGGAACCGAGCCGGCCACGATGAGCCAGGTTCCCCGGATCCGCCGCCTCCGCCTGATGCACCAGATCGACGATCCGCTGATAGTCCGCCTGCTGCTGCGCCAGTTCAAACAGACGCGTGTAGGCGAAAGCGTTCTGCGGCTGGAGTTCCAGACGGCGCTCCCAGCATGCCTGCTCCCCCCGCAGGTCGTGGGCCAGATAGTACAAGACTCCCAAAGCGCTCACCGCATCCGGGCTGTCCGGATGTGCCGCGAGCACCTCGGCCACGGCTGCCCCCGCTTCCCGGCACTGCTCCCGGTAGCCCGGCTCAATCCCCGCGGGCAGCTCCGGAAGCTGCCACTGCCAGCCTGCCGTGTCGAGCGCCGGGCGCGGATCGGCCCAGAACGAACACATACCGATGGCAAAACCGGCCAGAACACCGACCAGCGAGATCAGCGCGACGGGCGCGAGGCGGCCCGCGAAACGGCGGACAACAGGACGCCGGGATCGGATCGATCCGGCCGGCAGGACGCTTGGAACCGCAACGGGTTCGCGGCTGGACAATCTGGTCATGGGGTGGCTGGTCATGGGGTGGCCCCTGGATCGTGCTGGGCGGTGGCTCGGTGTTCCGTATGGCAGGCGTATTATCACCATTGATCATAGCCAGCGGCTACCGTGCGCCCAAGTGACACCGCATGCGTTTCATGCCGCTGCCGATGCCGTGGGCTGACGCGGCCATCCGCCCCCTTTAGGCCACTCCGGTGCTGCCCCGCATACCGCTGCTTGACACCGCAAGTCATTGTGATAGTCTGACCCAACACGATGATCCGAGGTTGCCGGCGCTGGCAGACGTGGCGGGCGCAGGGTATAATTCTTGTTACACGTTAGTTTGCAGGAACAATCCTGCTGAATCGGGAGGTCACTATGTCGCGGTCGTATGGGGTTCATTGGGCATTGCTTGCCCTCTTAGTGGTCATTGGCGGTTGCAACAAGGGCACAACATCGGTCGGTGCCGTGCCCGTGTCCGGAGTGGTGCTGCTCGATAACGAGCCGGCGGTGGGCGTGACCGTCAGCTTCTCTCCCGATGATCCCAAAAAGGGGATGGCTGCCGTCGGCACCACGGACAGCCAGGGTCGGTTCAAACTCACCACGCGCGTTGCCGGCGACGGGGCCGTGCCCGGCGAGTACACCGTGACGATCACGAAGAGTGCTGCAAAGGCCACCGGCACGGCTACCGTGGCGACGATGTCCGACCCGCGAGGTTCGGCGACGGGCGTGCTGTCGCCGGAACAGCAGAAGGAGGTGCTCGAGAAGATGAAGGCCGCGCAGAATCAGAAGGCCGACACCTCCGCCTCCGATATTCCGGCCAAGTACGCCTCACGAGATACGTCCGATTTAAAGGCTTCCGTGACGGCGGGTGGGCAGAATGAGTTTACCTTCCCGATGACCAAGTAGTTCGCAGCTCTCAAGTGGTCACGACCAGTGGCTGGCCACGATGCCACGAAAGAGGGGGGGGTACGGAAAAAAGCTTGCAATTGTAATTCTCGTCGTTTAGATTGGTGACGGAATCTGGCTATCCTGGCGGCGCGCCGGGATAGAAGACAGTACCTTTTGAATGGCAGGCTTGTGGTCTTATTCACCTTTAATTGTCAGGAGAGAATCGGTTATGAGTTATCGGCGAAGTCGAAGCGCTTTTACGCTCGTTGAGCTGCTGGTGGTGATCGCCATCATCGGCGTCCTGGTTGCGCTGCTGTTGCCAGCAGTGCAAGCCGCGCGCGAAGCAGCTCGCAGAATGTCTTGCAGTAACAACCTCAAGCAATTGGGGCTGGCGCTGCACAACTATCATGACGTGTACAAGTCGTTCCCAAGCCTCTCTCAGGGAACCCAGTTGCCAGACCATACTATGAGTATGTCGGGCGGAGGCAGTGGTATTGTGTTCCTGCTGCCGTTCATGGAACAGACTGCGCTCTATGAGCAGTGGGGCATGCCGCAAGCTCCCTATCCGGCATGGGGTCCTGTGGCGTGGTACGACGCGGCCTACCTGCCGCACCGCGAGCAGGTGCCTGGTTTGCTGTGCCCGTCGGATGGGGCTGGTAAGTTCCGTTCCGAGCCCTACGCTTGGGCAGGTGATACGAACTACAACTTCAACACGGGCGACTTTCCCGAAATCGGTTGGGCCGGCGCGCGGAACCCGCGTGGTTTGTTCGGTAACTTCAGCTTCGTACGGTTCGGTGAGATCAGCGACGGCACGGCCTACACGATTGCCATGAGCGAGCACGTGGTTAGTTACAGCGGTGCCGCGACGATCCACGGCGCGTATGTCAGAGCTGATGGTGCGGACTTCAAATCAAACCCGAAGGCGACCTGCTATATCTACAAGGGCATTGGCGAGACGTTCCAGTCGCCGCCGTTGCTTGAGGGGTTGCGTGGCACGCACTATGCCTGGGGAGCTTGCGTGGTCTCCGCCATGACGACGGTTCTGCCCCCCAACTCAATCGGTTGCACGAACGGCGCGTCGGAGTGGGGCGGGCAGCATATCTTGCCTCCCGACAGCAACCATCCGACGGGCGTCAATGCCGTGCGTGCGGACGGGTCGGTTGAGTTCGTCGCCGACAACATCAACACCGGCGACCTGACTCTTCCTTCGGTTCAAGGTGGAATTAGCCCGTACGGTGTGTGGGGTGCTTTGGGCAGCAAGAACGGCACCGAAGTGACTGACTTCGACGAAGACTAGTCACTACGATCCAGTGTCAGATAACACGAGTTGGCGCCGCGCGAGCGCGCGGCGCTGAGGTGAAGATAGACAAGCTCCTGGCGGTTCGGCCGCCAGGAGCTTTTTTTATGTCGATTACCGGGGCGCGGCCGGCGGGACACCGGCAACCCACGATTCCGTTTCGTCCTGGCCCAACGCCCGCTGCCGTGTCCGGCACAGGAATCTAATCCCTGGGCACCGGCTGATCGGGCCGCACGCCATACTTCCGCTGCCGGGCCCGCCCCCAGGGGCAGCCACCGAACGTGATCAGGAGTTCGATCGTCTGCAGGAACTTCGCCAGCCGGCTGCCACGTCTGGCCCGCGTGCAGATGGGACAACGGTGTTCGCAGAAATCGGGGTCGAACAGCCCCCTCGCGTCCTTCGCACTGGTCATGACAGACTCCCGGAGGTGATGAGTGGTTTCCGGACCGATGGTGGCCGCGCCGTGGTATCCAGCTTCCCAGGCTATCCAGTGTCCCGGTCAGCGCCGGGCGGTACAATGGGGGTTACGCATTTGAGCACCCCTGTGTGGAGACTGATGATGAAGCAGTGGAGATGCCTGCTGACCGCGGTGACCTGTGCCGCTGTCATGTGGCTGGCTGTGCCCGGCGCACGGGCCGACGATGACGCGCAACCGCAACCGGGCCAGCAACAGCCGCAAACGCTGGAGCGGACGGTCAAAGTGACTCTGCGTTACCTGCTGTATCTGCCCGCCGATTATGCGCAGCAGGAGTCCTGGCCGTTGCTGCTGTTCCTGCATGGCGCGGGAGAACGGGGCGCTGATCTGCAGCGCGTGCAGGTGCATGGCCCGCCCAAGCTGATTGCGGAAGGCAAGCAGTTCCCGTTCGTCGTCGTGTCGCCGCAGTGTCCAAGCGGCGAGTGGTGGCAGCCACATACGCTGGCGGCGTTGCTGGACGAAGTCATGGAGAAGTACAAGGTCGACCAGGACCGGGTGTACGTGACGGGCCTGAGTATGGGGGGCTATGGCACGTGGTCGCTGGCCGCTTTCGCACCGGACCGCTTTGCCGCACTGGTCCCGATCTGTGGAGGTGGCGATGCGCACAGTGTCCGTCGTTTTTCGCAGGTACCTGTGTGGGTCTTCCACGGCGCCAAGGATTCGGTCGTGCCGTTGTCGGCATCAGAGACGATGGTTGCAGCGCTGCGGCAGTTTAACAACCAGGTGAAATTCACTGTCTACCCGGAGGCCGATCACGACTCGTGGACCCAGACGTACAACGACCCGGAGTTGTACAAGTGGCTGTTGGAGCAGAAGCGGGCCGCGCGGAGCGACGTGCCAGCGCAGCGCTGACGGAGCATCGGTAGAGAGGGGGAGAAGGTAGCGGCGGAGCACATGCACTCCGCCGCTACGTCCGGAGTTTGGATGGCCTACACTTCTTCTTCAACCTTCAGATCGAGCAGATCGGCCAGGTGGCGGACACTTTGCAGGTGATCGCCGTAGTAGACGACCCGGTGCAGCAGGGTCATGGCGTCCTCGGTCTGCAGGACGCGGCTCCAGTTGGCAGCCATTTTGGCCGCGTCCCGGACCTCCGTCACGATCTGCGTGCGGCAAGCACGAATCGACCGTTCCGGCACCTCAATGATCTTGCCGGTGGAGACGAGGATGGTTTCCAGGTTCACCAGCTTGGTGCGTGTGATCGTCTCGCCGAGCCGGTAACGCACTTCGGGCACGCAGCCGCTACCGCCGACTTCCGAGTGGCCGCGCAGCAGGTAGGGCGCTTCGGCCCCTTCGGCGCCATCGAGCTTCAGCGGCGCGGTGCAGTGGGCGGTCCAGACGGCATTGCGCGACGTATCGAAGGTCTGGTTACCCTGGAAGCCCGGCTTATCAAACGCGTACTGGAACAGCATCATGGTCAACAGCGAGTCCATATCGCCTTCGCAGGCGGCGGGCAGGCCATTGTCGCGCAACCGGGTGAACCCGAGGCACGGGAACCCGCGGTCCAGCCAACCCATGCAGGTGCCGACGGCCAGTCCCTGCGCCCGGTGACGCTCCATCAGCCCCTGCAGCGCAATGCTCACTCGCGCCGCCTTGCTGATGTCCTCATCGTTCGGTTCCACAATCTCCGTGGCTCCCGCGGTCCAGCGCTGCCCCTCGGCCACGGCCGCATCCTCTGCGACCTGCGCCAGCATCTCGTCGAATTCCGACTGCTCGACGGCCAGCACTTCGGTACCCAGTTTGTCCTTCACCTGCTGGGGATCGCAGGCAGGAGCGGTGCCCTGCGCGGGAGGAAAGAGCAGGATGCGCGACTGCCGCATGAACGGAATGACGCGCAGCAACCGCACCGCGCGTTCCAACTCCTGGTAGTCGCTGCTGGCCAGCAGCGTCACACGATGGCCGGCCCGGCGCCAGCGCATCGGGTACATCCAGTCGTGCCCGCTGGCGGGAAGCGAGAACACGACCAGCGGGTGCTGCCCATCGAGCACGGGCTGGACGACGCCCTTCAGGGCGAAGCAATGCAGGTTGATCGCCAGCACCGGCGTGCCAGCACCAACCTCTTTCATGACCGCTGCCGTCTCTTGTGGACTATGCACCTGCCGCTCGATCAACTCCACGTTGCCGAGTTTGGCTTCCACGTCCGCCAGCACCTGCCGGGCCTTTTCCAGCTGGGAGGGATCGGTATTCCAGCCGCGATCTGCCGGGCCGGGCGCCCCGGTCAAGAGCACACAGATTCGCGCCTTTTCCTGTGGCGGCAGCGGGGCAACCTGAGACGCCAGCAGATGGGTGTGGGTGGACATTGCCCCCGCTGCCACCAGCCCACTCATGACGCCTGCCCCTAGAAATGTCCGTCGCGTGCATTGCTCACACATCGCTCTGTACTCCAGTGTTATACGTAACTATCGGTCTGTCCGGTGGGGCGTACCGTCGATGCCACGCCCGCTAACAACTGGGCCCATTGTAACATCGCCTAAAGGCTCTTTCAGGTACGTGTGGCCCATTCAGGTACGTGTACGGGTTGCCTCACCACGCCCGGTCGGCTGTAATACGCGGTAGCCGCAAAGGAGGTGACCATGGCCCGTTACGAGTGCACGGTGTGCGGATACGTTTATGACGAGCACGAAGAAGGGGTGGCGTGGGATGCGTTGCCCGCCGACTGGAGTTGCCCCACCTGCGGTGTCGGCAAGTCCGATTTCATTCGCCTGGAAGAGGCCGGCGAAGCGCCGGCCGCGGCAAGCACAGGAGCGTCGAGCACTGAGGCTGCGCCGTCAGCCAGGAACACAGCGGTCGAGCCGACCGTGGAACTGATCCATGCGCTGGCTCAGGACGGGCTGGAAAAAACGGGTCCTCACGGGCCTCTGGTCGCGATGGGGATCCCCCGATCGGCGCTGCCACACTGGGATGATATCCAGATCCTGCCGGCCCAGTTGGCGACCCGGCCGCTGGCCGAGGACGTGGCCGTCGACACGCAGCTGGTGATCGGCCCCCGCGCGCGGAAGCCGCTCCAGCTGGCGATCCCGGTGTTCGTGTCCGACATGAGTTTCGGAGCGCTGTCGGAGGAGGCCAAGACGGCGCTGGCCCACGGCGCTGAAATGGCCGGGACGGGCATCTGCTCGGGTGAAGGAGGCATGCTGCCGGAGGAACAGGCGGCCAATTCGCGGTACCTGTTCGAGCTGGGATCGGCGAAGTTCGGCTATACGGAGCGCATTCTCCCACAAATCCAAGCCTTTCACTTCAAGGCGGGGCAGGGCGCCAAGACCGGCACCGGAGGCCATCTGCCGGGCAGCAAGGTCCGCGGGAAGATCGCCGCAGTGCGGCAACTGCCGGAGGGCACCCCCGCCATCTCGCCGCCGACGTTCCCCGACCTGGTGACGGTAGAAGACTACCGCCGTTTCGCCGATTGCGTGCGGGAACTGACCGGCGGCATCCCCATCGGTCTGAAGATGTCGGCACAGCACATCGAGGCGGACCTGGCCTTTGCGTTGGAGGTCGGCGTGGATTACATCATCCTCGATGGGCGAGGGGGTGCCACCGGTTCCGCGCCCGTACTGTTCCGCGACCATATCTCCGTCCCCACGATTCCTGCGCTGGCCCGCGCCCGCCAGTTCCTCGATGGGCAGGGGCGGTCCGACATCACGCTGATCATCACCGGCGGGCTCCGTACTCCCTGGGACTTCGTCAAAGCACTTTGCCTGGGCGCCGACGGCATTGCTGTCGCCAGCGCCGCCCTGCAGGCCATCGGATGCGTGGCGGCCCGGATCTGCCACACCAATGACTGCCCCACCGGAATCGCCACCCAGGACGAGCGACTGCGAGCGCGGTTGAACGTCGAGCAGGCGGCGGCCAGGCTGGCACGATTCCTGACGGCGTCGGCGACGCTCATGCAGGTCATGGCCCGCGCGTGCGGGCACACACAACTGCGCCAGTTCCATCAGCACGACATCACGACCTGGAAACGGGAAATGGCCGATCTGGCAGGTATTCCGTACGCAGGGGTCGGACAGTCGCCATCCGATCGCGCGCCGACCACCACCTGAGCGCACCCGGCACTCTACAACGTCGTCTCGATCCAGGACCACATGATCGAGTTCGACGACACAGCCCACTTCGACGGGAGGCCCGTGCGCGACATCAAACCGTGTCTGCCGGTGATGACACGGCGACCGGCGCTACGGTGCCGGACCGGGCGGGGGCCAGGTGCTCCCGCGCCCGCCGTCCGTTGCCTCGATCGCGGCGCGGCAGATGGCCGCCCGCTGCACATAGCGTCCCGCCGTCTCCGCGATCCAGGCGACTTCCGCGCCGGTTACCTCGCGGTGGATCCGGCCAGGCACACCGACAACCAGCGACCGGTCGGGGACTTCCATCCCCTCGGGGACCAGTGTGCCGGCCCCGATCAGACAATGCCGGCCGATGCGGGCCCCGTTGAGCACGATGGCGCCGATACCGATGAGCGACTGGGCTCCGATCCAACAACCGTGCAGCACCGCCGCATGCCCCACCGTACACTCTTGGCTGATCGTCAGCGGATACGCCGGGTCGGTATGGAGGACGCAGTGCTCCTGGATGTTGGACCGTGCGCCGACGTCAATCGGTTCGTTATCGCCGCGCAGCACCGAGCCGAACCAGACACTCACTTCCGGCGCCAGCCGCACGCTGCCCACGATGATGGCCTGCGGGGCAATCCAGACGCTCGGCGCGTCGACGACCGGTTTCCGACCAGCATACTCGATCAACATTGGCACAGTCCTTTCCCGCGTTGGTCTCTCACATTCTGGCGACCAGGGAACGGCAGGTGTAGGGAGGGTCCGCAGGACGCGCAGCGGCTTGCAGTGGTGCACCGGGCCCGTTCTAATCGCATCGGGTCTCGTGATCGTGTGTGTCCATACCGTCTCAGGAGCAGAGGATTCTGACCATGAAAATCTCCATCATTGCCGGCAGCCACCGCCGAGAAGCCGAGTCCCAGCGGGTCGCGCACTATCTGCACAGGGTCCTGGAAAAGATGGGGGTGGGCAACCTGTACCTGCTGTCGCTCTCCGGCAATCCCCTGCCACTCTGGGACGAGGGGGCCTGGGAGGACGACCCGCAATGGCACGCCCTGTGGGGGCCCTGCGCCACGGAGCTGCGCAGTTCGGACGGGTACGTGATCGTCGCGCCGGAGTGGTCGGGGATGGTACCGGCCGGCCTGAAGAACTTCTTCCTGCTGTGCGGCACCGATCTCCTAGCGCACAAGCCGGGCCTGATCGTCACCGTCTCGGCCTCCCAAGGGGGCGTCTATCCGGTAGCCGAGCTGCGGATGAGCAGCTACAAGAACACTCGCATCTGTTACATACCCGACCACGTGGTTGTGCGGAATGTCGGCCAGGTGCTGCGGGGCGACCAGGCGGCGGATGAGTACGACAGTGCGCTGCGTGCCCGCATCGAGTACTCCCTGCGCGTCCTGCTGGAATATGCCGCCGCGCTGCGGCAGGTACGGGAAAGCGGCGTGATCGACCTTAACAGATTCCCTTACGGCATGTAGAGTCGTGATCGGCGTGTGAAGGGACAGATCGGCGAAGGCAGGGCAGATCGGACGATGTCGGTGCTCGTTACGGGGGGAGTCAGAGAGACTCTGATCCAGATGGCATTGCCCATGCTGGCCGGCACGTTCGCCATGAATGCCTACAACCTGGCGGACACCTGGTTTGTGAGCCGGCTGGGAACGCAGCCCTTGGCGGCCATGGCGTTTACGTTCCCGGTCATTGCCCTGCTGACGTTTGTCGCCGGAGGGATCGGTACCGGCATCACCACCCTGGTCTCGCACTCGCTCGGCCGGCGCGATCGGGACGACGCGGCCCGACTGGTCACGCACGGTATCGCCCTGACCGTGACGTTCACGACCACGGTCTCGATCGCAGGCTATCTGAGTATTGAGCCGCTCTTTCGCCGACTGGGGGCCGATACCGAAACACTGCCGCTGATCGGCCAGTTCATGCGGATCTGGTATCTGGGGGCGCTGACGATGTCACTGCCCATGATGGGCAACGGCATCCTGATCTCCTGCGGCGACTCGCGCAGCGCCAGTCGGCTGATGATCTTCGGCGCCGTCCTCAACGTGATCCTCAATCCGATTCTCATCTTCGGGCACTGCGGCCTGCCCCCCCTGGGCATTCGCGGGTCGGCGCTGGCCACCGTCATCTCACAGACCGTCACGATGTCCTGGCTCCTCTACCTGCTGCACTACAAGCACGGCCTGCTGTCGCTGGGTGTCGGAAAGCTCCGTGGCTGCCTGGCCTCCTGGCGGCGGATCCTGGTTTTCGCGATCCCGTGCATACTCAGCATGGCGATGATGCCGGTATCCGCCGGAGTGATCACCTGGATCACGAGCCGGTTCGGGCGCGAGGCGGTCGCGGCCAGCGGTGCGGCAGCCCGCCTGGAGACGTTCGCGTTTGTCGTCCCCATGGCATTGGGCATGACGCTGACCCCCTTCGTCAGCCAGAACTTCGGAGCGGCGCGGGTTGATCGTGTCCGCGAGGCCAAAACACTGTCCACGGCCTTCGCCCTGGTGTACGGCAGCCTGGTCGCCCTGCTGTTCTTCCTGGCCGCCCCCTGGCTCGCGTCGTTCTTCAGTGGCGACCCGCAGGTCATCCAGGTGATGGTCACCTACCTGCGGATCATCCCGTTCGGATACGGGATGATGGAGGTGCATCGCTATTGTGGATTCATGCTCACCGGGCTGCACACCCCTTCCTCGTCGCTGGCCCTGAACATGATCCGGATCCTGGTGCTCCTCATTCCGCTGTCGTGGCTGGGTGCCCGGTTCCTCGGGCTGTGCGGGATGTTCGCCGGACGCCTGATTACCGACCTCACCGTCGGCAGCCTGGGCCTGACCTGGGTCTCACTCCGCCTGCGGTCCGCCAGAGTCTGAGTCGGGGCCGCCGAGACCGTGTGGCAGCTTACTTGTTACCCGTGCACGAACGAGCAGACCGTGTGGCTTACTTGTTAGCCGTGCGTTAGCCGTGCCGAACGAGTGGGCCACCCTCCCAGCTCACAAGACTCCTCGCGGACGCTGGCCGTCGGCGAAGTGCTTTTCGATCCAGCCGCTGACGGCATCCTCCCGGACGTCGAACTGTCGCACATAGGGCTTGATGTCCAGAAGCGGCGTCCCGTCCAGCATATCCACCTCGCTGAAATGCAGCTGCGCTGCTTCGATGCGTTCAATCCGCACTACCGACAGACCGATATGATTAGGCCGATGCGGGCTGCGGATCGCGAAGATCCCGTGCTCCTCCTGCTCCAGAAACGGTTTGCCGATCAGATTCTGTTTGTCCGACTTGTGGAAGTAGTAGATCAGCACGGCGTGGCTGAATCCGTCCAGGTCTCTCAGGCCGTCAGCGAATTGCGGCCGAAGTTCGGCGATGCCTCGCGCGTCGCCCGCTGCAAAGATGCCCTGGATTGGCATGCCGTCGTAGTCGGTGAACGGGGAATGAATGATGCCGATGGGCTGCAGCCGAATGACGTCTTCCACGGTCAGATCCTCCCGGTAATGAGAAACACCGAGAACTCGTAGTCCTGTCGACCGGCCACCGGCTTGAAAAACCGGATGGCGGTCGCATCGGTCAGCTCCGAAAAGCCGCTGCTGAGGAGTTTTCGCTTGATCTCGGCCCGATCAAAACCGTGATGATGCACCACGCTGTCCATCTCGGCAGGATGGAAGATACCCGGCTCGGTGTCCAGGTCGGCAAGACACAGCATGCCGCCCGGGTGGAGCAGCGTGTGGAAGGCGCGCAGCACGGTGTCCGTGTCGGCGATGTGGTGCAGCGCCATGCCGGAAACGATCAGGTGGTACCGCGCGCACGGAACCGGATCCCGCTCGAGATCCAGCTGGATGGCCCGGATGCGCTCCACGCCACCCGCGGCGATCTTCCGCTGCAATTCGGCCAGCATCCCGGGGGAATTGTCCGCACCAGTCACCGTTCCCACGTACGGGAGGAGGAACAGGCCGAGCAGCCCAGTGCCGCAGCCATAGTCCAGCAGATCCATCTCGCGGTCGAGCGGCACAACGCGCACGATCTTTTCGGCAATGCTCCGCATCAATACCACGCGACGCGGCTCACTGTCCCAGTCTGCGGCCACTCGGTCGAAGTGCGTTGTTGAGTGTGTCACGCATGCTCCCTGTCTCCAGCGTCGCCCCAGTTGCAGCTATAGTGCACGCGCACCGGCAGTTGTGCAAGACGGCGGAGAGACACGATCCTCCAGTTGCATCATTTGCGTCACATGCACGTGAAAAGCAACTCGTATCGTGGCAGCAACCGCGTTTTGTTCGTGTGTCGATGGAAGTCACGTTTCGTGACCTGTTCGCGCCGCGCGAACTGTCGTCTTGAGCCGTAGCACGGCGCCAATGTCATGCCGAGCTTCTGAATACGCCGAAGGCGTTGCACTCCAAAGCCCAGGGGTCGCCGCGCTTCGCGGCGCACCCTGGGTAGGGAACCGTACACGATGGGACGGCCGAGCCGTAAGGTAGCCAACTAACCGGCGGCCACCGAGGCCGCAACAAACCGCGCGCCGGTCACAGTTCCTCCTCGTCCCAGCCCTGGTTGGCCGTGTCCTCGTCTAGCCGCGCACACGGGACACACAGGTCTGCGTAGGGAATGGCGTCCAGACGCGCCTGCAGGATCTTGCGGCCACAACCGTCACACACGCCGTAGGTGCCGTCCTCAATCCGTTCCAGGGCCCTCTCGATCTTCTGCAGAGTTCCATCCTTCGAGGAAGCCAGCGTCAACGACAGCTCCTGCTCGAAGTGGTCCCCTGCCATTTCGGCCATGTGAATCGGCATGCGGTTCTGACGCGCTCCATCGTCACCTGCAGACAGCGCACTGGACACCATCCGACTGACGTCACCGCGCAGCTGGGCCCGCATGTTCAGAAGGCGATTCTTGTATATCCGGCGGCGTTCGGGTGTCATCGTAGGGCCTCCTCCAGTTGTCCAACCGCTGACCCACACACACGAACGGCAGGGTCACGCTGAGCCCCCGGCGCTGGGCGTCAAACAAGCTGCATGCGCCCTTTCCCCCGGATGCCAGTCTCGTGTGTTTGGGCCCCAGCCAAGTGTAGGCATGCCGACGCGTTGGACAACCACACTTCCTGGCTGGTCGGATCTAGCCCTGGTGGACCAAATAGCCCTGCGCCGGGCGGCGAGTGGCACCAGGCTGTACACAGTCCGAGTGTACGGTGGGTAGCGGTCACAGGAGGTAGGACGTCGCGATGGTGAAGTAGATGACGACGCCGGTCACGTCGACGAACGTTGCCACGAAGGGGCTGGAGGCAAAGGCCGGGTCGACCCCCAGGCGTCGAAACACCAGGGGCAGCATGGCGCCAATGAGGGTTCCCCACAGGCAGATGACAGCAACAGCCTGCCCAATGACAAACGCCAGCGTCCAGCGGGGGACATCCCCCAGCACGGAAAGCGGGGTCAGCGAGGCGCGCACGAAGCCGATGGTTCCCAGGGTGATTCCCAGGGCCAATCCCATGGCCACTTCATGCCGCACGATACGGCGCCAGTCGGCGGGGCTGATTTCGCCCAGCGCCAGCGCACGGGTCACCAGCGTGGCGGCCTGAGCGCCCGAGTTGCCGCCGGTGGAAATGCACAACGGCACGAACAGGCTCAGCACCACAACTGCGGCGATGGCATCCTGGTAGTGTGCCAACGCCGAGAACGTGAGCAGTTCCGCGGCGAACAGGCAGGCGAGCCAGGATGCCCGTTTGCGCCAGACCGTGGCGAACGGCGTGGACAGATAACCTTGCGGCATAGCGCCGACACTACCCATGCGCAGCGCGTCCTCCGTCGCCTCCTCGACCACCACGTCCATGACGTCATCGTGCGTGACGATCCCGACCAGTCGTCCCACGTCGTCCACGACCGGAATCGCGAGAAATCCAAACCGCGCCAACTCGCGGGCCACCTGCTCCTGGTCCTGATCGGCCTGCACCGCGATGACCTTCCGGTTCATGAGGTCTCCGATCAACATGTCCGACTCAGCGAGAATCAGGTCGCGCAGCGACACGATGCCCACCAGATACTGCTGACCATCCACGACGTAGTTGTAGTAGATGGTCTCGCTGGCCCGCGCCTTCTGCCGGAGGAACTCGATGGCGCCGGCCACTGTCAGTTCCACGCGCAGCGCCACGTAGTCCGTCGTCATCAGTGCGCCGGCGCTGTCTTCCGGATACTGCAGTAGATTGCGGATATCCTGGCGATCGGTCTGTGACACCAGTGGCAGCAAACCGTCGACCACTGCCGGCTCGAGCTGTTTCAGCACATCGACGCGATCGTCATGTGGCATGGCCTCCAGCAATACCGACACGCGATCTGGCTCTGCGGCGCTGATCATTTCCACTTGCGTGGGGCTGGGCAACAGCGAAAAAATCGCCGCCTGCCGCTCGATCGGAACCAGGTCCAGCACGCGCCAGATTTCCGAGTCCGCCAGCGATTCGCAGGCGGCCGCAGCCTCGACTGCATGCAGTTGGTCAAGCAGCGAGGATACCCCGGCCGGATCTGGCTGCGCCAGCATGGTCCGCAGACGCGTGGAAACCGTGTCATCGCGCATAGCACATTTTCCCTGTCGAGAGACCAGAACTGCCCAGCCCACCGGATGCGTCCCACTCACTGACAAAACACTGGCAAGCCGGACAGCAACGTCCCAGATGGTACAGGGTTTCCTGCACAGCGCACATAGCCACTGTCCCATTGTTGGAACCCGCGTCAAAAGATACAATGCATGTACATTTACGTTCCGCGACCGGCCGCTCCGCAGCGTGCAGCGGGGGGCAGCCTGGGAGAGGTGAATGGATATAGTGCGGATCCCGCGCAACGGCTTCCTGGAAGTTCGTCCAGGGAAGACGCTCGCCGTTGTTGCGCATGACCCGAACCAGCCGCTCGCGAAGACACTGGAACTCTTCAACGGCACAGACCGGCAACGACGCATGGAGGAGTCAGAGCTGCGTCACGATCGCGAACCGCTGGCCGGCGCGGTGCGCAAGCTGGTGGCTCAGCTGGCCGTCGATCAGTTCCCGGGCGCTGTCCATGTGCGGCGCAACACGTGTCTGTGGCAGGCAGTCGGTATGGTAGCGCGGATGATCGTGGAGCGCCGCGGTTGGTGGAAGACCGGGTGCAAAGGGTCGCTCGACGTGCGGGCCGCAGGCGCGGCAGAGACTCCCGCGCACAACACGGGTGGTTTGGCCTTCTGTGTTCGTGCGCGCGGAACGGACATGAACGCACCAATGGCATGCCGTTCCGGTTGGTGCATCAGCGCTGCCGGGAGTTCGAACGTGAGCCGGCCCGTCGCCGGTATCAGTCGGGCAAGAAGTGGTCGGCATGGCGCACGCCGGAATGCCCGTCGTGCAGAGGGCCTGTCGTCCGACCGCCGGTGCCCGAGGACGAACGAATCGGTGGCGGCGCGGGGGCGGGACATTAGAAACCAGAATACCGGCGTGTCGCCTGGTGTGGCGGCAGCTCCGGGGAGGGAAGCGTGACCATGGCGAAAAACCGAAACACATGTACCACCCGTCAGCGCCCGAGGGACTCCCAACGTGCGACCAACGCGCTGCAGCGGCGCCGGGCGCGCAAGATGTCGCCGGCACCCGGCCGGGTGAACAAAACACCTGCACCGCCCGGCAGCGCGGACGCCCCCACGCTGTCCGCCACGGAACAATCCGTACTGGAGATCTTCCGGCGGTTCCGTATGGAATCCGGCCAGATGCTCTGCTTGTCGCGCGCCGACGTCGCCGCGCTGCACGAGCCCCTGAAGCGAATGACCAACAACGGCTTGCTGGTGGAAGAGAGCTTCCAGGGCGGCTACTCGCTCACCCCCGAAGGCTTCGCGGCCATGAAGGAACTTGCGTAAGCTCACTGGCGGCGGTCGGCTGCGTATAGATCGGCGACCGCCTGATAGACGCCTTCCTGTCGCGCCAGCTCCAGGTCGCGCTGCATCAGGCTGTCCAGTTCGGCTTGGGACGTTTGCAGGATCTTCTGCCATCGATCGTGGAAATCCAGCAACACGCCGCGGTCGCCGGCAACGGGCGGACATTGCGTGGCAATCAGGCAATCGGTCAGTGCCGACTGTGGTGATGCATCCGGATGCACTGTCAGGTACTCGGAAACCATCCGGGCCACGGACTCCCAGTAGAACAGTTCGCGGTAAGGTCGCGGTTCTGCGCAGAACGACTGCATCCACGCCGCCGCGCTGTCGCACCACTCCATGAGATGCCCCAACTGCTGCCACACCGCCTGCAGCCGCGCTTCCATATCCTGAGGCAGCCTCGTGCGGCTGGGAGATGTGCCGCCACCAACACCCGTTTTCCGTTTCTTGGACATGGCCCCCCCGGTTCCGCCACGAGTGTGTGCAGGCGCCCCAGGCCCACGGACGCCAGGGCAATCTCGTAGGCCGCGAAGACGCTGTTCAGCGCAATCATGGTCGCAATGACAACTGACTCACTGATTCCCATGCAATCCGTTCTGGGCAGCTCAACTCAGCGTGCAGGAGAAAACCTCAGCGAACTGCCCGCCTCCTCGTCAGGTCGTTTCCAGGATTCTACCACAACGCAGGGGGGCATCTTCAACGGCAGAATCTGGTTTTTCACCCGAAAACAGCCGATGGTGTGGCCGGCGCAGAAACGCAGCGCCGCCAGCAATGACTCGGCATTCGCCAGACACAGGCCGGAAACAGCTCCGGAAGGTGGACCGGCAGCCAGCCGAAGCACAACGTGGCCACGAATCGGGCGTAATATGCCAGACTCGACGGAATACTCGACGGAATGGAAGTCGCGTGGTTTCCGACGCGCCGGCCGATCACCGCCTCACGGCGTCGGTCCAGCACCGTGCTGTTCCGCGCTGTCGTGTGCACCCCGCTCCGGCAGTCTCCAGATCGTATCGAAATGCTGGTGCAGCTCGCCAGCCCGCTTCCGCAGACAGTGCACGCGGCGCACAAACGTCATGACTGGGTACAGCAGAGCCAAGACCAGGGCCCGCAGCCACGGAACCGGTGACTCGAACAGCTCCGTACGATGGTCCCGGACCGCAGTGGAAACCAGTTCCGACACCGACAGGACGAACGCCCAGAGCACCAGCAGCAGCACGATCTTCCAGGTGAACCCCAGCTCCAACACGACCGGGACGCAGACCGAGACTTTGCGGCCGTCGAGCAACGTGGACTCGATCTCCAACTCCTCGGGATAAATGCCCAGGCTGGTGATCATACTGAACAAGCTGGCGCGGTGGACACGAAACTCCCGGCACCAGTATCGCACACCGTCATCGGTGCACTCCCGCGGGTCGCCTTGACGCTGTACCAAAAGACGCGGGAATCCGATCAGACGCACATCGCGCACCGGCCCCGTCACGCGAATCTGGTAGGTCCCTCCCATCCGCAACCGGTAGCCGGCCAGCGAGAGCGGCACGGCGCGCCCGCGTCGCGTCGTGATGATCACGGATTCGGGCGATTGCGCCAGCAGCGCTGGAGATACCTCGCACCGTCTGGGCATCACGTGGTCGGGAGTGATGAGAACCTCAGTTTCCATGCTCGGTCACCTGCGGGTCTGGAATCACCAGGGGAAAGACCTCCACGCATCGCTCCCGCACAAACGATCGCAGCAGGTCGTCGGACAGACTGATATCTTGTTTCCGTGCGTTCTCCAGGAACAGCGGCAGCGCGCGGATCTTGCGCAACGACACCCGATCGACGGCCCGCAGGCAAACCGCACGCTGCTGGCAACACTCCTCCCACACTTCCCGCGTCTTGGTGGGCAGCGCTGCCACCAGGTCCCCGCCGCTCTTGCCTGTCGGCCACAGGATGATGAGCCAATTGGCGCGCGTCTTTTCGTCGGAAAACGCGGCGAACTTGGCTCGCATGTCCAAAGGCATGCCTGCGCCCGTGGCCAGCAGGAACCCGATCGCCACGCGCGCGGGCGGCTGAGTGCAACGTACCAGGGTGGCAAAGCCGTGACGCGGATTATCGCCGATCGGCAGCGCTTGGCAGGCCGCGTCCAGCTGCGGCAGATACTCTGGCCAGGGCAATGCCGCCTGCAGCAACTGGCTCAGACCGCGTGTCAGGTTGACCTGCTGATCGGTCCACGCCACCTCCAGGCTGCGCCCCGCCTCCAACAGCGCATCCTCCCAGATCCGCTCCAGTTCCTCGCGCGTGACTTCGTTCGGACCCGGCACGTCCACGGGAGCGGCGACCAGGTCGCAGCGCCCGAAGACGATCCGATTGTATTCGTCGCGCAGCCTCTCGATCCGGCCGCGAATCGGCATCCCACTGAGCTGTCCCAATTCCTCCAGGAACTGCGGGGCAAACGGGAAGTGCGCCGGCACTGAATTCCCGCCCGGCAACTGGGAACGCAACCCGGCCATCCGACCCTGCACCAGGTCGCTCAATTCCGCCCGGGTCGGCGGCTGCAGCTCCAACTCGGCCACGCGGCAATGCCCCGGCACGTGGACCCCCAGATCGAGTCGGCTGCGTGCAAAGGTGCCGGCATGCATCAACGCCTGACTGTACAGCCCTTGCTCGAACAACACGAGAAACAGGAACCCGCGAGTATGGTCAACCGCCTGGGCCAGTCCCTCCAGAAATGCGGCCGCGCGCCGCGGCTGCAGGTACCCTGCCGGGGCCAGCAGCCCCTCCATGTTGTCGAATACGTACACGACCGGTAATTGCACCAGCGCACACACCTCCCGAACGGCATGCAGCAACTGGCGCACCACGTCGGCTCGATGCAGCACACGAGCGCGGGAACCGGCCTGATAGTCGGCCTCCAGAAAGCCCTGCAGCGCGTCGCGGTCCTGCAACAGCGCGGCCCGGATCATGGCACCATACAACTCGCGGCGAATACACGATTGCGTGCTGTCCCCTGGCTCCAGCCGTGACAGACGTGCCAGTACCAGGTCGGCCAGCAGCTCCGGGCTCATCTGCTGCCGCTCGCAGACGCGGCGCAACTCGGCCGCCGCGGCCGGCGGCTGCAATTCCGCCGCGAACGTGTCAAACCGGTCTCGAGACTCCTCGCCCCCCCGCCACAACAGCCGAAATTGCCGCCACCGCGACGGGCACTGGACGAACATGCGGTCGGTCGGACCCAATTCCCGCACCGTATGCAACAACAGCCTGCGCGTGACCTGTGCAGCCAGGACATCGAAGAAACGATAGCCGTAAACCGGATGCTGCCCGTTCAAAGCCGCCATCAGCAGCTGAAACATGTACTCCTCGAACGGCATCCCCTCGTCGAAATTCTCCGTGTCCCGGCTGATCAACAGCTGCGGTGCACCGTCTTCACGATGCAGAACGGCCTCGTACAGATGTGTCTTTCCCGCCCCGCGATGTCCGAGCACCTTGATCACCCGGCTCGCAGGCAGATCGACCAGCGCAGAGAACCGGCGTACGCGATAGGCGTCGATGGCGGCCAGCAACTGCTCGCGCGGCGCCCGCAAGACCGCCGGCACATGAACCTGCGAGAACCTGCCGTCGGCATGCTGTGGCCGCGCAACGTCGTCGAACGGATTGTACGCGCAGAGGATCGGTCGCAGCGACTCGTCAATCGCAACGGACATAGTACATTACCTCTCCGTCGAGAAACATCGCCTCGCGATGACCGGCAATCTCCGCGTAGGCCCGGGTGTAGGGCAACAGCCGTATACGCCCTGCATCACGCAAGGCGCGCATGCCATCGTGGAAACGACCCAGTTCCAGTTGCGGCCACTGCCTCTGCAGTTCACGAAACAGCTCCACCAGCGACAGAGGCTGAGCCGCGCTGGCGCGACGCGCCCGCCGCACCACCTCCTCCTGCCACCGCAGACTCACCTCACGCGATGTCCCCGCCTGACTGCAGCTTCGCGCCAACAACTCCTGCACGTCGGGTGGGCTGAGTTTCTCGACGGCCGTGCAGACAATCTGCTCCAGACGCTGCTGTCGAGCCGGATCGCACAGTCGCTGCATCGTGGCCTGCAACTCCCGCAACAACTGCTGCTGACCACGCAGCGTTTCCTCCACACTCCGCAGAGCCAGCAGAGGGGGGCTGCTCCGCAGCAGAGCGTCGATCCCCTGGGGAGTCAGGCGATACAGCGACTTGGCTCTGGCACCTTTGCCAACCTTCTCGCCTGTCTCCTCCAGCCACCCCTGCGCGAGACTGTATTCCGCTGCGGCCTTGACGGCTGCCGCCTGCCCCTTGAAAAAGCCGCCGAGCGAGGCCGTCCCAAACAGCACACGCGGAACGGGATCTGCCAACGCGGGAGTCAGCAAAGCAATTGCCGTGTCGCGGGGATCAGTCAACGCGGTCCGTGCAGACATGCTCTTTCCTTTCGGCCATTACGGTATACCCAGGGAGAAGATGTGAACCGCACATCTGGGTCGTTACATCGTTGCATCGAGCCTAAGGTCGCAAAAGAGCCACCGCAAGAGGACAGCACTGGCCCGTTCCACCGGAAACGCGGGTCAGAAAGACGCCCGACCGACAACCTCAAACGCCCGCAGACAACTCTTCTGGGGGCCGTCTGACGACGGATGCTTTGCACGGGCGGAGCCTGTGAGTTGGAACGCCCGTCCAGTTATGTTACCCTTGGTATGAATCAGCCGAATCCCATGAAGAAAAACACAGCTCTCATGAAGAAAACCCTATCGAATTATTGGCCTGTCCTGCTCGTGGCTCTCGGCCTCTGCTTGTTCAGCGCTGCAACGCACGGCGCCTCCGTACCAGTCATTCTGGACACGGACATTGGCGACGACATCGATGATACCTGGGCCCTGGCGATGCTGCTGGGCATGCCGGAACTGGATCTGAAGCTCATTGTCACCGACTACGGCAACACCCCGGAGCGCACCCGGCTCGTGGCGAAGATCCTCCAACGCGCCGGCCGCACCGACATTCCCATCGGTACCGGAATCAAGACTGGAAACGACTCCCTGGCGCAAGAGCGTTGGGTAGGCGATTTCGATCTGAGCGCATACCCGGGCCAAGTCCATGCCGACGGAGTCGCGGCGCTCATCGACACCATCAACGCACAGCAGCACCCCGTCACCCTCATCACGATCGGTCCCGTCCCGAACATCAAGGAGGCCCTCCGCCGCGACCCGAGCATCGCAGCGAAGGCGCGCGTCGTGTGCACCGGCGGCCGGATTTACAAAGGTTTTGAGAACGGCGGAAGACCCTTGGCGGATTGGAATGTCCGCGCCGACGCCGCTTCCTGGCAGGCGCTCGTCGCGGCGCCGTGGACGATCACCACCTCGCCGCTGGACGCTTCCGAGGAACTGGTGCTCCGCGGCGAGTCCTACGCAACCGTGGCCGCATCACAGGATCCGCTCGCCCGCATCGTCATGGAAAACTACGAACACTGGACCTATCGGAGTCACTACCCGCGGGATGCCAGCAGCATCCTGTACGATACCGCGGCGGTGTACCTGGCCGCGTCCGAGCAATACGCCCTGATCCAGACCCTGACACTCACCGTGGACGACGAGGGGCACACACGCATCACGCCCGGCGGGAAGCCCGTACGCTGCCAGCTCGGGTGGCAAGACCGCCAGGCCTTTGATGCGCTGCTGGTACAGACGCTGACAGGGGCGCCCCGCGCCGCACGCCATGCCGAACCACAGCTGGTCCAGGACGTACTGGAAGGCAAGCGGCAGGAGGCCCGCGTGTCCTGGTGGGGATTCGATCCCGAAGATTCCACGGCGTACCTGCAGGAGGCGATCAACTCGAAAGTCCAGCGACTGATTCTGGACCGGCAACCGTCGGCCTGGATCACGCGGCCATTGACCGGCGTGAGCGACCAGGAAATCGTGTTCGAGGCGGGAACCGAACTGGTGGCATTGAAGGGTGCCTTCCGCAGCCGCGGCGATTGCCTGCTCTCGTTCCGCGAGTGCGAAAACGTCGTGCTCCGTGGCGACCGGCCGGACGCCGGCGAGCCAGCCTGCATCCGCATGCACAAGCAGGACTATCAATCCGCCCCCTATGAGAAATCGGAATGGCGGCATGGCGTGGCCTGCTGGGGATGCCGCAACGTGCTGATCCAAGACCTCGCGATCGAACAGACAGGAGGCGACGGCATCTACCTGGGCACCGCCGCGGAACAGGTTCCTAACCGGCAGGTGACGATCCGGCGCGTCGACTGTAACGCCAACCACCGGCAAGGCATCAGCGTCATCAGCGCGGAAGACCTGCTGATCGAAGACTGCCGACTTCGCCACACCAGCGGCACGGCCCCGCAGGCAGGCATCGATTTCGAACCGAATCATCCCGCGGATTCACTCGTCCGCTGCGTGGTGCGCCGCTGTACCGCCGAACACAACGCCGGTACCGGGTTCCAGATCTGTCCGCAATTCCTGAACAGCACTTCCACCCCCATCTCGATCCACCTCGATCAGTGCATTTCCCGCAACAACCAGCAGCATGCCATCCACCTGTGCAGCGCTCCAGAATCGCCCCCAGCCGGACAGCTGCGGATTACCCGGTTCCTCGCAGAACACGACGCCATGGCCGGCCTCTCCGTGCAGTTCAATCCCTTCAATGCCGTGCGCATCGAACTGGAAGACTCGATCCTTCGCGATTGCGCGCTCACCGACCAGTTCTTCCCGCCGCTTTATCTCCAAGGTCTTGAGGCGGACGGACGCCCTGCAGGCAACCTCCACTTCAAGAACGTCACGGTCAAGGACGATCGCGACCGCCCGATCCTGAAGATCCGCGACCGGAAAGGCAACGGAGTGCAGTCTGTCACCGGGGACATCATCCTCGAACGCAACGGACAAAGAACACCCATCATCGTGGACGACGCCTGGCTGGAAACGATGCGTGAATGAGCGCGCACCGCGACAGCACCTGGGGTTGAGCCGGGCCAGTTGTACAAGTTAGCCCCCGGGCGGCGTGGCAAAGCACGGCTGCCCTGGATACGGTCGATGTGAAACCGCAGCACCTCAGAATGGAAACGGCCCTCGCCCCCCATGAAAGAAGAGGGCGAGGGCCGCGTAACCCGCTTTGAGATCCGAATTGTGTCTGCTCGCAAGCTGCGTCCGGCACACTCACACGACGTCCCCTGCGGCCGTGGCTCACGTCATCGTCACCGTCGCTCATCTGCAGCCAATACGGGACGCAGAGCTACAGTACTCGCAGGATGATGTCCGAGACGCGCTACAGCGGACGAACAACTCACATCCAAGCGGGGCAGGAACCTACGGTGCAAGACACCGCGTCTGCTCGCGACGAACGGTGCCTGCTCACGACGAACGGTCCCTGCGTAAACTCGGTAATCAGCAAATCAGCAAAACGACTTTACTGTGAGGTGCCGGAGAAGTTCAAGGTCCTCCGAGATACCTGTCCGGCGTTTCTTCCATTCATGTCCTCCAGAGAAACACGAATAGCAGAGAAAAGAACGCTGGGGAAGGTCACCTTCCAGTTGGCATTCTAGTTCGCTTTGCCGTCTGGTCAAGCTTTTGCCCCCGAGGAGTGATGCGTGCACCCTGGTTGCTCATCGCATGCCGTGGTGCAGTAACCCTAACGCTCACCCTTCAGAACTTCACGCGGCGTGACGAATTTGCTCTTGGTCGTTATCGCTTGGTCGATGCTCTCCAGTTTCCTTGCCGCAGGTATGAGATCGACGTTTTTCGGGAGGTCAATCCCCTCCTCCTTGTCGGCGTGAGTCAAGACAAGATTCTTCGGCGCTTCCGCGCCAACCAGAAGCTCAAACGCACCGAGAAAGGCCTCCGGCTCGATTCCGAAGTGACGAGTCGCTCCATGGTTCATATCGAGGTCGATGATGAGCACCTTTCGCTTGAGCTCTGCGAGAGCCCGAGCGATGTGAACCGTATTGGTCGTCTTTCCCACCCCACCCTTCTGATTTCCGACGGCGATGATTCTCGTCTTTCTGCGCACAGCCATACCGGCTCTTTTGTTCTCGGCCCTCCGTGTCCAAGGCTGTTAATCGGCCGCACAATAGCGTTATGCCGGGTCTGCATGCACTGGTTACCTTAAACGCAGCCGAAGGAGTAGGGTCTTGTTCGGAAACGGGCCTACCAAGCCATCCGCCGCAGCCCAGGTCCAGACGCCGGAGAGCGTGGTGAGTTCCTTGCGGATGGTGACGGGGCTTATCTTCCGTCCCCTCCTCCCTGGGCTCTTGGCCCGGGTGTTGATGTAGCGCTGGAGGTCCTCACGGGCGAGACTGCGAACGTCCAGATTCGCGCCAAGCACCTTCTTCAGGTGGCCGGCGTGAATGCGAATCGTGTAGCGGGACTCTCCTCAAGGGAGCCTGGAGGAAGCGAAGCTTCGTAACGCTCGATGAGCTGTGAGAGGGTAACGGTCTCCGGCAGAGCGACCGGGAGCCCGAGCTTGCCGTCAGAAAGGAGGAAGGTTGGGATGTCTGCACGCTCCGGGATAATGAGGCGGCCTCGCTCCGCCAGGCGGGCGTTTTCCTCAATCCTCCCGAGGAGGGTGCGGGCGTGCTCTTCGGAGAGCGTGTGGAGCGATCGTTTGAAACGCTTCCCGCCCAGTCGGAAGCAGGCGTGGTAGTTCCCGGAGGGGTCCTGTTGGAGCGATCCCATGGGTGGTCTCCAGTGACGAATCAGTGATCGATTGTAGTTGGGCGAGCGGCCGAAAAGCCAGCGATGCAAGTGCCCTGCATCCGCCCTGTCGTCACTGATTTGTCACTGATTTCCGCCTGGCGCATGAAAAAAGGACTTCGCCGTATCGACGTAAGTCCTTATGCTGCAACAGTGCGGGAAACAGGACTTGAACCTGCACGGCCTTTTACGGCCACTAGGCCCTCAACCTAGTACGATCCACCAAGGAGCACGGAGAACGGAACGCATGGAGCATGCCGAATGGATGTGAGCTAGGGTTTTCAGGAGCCCCCAAAGCAATGCTCACCACCGACTTGCTCAACCGCTATATCTCCGACCACCCGTACGGCATCTCCAACGGAGCCGCAGACCAGTTGCGGTTCACGCTCGCAGCCTACGGCCGTTTCTGCGGCGTGTCTGGCGCGGCCATATTCGACACGAACAAGGCCAACGCCTGGATCGACGAACTGCAAGCGACACGCGCCCCTGACACAGTGAGGACCCAACGAGGGAACCTGCTGACGATCTGGCGGTGGGCGTACAGGGTGGCCTTGGTCGCCGAGCCGCCTCTGCGGGTGCGGAAGCTCCGCCCAATCCGCCGCTCACCCCAGGCCTGGACACTCCCAGAGGTCCGGCAGCTCATCCGTACCGCCACCGCTGCAGGGCCGTGGTGGGGCAGCCTTGTCCGGGCAGGGTACGATACAGGTCTGCGGTTGGGGGATCTGCTCTCGGTAACTGCGGTACAGATCACGGCTACCATGCGGCTGCAGCAGGGAAAGACACGCCGCCCGGTACTCGTCAGCTTCCGCCCTGCCACGCTCTTGGCGATTCGCTTGCACCTCGACGGCCGCACAGAGGGCCTGGTGTGGCCGTGGCCGTACCGCAGGGAGGCCCTCTACAGGCATTTCAACCGGCTGGTCACGGCTGCGGGGATCCGCCGGGGGACGTTCCGTTGGTTGCGGCGGACGGCAGCCACGCAGGCGGAACGGGTGCAGGCGGGGAGCGGGGCTCGCCTCCTTGGACACGCCAGCCGGGCCACCACCGAGGCCTGGTACATCGATCGCAGCCAATTCGAGATGCCGCCGCTACCGCCGATCTGATTGTGTGGATCAGTTCGCGACGGCGCGGTAGAGTTGTCGCGCGGCGCTCAAAATCGACAGGCTAGCGGCGCTTGAAAATCGACATCTTGGAGGAGCGGAAGATTCGGGACGTAAGTTTCCTGACGACTTTGTCGTGGAAAGGAACTTGCGATGCCGAATCG
>JAAYDI010000194.1 GCA_012729315.1 Planctomycetaceae bacterium
AGGGACCGCTTGCAGAGCGCAGCCAAACCGTCGATGCCGCAACGAAAGTCGGCAGGCTCGACGGCGACCAGGACCTTCATCTGGGGTGTGATCTGCAGCATCATCAGGCGTCCCAAAAGCTGCGACTTAACGCCAGTACATCGGGAGCGATCTGCCCTTTCATCTGCAGTAACCGTTCACGGAATTTGAACTGATCTTGGTGGTTTTGTCGCTACGGGTTATGTTATCCGGCACGATGGCGGAGTGCAAAAGGAAAACAGAATGGCTATGGCGAAGAAGCGAGAGTTACCTGGCCTGGTCAAGTTTAGAGTCGGAGATCGGGTGCGAGTGAAACAGGGTATCCGGGATGCGGACTATCCGGATATGCCGCTGGGTGGCTGGGCTGGCACCATTACGGAAGTTCACGATCACGGGATGTACACCGTGCGATGGAGTCAGGAGACATTGGCCGCCATTCACCCCGTGTTCGAGAAGCGGTGCAGACGGGACGGCATGGATCTGGGCCAGTACCGGCTCAAGGAAGACGACTTGGAGACGGATGCAGGTGGGCCACTCGCCATCGAACACCCGGCGAAGATCCACACCAAAGCGCTTTCACCCAAGAACGAAGATGATCGAGTGAGGATGGTGTTCGACCTGACCAGCGACGATCCACTGCCGGACGTGGACTATGAAACGGTGGAGACATATCGCGAGTATCTGGCGAAGAATCTGGTTTTCCCGTTCGGGGCCAAGTACATAGCCGAGACCGGCCCGTTCTCCAGCAAGGCGATGAATGTGCAAGTCATCGGTCTGGGCGACGCCGACGACCAGTCCATGATCGACGATATGTACGGCATCATGTGCTACGCACAACACGAACGACGTAAGGTGATCTTGCCGCTGGGAGAGTTGGAGGTGCCGGAAAGGAAGCCGAATCGGCCGTTGATCGAGGACTACGCGTACTGGTTCTGGAACAACAGGTGAGCCGGCGTTGCATACGATTTCAGGCGGCGCTGTCCGAGCCCGCCACGATCCGCACATTGCCGGTCGGGCCCCGGCAGCCCAGCCGCGGCTGCTTTCGATCTCGGTCCCGGAGACCGCCGGTTCGACGCGGGGTCTTCGGCTCGACCGACACGTTCTCGGGCACGCGTACCCACGGGTGGCGCGGCTTACCCCGGGCTGTGTAAACGATCGCCGCGTTGCGGCTCAAGACGAAAGAGGTCACTTGTGCGAGGTCACTTTGTGTGAAGTGGCAGTTGTGTACCATTCGGCTCTTATCGCTGCCATCCGAAGGGAATGGCTGTGCCCCACAAGAAGCTCCCCGCTGCCTGGCGGATGACGATGGCACGATCCTCAAGTCCATGCCAATGCCGGAAGGACTGGCCGAGGTGACGATTCAGTTCATGAACCAGCCGCCGTTCACGTTGATGGTCTGCCCCGTGATGTAGCCGTTCCGGGCGAGCAGCACCGCTGCGGCAGCCACCTCATCGACGGTGCCGAACCTGCCCACTGGGATCAAGCCAGGTCGGGCGTTGGGGTTGCCCGTGACCATCTCCGTCTCGATCAGGGCTGGGGCGATGGCGTTGACGGTAATCCCTCCTGTGGCGAGCAGGCTGGCGTAAGAGTGCGTCAGGCCCAGGGCGCCCGCCTTCGAGGCGGCATAATGCGGGCCGACGACACCACCGGTCTGAGCTGCCACCGAGGAGAGATTGACGATCCGTCCCCAGCGGGCGGAACGCATCTTCGGCAGCACCGCTTGGGTCACGAGGAACATGGATTTCAGATTGACGGCAATCATCTCGTCCCAATCCTGTTCGGTTATTTCTGAAACAGGCTGAGGGCGGGTGATCCCCGCATTGTTGACCAGGATGGCCACGGGACCAAGCTCGGCCTCCACGGTCGTCACCATGCGGCCGACATCGGCGGCAACGGATACGTCGGCTTGTGTGGCGACACTGCGCCGGCCGAACTTCCTGATAGCAGCGCACGTTTCGCCAGCCTCGCTGTGGCGGGACCGATAGTTGACTGCCACGTCGGCACCGGCTTCAGCCAAGGCCAGGGCAATTGCCTTGCCGATCCCACGGCCGGCGCCGGTGACGAGGGCAACCTTGTCAGTCAGGTCGTCAAGCATCTGTGGAGCTCCCTGATGGCTCGAACGCTCCCGATGCCCGATGGGGCATCGTGTTGAAAACTGGTTCCACCGTCGCTACGCGGCGGTTGGCGATCCGATACACATGTACCGATACACACGTACTTGGTGGAAGCGAGCGACATGTTATCGTGAATATCTTACAGGTACAGGCAGCCGCATGGCTACCGACAGGAGCGGAGCGAATGTCCATGTGCCGGGGCTTGTCCGGCATCGCCGCGCCGCGAATCAAGGCCGTTGGAGAATGACGAATGACGAATGACGAACGACGAAGGAATGACAAATGACGAATGACGAATGACGTAATGACGAATGACGTAATGACGAATGACGAAGATTTGAGGTGCGCGATGATGGTTCGATTGATGGGGTATCGTGTGGCGGCTGTATGGGCAGCTGCGGTCGTCCTGGGTGTCTGGGGGGCGGGCGGATGCCGCGAAGCGGCGGCGCCGCCGGATGCGCAGCCAGTCGTGCCTGTGCAGGAACCGGTCAGCGTGACGCTCGAGCCGATCGATGTCGAGCAGTATGCGGCCGTGTTGGCCGGGCATCGAGGCCAGGTCGTGCTGGTGGACTTCTGGGCCACCTGGTGCGCGCCGTGCGTCGCCGCCTTTCCGCACACGGTCGAACTGCACCGGCGTCTGGCTGATCGCGGGCTGGTCGTCATCTCGGTGAGCCTGGACGACCCGGAGGATGCGGATGCGGTGCGTGCCTTTCTGGCCGGTCAGCAGGCGACGTTCGAGAACTACCACAGCCGTTACGGTGTGGGGTCGAAGGCGTTCGAGTTGTTCGACCTCGATGCCGTACCGTGCGTGAAGTTGTACGACCGCGAGGGGCACCTGCAGCACGTCTTCTCGGGTGGTGAAGCGACGACGGCGGAGGAGATCGACCGTGCGCTCGAGGCGCTGCTGTAAGGCGTCTCTACAGCAGGGCGGTGCTGAAGTACCGCTCGGCGCGGTCCGGCAGGATCGTGGCGATGTTGCCGTCGATCCGGGCAGCCAGGCGTCTGGCCGCCCAGACGTTGGCGCCGGCGGAAATCCCCACCAGCAGCCCCTGGTCACGGCTGAGTTGCCGGGTCTCCTGGATCGCGTCGTCGTCGCTCACCTCGATCACTTCGTCCACAATGGCTGTGTCGAGCACGGCCGGCACAAAGCCGTCTCCAATGCCCTGGATCTGGTGCAATCCCGGTTCATGGCCGAGCAGAGCGGAGACGTTCTTCGGCTCGACGGCCACGATTCTCACGCCCGGCTTGTGCTCCTTCAGGAACGTGCCGACCCCCTGGAGCGTGCCGCCGCTGCCCACGCCGGCCACGAAGCAGTCGACTTCCCCGCGGATCTGCTGCCACAATTCGCGTGCGGTCTCTTCGTAGTGACAGCGCGGGTTGTCGGGGTTTTCAAACTGTTGCGGCATAAACACGTGGGAATCGCTGCCGGCGATCTCCTGCGCGCGGCGGACCGCGCCTTCCACGCCTTCCGCGTCCGGGGTGAGGATCAGCTCCGCTCCGAACGCGCGAATGATCGCTTTCCGCTCGTCGCTCATGCCTTCCGGCATGACGATACGGACGCGATAGCCCTTGAGACGCCCGACCAGGGCGATGCCGATCCCCGTGTTCCCGCTCGTCGGTTCACAGATGATGGAATCGGGTGTCAGACGCCCGTCCCGCTCGGCCGCCTCCAACATGGCGACTGCGACACGGTCTTTGATGCTGCCGCCCGGATTGAGGAACTCGGCCTTGGCGAAGATCCGTTCGCCTTTGAGCTGGATGAGCGGGGTATTGCCAATCAGATTCAGAATATTGTCAGTCAGCATGGCTGGAGTGTGCGGATGCAGAGGCGGTGTGCCGTGAAGGAAGGGGGTGAACGTCTGACGTTCAATCATATTCGCCGACCAGCTGCGTTGGCAGGGGGCATCGGGACGCTCGGGCTGCCGGTCGCCTGCCCGCCCCGGTGCTGATCCGGGGCGACCCGTGGCCACGGCAACGTCCCGCGGCACACGCCCGACTACAATTGCATACAATTGCACGCTGCAGACCGCGTCAGATTAGTGCGCGGAAACCTGCCAACTCCTCCCGTCAATGAACGTCTTGTCGGCCGACGACAGCTCTTCGAGCGGGACGCTCACCCGGGTGCCATCGAGCCTCTCGATCGTCACCGTGGTCAGGTCGGACTTCACGTACCGCCCTTGAGTGATGAATTCCCCATCTGCCGCAGTCCACATGTGCATGCGCGCCTGCTCTGACGCATCAAAGCCGGTCTTCTGAGACGCGTTTGTGGGGGGGGCATAGAACCAGCATTCTCGCATGATCACATGTTCGTTCTTCCCGAGGCACTTGCCGGCAAGCAAGACCATCTGACCGGGGCTCAGGCGTGACGCCTGCCTGCGATCCGCCTCCGTGAACGTACACTCGATGACGGCCGTGTCGTCGTCACCTGCAACGAGCACAATCGATGGAGCCTGCGGCGGATCGTAGCTGATACTGTGAATCACTCCAGTGACGGCAAACCACTTGTTCGTCAGTTCCGCCGTTGCCCAGTCGGCGTCCTGCACGTAGGCCGCGAACACCGCGTCGGCATTGTTGACGTCCAGCCGGGCCCGCCGGATGTGATTGGCTGGCAGCTGCTCGCCGTCCCGCGCCGCGCCGGCCAGGAACGCCGGTACATTATCCCCTGTACAGCCACCAGCCAGCACGAGGCAAACGGCTGGGACCGCCCACAGAACACAGGCCACACGGTGGCAAACACTGAACCCACGGCCGTGTCGCACATGGGATGCCATCGCAGCAGTCTCCTGAGTGACCAACAACTAATCACACATGCACTGCCACCTCTCCGTTCTGCTGTCGGGCTGCTTGGCCCGCAGCGCTGCCCCATCAGTCTACTAGTCTATCCACTTCCAGGTTCCCGGGCGAGAGACGTTGTCTGCTTCAGAAACGGGCCGGCCGCACCTCATCACTGCCGCGCGCCGAGCGATGGATACCGGTCCGTCGGGCTGGCGTCGCCAGCGCGGCGGGCGTCCGCCAACGGTGCACCCCGCACGCTCAAGGTCACTTCGGCACGCGTTGTGCATTCACCTTCGGTGCCGCAAGTCAATCGGATGGGATTTGAGCCGGTCAGCAGCGCGAGGCTCCCCTGCGGAGTCAACTCCGCCAGCACCTTGCCGTTGGGATCGAAGTGGCGGCAGCGTCCGGCAAAATCCAGTTCCACGTAGTGGTCGGGGAGCAGGTCTACAGGGAAGGCGAGGGTGGTCTCGTGCACGCGGAGGCTGGGCTGACACAGGGGGCCTGGCAGTTCGCGCAGCGCTTCGATGCGTCCGATCAGGCATTCGGCCTCGGCATGCGCCGGGAGACCGTTGAAGTACAGATCTACCTCGTGCGTGGCGTTGTAGACCCACCAGTCCGTATAGAACAGGTCAGTCCACGAGAGCGGCCAGGAATAGTCCCAGAAGCGCGTGTCTTCAGGCGTGTCCAGCTCGACGTACCGCCAGCCTGTGAAGGTGAGCGGAATATAGTGGTCCCGCCGCGCATCGGTGCGGGTGAGTTGGACATTGAGGATGCCCCCGCTGCCGTTGGACTTGATCCAGAGTCCCAGCCGCCGGTGGCCGGAGATGTCTACCGCGGCCGGCAGTTGGGCGGCGATCTTGGTCCAACTGGACGGTGTTTCGCTGTTGTTCGCGGCACGGTAGCACACGGCGGCGCCGCCGTCAGGTGTCGTTTCGGACGCGAGTTGCACCTCCTGAGTCACGCTGTCGCTGGCCGTGCCTGCCGTCTGGAATGGATTGCCCTGGGCCGGATCGACGAGCACCACGTTGCCGGGATCGCCGTAGGGAGCCAGCCGGTTGCGGGCGCGGATGCGGACGAATGGCGTCTGGGCTTCGTAGGGATTGGCATAGTCCCAGTTGGCGCGTTCGGGGGCGGCCGCGTTGACGGTTGCCGCGGGGCCGAACTGCAGTGGTCTCAGGTCCCATTGCCCATCGGCCTGCTGCTCCAGGTCGAACTCGGCCCGCGGCCGGGCCAGTTCCGCCAGGGCCGCGGGGCTGAAGTACTCCCGCTGCTTCAACTCATCGCACGCGCGGATGATATCCAGCATCTCGGGCAGGCGTTCGTTCTTCCACAGGTTCCCGGCGCTGACGCTGAACGAAATCGGTGCTTTTCCGCCGAGCGCCTTGAGGCACAGCAGCAGCACTTCATCGGGAGTGACTGCATCGGCGGTCAGCGAGTGCGGATGCGGTGCGAACCAGCCCACGTCGCCGACCAGCAGGTTCTTGGCATGGCCCGCCGGGTTGACCCCTTTGAACCGCAGCGTGTACTCGCGCCGTCCGAAATGGATGGGGTCGTAATGCGGGCTGCCCCGTGTGATCACGTGCCACGACATGTGCGTGTAGCAGGCGTTGCCGCCGAGAAACGCCGGCTTCTGGAGTCGTTTCTGCAGGCCGAGCGCGAATGTCCCCACGCTGCGCCAATGGGGCTGCTGCGCGACCAGTTCTTCGCCACCGTCGAGGTACGACATGTCGGCGCCCACCGCGTTGAACACCTCGGCCAGCCGCGTACAGATCTCATCCGGCAGATCGGTGTGGATGTCGGGGCAGTACACGGTATGGCCCCAGATCGGGAAGCAGTTGACCAGGTGCCCGACCGGTGTCCCGGCCGGATGGGCTGTGGCCGTGGTGCCATGCAGCCCCCTCTGGCACTCGGTGAATCCCGCATCGCCGCGTTTCGCGTAGCCGATGATCTCACCGTCGACGTACAGATCGCCCTGATCCGGCCAGTCCGTGGGTGGCTCGCTGAGGGCGAGGGTTGTCGTCTGCGCGTCGATGTCTGCCGCCAACGTGCCCTGCCGGTCCTGCAGCAGCCGGGCATCGGCGCGGGGGGCGATATACGGATCGTCTTTGGCGCCCCAGCCAACCATACCCTGCATCACGTGCAGGCCGACCTGCATCCCCGCGGCGTGGATCTTGTCACACACCGCCTGCAGCCCGGCCAGTCCGTGGGGGAACAGCGCCGGGTTGATCTCGTACGAAGGTGTCGCACGCCACGGATAGAACTCGATGCAGCCGAAACCGCTGCGGGCCACGCGGATGATCTCGTCCACATTGTCTTCTCCCAGGTCGTGCACCATCAGGTACGAGCGAAAACGTCCCGGGGATTCCTTGATCCATGTGCCGTCCAGCAGGGGATGGGGCAGCCCTTCGGCCAGCTCGACGCGCCCGATGGCGGCCAGGAGCGTGCGGTCCGGCTCCGGCACACCTGTGGGCAGACCGATCAGCGCCGCGCGCGCTCCCACGCAGCCGAACTCGGGATAGCAGCGGACGCACAGATAACCTTTCGCGCTATCCGCCCCGAACGATTCGGTCTGGTCGTTGCAGGCCAGCGCGCACGCGGCATACTGGTCGTCCCAGGCGGCGTTGATCAGTGTCCCCACATGGCGCGTGATGGTCAGACGCAGATTGACGAACTGCAGCCACTGGAATTCCGAACCCTGTACGTCCGTGACCGTCAGCGCCAGGTAGTCCGCCTTCGCTTCGGCCTTCACCCACGCCGTCACGCCCGACGCGCCGAACTCGACTCGGTACGACGACTGGTCCGGCCGCACCGTCGACGCTCCGTGAACCTGGCCGTCCACCAGCACCTGCATGCAGGTCTGACCTGGCTCGCACACGTTGTGCTGGCCATCCGGTGTTCCGAAATACTGGACGGTGCCATCGGCCGCGACCGCCCAGCGGCAGGTATCGTTCTCGAGCACGAATGCCGGCTCCTCGGCCTCTGTGGGCCGCGCGACGAGCGTTACCAGGAGCAGGGCAGTGTATCGCAGCATGGACATGTGTAGAGACCTCTCTGTTGGCGGTCGTCAGCATACGGTATCGTGGAGTCATGATTATGGTATCATGTTCGGGACTCGTTGGGTGAGCTGTTTGCGGGAGTTGGGCCGCAGAGGCACCGGCTGCCGCAGCGCCTGCCTGGCCGTGTGCATCGATGCTTGAAAACACCTTTGTTCATCTACCGGGTATTGGTCCACGCCGCGAACGCTGGCTGTGGGAACATGGCTGCCTGGACTGGCACCGATTCCTGGCGGCACTCGAAGCGGGCGAGATCGGGCGGGGCACGTTCACTACCCTGTCGCCGATCGTGAGCCAGTCGATCGCAGCGCTGGCTGCCGGGGACGCGGGTTTCTTCAGTGCCCGGCTGCCGGGGCGGGAGTTGTGGCGACTTTACCCCAACTTCGCCCGGCACGCTCTGTTCCTGGACATCGAGACGACCGGGCTGTCGGCCTATGGCGATGAGGTGACAGTCATCGGGGCGTTGGGTGGCGGCCGTCTGACGCTGTTCGTCAATGGCATCAACCTGGACGAGTTTCCGGCCTATGTGGCGCAGTTTCCGTTGCTGGTCACGTTCAACGGCAGTCTGTTCGACGTGCCCTTTCTGCGTGCGCGTTTTCCCACGGCCCGGCTGGATCAGGCGCATCTTGACCTGCGATTCGCCCTGGCGTCGCTGGGGTACAAGGGCGGCCTGAAGGCTGTGGAACGCCAGTTGGGCCTGGCCCGCGCGGCAGAGATCCAGGGCGTCGACGGCTTCGAAGCGGTGCGGCTCTGGCACCGCTATCGGCGCGGCAATCGCGCGGCTCTGCGGAAGCTGGCACTCTACAATCTCACGGACGTCGTGAATCTTGTCGATCTGGCGCAGATCGCAGTCGACCGGCTCGTGCGCCGCGCCTGTTTTCCGGGCACCAGTATCGAGTTGGAACCGTATCGTACCAGGCCGCTCGCCGCCGAGTATCTCGATACCTGGCTGGCCGACCACTTGGCGTAAGGCGTCCCATTTCTTGTGAAGGATCTTCATCATGCTCAATCGCACTACGAACCGTCGCGGGTTTCTCAAGAGTTCTGCACTGGCCGGCGCTGGCTACTGGATGGCCACGTCGTCCCTGGCGGCGCCCACCCGGTCACTTCAGGAGAAGCTGAACATCGGCGTGATCGGGGTCCACAGCCGCGGGGCTGCCAATGCAGAGGCGGTGGCCAGCGAGAACATCGTGGCCCTCTGTGACGTGGACGAACGCTACCTGGGGGAAGCGGCCGAGAAGTATCCGCGGGCGCAGACGTACATCGACTGGCGCAGGATGCTGGATCAGCCGGACCTCGATGCCGTGATTGTGAGCACCACGGAGCACACGCACGCGCCGGCCAGTCTCCAGGCGATGCAGCGCGGCAAGCACGTCTATTGCGAGAAACCGTTGGCGCACACGGTGGAGGAGGCCCGCCGGATGCGGGAGGTTTCGAAACAGATGCAGGTGGCCACGCAGATGGGCACACAGATCCATGCCACCGAGAACTATCGCCGTGTGGTGGAGCTGATCCGATCCGGCGCCATCGGCCCGGTGCGCGAGGTCCACTGCTGGGTCGAGCAGGGCATCGAAGGTCCCCGCAGCCGTCCGCAGGATAGTGTGCCGGTTCCCGAGAAGTTCCACTGGGACCTCTGGCTGGGTCCGGCTCCGTCGCGACCCTATCATCCCTGCTACTTCGAAAAACGCTCGCTGTCCTGGCAGAACTGGTGGGACTTCGGCAATGGCGCAGTGGGAGATATGGGCTGCCACATCATAGACCTGCCCTTCTGGGCGCTCGAACTGCAGGCGCCGACGACCGTCGAGGCCGAGGGGCCGTTGCCCGTCCGGCCGGAAACCTACCCCGACGAATTGAAAGTGCGTTGGGAGCACCCGGCGCGCGGCAACCGTCCTCCTCTGACGCTCACCTGGTACGATGGCAAGCAGTGGCCTGAGTCACCGGCGGGGGTCGATCTGACGTCGTGGCATCTGGGAACCATGTTCGTGGGAGACAAGGGGATCCTGGTCGCCGACTACGGCCGTTATCTGTTGCTGCCGGAAGCGCAATTCAAGGACTTCCAGGCCCCGGATCCCTGGATCGCTCCCTCGTTGGGGCATCACGAAGAATGGGTCCACGCCTGCAAGACCGGTGCACCAACGCTCTGCAATTTCGACTACTCCGGAGCGCTGGTCGAGCATAATCTGCTGGGGACTGTCGCGTTTCGTACCGGCCAGAAGCTCCAGTGGGATGCGGAGCAGCTCACGGCCACGAACTGTCCCGCAGCCGAGCAGTATCTGCGTAAGACCTATCGCGACGGCTGGGCGATTTGAACCACCGGCCGCTCAGGCGACCGGCGTCAGGTGCGGTGCGATGGCCATCGCGGTGAGCCCCAGGGCCGCACCGGCGGCGATCAGGAAAGCGCGCTGGATGCTCGTCCGGCGCGCGTAGGCTCCGATCAGCATCGGGATCACGGACCAGCCGGCGCCGCCGACCATGAAGAACAGACCGAGATTATGCACCATTACGACTGCCACCGTGAAGATAGCGGTTGGACCAGGCCTGCCTGCGGCCGCTTCCTGCCGGTTCCCTGGCGGAATACCATAGTCCGCAGGCCTGGACCGGAACCTCCGAGGAGCCCCGGGCATCCCAGAGTGGAGAGTGGAGGGGAGAGTGGAGGGGAGAGTGGAGCACAGTGCGGTGAATGAGCCAGCACCGGGCAACTCTGACACGGTGGCACGCATCTCCCGGTGGCTTGTGCGATGCGGGTGGTGCATCTGTGGCGTCGGGCTGCCGGTGACCGTCCTGGGCAACCACCTCATCGCGGCAGGTGGCAAGTCGCCCAGCGCGTTTTCGCAGAGTGTCCACCTGGTGGGCCTGGTGATCATGCTCCTCGGGCTGCTGGCGGTGCTGGCCGGCTACCGCACTCCCTGGTTTGTGAACCAGCTGGCCATACAGGAGCAGCGGAAGCAGCGGGAGCTGCAGAAGCAGTGGGAGCAGTGGGAGCTGCGCGACGGCCAGTGACGTGGCGGCTAAGGCGCACTCGACTGGGCGGCCACGCGCGTTATGCCGTCGAGCCACGCCTCTGCGTCCAGCCGGCGCCAGGCGCGCGCACCGGCATGCTGCAACCGTGGGTCGCTGCTCGTGATCCGCATGGTCGGCTGGCCCAGGTCCGCGATCTGAGGGTCGACCTGATAGACGCTGCCAGATTCGGTGCCTGGCAGCTGGGGCTTGCGGTCCATCTCGGTATCGAACCAGGCGTTGTCGATGAACTTCCAGGTCTCGGGGGCGGTACCAGGTCCGACGTTGATGAACTCCGGCCTGCCCACGCGGCGGTCAAAGACGACCATGTTCTTCTCGAACACACCGTCGTGGGAGGGCTGGAACTGCGGATCCTTCGTCTCCTGCAGGATGCGGCCGATCCACTTGTCTGGCAGCACGATGGTGTTCTGCACCACGCGGGTCTGGCTGGAGGTCGGCCATGCCACGGGCGCCTGGCAGCCGAAGAACCGGTTGCCGGCCACCAGCAGCCGCGTTGCCTCATAGTCACCGACGCTCGGCCGGAAGTACGGCAGGCCCGTGGAGCCGCCCAGATTCAAGCCGCGGCTCCCGGCACGATCGAAGAAGCAGCCCTGCACGAGATTGTCGGCGCAACCTCCCTTCATCTGGATGGACTCCGAGTTGTCATACCCGTCAAGGCCGTGGAAGTAGCAGTCCTCCACAACGCCCTGATGGCATCCCACCATGTCAATGCCGCTGCCACCCCAGCCGATGAAGCGGCAGTTGCGGATGATGAACTGGTCCACGCCGCTCATTTTGAGCCCGTCACGGTTCCCTCGCGGGCCGATGTGCGTGATTGTGACGTTCTCGACCACCAGATGGTGCATCGGCGTTGCGAAACTGCCGCCGTCGTCGCAGTTGAGCCCGTTCGCGGTGCATCCGTCCACGATGAAGTCGGCCAGCGTGATGTAGTTGCAGTCGGCCAGGTGCAGGGCCTGCGCCGATCCTTTGAACACCGGAGGATGCTCGGGATCCATCCCTCTGATCACGATCCGTGCCTCGGCGGTACCCGAGACGTCTTGGAAGTGCATGCCGCCGGCATACTCGCCCGCGGCGATCCAGATCGTTGTGCCGGGCTCGGCCCCGGCGATGGCCAACCGCAGCTCGCTGCTGTTGTGGACGGTGACGTCAGTTGCCGCGGCACACGCCGTCGCCGCGACAGCCAGTACCACCGCGGCCGGAATGCTCGAGAGTTGGTTCATCGCTCGACTCCTGTTACTCATCCTGTGCCTGTGCCGACCTGTGCCTGTGCCGACCATTGTAGCCGCATCTCGCTTGTGCCGGATGGCTCGGCAGCTTAGAAAGGAAGGCAGGCCCGGCTGCCATGGTACCCAGCTTCTGCCATGGTGCCCATCTTTTGGGGCGGCTGGGGCTTGCGAGCAATTGTTTCCTGGAGGTTTCCGATGGCGGGCGAAATCACACGACGACGGTTTATCGAACGGACAGCGCTGGCGGGCGGCATGGCCACGCTCGGAAGCATTTGGTCTGGCAGACCGGCGGCTGCCCAATGCGCGCCGCTCCAACCTCTGGGGCAGGGCAAGGGCATTCATCCGGGACGCGTCGTCTGGGTCCACGATCCGCACGTGACTGATTGGCAGGGACCGTCGCACGGACACTGGTATCAGGACGACCACACCAGCCAGGAACGGGTCGACGGTATGCTGGCGCGGGCCGTGTGCGATCTGACGGGCCAACAGACGGTAGGCGGCGCGTGGGAGAAGTTGTTCCAACACTTCAATCGTCTGCAGGGGAAACCGGCGGCGGCCTACCAGCCCGGTGAGAAGATCGCCATCAAACCGAACTGGGTGGGAATGATCTGGCATGAAGGAGCGGTCGATCCTGACACGTACAGGCTGGTAAAGCGTCAGGACTACATGAACACGGCGCCGCAGATGATCGTGGCACTTCTGCGGCAGCTCGTCGGCGTTGTCGGGGTTGCCGAGTCGGACGTGACCGTGTGTGACACCTTGGCGTACCTGGTCGCCGAGTACTACGACATCCTGCACGGGGAGTTTCCGAACGTGCGGTACGTGGATTTCGCAGGCAAGTTCGGACGCACCCAGGTCCAGGCTTCGACGGAGCCGTTGTACTGGAGCTGCCGGCCGGAGAATGTCGCCCTCGATTATGTGCCGACCTGTTTTGCGGAGGCCAGCTACCTGATCAACTTCGCCAATCTCAAGGGGCACGCTGGCAGTGGCGTCACGCTCTGTGGCAAGAATCATTTTGGCTCGCTTGTCCGCTGGCCGGCACAGAAGGGCTATTACGACATGCACCCACACTCGTTCTCCAAAGAGACGGGGGTCTATCGCGAGCAGGTCGATCTGACGGGGCACGCGCACCTGGGGGGCAAGACGGTGTTGTACTTGATCGACGGACTGTTTTCGGGAATCCACTCGGTCGACAGCGAGCCCCGCCGATGGAAGTCCGCTCCGTTCGCCGGTAGCTGGACTGCCAGCTTGCTGGCCTCTCAGGACCCGGTAGCCATCGACTCTGTAGGCCTGGATTTCCTCCGGGCCGAGTACGATGACTTTCCGCATCACCCGGGTGCCAACGATTACCTGCACGAAGCGGCCCTGGCGGACGACCCGCCATCGGGGACGTTCTACGATCCGAATCATGCGCGTCCCGAGCAGCGCCTGGGGAGCCTGGGCGTTCACGAACACTGGAACAATCCGCAAGACAAGCAGTATTCCCGCAATCTGGGGACCGGCGCAGGGATCGAGCTTGTGCAGGCGGACATGACGGTATGACATGACGGTATGACATGACGGTATGATGTAGTGTTTGGTTGACGCTTCCTGCAATCATCTGACTGCCTGCGACTCAGGAACTGCTGTGATGACCGATTTGATGAGAACTGTACTGCCGCGTTGTCTCATGATGGGAGTGGTGTTGTGGACGTTCGCTGCGCACGCTGAAGACGTCCAGCCGGTCAAGAATGTGATCGTGCTGATCGCGGACGGCTGTGGGAGCGAGCAGTACACGCTGGCCCGCTGGTACAAGGGAGCGCCCCTGGCGCTGGACGGGATCCTGGTAGGGGGCGTGCAGACTTACATCGCCGATTCCGTGGTGGCTGATTCCGCGCCCACGGCATCCGCGTACGCCACCGGCTGCCGCACGAGCGACAAGTTCATCAGTGTGGGGCCCAAACCGGGCACGTTGCTGCCCGCGCTGGAACCCCCCGCGGCGCTGCGGTATCGTCCATTGGCCACCGTGCTGGAAGGCGCGCGCCTGCTGGGTAAGGCCACGGGGATCGTGGCCACCTCGCGTCTCTGTCACGCCACCCCGGCCGCATACACGGCGCACGTGGCGCATCGCGAGCGGCAGGAAGACATCATGGAACAGATCGTGTACCAGCACGTCGACGTCGTGCTCGGCGGCGGCAAGGACTATCTGCTACCCGCCGGTCAGGCCGAATCGGGTCGGCGGACTGATGCAGAGGACCTCATCTCCGTGCTGACGACGCGGGGCTATGCCGTCGTGGAAGATCGCGAGGCGCTGGCGGCCGTTGCGGAAGGCCGGGTGTTCGGCGTGTTTGCACTGGGGCCCCTGGCGGCCGAAGTCGATCGGCCGCAGACTCGGCCGCAGGAACCGACCCTGGCTGACATGACGCGCAAGGCGCTGGAGCTGTTATCGGCGGATCCCGATGGCTTTTTTCTCATGGTCGAAGGGAGTCAGATTGACTGGGCGGCCCACGCCAACGACCCGGCGCATCTGCTGAACGACCTGCTGATGTTCGACGACACGGTCCGGGTGGCCCTGGAATTCGCCGAGCGCGATGGCCACACGCTCGTGCTCGCCCTCTCCGATCATAACACGGGCGGCATGTCGATCGGCAATCAGTCGACGAACAGCAGCTATTCGCAGACGGGGATCGAGAAGCTGGTCGGGCCACTTAAGAAGATGAAAGCCTCGGCACCCGAGATGTGGCGCAGGCTCTGCGCGCTACACGATCCCGCGAAAGTCGAAGCCGCGGAGATCCCGCCACAGGACGTGCAGGCGATCGTGCAGGAATGCTGGGGCGTGTCGCTGTCGCTCGACGACGCTCAGCAACTGCTGCGCGTGGCCAGCCAGTATCCCGATAGCCCGCACAACGCCTTCGGGGTCACGATCTGCCCCAAGTTCACCTGCCTGGGCTTTACCAGCCACGGACACACCGGCGGGGACGTGCCCCTGTTCGCGTTCGGACCGGGCCGGCCGGCCGGACTGCTGGACGGACCGGAGATCGGTAACGTCACGGCCCGGGCGCTGGGGTTGGACCTGGATCGGCTCAACACGCGTCTCTTCGTCGATCTGCAGGAGGCGATCAGTGATGGCCAGGTGAGCGTGGACAGCGATGACGCGGGCAACCTCGTCGTGAATGTGACGCGTGCCGATCAGATGGCGGTCCTGCCAGTCAACAAGAACCTGCTGGTTCTCGCGGGGCAATCGATCGAGTTGGAAGGTCTGGTCGTCTACATTCCGGAAACCAAGAAAGTGTACGCGCCGCTGCAGGCCGTTCAGCTCGTCATGGGGCAGCCGGTCTCCTTGCCGCCCGTCACTCGATGACCCGCGCGGCGAAGCGCCCGGCTGAAACGGACCGGCCTGTGACCATACCTGTCTGGCAATCGTCTGCCGGGTGGCTGATAATCAACATTGCCAGTTGCGTCTGTTTGCTGCAGGCGCAACTCGGCAGCAGCCAACTATCCGAGACAGGTGATCGCGATGAATACTCCACGGACACGCCGAGGGTTCTTGCGCCAGTCGGCGCTGGCCAGTACCCTCTTCACAATGCCGTCGATCATTCCCGCACACGTGTTGGGAAGGGATGGCGGCGCCGCGCCGAGCGACACGGTCGCGCTGGGGGTGATTGGCATCGGGCCGCGCTGTACATACGACCTGAAGTCGATTCTCGGCCTGAACGATGTGCGGTGCATGGCCATTGCGGACGTGCAGGCCAGCCGGCGCGACGCGGGCAAGCAACTGGTTGACCAGCACTATGGCAACGACAACTGCGCGCTCTACCGCGACTTCCGCGAACTGCTCGCCCGCCCGGACATCGATGCCGTGTTGATCGCGACGGGCGACCGTTGGCACGCACCTGCTTCCATGCTGGCGGCGGAGGCGGGTAAGGACGTGTACAGCGAGAAGCCGTGCGGGCTGACCATCGACCTCTGCCAGCGGCTGGATGAGACCATCAAGCGGACGGGGCGGGTGTTCCAGGCCGGCACGCAGCGCCGCAGTGTGCCCAACTTCAAGCTGGCGGTCGAGCTGGCTCAGAGCGGCAAGCTGGGGAAACTCCATACACTCTATGCGAGCATCTACACCCCGCAGATCCGGACGCAGTGGCTGCCCGGAGAACCGACACCCGCTCCCGACGTCTGCGACTGGAACCTGTGGCTGGGGGAAGCGCCCTGGCGGCAGTACAACGCACAATATGTAGCCGGTGACTGGCGCGGCTACTGGGACTTCGACTCCGGCGCCCAGCTGCTGGACTGGGGCGCTCACACGCTGGACCTGTGCCAGTGGGCGAACCAGGCTGACAGCACACTGCCGATCGAGTACGAGTTGGGGGAGGCCACCATCACCTGCCGCTATGCCAACGGCGTCCAGGTGGTGTTCGACTTCCTGAAGGAGCCGTTCGGCAATCGCGATCCCCACTACGTGACGCGGCTGGGCACCTGTCCCGTGCGGTTTGTGGGCGACGAGGGGTCCGTCGAAACCGGGGACAGCGGCCAGATGCTGGTTAAACCCGATTCGCTCGCCCGTTCGATCCCCGAGTCCGCGAAGCGTGTTGTGGGGCTCGACGTGACGGCGCATGCCCGCAACTTCTTCGACTGCGTGAAGAGCCGCCAGCTTCCGGTCTGCAATTCGACCGTGATGCGGCACACGCACATCGCCTGTCACGCCGCCGCGCTGTCGTGGGTTCTGCAGCGCAAGCTCACACTGGATCCCGAAACGGAGACGTTCGTCAACGATGCGGAGGCGAACAGTCTGAAGTCGCGGCCGGCGCGCGACCCCTGGAACGTGTAGTTGTTTGTGATTCGAGTGATATCTAGTGGTATCGAGCGGCATGAACGGGTTCGCGATCAATGACCTGGCAGCTTGGGGGCAGGAGGTGGCCGGTTGGCCCGCTGTCACGAACGCACCCGATGTAATGAGGAGCACAGTATGATGCAGAAGAACAATATGATGCAGAAGAACAATCTGTCACGACGTGGATTTCTGGGCGCCGCGGCGGGAGTGGCCGCGTTCACGGTGGTGCCACGCCATGTGTTGGGTGGTCCCGGCCAGACGCCGCCGAGTGAGAAGCTGAACATCGCGGGGATCGGCGTGGGTGGGCAGGGGGCAGGCGATCTGCGCGCCATGGAGAGCGAGAACATCGTGGCGCTGTGCGACGTGGACTGGGCCCACGCTGCCGGCACCTTCGCACGCTACCCCGACGCCAGGAAGTACAAAGACTTCCGGGAGATGCTGGACAAGGAGGAGGCGAATATCGACGCCGTCGTCGTGGCGACGCCGGACCATTGCCATGCTGTTGCCTCCATCGCGGCCATCAAACGCGGCAAGCACGTCTATTGTGAGAAACCGCTCACGCACACGGTGTACGAAGCACGCGCGCTGGCGGATGCCGCGCGCGAGTACAAAGTCGCCACGCAGATGGGCAACCAGGGGCAGGCCGGCGAACAGGTGCGGCAGCTGTGCGAGACGATCTGGGACGGAGCGATCGGGCAGGTGCGCGAAGTCCATGTCTGGACCGATCGCCCGCTCAACGGAATCAACAACGTGTACTGGCCGCAGGGGGTGAACCGGCCCGCCGACACGCCGCCCGTTCCCGACACGCTCGACTGGGACGTGTGGCTCGGCCCGTCTCCGGAACGTCCCTATCATCCCGCGTACCTGCCATTCAAGTGGCGTGGCTGGTGGGACTTCGGCACCGGCGCGCTGGGTGACATCGGCTGCCACAGTCTGGATCCCGTCTTCCGCGCGCTCAAGCTCGGGCACCCGACGAGTGTGGAAGCCTGCTGCTCGCTGGTGAACGACGAGACGTATCCGGTGGCGTCGCGCGTCACCTACGAATTCCCGGCGCGCGGGGATCTGGCCCCCGTCACGGTGCACTGGTACGACGGCGGCATGAAGCCGGCCCGCCCCCCGGAACTGGATGACGGCCGGGCGTGGGACACCAACGGCGCGCTGTACGTCGGCGACAACGGCAAGATCTACAACGGCCGCCTGCTCCCTGAAGCGCGCCAGAAAGAGTATGGCACGCCGCCACAGAAGCTGGAACGCTCGCCCGGCCATTACGTCGAGTGGATCCAGGCCTGCAAAGGGGGCAAACCGGCCGGCTCGAATTTCCCCGATCACGCCGGTGTGCTGGCCCAGGTCGTCCTGCTGGGCAACATCGCCCTGCGCCCCGCGATAAAGGAGAATCTTATCAGCACCAAGCTGTACTGGGATCCGGAAGCGTTCCAGATCACGAACATGCCGGAAGCCAACCAGTACCTGCACCAGGAGTACCGTGCCGGCTGGGCGCTGTAACAGGCCCGCGAACCTCCAAACCTCCACCGGTGCACTGCCGTGCACACGACAGTGCACCGGGTCTACATCAGACTCACGGCGCGGCAGATCCCCAGGCCGATCAAGACTGCGATCGGCAGTCCGATCGCCACGAGGTGCCACACGGTCAGTTTGGCCACCACCAGCTCGCGCAGCCGTTGCTGCCAGGCACCGTCGAGCCGGCGGTAGGCACGCCAGTAGTGCACGCCCGTGGCCGCGTTGCACGCCAGGACGATGGTGGCCGACAGGATGATGTAAGTCAGCCACTGCGCGCTGTAGTCGCCCAGCACGGCGGCCACGGCCAGCGAGACGGCCGCCGCGGTCGTCGTGCCCCAGAGACTGATGACGACGGCCACGACCGTCTGGTGGACACCGCGCGTGGCCGATGCGTCGATCCTGTTCATCACACTGTCGGTCTGCTGGTCGATCCACTCTTCCAGCCGCTGCTTGCCGCGCGAACCCACCGCTGACATCCCTCGCAGCACGGCTCCTACGACGGCCGACACGATCAGCACATCGTCGACGTAGCCGACCCCCGGCACCACGTCGGGTATCGCGTCGAGCGGACTGATGAAATAGAGGAGCGCCGCGGCTATCCACAGGACATCGGTCTTGCGCAGCTCGCTGCGCCGCCCCCACAACTCCGCCGCCTGGTTCACGGCACGCTGCAGTTTGCCGCCGTGCGCCGCGGCCGGACCGAGCTGTTCCATTTTGTCGGCCAGTTGGCTCTCGATCTGCTGGCGGCACTCTGGCGACTGTGCGCGCCGCAGGAAGCGGGTGGTAAACAGCCGCCACGCCCGCTTCTCGAGATTGCGAGACTTCATCCAGCCGGTTCGCATGAGACGTCCATCTGCGTGTAGAATGGGGACTGCGTTGCTTGGTGTCATTATAGCACCCGCGGAACTACGGGAAGATTCTCGAGGATCAGGGAGGATTCGACGCCGCGGAGCTGGGAACGAGCGCGCGCATGATCCAGGTGCGGACGATCAGTGCGGTGCTGGCGGTGTGTCCCGCCGCCGGCGAGGAGGTGGAGGTGGTCTGCGCGTGGGACTTCACGTTGCTGCGGCGCTACAGCTGAAAGAGCCAGATTGATGACTGTCACACGACACATACCGGACCGGCGGACGCTGACGCGGCGCTGTTTCATATCTACCGGAGGCACCGCGGCCGTGGTGCTGGCACTGGGTTCCTGCGCGAAGGAAGCTGCGCCGCCCGCGCCTGTGGCCCCGGACGACAAGGAGACCGCTGAGGTATCTCCCCAGCCGCCCGTGGAGACGCTGCCGCGCGAGGAGTTCCTGGCGTGGATCGAGACGCGCGCGGAATACAACATGCAGCGCTGCCACCACTGCGCTCAGGCAGCCTTCCTGACGCTCCAGGAAGGATTCGGACTGCCGGGCGACAACATGTTCAAAGCCCTGACGCCCCTGCCGGGGATCGCCGAACGCGGCGAGACGTGTGGAGCCGTCACCAGTTCGCTCCTGGCACTCGGGCTGATGTTCGGCAGCGACCTGGTCGGCGACGCGATCACGTGGCGGGCATCGCTGGTTCCGGCGCGGAGTTTCTGCCAGCGCTTCGTGGAGGAACTGGGCAGCACGCAATGCGGAGACCTGCTGGAACAGCACATGGGGAAACGTTACAACCTTGCCGACCCGTGGGAACGGGCCGAGTTCATGGCGGCACAGCCCGGACCGGAGACTGTGTGCGGGCGGGTCGTGAAGACCGCCGTGCGACACGCGGCAGCAGTGATCCTGGAGACGCGTGCGGCGAAGTCCAGCAAACCCTGACTCCTCCCGGCGCTCCCGCACGCCGCGGGAACCTCGCCGCGGAGTGCGGACTCGAATCGCGCGGGTTTCCGGCGAGCGCCGTCACACCATGCACCTGCCATCACCCCACCGCATCCTCTTGTTCCATGGCGGACTGCGGCAGGCCATGGCCGGGTTTATTGGCGTACAGGAGCCAATAGGCGACTGGGATGACGAACAAGGTGAAGAGCGTGGAGGCGAACAGGCCGAAGATCAGCGACCAGGCCAGGCCGGAGAAGATCGGATCGATGATGATCGGGACGGCACCCAGCATGGCCGCGCTGGCGGTCAGCAGGATCGGCCGCAGCCGGACCACCCGGCTCTCCATGATCGCATCGAACAGCGAGCGGCCACGGGCCAGCGAGAGGTGGATGAAGTCGACGAGGATAATCGAGTCGCGGGTCACGATCCCTGCCAGGGCGATCATGCCAATCATGCCGGTGGCGGTGAAGTAGACAGGATCGAGATATCCGCCCACCTCCTGGCCGCTCCACAGGTTCAGCAGCCAGAAGCCGGGCATGACACCCAGGATGGTCAGTGGGATAGCCAGCATGACGACGATCGGGACGGTGAACGAGCCCATCTGGGCGACCAGCAGAATGTAGATCGCGATCATCGCCGCGCCGAACGCGAGCCCCAGATCACGGAACACGTCCAACGTAATCTTCCACTCGCCTTCGCCGGCGAAGTCGACGGTGAACCCTGCCGGCACACTCCAGGCGATATGGCTGCCATTGGAAAAGAAGCTCCGCTCGGCCACGGGGCGCGGCTCGGACATTGACACCCAGCCGTTTCCCACCGGTACGGAATCGGCCGGCGCCGGATCTCCGTCCACCCGGTCGACCAGCATGTCCATCACGACGTCGGCCGGCGGCCGGCCAGCGGTTTCGGCAAACACGTAGGCCACCCGTTCCAGGTTCTTGTGGTAGATCATCTGGTCGACGCGAGTCGTCTCCCACCGTCCCAATTCTGCCAGGGGAACCAGCTGACCGGCGTTGCCCTTGACGTACACCCGCGCCAGATCCGCAGCACTGGTCCGCTGATCGACCGGCAGCCGCAGTATGATGCGCAGCGGGTTACGCTCGGTGTCGTTCCGCATCAGTCCCACCGAGTCGCTGGCCAGCAGCGACTGCAGCGTGCTCGCGATCTGGTCGGTCGTGATGCCATTGAGCGCGGCTTTTTCTTTGTCGGTCACGAAGACCAGCTTGGGTTGGGCAGCTTCACGCACCGGATCGATGTCGACCACGCCCGGTTCCCTGGCCATGCGGGCCCGCACGGTATCGGCGGCCAGCAGCAGATCCTCGTACTGGTGGTCCGGCTGCCCGTACACTTCGGCCACCACGCTGGCGATCACGGGTGGGCCTGGAGGGGTCTCGACGAGTTTCAGACGCACGTGGTGCCGCGCCGCGATGGCCTGCAGATCCTGACGCATCCGCAAGCCGATGGCGTGACTCTGCTGCCGCCGGTTCTTCTTGCCGGCCAGGTTGACCTGCACCTGTGCCACCTCGTCCCCCTGGCGCAGATAGTAATGCCGCACCAGTCCGTTGAAGTCCATCGGCGAGGCGAGCCCGACGTAGCTGGTGAAATCAGAGACCTCGGGCACACCCGCCAGGTAGGCCTCGAAGTCGCGGACGGCGGCGTCCGTGCGTTCCAGCGTGGTGCCTTTGTCCAGGTCGAGCACCAGGAGCAGTTCGTTCTTGTTGTCGAAGGGCAGCATCTTCAGCGGTACGCTGCGCGCGGCCGCCATGCCCATCGCTCCGACCGTCAACAAGGTCACCACCAGCAGGAATGTCCAGGCCATCAGCCGCGAGTGCAGCAAGGGGGCCATCAGGGGGTAGAACAGCTTATAGAGCCGCGATTGCTTGACCGCGTCCAGGTCATGCAGGTCGTGCTCTGTGGCGTGCCCCTCGGCCGCCCCGCTGCCGTACTGCCGCCGCAGAATGTGATAGGCCATCCACGGGGTGATCGTGAACGCGACGACCATCGACATGAGCATGGTGACCGGCACGTTCAGCGCCATCGGCCCCATGTACGGGCCCATCATGCCGGTGATGAAGAACATCGGGAGGAAGCTGACGATCACGGCCAGCGTCGCCGTAATCAGCGGCGGGCGAATCTCGGCCACCGCCTCCAGCACGATCCGGCGCGTCGCTTTCTTGCGCAGCGCAAAATGGCGCACGATGTTCTCGACGTCCACAATCGGATCGTCCACCAGGAGCCCCAGGGAGAGGATCAAGGCGAAGAGCGTGACGCGGTTGATGGTGTAGCCCAGGAGCAGGTTCACGGCCAGGGTGAGCCCGAACACGACCGGCACAGACACCGCGACGATGAAGGCTTCGCGCCAGCCCAGCCCCAGCGTGAGCAGCGCCACGACGATGAGGACCGCGACCGCCAGCGCTTCGACCAGCTCGTTGACTTTCTCGTCCGCCGTCAGGCCGTAGTTGCGCGTGACGACCAGCTCCATGTCGTCGGGTACGAACTGTGCCTGCAGGGATTCCGCTTCCCGCAACACGGCATTGGCGACCCAGACGGCGTTGGATCCCTGCTTTTTCGCAATCGCAACCGTCACCGCGGACCGGATCGCCGGACTCGCCGGACCCGCCGCGTGCGCTACGGATGACTCCCCCAGCACGGTGCCGGGGAAGAACTCGTGGTGCGTGAAGCCTCGCGCCGGTCCCCAGCCGTGGCGGACGTAGTTGTTGATCTCATCCGGCCCGTCTTCGATCCGCGCGACATCTTTCAGGAACACCGGAGCATCGTCAAACACGCTGACAACCAGATCGCCCAGCTGCCGCGCTTCGGCCAACGGCGCACCCGCTTCGACCTGGATCAGCTGATCGTTGGCGCGGAAGCTGCCGGCGGTCTGCTGGACGTTGGCGCCCTGGATGGCGCGCTGCACCTCCAGAGGTGAAACATGGTATGCTGCCATCCGGTCCGGGTTCAGCAGCACCTGCACGACGCGCGGCTGGCCGCCCACGACATAGGCGCGCGACACGTTCGACATGCCGGCCAGACGCTGTGCCAGTTCCTCCGCCACCCGCCGCAAAGTCATGCTGTCCGCCGTGGGGCTGGCGAGCGTCAGGGTGACGATCGGCACGTCGTCGATCTCCACCGGCTTGACCACCCAGCCGGTCACGCCCGGAGGGACCAGGTCGACGTTTTCGTCCAGCTTCTTCTGCAGCTTGACCAGGCTCCGCTCACGGTCCTCGCCGACATAGTAGCGGACCGTGATGATGCCCAGGTTCTCGCGGCTCATCGAATACACATACTCGACCCCGTCGATCTGGTAGAGGATCTTCTCGAGCGGCGTCGTAACCAGTTGCTCGACTTCCGCCGCGGAATGGCCCGGGAAGTTGACGTAGACATCGGCCAGCGGCACGATGATCTGCGGGTCTTCCTCGCGCGGGGTGATTCCCAGCGCGGCCAGGCCCAAGACGGTGGCCATCAAGATCAGGACCAGCGAGAGATTGGACTCCAGAAAGATCTTGACGATGCGATTCGTCAGGCCATGATGTGCCATGCCTGCGGGAACGCCGGGATGTTCACTCATGAGAGGCCTCCTGCAGTGCGGTCGCCTCCCTCGGCCGGCTTGTCGGCCGGCGCGGGCTCCGTGGCGGGCGCCGGGGGGACGTGAGCCGGTGCGACGACCTGCTCGCCGCTGCGCAGGCCGGAGAGCACTTCGACCTGATCGGCCAGCGGCTGGCCGTCCGGGCCCTCCACATCGCCCAGATACCGCCCGGTGCGGATCGCACGCTGGGTCGCGCTGCTGCCCTCCACCACCTGCACGAGTTCCAGCTGGCCGACCAGCTGGACGGCCGACTGCGGGATGGCCAGGACCTGTTCCGCGCCGAGCGGGATGATGATGCGGCCAAACATGCCAGAGTAGACGCCGTCGGGGCAGGGGCCGGTCACCTTGACCTGGAACGCGCGGCTGGATGCCTGCGCCTCGGGAACAATCTCGCTGACCGTGCCGCCACACTCCTTGTCGAGCCCTTCAATCCGCACGCCGATCGTCTGCCCGACACTCAGCTCGCGGGTCAACGATTCCCGCACGTTGGCCACCAGCTGCATCCGCGTGGGATCAAACAGCGTCGCCACCAACTGGCCAGGCGTGACCATGTCTCCCGCGTCCACCTTCTTGTCGATCAGGGTGCCGTCAATCGGGGACCGGATCGTCGCCCAGTCCAGCGTGGCCTGTACTTCCTTGACCGTCTGCTGCGCCCGCTGCAACTCCGCCTCGGCAGTCCGCAACGCGGCCACTGCTCGGTCATACTCCTGGCGGCTGATGGCGTTGGATTGCAGCAGTGATGCGCCACGCTCCTCGTCCGCAGCCGCCTGGACCTGCACCGCTTCGGCCGAATTCACCGCGGCTTGGGCCTGGGCAAGCTTCGCCTGCAGGTCGGTGTCGTCCAGTCGCACCAGCACTTCACCAGCCTGCACCTGCTGCCCGGCCTTGATGTTGACCTCCACCACGCGCGCCAGCAGCTTCGAGCCGACGGAAATCTCGTGTACCGCTCGAATCGACCCCACCGCCGACTCCGTCAGCGGGAGCGTGACCGGCAGGACGCGGGCCGGCTCCCCCTCGAGCCGGAACCCTGCCGCGGCATCGGTCAGTACGTCCTCCGGCACCTTCGGCGAGAACCGCCCGCTGAGCCAGAACATGATGACGATGACACCCGCGACGAAACCGAACAGTACCGCTCCCCGACTAATCCAGGGAGCCAACCGACTTCGGGAAGCCTGCTGAACCATTATAGATCACCCATCTTGAGGAGATCGGATCACCGCCTTGAACCCTCTGCCGCCGTGCTGGGCATCCTATTGCACGGGTGCGGGCGTCAACAACCACACGATTGGACGCGCCGCGACCGGGATCGGTTACAGTCCGCGGACGCGGTGGTCTGGCCAAAGAATCTGCGGGCCGTAGGAGAGACGGATCACCTGTCCCTGGCTATTGACGGACGCCTCTCCGAGGCGTGACCGCCCGGCTTCAAACCGGGAGATCGCTGAACATAGCTCACCAGCACACTATCGCAACAACTGCGCGTTGGCCCAGTTGGCATGATCGCCCGCGATGCCGTTACCGGAGTCGTCGACGACAAGCCGCAGCTCTTTGGCACCCGTGATGTCGACATCGATTTGTCTGGGCGCATCGCCGCGGACCATCTTGCCGGACTCCCACCGTTTCTGGCCGTCCACGATCACGGTGAAACCGAGTGATCCGTATGTGGCCATGTCTGGACCGGCCCACGCCAGAAACCGGCGGTATGCTCCCTCGAGGTTGTAGACGATCTCGCCGTTTGCGTGTGTCCCCAGTCCGCGCCGAAAACATTGGCCACCGATAGTCAGCTCTTTCTCCCAGACGCTGCGATTCTTCTGGAGCGTGCCCCACTCCTGTTTGCTGTGCACCGGTTCGAGCGTGTCGAGGAACACGCCGTCGATCTTCTCTATCGGAGCGGCTTGGCGTGTTTCTGCGGACACGTCCGTCAGCGGTGTGGGCGGCAGGACGCAGACGCTGTCGAGCGAAACCCGTTCCGGCGCTGGCAGACACGCGGGCAGGGACGCGGTGTCCTGGCCCGGTTTGTCTGCCACGAGCCAGATCGACGCGGTGGCCTCGGGATCCTGGGCGGTCAGCTGCAGGGACACATCGGTTCCGGATTCCGGCACCGCGGCCTCCAGGAAATGCCAGTATTCCGGGACCGGCGCGCCGGTGGCCACAAACCCGGCGTCCGAGCGGTTGGACTGCCAGGATACCTGCTGGCCGTCGACGGTCAGCGTACCGCAGGCGTCCGGCACCGATTTGCCTTCCAGCAGTGCCAGGACGCGCACGCGAGTATTGCCGGCAGGCGGGGTCAGTGTGAAGTCCGTGCGGATCTCAATTGCGGTGCCGGACGGCGGGGCCAGCGACGTGTAGTCCGCTCCCAACGGCTCCTCGATCGGTTCGAAGACCACACGTTGCATGGTGGTCTTCGCGGGAGTCACGGCAGCGATCAACGCTGTCCCGACCGCGTCTGTCGCGCGCGGCAATCCCGCGGGTGCGGCACCCGGCGCAAACGACAACACAAGCGTTTCGTAGGGAGCGAGCGCAATCGTCACGGAGTCGCCGCCACTGAGTCCGTCCCCGTACACGCGTGGTTCCGGATATACGCTCACGGCGTGGACGGGGCGCTGCCAGGCCGGGTCAACGGTCAGCGTGTACGACTGCTTCTCCACCCAGGGATTGCGCAACAGCACCAGCCCCTGGTCGGAACCCCAATGTGCATACCCGTAGGGCTCGCGCGGCATGGGCGCGGTGTGGGAGAGCCAGGGCGTGCCGTCGCGCAGCCACGTGGCCGGGCGCAGCGGAAGCGTATTGGGCGCGGTGAGCAGCGCCGCGTGGTGGCGGGACCAGCTTATCAGCTGGGCCAGCATCGCGTAGCGCCGGTCATTCATGTATCGCGGATTGATGTAGAGCGAAATGAATGCATGGCCGCGCAGCACCGTTGTGACCGCGTCGTTCAGGAACGGATCGTCGGTCTGGTGGATGATGCCGAGAATCTCCTGCGCCGGAATGGGCGAAGGCAGCCGGTCCGCCGCCTGCAGGATAACTGCACAGCCAACTGCTCTCAGGGCCATCGCCACGCGTGACCTGCGTAGGCGCCTCGCCGCCACACATGCCTGCGCCGCCCGCCAACTGGACGAGTGGACAATGGAGCGACACTTCCATCCGCTCCGCGCCCGACGCGAGCACCAGGGTGCCGGCATCCGGGTGCAGTTCCGTGGACAGCACCTTGCGCTCGGGGCCCTCGGGCTCGCCGACCAGGCGTATCACCCCAAACGATTCGGCCACGTGAAAGTCCGGCTCGCGCCCGCGGGCATCGACCCAGCAGATCCAGGTGGGATCGTCAGGTCGAGCCGGGTGGAAGTCGGCGCGGAACAGACCGCAGTGGAACTGCACACCTGCGCGCAGCGCGAACCCGGCCGCCTCCAGTGCGGCGCGCGGCAGTTCCCCCTCGATGCAGTAGCCGGTGCCTGTGCGGGTCACCGCGACCTGCATGCCCGCGGGAGTCCAGCTGTCGTCAAACTCCCGGTAGAACCTGGCGCTATAGTCGTGCACGGCACCCAGCGCGCCGACCTCGATGCAGTAGTACGTGTCGTCCGGGCGGCCGGACCAGAGGAATATCTCAGCGCGATCCTGCGGGTCCACGTCACGCTCCTGCGTCGATGGCGGGGCCGCAACGATCTCCGCGTCCTGGACCGCGAACGCAAACACCAGCCGTTCCGGATGCCAGAAGAGCCAGGCAGCGGTCGGCTGCGGACGTGTCTCCGGCGATCCAGCCACGACAAACTCGGAGACGATCGGCGGCGTCTGGTAACAGGGCTCGTCAAGCTTTCCGTCGATCTGCACCGCGCCGGGCAGGGGGGGGACATCCAGCACGGGGGCATCCTCGGCCGCGCGACCGATCACGGTCATGGCCGGCACACAGCAGACGCAGCAGACCAAGAGCAACGCTGCCAGCCGGCCGGCACATCCCGAGCGGCCCGGATGCAGACCTTGCCGCACCGCAAAGGCCTCGACCGCCCGCTTGGCTTCCGGCACTCCGACCCCCGTCTCTTCGCGGTTCAGGTTGACGGCGTCCAGCGTGCGGTGTTCTTTCATAAGCGATTCGACTTCGCTTTCGAGTTCCTCTGGGGAGAGCGTCCGCTGGGTTCCGACCGGCGCTCCACAATGCAGGCAGGTGTCGGCATCTGCCGGGAACGGCTTTTCACAGAAGCGGCATGTCGCCATCGCGCGGCCTCAATGGGTTGGCGTCGTGGGTAAATCCACTGGGGGGCAGCAGTCCGAAGTGTTACCAGTCTACTCGCCGCCGCGCAGCATCTCAACAAATGTGCCCCGCGCCACTACAGCCACCTTGGGGAACGATGGTTGGGCAGCACGGTGGGCTCCCCGGTCCTCTCGCTTCCGGGCCACTCCCGAACTCCGCGCCGGCGGAGCAGTATCGCGGCAGGCCGGTCGACAAACTGTGTGGACCAGCACAGAATGGCGGGAGGTACGAAGATCAGTCAAGTGGAGTCAGACGCGTGTTGAGGGATGATGCCGCAGTGTTGGGGATAGCGGTGATTGGAGCGGGCCGGGCGGGCATGATCCATGCGCGCAATCTGGCGTCCGGGCGAGTACCCGGTGCGCGGCTGGCCCGGCTGGTCGAACCTCGGGCCGAAACGCGGCAGGCGGCCAGCGCTGAACTGCGTCTGGAACACAGCTCTGCCGACTACCGCGAGGCGCTCGCTGACCCGGCCGTGGACGCGATCGTGGTGGCCACGCCCAGCGCACTGCACTGTGAAATCGTCGAGGCTGCTGCGCAGGCACGGAAACACATCCTGTGTGAAAAGCCGATGGCCATGAACGCCGCGGAGTGCGACCGCATGCTCGACGCGGTCGACCGGGCGGAGGTCACGCTGCAGATCGGTTTCATGCGCCGCTACGACGCCGGGTTCGTAGCGGCCAGGCGGCGCGTGGAGGCCGGGGAGATCGGCCAGGTGGTCTCCGTGAAGTCGCTCACGCACGGACCCAGCATCCCTCAGCCATGGATGTACGACCTGCGGACGAGCAACGGACCGCTGTCGGAAGTGAACAGCCACGACATCGATACAGTGCGCTGGATGAGCGGCAGCGAGTTTGAAGAGGTGTATGCGATCGCCGGGAACTACCGATCCCCCGCGGCGCGGGAGCCGTTTCCTGACTTTTACGACAATGTGATTCTCACCGCGCGGCTGCGCAACGGGATGCAGGGCTGTATCTGCGGAGCTCAGGGAGTGATGTACGGCTACGACGCGCGCTGTGAAATCCTGGGGGAAAAAGGTTTGATTACCGTAGGGGGCCTGGCCGCGGACAGCGTCGTGGCGTACACGGCCGACGGGAGCGCCGGGGCGGTGGTGCGCAGCTGGCAGCAGCTGTTTCTCGACGCGTATCGGGCGGAGGACGAAGATTTCGTGCGCTGCGTGCGCGAACAGCGCCCGCCGCGGGCCGGTGGCGAGGATGGCAAGGCCGCCGTGATGGTCGTCAACGCCGGCAACCGCTCGATCGCCCTGCGGCGTCCGGTGTCTGTGAGCGAGGGTGAGAGCGCGAACGCGTGAGGAGCTTGTGACCCATGGCTGATGCCCAGATGATGCTGGCGGCAACCTACACGCAAGGGGGCACGCTCGAGATCGAGGAGATCGCCCGGCCGGTGATCGAGCGCGATGAGATCCTGCTGAGGGTGCGCGCCGCCTCGATCTGCGGAACCGATGTGAAGATCATCCGCAACGGCCACCGCAAGCTGCGTGACGGCCAGCGCATTGTGCTGGGCCACGAGTTCGTGGGGGTGATCGAACAGGTGGGGGAGAGCGTCGCCGGGTATCCCGTGGGGCAACGGGTGGGAGTCGCGCCCAACGCGGGGTGCGGGCGGTGTCCCGCCTGTGTGCGCGGCAAGACGAATTACTGCCCCGCCTACACCGCATTTGGCATCGACCAGAACGGCGGGCACACAGTGCTGGTGCGGATTGCCAGCCAGTTCGTGACGCAGGGAAATGTCATCCCCTTGCCACCCGAGGTTTCCGATGCCGAGGCTGCACTGCTGGAGCCTTTTTCGTGTGTCATCAATGGTGTGCGGTCGTCGAACATCGAACTGGGCGATACGGTCGTCATCTATGGTGCCGGCCCGATCGGTCTGATGCACGTCCTGCTCTGCCGCCTCTCCGGCGCGGCGAAGCTGATTGCCGTCGACGTCCGGACAGATCGTCTGGAACAGGCGCGGAACCTGGGGTGCGACCTGGCCGTGGACGCGCGACAGGAGGACGTCGTCGAGCGCGTGCGGTACGAGACGGGGGGGCAGGGTGCCGATGTGGTGATCACGGCGTGCCCGGCGGCGGAGGTACAGGCGGAGGCCGTCCGGCTGCTGGCGCCTTTTGGCCGCCTGTGCCTCTTCGGCGGATTGCCCAGAACGGCGGGCCCCGTGCCGCTCGATACCAACGCGATCCACTACGGCAATCTGCTAGTGACTGGCACGACCGGCGGCGCTGTGGAGGACTATCGCATTGCCATCCGGTTGGTGGCTGGCAAGCGGGTTGAGTTGACACGCGTTGTTTCACACGTATTCCCACTGGCGGACCTGCGCGGAGCCTACGACGCCGCGCTGGCCGGGACGGACGGCAAGATCGTACTTGTGGCGGATGGCACATGACACCAACGCGACTGCTGGGTATCGACATCGGAACGCAGGGCACCAAGGCGGTGCTGTTCGATCGCCGTGGCCGTACACTGGCCACCGCCTTCTGCCGGTCGCGTCTGCATCGGCCGGCACCGGGCGTCGTCGAAGAAGACCCGGACGATCAGCTCAAGAGCGTCTGCCGGTGCATCAAGCTGTGCCTCGCGCAGAGCGGCACCAAGCCGGGCGACCTGGCCGCGCTGGGCATCGACGGACAGATGGCGGGGATCCTGGGAATCGACGCCGAGGGGCGCCATGTGACCCCCTACGATTCGTGGCTCGACACACGCTGTGCCGACTGTATTGCGCTGATGCAGCAGGGGGCGGGTGAGGAGATCATTCGCAAGACGGGGGGGCCGGCGAGCTTCAATCACGGACCGAAGATCCTGTGGTGGAAACAGGAGCGGAGTGACACGTTCGAGCGGATTGCCGCGTTCGTGCAACCTGGCGGTTATGTAGCGCTGCGTCTGTGCGGTCTGGACGCGACGCACGCCTTCATCGACAAGAGCTACCTGCACTTCAGCGGTTTTGCGGACAATCAGCGCGGTGTGTGGGACGCCGAGCTCTGCCGCATGTTCGACGTCCCGCTGTCGAAGCTGCCGCGCATCGTGGACTCGCATGCCGTCATTGGCCAGGTGACCAGGGGCATGGCCAGACGCTGTGGGCTGCCGGCCGGGATCCCGGTGATCGCGGGGTGCGGCGACACGGCTGCTTCGTTTCTGGCCTGCGGAGCGACACGGCCTGGCGTATGCGTCGATGTGGCGGGCACCGCTTCCGTGTTCGCGGCCACCACGCGGCAGTTCAAGACGGACACCCGCTACGGCACGCTCAGCTGGGGGCGGTCGGCCACTCCCGGCCTCTGGCATCCGTACGCCTACATTAACGGCGGCGGCATGAACCTGGAATGGTTTGCCCGGGAGTTGCTCGGAGCGGGCGGCCGGACGCTGCCCGAACTCGACCGCGCCGCTGCCCGCCTGGAGCCGCAGCTGTCGGATCCCATCTTCGTGCCGCATCTGGGCGGGCGTGTGAATCCCAGTCAGCCTCAGCTGCGCGGCAGCTGGGCGGGACTGAACTGGGCGCATACGGCGGTGCATCTGTACCGCGCGATGCTGGAGGCCGTGGCGCTCGAGTACTGCGTCTACCAGGAGGTCCTGCGGGCGGTCAATCCCGAGCTGGCGGTGCGTGAGATCCGCATCACGGGAGGGGGGGAGAAGAGTCGTGCCTGGAGCCAGATCAAAGCCGACGCGCTGGGGGTGCCGCTGGTGAACATCAGCCGCCACGAGGGCGCTCCGCTCGGCGCAGCGCTCCTGGCGGGATATGGCGTCGGACTCTTCCCGGACCTCGCCGCCGCCGCCGCGGCCTGGGTCAAACCGGGCCGGAAAGTCCCGCCGGATCGCACGCGCCGCGCCTACTATGCGGCGCGGCTGGTACGCTACAAAGAACTGCTGGAATCGCTCCATCAGTGGGGCGCACAACATACGGAAGCCACGCCATGAGTGAACCTGTCGCCCACCGGGCACTGACCCCCGATGCTCCCTATCCGGCAGCCGTCCGGCGGACCATGTATTTCATTGGTGTGACGACGCATCAATCGTCGATTATGAAGGTCTTTCCCCGCTGGGCCGAGTACCTCGGGCTGGGCGACGTGGCCATTCAGGGGATGAACTTCCAGTGGCACGACGCGCCGGAGCATTATCGCCGCGCTGTGGAGTTCATCAAACGCGACCCGCTCTCCTGTGGCGCGCTGGTCACCACACACAAGCTCGACCTGCTGAATGCCTGCCGGGACCAGTTCGACCGGCTCGATACGTTTGCCGAACTGATGGGTGAGGTGAGCAGCATCTCGAAGGATGGCGATCAGCTGGTGGGTCACGCGAAGGACCCGATTACGAGTGGCTTGGCGCTGGAAGCGTTCCTGCCGGAACGGCACTGGGAACGCACCGGGGCCGATGCGCTGGTGCTGGGCGCCGGCGGTTCGTCTATCGCCATCACCTGGTACCTGCTGCAAAAGACGCACGGCCGCAATCGGCCCGCGCGGATCGTGGTGACCAATCGCAGCACGCCGCGGCTCGACGAGCTACGCCGCTTTCACCAGCGGATCGGGGCTGACATCCCGTTGGAGTATCATCACACCCCCACGCCTGCCGATACCGATGCGATCCTGGCAACGCTCAAGCCGGGCTCGCTGGTGATCAACGCGACAGGACTGGGCAAGGACGCCCCGGGCGCACCGGTCACCGCGCAGGCACAGTGGCCGGCGCACGGCCTGGTATGGGATTTCAACTACCGCGGAGATCTGCTGTTCCTGGAACTGGCCCGCGCGCAGGCGGCAGAGAAGAACCTGCAGATCGAAGACGGCTGGATTTACTTCGTGCACGGCTGGACGCGCGTCATCGCGGAGGTGTTTCACATCGACATCCCCACGAGCGGTCCGGTATTCGACGAACTGGCGCGGATCGCCGCCGCGGCGCGGTGACGGCGCGGTGACACAGACTCCTGCGAGCCGGCCGATCGGCACATCCGGCCGGGTCGACTCGAACAACTTGACCAGACGAGAAAGGCACAGCATGTCGCCTCGAACTTCGTTGATTGAACCCTTCAGTGTTCAACTTGATCTCGCCGCTGGAGTGATGCTCGATCCCCACGCACAGATCGTGCGCCGCGCCTCGGACATGCGCGGCTACTACGCTGACGAGCAGGCTCTGGAACAGCTCATCACGGCGCACGATGATCCGATCCACTACGAGACGTTTGAATCGCCGGTGCCGGAAGAGTATGGCCAGGTCAAGTTCTGCATCAGCCGGCTGTACCCGGGCAAGGTGGGTGATGAATACTTCATGACGAAGGGGCATTACCACGCGGTGGTCGAGACGGGCGAAGCGTACCTGGGCCTGCGCGGGCAGGGACTCATGCTGATGAAAACTGCCGAGGGGGCCTGCCAGTGGGAAGCGTTCGCGCCGGGCAAACTGATCTACGTGCCTCCTTACTGGGCGCACCGCTCGGTCAACACTGGTGACGAGCCGCTCATTTCGCTCTGCCTGTACCCGGGCGACGCCGGGCACAGCTACGGCGACATCAAGTCAGAGGGGTTTCCCCGACGCGTGTTCCAGCGCAACGGACAAGTGGTGGTGAGCTGAAGGGTACCGGCGGGGAACTCCGGGTAAAACTGGCATGGACATTGTGCCTGACGAGCGCTGTGACCTGGAGACGCTGCTGCACGCGCCGGAGGATCCACCGCAGCCGGGGATCAGCTGGCTGGGGCAGGCGGGATTCCTGATCCGCTGGCGCGCGCTGCGGCTGGCCATCGATCCGTATCTGTCCGACTACCTGGCCACGAAGTATCGCGGCACGCAGTTCCCCCACACGCGGCTGGCACCGCCGCCGGTGGCCCCGGAGCGGTTGGCACCGCTGCAGGTGGTGCTCTGTACGCATGCGCACAGCGACCACATGGATCCCGAGACGCTGCCGCGCATCGCGGCCGCCAATCCGCAGTGCCGGTTCGTCGTGCCGCGTGCGGAGCGGGCGACCGCGCTGGCGCGGGGCGTGCCCGCGCCGCGGCTGGTGCCCGTCAACGCGGGCGATCATGTGCCGCTGGCGCCCGATCTGACGCTGCAGGTGCTGCCCGCCGCGCACGAGCAGCTGCGGACGGACGCGGAGGGGAACCACCACTGCCTGGGCTACGTGTTGCATCTGGTGTTGGACCAAGGGACCGCAGCCCTGTACCACTCGGGCGACTGTGTGCCCTTTGCCGGGCTGGATACGGCACTGGCGGCCTGCGGGGCGCGCGTCGCGCTGTTGCCGGTCAACGGGCGCGACGAACACCGCAGGGCGCACGGGATTCCGGGGAACTTCACGTTCGATGAGGCGACGGCGCTCTGTCTGCGCTGTAGAATCTCAGCCATGATGGCGTGTCATTTCGGAATGTTCGACTTCAACACGGTGGACGAATCGTGGCTGGATCGGCAGATAGCTCGAGTGCCAGCGCTGCTGCAGTGCCTGCGCCCGCAGTTGGGCCGCGTGTGTTGGCTGCGTTCGCGCCACACGGTCGCTCCAGCCGCGACACCTGATCAGGGGACTCTGTCATGAAAGCACGACTCGTACCACTTTATCTCGACCCGGGCCGGGACGACGAATTCGACCGGCAGTTGGCAGCGATTCATGAGTTGCTGGGTGAGTACGCGGAGTTCCTCGCGCCGGTTGCGCTGGGGCAACCGCTGCCGGAGGCGGAGGGGGTGATTTTCCCGCAGGTGCTGGGGGAGGCGTACCGGCAGGTGCCGGCGTTTCAGGCCATCCGCCTCCCGATCCTGCTGATCACGTCCGAGTTCGGCACGCTCTCGATGTGGGACTGGGAGATTGCCGAGTATCTGCGTGCGCATGGCGTGGCGACGATCGGGCCGTATACGCTGCCGCAGGCCCAGATCGTCTGCCGGGCGCTGGCGGTGCAGCGGGAACTCCGCGAGACGACCTTTCTGGTCTACCAGGACGATCCCGGGGAGGGGCACCAGGCGAGCATTTTCAAGCGTTTCTACTGGTGGGAAGACGAGTGCTCGCAGCGGCTGCACGACAAGTTCGGCGTGAAGGTGGTGAAGCGGAGTTTCCGCGAGTTGGGGGCTGCCGCGCAGGCGATCTCCGACGCGGACGCCGACCAGGCCTGGGCCGAGCGGCAGCTGCCGACCGATGGGCTGTCGCCCCGCGCGATCCGCAGCGCTGTGAAAATGTACCTGGCGTTGCGGCGCGACCTTGATGCGGATCCGTCGATTCGTGCGGTTGGCATCAACTGTCTGAACGAATCCCGCTTCTCCGATACCACACCGTGCCTGGCCTGGAACCTGCTGTACCAGGAGCGGCAGCTGATCTGGGGCTGCGAAGCCGACACGATGTCGATGCTGACGAAGTACCTCCTGAACAAGTCCCTCGGGGCGCCGGTCATGATGACGAACCTGTACCCGTTCCTCCTGGGGCAGGCGGCGCTGAAACACGAGCGGATTGCGAGTTTCCCGGAGGTGGACGCGGATCCGGAACACCATGTGCTGGTCGCGCACTGCGGTTATATGGGGGTCATCCCGCACACTTTCTGCACCGACTGGACCCTGCGCAAGAAGGTGCTCGCGATTGTCGACGACAATGCGTCGGCGATCGACGCCCGGTTGCCCGTCGGCGACGTGACGCTGGCCAAACTCCACCCGGCGTTGGACAAGCTGACCGTTGCCCAGGGGCAGCTCACCGGTTACGCGCAGTTCACCGGCTCCGACTGCTTGAACGGCGGCATCATCAAGGTCCGTGACGGCCACGCCTTCTTGAACGCCCTGGCATCCCACCACTATCTGGTGCTGGTCGGGCACCATCTCGTGGATATCCAGTTTCTGGGCCGCGTGTTCGGTCTGAGCATTGAGGAGATATAAACATGAAGGTCGGCATCGACAGTTACTGCTACCACCGTTACTTCGGCGAGATCTATCCTGAGCAGACCGATCCGGGCGTGCGTTGGACGTTCCAGGACTTCGTGCGGCGGGCGGTCGAGCTGGGCGTGGCGGGCGTGTCCCTGGAGTCGTGTTTCTTCGACAGTCTGGAGCCGGGTTACCTGTCCGAGATCAAGGCGGTGCTGGACGAGAACTCCCTGGAACGTGTGCTGGCCTGGGGGCATCCCGACGGACTGGAGGCGGGACGCAGCGAGAAGGCCTGGCGGGAGATGAACTCGCTGATACCGAAGGCGCGGTTCATGGGTGCTGACATCATGCGGATCGTCGCCTCCTCGCTCATGTTTCGCAACGAGCCGCACGCACCGCAGATCGAAGCCATTGTGAAGATGCTCAAGACCAGCGTCCAGATCGCCGCCGACAACGGCGTCATCCTGGCACTGGAAAACCACATCGACTATACATCGGCCGAGATCCAGGAGATTCTCGAACGCGTCGGGTCCGATGCATTGAAGGTGAACTTCGACACGGGCAACACGCTGCGTATGATGGAGGATCCGGTGGCGGCGGCGCGGCGGCTGGGTCCCTTCACCGTGGCCACGCACACGAAAGACCTGGATGCCTGCCGCCACGTGCGCCCTGAGGAGTGGTACTTCTTCTCGTCGGTCCCCGTCGGCACCGGCCTGATCGACATGCGCGGCGTCGTGCTGGCCCTGAAGGAATGCGGCTACCAGGGCGTGCTGGCGGTGGAGTCGGATCATCACAAGGACAACCAGGACGAGGACCAGCTTGTGGCCGCGAGTGTCGCGTACCTCAAACAACTGCTGGCTGAACTGGAAGGGTAATGCGCACAGGGTCATACGCGCCAGCGGCCGGTGCCGGTGCAGCAGGCACCGGCAGGGGGCGGCGCACAGGCATCTACCGGAGGAACAAGCCGTGAGGAAACTCAACGTCGCCCTGATCGGTTACAAGTTCATGGGAAAGGCCCACAGCTACGCGCTGATGGCCACGCCGTTCTTCTTCAAGACGGGGATCGAGCCGGTCCGCAAGGTCCTGGTGGGACGCCACGCCGGGCCGCTCCAGCAGGCGGCGCAGGATTTCGGCTGGGAGGAATGGGCCACCGACTGGCGGGAAGTCGTGCAGCGTCCGGACATCGACGTCGTCGACATCGCCACGCCCCCCAGCACGCACGCGGAGATCGCGATGGCCGCGGCCGCGGCGGGCAAACACATCTTCTGCGAGAAGCCATTCACCGTCACGGTGGAAGAAGCGGAGCGGACGCTGGAGGCTGTGCAGCGCGCCGGGGTCTTCCACATGCTCGGGTTCAACTACCGCCGCGTCCCGGCGATCGGACTGGCCAGGCAACTGATCGCCTCCGGACGCCTGGGCCAGATCTATCATTTCCGCGCGGCGTATCTCCAGGACTGGATCATGGACCCCCAGTTCCCACGCATCTGGAAACTGAATCGAGCGCTGGCCGGCTCCGGGCCGCATCATGAACTGAACAGCCACATCGTCGACCTGGCGCTGTACCTGGTGGGCAAGATCAGCCGCGTCATCGGCATGGAGGAGACGTTCATCAAACAGCGGCCGGCAGAGGCGGAACCCGATCAGCTGTCGACGATGTTGACGGCCCAGGCCAGCGCCTCGAAGATGGTGGACGTGGACGTGGACGACACGACCGCGTTCCTGGCTCGCTTCGCCGATGGTGCAGTGGGCACGTTCGAATCGACCCGTTTTGCGGCCGGACGCCGCAATCATAACCGGATCGAAGTGAACGGCTCCAAAGGCTCCGTGTACTTCGATCTGGAAAAGATGAATCTACTCGAGTACTACAATGTAGACGATCCGGCGGATGTGCCCGGGTTCCGGACCATCCAGGTCAATGAGAGCTGCCACCCGTATATTGACCATTGGTGGCCGCCCGGGCACGGGATCGGATACCAGAACACGTTCGTCAACCAGTTCGCGGACTTCTTCCAGGCCATTGTGCGGGGGACGCCGCCGGAACCGGGCTTCGAAGTGGGGTTGGAGAACCAGAAGGTGCTGGAGGCCGTCACCCGGTCGATAGCGGACGAGCGGTGGGTTTCCGTGTCGTAGAGGTTGGAATTGTACCAGGGAGAAAACAGTATATGGCGCAGCGCTACCGCGTCGTGATTACTGATCTGCTCGACGACGATCTGGCACCGGAACGCGAGGTGCTGGGCAAGCTGGCGGATGTCGAGGCGCTGCAGGCGGGCAGCGAGGGGGACGTGCAGGGGCGCGTGGAACAGGCCGATTGCCTCATCGTGTATCACCTGATCCAGCTGACGAAGACGACGATCAGCCACCTGGAACGCTGCCGGGTCATCGTGCGAGGCGGTGTGGGGTATGACAACATCGATCACGCGCTGGCTCGCCAACGTGGGATTCCGGTCTGCAACGTGCCCGACTATGGCACGGAAGAGGTCGCCGATACGGCGCTCGGCATGCTGCTGGCACTCACGCGCGGCATCCACCGGGCGAACTCGCGGCTGCGGGACAACCCGGATGACTGGTCGTACGCGGTGTCGATGCCCCTGCTGCGACTGCGCGGACGCGTGCTCGGCATCGTCGGCCTGGGCCGTATCGGCACCGCCATGGCCCTGCGCGGCAAGGCGCTGGGTATGGATGTCGTGTTCTACGATCCCTACAAGCCCGATGGCTATGACAAGGCGCTCGGCATCCGCCGCGCGGATACACTCCCCGAACTGCTCGGTCAGGCGCACGCAGTCAGCCTGCACTGCCCGCTGACCGATGAGACCCGCTACATGATCAATGCCGAGGCCATGGCGCTCATGCCGGCCGGCGCGTATCTGATCAACACCGCGCGCGGAGGCGTGCTCGACTGTTCGGCGGTGCCCGAAGCTCTGGCGACCGGTCAGCTGGCGGGGGTCGGCATCGACGTGCTGGAAAACGAGCCGCCGCTGCCCGGCGATCCGCTGGTCGCCGCCTGGCGCGATCCGCAGCATGCGGCACATCACCGGCTGATCCTGAACCCGCACCTGGCCTGGTATTGCCAGGATGGCCGGGTGGAAATGCGCCGGAAGGCGGCCGATACCTGCCGCCGCGCGCTGCTCGGCATGCCGCTGCGCAACGTCATCAATTGAACGGCGCCACCGTTCGTGGTCCCGATACCAATAGCGCCAGGCGCAGTCGTGGTGCCGCGCACGTGAGAACACGAAGCAGACGGCGGCACGCAGGACGGCGCCGAACATGGGCCCCACGACCCGTGTCCCTTCACCAGCCCGGTAGTACCGCTCAGATAGCACGGATGAGCTGTCACTGAGTCGACTCCAGCGTTGCAGCTCAAGACGTCAGTTCGCGTGACGCGAATAGGTCACGAAACGTGACTTCTATCGACACACGTTTGCCGGATCGGACCGGCACGCCGCCGCTCGGCGCGGCCCACACACGATTGTACCGTCGTGAATTCTGAATTCGTGAATTCTGGATTCGTGAATTCTGAACTCTGGGTCCTGGATCCCTCGGTCTGGACGGCGGGCCGAGCAGACCTGACAATGGGCAGCGAGTGTTTATTTGTCCAACTGTATCACCAGACATGAGAGTACGATGAAGACGCGCCGTTTACGAACGATCTTTTTGCTGTGTGTTGCCGGGCTGCTGTGCGGCTGGTCGCGGGTCCAGTCTGCTGAGGCGGTCGCACCGGAGCAGGCTGCCCGGGGTGTGCTGCAACGGGTCATTCCCGAGGTAGCCGACGCGTTTGACCTGGAGGTAATCCCGTCCGCCGCTGGCCGCGACGTATTTGAAATCGAGAGTGTCGACGGCCGGCTCGTCGTGCGGGGCTCGAGCGGTGTCGCCATTGCGTCCGGTGTGAACTGGTATTTGAAGTATGTGTGCCATTGCCATCTGTCGTTCAATGGCGACCAGCTCGATATTCCTCGGCCGTTGCCCGGCGTGGCGGAGAAGATCCGCTGCGTGAGTCCGTATCAGTACCGTTACTTTTTCAATTTCTGTGCCTTCAGCTACACACTGGCCTGGTGGGATTGGGATCAGTGGCAGCGCATGATCGACTGGATGGCGCTGCACGGCATCAACATGCCGCTTTCAGTGACCGGTCAGGAGGCGGTCTGGCAGAACGTGTATCGAAGCATGGGACTGACCGACGCGCAACTGGCTGATTTTTTCGTCGGGCCGGGTTTTCTGCCATTCGGCTGGATGGGATGCCTGGACGGTTGGGGCGGGCCGCTGCCGCAGAGCTGGATAGACAGCCATGTGCGGCTCCAGCAGCAGATTGTGGCGCGCGAGCGCGAGCTGGGGATGACACCGGTACTGCAAGGTTTTACCGGGCACGTACCGGCTGCCCTGCGCGAGCGGTTTCCGGCGGCGAAGTTCCAGCAGCTGCCCAGTTGGTGCTACTTTCCTGGCACGCAATTCGTCGATCCCAGCGATCCGCTGTTCGAGCAGATCGGCAAGGCATTCATAGAGGAACAGACGCGCCTCTACGGCACCGACCATTTGTATGCCTCGGATACCTTCATCGAGATGTCGCCGCCGAGCAATGATCCCGAGTTCCTGGCCGACATGAGTCGCGCCGTGCTGGGTGCCATGCAGGCGGGTGATCCACAAGCCATCTGGGTCATGCAAGGCTGGCTGTTTTTCCACAACCCGGACTTCTGGCAACCGCCGCAGGCCCAGGCGCTGTTTGACGCCGTCCCGAACGAGCGGATGGTTGTGCTCGATCTCTTCTGCGAGGCCAAATCGGTCTGGGATCAGACCGAAGCCTTTCACGGAAAACCTTGGGTGTGGTGCATCATCCACAGCTTCGGTGCCCGCGTGGGCATGTATGGCGGCTTGCCCCAGATCCTCAACAATCTGAACACAGCGCTCACCAGTGACGAACGAGGTGACCTGCGGGGTATCGGGGTGATCATGGAAGGGTTCGGCTACAACCCGCCGGTCTACGATCTGATGACTGACATGATCTGGCGCGACGAAGTACCCGAGCTTGACGAGTGGCTGGCGGGTTTTGTGCTGCGCCGTTACGGACAACGCGTGGAGCGAGCCGATCAGGCCTGGGAGTTGTTGCGGCGCACTGTGTATCAACTGCCCGGCTACTCCGGCTCGGTCATCTTCGACCGCCCCTCCTTGCATATAGGCCAATCGATTGCATACGACACAATGCAGTTGGCGAAAGCAGGTGACCTGCTGCTGGCGAGCGCGGGAGAATTGGGATCGGTCGACACGTACCAATTCGACGCCGTGCACCTGACCCGGCAGGTCCTGGGCGATCTGGCCGGTAGCCTGTACCTGGATGTGGTCGACGCGTATACGGCCCGGGACCAGGCCGCGCTGCAAAAGGCAGGTCAGCGGTATCTGGAGCTGATGCGCGACATCGATCGGCTGCTTGGTACCCGCCGCGAATTCCTGCTGGGAGCGTGGCTGCACGATGCCACACGCTGGGGAACCACCGACGAGGAACGCCGGTTGCTGGAATGGAACGCCCGCAATCTGATCACGCTGTGGGGGCCGCGCGACAGCGTCCTGCACGAGTACTCGTATCGCCAATGGTCCGGCTTGATCCACGGATTCTACCTCAGACGCTGGGAGCTGTTCCTCGAGAGGCTCGCGCAGTCGCTCGAGTCGGACACGGCGTTCGATGCCGCCCAGTTCGAACAGGAGATCCGCGCGTGGGAAGAAGACTGGACGCACGGCACGGAGCCGTATCCCACCGAACCGGTTGGAGACCCCGTGCTCGTCAGCCAGGAAATCTGGGCCAAGTACCGCGAGTCGATTTGCCAGTCGGTCGGGCCGAATCAGGTTAGCCTCTCGACCGGCAAGCCTGTTTCCTGCTCCAGCGCCCTGCCGCAATATCCCGCCACGTTTGCCAATGATGGCCGCACGCGCAACACCAACGTCTATTGGGCCACCGACGTGGAGATCGACAGCGAGCCATGGTGGCAAGTCGATCTGGAAACGCCGACCTCGATCAGCCGTGTGGTCGTGGTGCCGTACTATGACGGACAGCGCTACTACGGCTTCACGGTCCAGACGTCCCTGGATGGGGAGACCTGGAAGACGGTCGCCGATCGGAGGGACAACCAGCTGCCGTCCACGAGGGCGGGGTACGAGTGCCGATTTGAGCCGCACGCGGCCCGTTTTGTCCGCGTCACGATGCCTCACAACTCGGCCAATACCGGCCGCCATCTGGTGGAGGTCATGGTGTACGAATAACGCGCCGCCGGACTCCTGTCCCGGCCGGCAGGATCGATCACTGGTACAATGTCGAGGAATGCTCGGCGCAGACTGTTATAGGAGAACCTGATCATGATGCCTTGGCTGTTGACCTGCCTGGTCGGAACCCACATCTTTCTGGAAGGCCAGCTCATCGACGCGTTTGACTACCCGACAGCTGCGGCCGCCCGGCAGGTGTGGCGGGACCATGCGGATCGTGGCACGTCCTCACCCGTTGACCTGGTGACCGACGACGGGCGGCCGGTGCTGGAGTTGTCGGTGCCGTTCGCCACGCAACCGCAGCTCGATCGTGTGTATATGGACCGCCATGTCCGACTCAATCTGGCGACGTCCGGTGAGGTGAGTCTGGAGTTGAAGTCGATGGTGCCGGAAGCTGCGGGTCGGATCTCACTGTATTTCCGCAGCGGTGATGGCTGGTACGCGAGTGGCCAAGGGCTGGCGGCCAAGGGCTGGCAGACGCTGCGGTTTTCGAAAGCGGCCTTTACCGTCGAAGGCCGCCCGGCCGGCTGGCACCAGATCGACGGGATTCGCATTGCCGTGTGGCGCGAGTCGCCGGTGGATTTCCAGGTGCGGTTCCGTGCGCTGCGCGCCGTGCAACATGATGTGGCGCTGATCATTCCGGCGGCGCGATCCCAGAGCGAGCTGCGAGGTGCCCTGCAGGCTGCCGAGGATGTCGGAGAGATACTGGCCGAACTCGGTCTGGGCAGCGATGCCATCGAGGACGAGGCGCTGGCCACCGGCGCGCTGGGCGACCGGAAGATTGCCATCCTGGCACACAATCCGGACATCCCGGATACCGCCGTCGACGCGCTGGTCAAGTTCATCGAGCAGGGCGGCAAGGTCTTCGTATGCTACCAGCTGCCCGCGAAACTGGCCGCTGCACTGGGCTTCGCGGAATCGACGTACTTCCGCCCGTCCCGCTCCGGCGAACTGGCCGAGGTGCGTTATGACGCCCCGGACGTGACGGGACTTCCTGCGTCCATGCAGCAGGCGTCCTGGAACATCATCTCCGCCCAACCGGCCGCGTTCAACGCCCGCATCATCGGCCGCTGGTACGACGACGCCGGGAAGGATGCGGGCCATCCAGCTATGCTGTTGAGCGATCGTGGCGCGTTCTTCTCCCACATCATCCTGCGACAGGATGGCGACAGGAAGAAGCAGATGCTGGCCGCCGTCCTCGGCCACCTGGTGCCGTCGCTGTGGCAGGACATGGCGGACAACGCGCTGGCAGCCAGCCGGCGCATTGGGCATCTGGAGGACTACGCGAGCCTGATCGAGTTCCTGAAGGCCTCCCGGAATGCCGAGGTCGCCACGCACCTGAATGAAGTACTCCAGCTGCAGACGCGCGCCGACGAGAAACAGAAGGCCGGGCAGTTTGCAGACGTCGTGCAGCTGGCCGGCACGATCCATGACCAGCTCGCGAAGGCCTACGCCCTGGCCCAGCCGAGCCGGCCCGTGGAAGGACGCGCCTGCTGGAACCACTCCGGCACCGGCGCCTACCCCGGCGACTGGGACCGCACCGCCAGGGAACTGGCCGAAAACGGCTTTAACATGGTGCTCCCCAATATGCTGTGGGGCGGTGTAGCACATTATGCAAGCGAAGTGCTGCCCCGCAGCCAGACGTTCGAAAAACACGGCGATCAGATCGCCCAGTGCGTCGCGGCCGCGAAGAAACACGGTCTGCAGGTCCACGTCTGGAAAGTGAACTATAACCTGTCGACCGCACCACGTGAGTTCGTCGACAAGATCCAGCGCGAACACCGCAATCAGGTCGCTGTCGGTGGCCAGCCCGAAAAATGGCTGTGCCCCTCCCATCCGGAAAACTTCCAGCTGGAACTCGACAGCATGCTCGAGGTGGCACGCCTCTACGATGTCGATGGCCTCCACTTCGACTACATCCGCTATCCCGATCACAACAAATGCTACTGCGACGGATGCCGGTCCCGGTTCGAACAGCAGACCGGCGTCACGGTCGCCAAATGGCCGGCCGACTGCTTCTCCGGCGACCTGCAGGAGAAGTACATCCAGTGGCGTTGTGACCAGATCACACGCCTGGTGAAGGCCGTACACGACGAGGCCAAGAAGATCCGGCCGGATATCGCGATCTCCGCCGCCGTGTTCGGATCCTACCCCAATTGCCGGACATCGGTCGCTCAGGACTGGCCGGAATGGATCAAGGCCGGCTACCTGGACTTCGTCTGCCCGATGGATTACACGCAGAGCGACCTGAGCTTCATCGGCCTGGTGACAAACCAGCTGAAACTGGTCGGCGGCCGTATCCCGGTCTATCCCGGCATCGGACAGTATCGGCTCGCCGACGATCGCACCGTCGGACAAATCTTCCTTGCCCGGGAACTGGGAGCCGCCGGATTTACCATGTTCGACCTGAGCCGCGAATCGATCGGTACGGCTGTGCCGGCCATCGGACTCGGCGCGGGCAGGCAAAAGGCAACTCCATCTCACCAGAGCAACTGACTTGAGCACCCGTAGGGTGTGACACGCTCGCGTCACTCGCTGCGTCCACCGTCACGCGGCCGTGTCGCGAGCAACGTCACACCATGATGTGGCTTGCCGGCCGGCGCCGATTGTCGATGCGTGGTGTGACTGCGCTCGCCGGCGCGTTTGTTGACTATGCGGGTGAATTTTTGGCGAGCTTCGTCACACCCTACGGGCTAACAAGTAAGCCACACGGCCCAATTCCCCAATTCCCCAATTCCCCAGATCGCTCTCCCGAGAAAGCGTGCTCCCGCGCCTGCCCCCCCGTGGGGTGGGTTAACTTGGGGTTGACCGGTTTGGGGGAAATTGGGAGCATGCTTCGCCTGCGTGAACTGCCGGCTGGATGTGCGGCCGGTGGAACACACTTCCCGCCTATCCGTGTTGAGCACAGGCCATGAAGCCACTTGAGCATTTGCAGCATCTTCTGCTGTTCCTTCCGCTGTTGTCACTCACGGCCTGCCGGTCACCGTACTACGCGGACCATGGTGCCGCATTGGGCGGCGTGGCTGGTGGTCTGACTGGCGCGGCGCTGGGGGACCGGCAAGGCAACGCGCTGGGTGGCGCGGTGCTTGGGAGTGCGGTGGGCGCGTTGGCGGGTGCCGCCATTGGCGATTCCATGGACGCGGAAGTCGAGCGCCGGCAGGCGTTGATCGAAGCCAAGACAGGCCGGCGTATGGCGGGGCTGGTCACGACGGCAGATGTGACGACCATGGTCACCTCCGGACTGGGGGACGACGTGATCATCAATCACATTCGCGCCAACGGTGTTGCGGCGCCGCTGACCCCGAACGACATCATCGGGATGCACGATCAGGGAGTGAGCGAGAAGGTGATCAACGTCATGCAGCAGACTGCGGCCCAGCAAACAGTGCCGCCGCCGGTCGCCTATGCCACGCCGGTGATTGTCGAAGAGCCCTATGTGGTGGCACCGTACTGGCATCCGGGCCCGTTCTGGTACGGGCCCGGTCCGTATCGCTACCGTCACCGCTCGCCGGGCGTGAGCTGGGGGTTCTCCTATTCCCATTGACGCGCGTCAATGCTGGGAACGTTCGCGGTCTTCTTCGACCTTCTTGATCCAGCGCGAGACGGCCTCTTGCGAAGTCACCTTCTTGGTCGGGTGTTTCTTGGGCTTTTTCAGTGCGCGCTTCAGTTCGAAGTCGATCCAAGGACCCTTCCAGCGGCGTTCGCGGCGCCGGGCGACGTACTGCTCGTAGTCCTGCAGTTGGACCATCCCGGCGCCTTCCAGCCGGCCAAGGATGGCTCGCTGCTGTTGTTCGTCGCCATGCACCCAGACGCTCAGCAACGCCGTGTCGAACTTCTGGCTGATCACCAGCAGCTTGCGGAGTTCTTCGCGCGCGGCCTCGGCGACCTTGGGCGAACGAATGGCCAGATTCACTTTCTCGCCCGATGCCATCCGCCGGCGAATCTGCCGAAGTTGCGCGGCGAGTTCGTGAGGATTATCATTGGGACCCAACACCTCGCGCACGAAGACCTGCCGGTTGTCCGACAGTCCTTCCTGCCAGCGTTTGCGCAGCGACTGCGTCATCTCGCTGTCTGCATGGAAAAGGTGCAGCGTCAGGGTCTCGTCACTCTGCAGACGACACAACTCATCGTCGACCAGCGAGCACAGGTGCTCTTCCCGAAAATGACCGGCTACAGTGACATCGCGCGACGAACCGTCGGGGCGGATGATCCGCACACGTACACGTTGGGAGCTGTCCAGGTCCGATCCAGAAGCGGGTTCGGACGAGGATGTCGCGGCCGCCTGCCGGTAACCTTTCTCCTGCGGGCTGTCAGAAGGTTCTTTCCACATGAACAGAGTTCCGCTGCGGGTGTTCACAAGTACCACGTAACGTTCACGACCCCGTAGACCGCCAGTTGCTTCTGACGTTTCCCGCTGGCAGGGTTGCCACCAACTCTGAGAGTACCACAAAACCCTGTCGATTGGAATGAGAAAAGGGTTTGCTGGGTGGAGGGTCTTGAGGGCAGAATAGCACCATGTCCCTGGAGCCAGGGGCACCGGAATGGGGTAAAACAAGGGCTGACGGTCATGCCTTCCATAAGGAGCCCCATCATGCGCGTCTGGATACGGACCCTGGCTGCACTAATGTTCATGGCGGTCGCTGAGCAGATATCAATGGCGGACGATACCGGGGCGCCGGCCGCCGCGTTGCCAGGTACGGAGAGGCTGGAGTGGACCAACGATATCGCGTCACGCATGGTGGCCGATGCCGACCGGTTCCTGCTGCGAGAGATTAAGCTGTCGGTGCAGCGGCGGACGCAGTTCTGGCGCCGCGACCAGAGTTCGACCGCGGCGTACGACCGGTCGATCGAGCCGAACCGGCAGCGGCTGGCCCACATACTGGGCGTCCGGGACGCGCGGACGGCTTTTGATGGCCTGACGCTGGTCGGGACGACTGCGCGTCCCGCGCTGGTAGCGGAGACTGACCGGTACAAGATCTGGGCGGTGAGCTGGCCTGTGGTGGGGCCGATCCGCGGGGAAGGTCTGCTGCTGGTGCCCGGCAGCGGTCCGCCGGCCGCGGACGTCATCGCGCTGCCCGACGCGGACCAGACACCGGAGATGATCTGCGGCCTGGCGGAAGGCGTGGCCGAGGTTGCGCAGTATGCACGAACGCTGGCGGAAAGCGGCTGCCGCGTGCTGGTCCCCACGCTGATCGACCGGAAACTGGAGCCCCGCAACAATCGCGCGCAGGTGACCACGCGCGAGTTCCTGTACCGCAGCGCGTTCGAGTTGGGACGGCATCTGATCGGTTACGAAGTCCAGAAGACGCTAGCCGGCGTCGACTGGTTTGCGCGCGAGCAGCAGACGAGCGATCCGCGGGTGGCGGTGGTGGGCTGGGGAGAGGGTGGAATGCTGGCGCTCTATAGCGCAGCGCTGGACACCCGTATCGATGTCGCCTGCGTCAGCGGCTATTTCGAACCGCGCGAAGGAATCTGGCGTCAGCCGCTCGATCGCAACGTGTTCGGACTGCTCGAGCAATTCGGAGACGCCGAACTGGCCACCATGATCGCACCTCGCACGCTGATCATTGAGCCGGCGCCGTTCCCGCACGTCACGTTGCCGGCAGGTACCGGCGGCGCGCCGGCGGAGCTGGTCACGCCGGCGGTCGAACTGGTGCGGCAGGAGGTGCAGCGCGCCCGAGACCTGGTTCCGCAACTGGCCGATCCTGCCTGGCTGCAGCTGGTCAACGCGGATGGCAGCGCGGGACCGTACCTGACCCGATCGGTCCTGCAGACGGTCCTGCGCGCGCTCGGGTCGGACCGGGAACTCATGCCGGCCGGCTCCGCTCCGACCTATCTGCACAGTGCGACCGACGTAGCCGCACGCGCGCAGCGCCAGGCTCAGGAGATTGACGACTACAACCAGTGGCTGCTGCGCGAAAGCCCGTATGTGCGGGCGGAGTTCATGAGTAAGGTCGATCCCAGTACTCTCGAGACGTATCAGGCCACCATCGAGTCCTATCGCGACATCTTTCGCAGCCGGGTGATCGGTGCGTTTGACCAGCCGCGTCTGCCCTTCCATCCCCGCACGCGTCAGGCCTACGACACGCCGGCCTGGACGGGCTACGAGGTCGTGCTGGACGTCTTCCCCGACCTGTTCGCGTACGGCATTCTGCTGCTGCCGAAGGACTTGCAGCCGAATGAAAGACGCCCGGTGGTGGTGTGCCAGCACGGCCTGGAGGGACGCCCGCAGGATGTGGTGGCCGGCGAGCACCCCGCGTACCACGACTTCGCCGGCAAGCTGGCCGAACGCGGCTTCATCGTCTTTGCGCCCCAGAACCCCTACATCTTCGAGGACCGGTTTCGCACGCTGCAGCGCAAAGCGAATCCACTCCAGAAGACGCTCTTTTCCCTCATCGTGCCTCAGCACCAGCAACTGGTCGACTGGCTCTCGACGCTGCCTGCAGTCGACCCGCAACGCATCGCTTTCTATGGCCTGTCGTATGGTGGCAAGAGCGCCATGCGCATCCCCGCGCTGGTGAAAAACTATTGCCTGTCCATCTGCTCGGCCGACTTCAACGAATGGGTCTGGAAGAATGCCTCGACGCACGTGCGATCACCGTACAGCTACGTCTGGACGGGGGAATACGAGATCTACGAGTTCGACCTCGGCAGCACATTCAACTATGCGGAAATGGCCGCGCTGATCGCACCGCGCCCCTTCATGGTCGAACGCGGACACCTCGACGGCGTCGCCCCCGACGAAATGGTGGCGTACGAGTTTGCCAAAGTCCGCCGCCGTTATGCGGCGGACTTGAAACTGCCAGACCGCTGCGAAATCGAGTGGTTTGTCGGCCCCCACATGATCAACGGGCAGGGAACGTTTGAGTTCCTGCACAGGCACCTGGGGTGGCCGGACCGCTCCGGGGAATAGACCGGCTGCCTGCCTTGCGGACGCCGCTGGCCAGTCCCGAGGCCTGGCTCGCGCAGTGAGCTCGCAGCGGGTGCGGGAGAGCGGGACTACTTTTCCTCCACCACCCAGATGTTGCGGAAGACGACCGGGTTGCCGTGACCCTGCAGGAACAGCGGGGCCGGGTCCGGGCCTTCCGCAAGTCGTCCCGGGGTGGCGTCGGGCAGCTCGATGTTGTCCAGCACCTTGACGCCGTTGTGCACGAGGGTGACGCGGGCGTTTTGCACCTTCTGGCCGTTCGCGTACCGCGCTGCCTGGAACTCGATGTCGTACGTCTGCCAGGTCAACGGCGGATAGCACATGTTGACGCTGGGCTTGGCGATCGAGTAGATCCCGCCGCATTCGTTGTTCTCGCCTTCGAGCCCAAATGAGTCGAGCACCTGGATTTCATAGCGACTCTGGACGTACACGCCGCTGTTGCCGCGCGCCTGGCCGCGCGCAAGTGGTTTGAAGGGGGGCCGGAACTCGATATGCAGCTTGTGGTCGCCAAAGACCGCCTTACTGCTGCACTCGTGCGCGAGCCACTTTTCGGGTGTCAACACAGCGCCGTCAAAGTGCTCGACCGAACTGCCGTCAAACAGGACGACGGCGCCTTGCGGGGGCTTGGCCCCCAGCGTCGGGCTCTTGCGCTCCACCTTCTTCAGCTTGCCCAGCGGCCTGGTGCCCGCCGCCGATACGGTGAGCACCCCGTCCCGGATCTCGGCCGACCATTGGTCTGCCTGGAATCGCGTGACGTCTCCAGTGGTACTGCCTTCGGCCATCTCGCGATGATCGTCGCGTTTCCAGCCGTCTCCGGGCAGGCCGCCTTTGTAGCCCACCAGGGCGAATTTCCCTTCGCCAAGGGCGATCACCTGCGCACCCCAGGGGCCGCGCTGAAAGTTGACGTCCAACTCGCCCAGATACTCCCCCTGGACAACATAGTCCGGACCGGCCTCCTCCGGTGTCAGGTAGGTTGGCCCTTCATCGTCGGCCAGCAACGGCCACGTACAGACAGAGAGAGCAATCCAGGCTAATGTGCGCGTGAACATTGTGCGAACCTCCGGTTGTGAAACATCAACTGCAACTGCGAAAACACGAGGTACAACCAAGCTCCTGCGAGCTCCTATTCTTGCACGGGACGACGCCGGGATGCAATCGGGCAGCACACTGCCAGCAGGAGCGGCGCGCGACGCCCGTGCTCCTGACTGCCGACGGACGCCTCTTCGAGGCGTGGTTGCCAGCCGAATAAGTCGATCGCCACACAGCACTCACGCGTCCGGTGCGACTCGTCTGGTGTGACGGGGGATCAGAGGAACCAGAACAGGCGTTCGCGCGTAGCGTCGTCCAAGGGGGCAGCGTACTCGCTGATCTCGAATGCCTCCGCCCACGCGACCTGCCGTCCGTGCAGCTCGCCGTACTGGCGCACCAGGGCGTCGCGGAACCGGTCCGCTCGGGGCCGAATGATGTTGCCGTACCAGGTGCGCAGCCACTGCCGCCGCGCAGCCTCTTCCTGAGGCACCTGTTCGGCCACCCGCTGGTTGAATGGCAGAAACTCGAACACCTGCGACTGGTGACAGGCCAGCATGTCGACAATCGTGTCCATCTGGTCGGCGATGTCGATCGCGACGTCGGGCACAAACGCGTACGGGCGGGTGAACAGGTCGGGCATGTAGGCGACAACCGGGTCCCTGGTCAATGCCGGAACGTCGGGAGCGACGAGGGGCACGGTGATCATGTAGGACGCATCCTGTACAGCCTGCCCCACGGCACGATGGTCCGGGTGGTAATCGTTGGGACGGTGTGTCAGCACCAGGTCCGGCTGGAACGAGCGAATGGCACGAATAATCTGTTCGCGCACCTCCAGCGTCGGCTGCAGAGCGCCGTCCGGGTATTCCCAGACCTCGTACGTCGCGCCGATGACGGCTGCCGCCGCCTGGCTCTCGCGGCGGCGCACACGCGCCAGCTCCGCCGGCTGGTACCGATGGTGGCCGGAGCGGCCGTCGGTGACCGAAATCATCTTGACGGTGTGCCCGCGCTGGCGATAGATCGTCGCCAGACCGCCAGCATGATACTCGGCATCGTCCGGATGAGCGCCCAGAATAAGCAGTCGTAACGGGGTGTTGAGCATGATCAGAACTCAGTTCAATGCCTGCAGCAACTCGCTCACCGTCGCCTGAGCGTCACCGAGCAGGAGGATGGTTTTCGGGTTATCGTACAGTGGGTTGTGGACACCGGAATACCCGGGTTGATCGTCCAGGTTGCACACCACTACCTGGCCGGCCTCGTGGGCTGCCAGGATCGGCATGCCGGAGATGGGTGTGCCTTCGACCCGGATCGCCGCCGGGTTGACCACATCGCACGCCCCCACGATCAGCACCAGGTCGGTGGCCGGGAACTCCCCGTTGATCTCCGGCAGGTCGAACAACAGGTCCGGGTCGGCATCGGCTTCGGCCAGCAGCACGTGCATGTGCCCCGGCATGCGGCCAGCGATCGGGTGAATGGCGAATTTCACATCCTTGCCCAGCTGGCAGAGCCGGTTGGCCACGTTCACTACGGCAAACTGGGCGTGCGCGAGTGCCATCCCGTAGCCCGGGATGATGATGACGCGTTGAGCGTCCTGGACCGCCGCGACGGCCCGGGACAGCGGCGTGCCGGCGGGCGCTGCCGCCGGCTCGGACGCGGCGGCCGTCTGGGCCGCGTCCTGGGGAACGCTCTCGGCTGGAGGCGACGCGTCCTGAGCGTGACGCACGGTGCTCCCCGTCAGGATTGCCCCCAGGTGACGGTTCATGGCCCGGCACATGGCATGGGTGAGAATCAGCCCTGACGCCGCGACGGTGGCCCCGCACGCGATGACCATCCGGTTCTGGACCACGATACCGCAAAACGATGCGGCGACGCCCGACAAGGCATTGAGCCAGGAGATCAGCACGGGCATGTCCGCTCCACCGACCCGGATTGCCGTGGCGACCCCGAACAAGCCGGCCACGCCGAACAGGCCGGCCGTCAGGCCGGCCGCCCACGCGCTGTTGCCGGTCAGCAGCGCTGCGGTCAGCGCGACCATCACGGCGGCCGCCGCGGCCAGATACCAGTTGTGTTTCGCCAGCTGTACGGGGGCCTGCCTGAGCAGCATGGCGAGCTTCCCTCCGGCCACCGCGCTGCCACCGAATGTGATGGCGCCCACAACCAGGCCGAGCACGGCGGAACCCTCGACCACGCACGAGGTGCCCGGGGTTTGACGCGCCAGCTCGACGGCCGACACGATGGCTGCCGCCAATCCCCCGGCGCCGTTCTGGAACGCCACCAGGGCGGGAATCTGGGTCATGTTCACTCCCCGCGAGATATACCACCCGGCGGCCGAACCGGCGGCCAGCGCCAGAGCCACGATCACCAGCGAATGGAGCGGATTCTGGCTGACCGAAATCACGATGGCGGCCAGCACGGCCAATGCCACTCCGATGTTGCCTGAGCGGGCCGCGCGCGGGCTGCGAAACCGCGCGATCCCCACCAGGAAGATCGCCAGTACCAACAGGTCGACTAGCAGCAGCAGGTTCATCTTCATCGGTTAGTCTCGCGTCTTGAACAGCTTCAGCATCCGGTCTGTCACGGCGAACCCGCCCAGCATGTTGAACGCGCCTGCCGCGATGGCGATCGCCCCCAGAGCCTGGATGCACCAGCTCGTCTCCACCTCGCCCGAGAACAACAGCAGGCCACCCAGCACGGTGATTCCCGACACCGCGTTGGTCATCGACATTAACGGCGTGTGCAGACGCGGCGGAACCTTGAGGATCAACACCACGCCCACCAGAAACGTGACCAGAAAGACCCCGACGAGTACGAGGATGTCAACCATGATCGTAGTCTGCCTCCCGTCAGTTGTGCCCGGCCGCCTGGTCGGACTGTTGCATGGCATGCAGCGCGCCGCGGTGCAGAATCTGACCCTGACGCGTCACCAGCGTATGCTGCACGATGTCATCCTCCCAATCGGGCTTGTCGAGCCCCTTCTTGAAGAGGTTCTGCACGTAGTGCAGGATGTTGTTCGCATACAACCAGCTGGCGTGGACAGGCATGGAGCCCGGGATGTTCGACTTCCCGCAGATGTGCACCTGGTGTTGCAGGCTGGTGTGGCCGGGCTCGGTGATCGCACAGTTGCCCCCCTGGTCGATCGACACGTCAACGATGACGGAGCCCGGCTTCATGTCTCGCACCATCTCCTGCGTGACCAGCACGGGGGCCACTTCGCCCGATACGAGTGCGCTGAGGATGACGATATCCGCTTCCAGAACATGCGGCGCGATGGCGGCACGTTCCTGGGCGAGCCATTCCGGGGGCAGAGCCCGCGTGTAGCCATGGGCGTCAATGGCGATTTCGGGCGGCACGTCGAACCCGGCGATCTTGGCGCCCAGGCTGTCGGCCGCCTTGCGGGCGTCTTCCCGCACGTCCACCGCCTTGATCGATCCCCCCAGCCGCTTCGCCGTCGCGATGGCCTGCAGCCCCACCACGCCGATGCCGATCACGAGGAACTTGGACGCCTTGATCGTTCCGATCGCGGTCCCGAGCGTCGGGATGATCTTGGGGAACAGATTGGCCGCGATCAGCACGGACTTGTAGCCCGCAATCGTACTCATGGACGTCAACGCATCCATGGGCTGGGCCCGCGAGATGCGCGGGATGCCGTCCATCGTCAGCGCGGTGATGTTCCGCCGAGCCAGCGTGCGGACCATGTCATGATTGTCCGGCGCTGCAGGATGGAGAAACGTGATGAGCGTCGCGCCTTCGCGAAGCAGTTCGGCCTCATGGCGGCCTAACGCAGCGTTGTGCCACGGTTGCTTGACCTTGAGCACCAGGTCCGCCTGGCTGTACACGCTCAGCGCGTCGGGCACCAGCCGCGCGCCGGCCTCCTGGTACTCTTGATCCGATCGGAGTGCACCTTCACCCGCACCGGATTGCACGACAACTTCACATCCCATCTGCACGTATTCGCGCACCGTCTCGGGAATCGCCGCCACGCGCGATTCCTGATCGAGAATCTCCGTCGGAACGCCGATGATCATATGCCATCTCCTTGGTCGCTCCGGCCAGCTGTGGGAGGTGAACAGCATGTGCGACGGGTTGGGCACCGTCCCAGACAGATCACTTCGCCTCGCCGCACAGCGGAAACTGGTATCATGCGCTGGCCGCCGCCCGTGATTATAAGAAGTGTGCACTGCCGTGGCGACTAGCCAAGCGCGCCAGTACTCGCGCTGGATAGCAGTGTGCCTGCAGTGTGCTTGCAGCGTAGCAGTGTGATTGTATCGGGTGTGCGGCCAGAAGTAGAATGATGGGCTGTCTCTTACGGTGCAGCACCCCTGGTGCAGGGTCGCCAACCTGACACAGGGTTCGCAGCGAGAAGTAAACCGTTAATGCGAAGTGGCTCACCGGTGCAACAAATGTCAAAACCGGCGCCAGGGCCGTTTCTTCGGGCCTTTCACCACGCCAGTATGCAACAGACTCCTAAGGTTGTACGCATCGGAAGCAGGCACTCTGACTCCGGCCGGCCTGCGGCACATGCCACGCAGTACGCCACGCGCGGTTTGTTGCGGCCCCGGTGGCCGCCGGTTAGTTGGCTACCTTACGGCTCGGCCGCCCCCATCGTGTACGGTTCCCTGCCCAGGGTGCGCCGCGGAAGCGCGGCGACCCCTGGGCTTTGGAGTGTAACGCCTTCGGCGTATTCAGAAGCTCGGCATGACATTGGCGCGTTCCCACGGAAAGAGGCTGTACCCGGCTCACTTGGCGGTGGCGCTCGCCGGCCGCTGACGCTGGATTTGCCGAGAAATGCTGCGATACCAATTCGTCGCCGTTCCGCCACGCGACCAAAACAACCGCATATTCCGGACACTCTTCGAACACCTGCTGGACGTCGCTACCTAATCCCCTAAAGTGCAGTTACGGTGGGGGCGGCGGATTCTGGCGCCAGTGCGGCATGTACTGCTGCCACCGCCCGGAGATTCATGGGGGATGTGTTGCATGGCCGCTGGCATGGCTTGTCATATCGGCATTCTGACGGTTTCGGATCGGGTCAGTCGTGGTGAGTACGCCGATCGTGGTGGTCCCGCGATTGACGATTATCTCACGGACGTGCTCAGCTCGCCCTGGAAAGCTGTTGCGCGCGTGGTGCCCGACGAGTTGCCGCGGGTGTGTGACGCGTTGTGTGACATGGTCGATAACGCAGGCTGCTGTCTGGTGATTACGACGGGGGGCACTGGCCCGGCGCCGCGCGACATAACGCCGGAAGCCACGGAATCGGTCTGCCAGAAGATGATGCCCGGTTTCGGCGAGCTGATGCGGCAAGTCTCGCTGCAGAAGGTGCCGACCGCCATCCTGTCTCGCCAGACGGCCGGGATTCGCGGTACGTGCCTGATCGTCAACCTGCCGGGCCAGCCTCGCGCCATTGTCGAATGCCTGGACGCCGTGTTTCCGGCGATTCCCTACTGCCTGGATCTGATCGGTGGTCCGTACCTGACCACCAGAGAACCGCGTCTGGTGGCCTATCGGCCGAAGAAGCCGAAGAAGTAGAGCAGCGCGTACCGGCCTGCGTTCTGCGTGAGCGCCTCGTGCGTTGGAGGAGAGGAGGCACGTCAGCCGTCACTTGGCCTGGCACCGCCGCAGCGACATCAGCGCGAAGGCGGTCCCGTACTGCTGGTGGTAGTTGTACAGCGGGTAGTCCCACCAGGACCCGTCCTTCTCCTGCAGGCTCAGCAATACAGTCGCCAGGTGTGCCTGGAACTCACCTTGCTCGTCGGCCGGCAGCTGTTCGATACAGAGGGCCGCATAGTAATGGCCGTAGTAGTAGAAGTAGCCGGCGACCTGGAACCAGGACTCGTGCGGGATGGGGCGTTTGCGGCCGATGCTGAGCCACCCGTTGCGCGCAAACAGACGGTGGAGCCAGGTCTTGAGCACTTCGTCCGTGATGCGCTGGTCGCCCCAAATTCGGAGTGCCAGGTTGCAGGCCTGCGACCGCCCCAGGCTGCCAGCCGGGCGGTTGATCAGCTGCATCGGCTGGTATTTCATGTACTCGCCATACAGGTAGCTGAAGTCCGGTTTCTGCTGGCGGTAGAGCGATGCCAGCGCTCGCTGGGTGAGTTTCTCGGGGGGCGGGGCCCCGATCTGCTGTGCTTCATGGAACGCCACGAGCACGGTGGCGGACAGGAAACTGGTTGAATCGGTCGCCGGTTTCTGGCTCCCGACGCGGAAGTCATAGTAGCCCCAGCCGCCATCGACCGACTCGTACCGTTCCAGATAGTCATACTGTGTCCGCAGCAGTTCGAGGATCTGCTGCTGCTTCTCCGGCTGGCCGGCGTGCCGCCGGAACATCTGTACCAGCGCGTGGATCGCGTAGCCGTGTCCCCACACATTGTAGATCGCCACCTCGTCCGCCCGGCGCAGGACCGGCAGGTTGGCGAACAGCCATTGTTCACCGCGATCGATTGCGGCGGGCACCTCCGCGCGGTCTGAGCGAACTTCGATCAGCGCGCTGATGCACATCGCCGTCACGGCGGTGCGAAACGCATGGTGGGCGCCGGGGACAGGCGCGTAGACATTCAGCCCCTTGGTGCGTTCAGGGGTACCCCACGAACCGTCCGGGTTCTGGTCGGCCAGCAGGAACTGGACACCGCGCTCGATGGCCTCCTGGATCGCGGCCTCCTCCGGCATGGCCACCGGCGCCAGCGTGGGCACCTTCGTGCCAGGCGCCTCGGGTGCTGCAACCGGGTCCTGTCCCAACGCGCCGGACGCGACCGACAACAGGAGCATCAGCCCGCCGGTGACCCACAGGCCACCCCGGTATGTCGCCTGGCGAATGATCATGGGTGTACGATCTCCTTCGTGCTGCGTCCCACGGCGTGCTCTGCCTTACGGCGTCTCTGGTTTCTGGAGCAGGATCTCCTCACCCGCCTGAAGCCCCTGGAGAATCTCCCAGGTCTGATCCGACTTCTGGCCGACGACGACCTTGCGTTCTTCCGGCTTGTCGGCCGCCGTCTTGACATACACGAGGTTGCGTTCGCCGTCGGCCGGATTTTCGAACACGGCGGCGGCGGGCACCGTGAGCGCGTCCTGCTTCTCGTAGGCGATCAGTTTCAGAGTGCAGGCCATGCCGGGTACGACCGGCTTGGCCTGTTCGTCGAGCGTCACGCGCACATAGCCATCGAAGGTGCCTGGCCCGATGGGGAACGGCGACACGTGTTCGACCACGCTGGGCAGATTCATCTCCGGATAGCCGGCGGGGATGGCCGTCCCCGCGACCCCCTTGGTCAGGCGATGCAGGTCTTTTTCGGTGACGTCTGCCCGCACGCGTAGCGGTCGTGGAGCGACGATCGTGATGAACACGTTGTTGGCCTGCAGCTTGCCCCCTTCCTGAAGCTGGTTGGCCAGGGTGTCAACGCCGGGCCACTTGCCGCGTGTGCAGCGGCCGTAGTACACGTATCCATCCGCCGGCGACTCGACGGCCATGATCTGGCGGTCGGCCATCAACTCCTCGATCTTCCGCTCGGCACGCTGGATGTCGACGACTTGCTTGGCGCGTTCCAGCTGTTGCTTCTCGAACTGCACGGGCAGCGTGGCACGCGTCTTGGCCAGCGCGATCTCGGCGCGTTTCGCCGCATCGGTCAACTGCTGCTCCTGCCGCGGAATCTCCTGCTCCAGCGTCCGTTTGGTGCGCAACTCCGTCGACTTGAGATAGAACTTGCTCTGTTCCACTTCGTTGCGCGCCCGCTTGAGTACGATCTCTTCCGTCTCTTCAGTCAGATCGTCGGCTTTGTACATCTGCTCGAGCTGTTTGAGTTCCTCCTCCGCATACTCCAGCGACTGCTGCGACCTCTTTAACGTGTATTTCGCCGTTTCCTCCAGGAACGAGCGGTTGATCTTCAAGAAGTAGTTCAGTTCCTCGTCGGCGATCTTCTTGGCCAGCGCGCTGGCCTCCAGGTCCAGGGGGAGGGTTGTCTTGGTGGTGTCGAGTTCCGTGTCGGTCATCTGGAGCGCCAGCTTGCTGAGCTGGAGCGCTTTCTCCTGGTCCTGCAGTTGCTCGTCGATCTCCTTCATGTCGAGCCATACCAGGGTCTCCCCCTTCTGGACGCGCTTCCCATGCGGGACCGCCTTGAGCACAGTGAAAGTGGACCAGGTCTTGGGGGCCAGCGCCACAGGCCAGGTCTCTTCCGCCTCGAAGGTTCCAGCCACCTCCACTACGATCTTGAACGGTTCCTGCTTGACCTTGTGTGTACCGCTGGTGGCGGCGGCCGGCTGCGCAGGCTCCGGCTTCGGCTGCTCCTGCCCGAAGCTCCCGGGGACGACGGTCAGCAGACACAAGACGATCGCGCAAAGGTACATACCAGAACGCGTCATGGAAGCATCTCCTCTTGAGGTGTACAGGGGGCAACCCGTGGTGCGCACATGTCCAACTGTACGCCATCGTAATCCAGGGGAGTACCGAATGCCTAGCGGGGCAGGGGGGCCGGAACCCGCTGCCCCTCCCCCAGCCGGATCTCAAACAGCTTCGGCCAGTCCTTGCCCGTCACAAACAGCCGCTGATGCTGCGCATCGTAGGCGATCCCGTTGAGAACCGCATCGCGGTGCGGGCGCTGACCGGCCGGCCAGAGACGGGTCAGGTCGATCCAGCCGAGCACCCGCCCGGTCGCCGGCGAAATCCGGACAATCTGGTCCTCGTACCAGACGTTGGCGTAGATCTCCCCCTCTACATACTCCAGTTCGTTCAGCCGGTTGATCCGGCGCGAGCCATCCCGTACCACAAGCTGACGCTGTACCGTGAATGTCGCCGGATCGAGGAACCGGAGCGTGGCCGTCCCATCGCTCATGATCAGCTGGCGGCCATCGCAGGTCAGCCCCCAGCCTTCACCCTGGTAGGAGCGGCGCTGTAGCTCGTGGAACGTCGCCGGATCGTAGTAAATGGCCGTGCGGTTCTTCCAGGTGAGCTGGATCAGCTGATTCTCCCAGAAAGTGATCCCCTCACCAAACAGATCGGCGCTGAGGTTGTGCTGCTGCAGCACTCGGCCCGTCTCCAATTCCACCTTGCGCAGCGACGACTCCCCATAGTTCCCTGTTCCTTCGTACAGCAGACCGTCACGGAAGACGAGACCCTGACAGAATGCCCGCGGGTCGTGGGGAAACGACTGCACCACCGTGACACCCTGCAGCGGGGCCCGCGACGGACGCTCCCCACTCCGCTGCCAGACGACCAGCCCGATGGCCAACAGCATAACTGCCATGGCGACGGCCAACGGTCGCTGCCAGCGCACGCCAGCTGGCCCCGCCACGTCGTCCGGTGCCGACGCCGCTGCGGGCCGCGGGCGTCTCGTCGCAGAGAGTTGCTGTTTCACAGGCGATACGTGTGTGGTCACGGATACCAAGCCGTTGCCGGAATGCGATACCTACGGCATCCGGCACCCGGCAGCAGGATCGGCTAAAATCAAGCTGCTGGTTGCTGCGCGCTGCCGCGGACTTATGAGTTATGAGTAATGAGTTATTACGGATTCCCGCGCTGCGAGCAAGAGACAATCGGACAATCGCCGTTTCCATGCGCTATCAGCTAGCATACTGCACGAACGTCCATGCGGGCGCCGACCTGGCGCGGACCAGGGCCAATCTGCACCACTATGCGCGGGCTGTCAAAGAGCGATTCTCTCCGCAGGCACCGATGGGGATTGGGCTCTGGCTGGCTGCGCCGGCCGTGCGGCAGCTTCTGGCGACACGCCGGCTGGCCGAGCTGGCCGGCTGGCTGGCCGATTGCGGGTTAGTTCCTTTCACGCTCAATGGTTTCCCGCAAGGGGACTTTCACGAGCCGATTGTGAAGCACCGCGTATATCGTCCGACGTGGTGGGAACGGGACCGTGTCGAGTACACGCTGGACCTGATCGCGGTTCTCGACGCATTGTTGCCGGCGCGTCTGGAGGGCAGTATTTCCACGTTGCCCATTGCGTGGGGGCATCCGCCTCCGAGCTGTGCGCAGTTGCAGCTGGCGGCAAGGCATCTGGACGAGGTGATCTCGCGGCTCGCCCGCCTGGAGGCCGAGACGGGGCGTCTGATCTACATCTGTCTCGAGCCGGAACCCGGCTGCGTGCTGCAGCGCAGCAGCGACGTGGTGTGGTTGTTTGAGGAAGTGCTGTGGCCGGTGAGTCAGCGGCCGGATGCGGTGCGGTACGTCCGCGTCTGCCACGACATCTGCCACGCGGCGGTGATGTTCGAAGATCAGCGGGAGGTGTTGGCCCGCTACGCGGCACATGGGATCCGCGTGGGCAAGGTCCAGGTATCTTCGGCGGTGCGGGTCGACTTTGATGCGCTCGAGCGCGGGGCACGACAGCAAGCGAAACAGGCGCTGGCGTCGTTCGCAGAGGATCGTTATCTGCACCAGACGTGTGTGCGATCAGCGACTGGCGGCGAAATCCAGTTCTTTGAAGACCTGCCGCAGGCGCTCGAGGCTGTGCAGCCCAGCGGCCAGTGGCGCGTGCATTTCCACGTGCCGATCTACCTGGATCGGTTTGGTCACCTCCAGGGCACTCAGGACGACATCCGGAGCTGTTTGCAGGCGGCAGGCCAGCACGCCGACCTGCAGCACTTCGAAGTGGAAACGTATGCCTGGAGCGTGGTGCCGCAGGCTCTCCAGCAGGCGGACCTGGCCGCCGGCATTGCCAGGGAGATGCAGTGGTGTGCGGACCTGGGTGCCGGCGGGTGGTGTGAGACGCCGGGCGGCCAGTGCGGGGCATGACGGGGGACTGAATGGCCAGCGGGCCTGGCACACCGGTTGCCTGCCTCATGGAAGGACAAGGCTCGGATAATCCGTGACACGGTGGGATTGTGACACACGGCAGGATTGAGACAGGCTGTTCGCGACCCGCGCCGCGGCGGATCGGAACGCGCGACTCTAGACGTCCGGAATCTCAAACCCTTGGCGTTGAGGTCGCCACACCAGCGCGTTCGCCTCGTCATCGCCGACGAACTGCTCCCGGCTGGGATCCCAGTGCAGCCGGCGGCCGATCCAGCGCGCGATGTTGCCCAGGTGACAGACGGTTGTCGAGCGGTGTCCGATCTCGACATCGGCCCGCGGCATGTCCCGCGACTGGATACAGGCGATCCAGTCGGCCAGGTGCGCGCCGGTGTCGTGCGGGGTGCGGAAGTCGCCAGACTTCAACGCTTCGGCGACGATCTCGGGCGGATCACTCTGAAGGTAGTTGCGGTCGATCGTGATCGTGCCCTGATCGCCAATGAACTTGCCCCCGCCGCGTTTGCCGTCATCTTCGAGTTGGACCACGACACCGTTGGCGTAGCGAAAACGCACGTGTGGCCGACCGCACAGCTTGTTGCCGTCCGCAATCGAGCCGGTCTGCGTGTAGGTCGGCGGCTGGAACGGTGCGCCTTCCGTCCAGATTTCCACGGGCCCGGTGTCGTCTGTGCCCAGGGCCCACTGGATCTGATCGAACCCGTGCGATCCCCAACCTGTCATTTCGCCTCCCGACCACGGTCGGAAGGAGATCCAGCCCGGGTTGGCCCGCGGGATCTGGATATCCCGGTTGTAGGGCACCACCTCGGTCTGACCGCACCACGTGTCCCAATCCAGTCCGGCAGGGATGGGCTGGGCGGGGAGCGCGCATTGCCAGGGGCTTTCGTAGTTGGCCGCAATCACCAGTTGGATTCGGCCGATGGCACCGTTGCGCACCAGTTCGCAGCCCAGCCGGTTCAGCGCAATCGATCGCTGTTGGCTGCCAGTCTGGAACACGCGCCGGTACTTGCGCACGGCGTTGACCAGCTGGCGTCCCTCCCGGATGGTCAGTGTCATGGGTTTCTCGAGATAGACATCCTTGCCAGCCTGGCAGGCAGCGATGGCGGGCAGCGTGTGCCAGTGGTCGGGCGTCGCGATGACGACCGCGTCGATCTCGTTGGATTCCAGGATCTGGCGGTAGTCCCGGTATGCGCGGCACTGGTGCTGGGCGGCGGCGGCCTCCGCGGCGGGCAGGTTGCAGTCCGCGATGGCGACGATCCGGGCGTTCTTGGGCAGCGCTTCCCGCAGATCCTTAGCGCGCCGGCCGGCACCAATACAGCCGATGTGCACGCGGTCGTTGGCGGCAGGCTGTCCGCCGGCTCGCAACCTTCCACTTGGCATGGTCACAGGAACAGCTGCGGCCGCGGCAAGCAGGGAGGCACGCGTGAGGAAACCACGGCGCGAAACAGTCTGGTGGGGTGTGGACATGGTCGTACCTGCAGATTCGGGACCTATCGAGTGTTTCCGGTGCGATCTCCGGCCGGAGTCTACTGTACCACAGGCGGTGGGCCAATGCAGCATCGTCGGCTTACTTGTTAGCCGTGCTTACAGAGCGGACCGGTGAGCCCAACAGCTGCGCTGCGTGAGGTTGTCCGCTCGGAAACGGACGTTGCGATCGACGCTCTCTGGCAATGCTCACAGCTACTGAATAGGATGGCCGGTACTGTGACGGGTCACCGCCATTCCATTTCCTGCTCCCTGCGCTGTGAGGTTGGTGTCATGAACACGCTGGACAAGTCAAGCGGATCGGGTCAGAGATCGCGTCGTGAGTTTCTGCGGCGGACCGGGCAGGCGGTCGCCGTCTCTGCCTTGGCCTCGCTCGCGGTGCCGCGGTGCCATGCCGCGGAGAATTCGACGATCCGGCTCGCACTGGTCGGTTGTGGAGGCCGCGGGACGGGAGCGGTGGAAAACGCGCTGGTGACCAAGGGGGGCCCGATCCAGCTTTATGCCATGGCCGATCTGTTCGAGGATCGACTGCGGGCCAGTCACAATGCCCTGCAGACCAGGTTTGCCGGTCAGGTGGATGTGCCGCCCGAGCGGCAGTTCATCGGGTTCGATGCCTACAAGAAGGCGATCGACTGTCTGGGGCCGGGCGATGTTGTGCTCCTGACCACCCACGCGGCGTTCCGCCCGATGCATCTGGAGTATGCCGTGGAGAAGGGAGTGAACGTCTTCGCCGAGAAATCGTTCGCCACGGACGGACCGGCCGTGCGACGCTGGCTGAAGGCGGCCGAGCTGGCGGGGCAGAAGAACCTGAAAGTAAGTGTCGGATTCATGTGGCGGCATTCCATGGCGCGTCAGGAAGTGATCAAGCGTATTCACGACGGCGCGATTGGCGATCTGCACACGCTGCGGATCTACCGCGTCCATGGGCCGGTTCAGTGTCCGCCGCGCGCCAAGGACCAGAACGAGGTGATGTTCCAGTTACGGACCCCCAATAGCTTCACGTGGGTGTCGGCGGGATTCTTCATCGACTGGCACTGCCATAACATCGACATCGCCTGCTGGACCAAGGGAGCGTGGCCGGTCAAGGCGCAGGGAATGGGCGGCCGCTGCTACCCGGAGGCCGGCAACCAGTTCGATCACTACACAGTCGAATACACCTTTGCCGACGGCGCCAAGCTGTTTGCATTCTCGCGCCACATGGCCAATTGCTGGTCGACCTACGCCGACTATGCGCACGGCTCCAAGGGATCGGCCGTGCTGATGGCCGACCTGAGCGAACCCAGGCCATGCATTTACAACAGTCAGCGGATTGGCGAAGACCGGCCGGTGTGGGAGTTCGGCCAGAACGATCCGAATCCATACGATGTGGAGTGGCAGGTGCTGGTCGACGCGATCCGGCAGGACACGAAGCACAACGAAGCCATCCGCGCGGGCGAAGCGGATGTCGCGGCTCTGATGGGCCGCGCGGCGACGCACACAGGACAGGAAGTCACCTGGGACGAGATCATGCAGTCCGAGTTCCAATTCGTGAAGGATATCGACCACCTGACCTTCGATACCCCGGCACCTGTCCAGGAAGGGCCCGATGGCGTCTATCCGGCGCCCCAGCCGGGGATTACCCAGGAGTACTGAGGCACACCACAATGACGCGGCACATGCTGGTAGTTGCACTACTGGTGAGCATATCCCTGCCGGTGCCGGCGGCGCGGGGGGCGGGACCCTGGCGACCTGCCGACCGGCTCGCTCAGGTCGATTCGCAAGGCATCCTGCGATGGCAGGATACGGGGGACGAAGTGGCCCTGTTTGGCGTCAACTACTACACGCCGTTCTGGCACAACTATCCGGATCTGAAGCAGATTGGCGCAGCGCACAAGGAGGTCATCGACCAGGACGTGCTGCACTTCGCCCGAATGCGTCTCGATGCCCTGCGTCTGCACGTCTTCGATCGCGAAGTGAGTGATGCGGACGGCAATCTGATGGCCAACGAGCATCTGGACCTGTTGGACTACCTGATTGCGCGCGCCAAGGAACGGGGGATCTACACCGTCCTCACGCCGATCGCCTGGTGGCCGGTGCCGGGGGACAGTCCGGGTTTTGCAACCCACTGGACGATGCACCAGATGACGACCGACCCAGCTGCCCGCCGGCCGCAGACGGCTTACCTGCAGCAGTTCGTGCAGCACGTGAATCCGTACACGGGGCTGAGCTACAACGACGATCCGGCCGTCGTGTGTCTGGAACTGATCAATGAACCGCTGTATCCGGCCGACACCAGTGACGACCAGGTGGTGGACTACGAAGGGACGGGAGCCTACTTCCTGGACAGGCTGGCGCCCGGCGTGTGGCGTCTGGAACGTATCCGGATGTGGTGTGGGTCAACGATCCGTACGGTCAGCACAGCCTCACGCGCGAGGTCGCGCGGGTTCTTTGGCGCGAGTGGCCGATGGCCATCAGCCTGGATGATCTGGGCAGCTCGTTCCGGGTGCAGGCCGTGAACCAGGGTAATCCGTACGACGCGACCGCCGCGGCCGGTCGGTTTGCGGTACGGCCGGGGGTGTATGTATTGAGCCGCTCGGGTGTTGTGCCGGACCTGGAGCACAGCGGCGGGCTGGCCGCCGCCGTCGAGCTGGCTGAATTCGTGGCGCTGCCGGAGTCCGCCATGCACTGGGCGGTCCGCCATGATCCGCTGCCGCGCGCTCTGGTCGGCCAGGAGCTGCGTCTGGCCTTCACGGTCGTCGGTGACCAGCCACCCGATCGCGCGACACTGGCGGTGGTGCCACCCGGCGCTGAAGAGACTCGGCGGCTGGTGCTCGAGCGCGATCGCGGCTACCAGTACCGCGGCACACTGCCGGGTGATTGGCTCACAGCCGGAACCCTACGCTACGCTCTGGAAATCCACACGGGGAACACCGTGCGGCGTTTCCCCGAGGGGTCAGCGCCGGACTCGGGCCGGGATGGCTGGCAGGTTGAGGTTCTGCCGGCCGATGCGCCGGCCGTGATCTTCGACGCGGCGCGGGACGCGGTGAGTCTCTCGGGCAGCACGCCCTGCGAGCAGCGGATGGTGGCCGCCTCAGGTCCCGACCGCACCGCACTGCAACTGGCCGTCCGGCAATTCGGTCCGGTACCGAGCGCGGTGTCCTTCCGCCATGAACTGGACGACGAACTGGATCTGTGGCGCACCTTCCTCGCGGACCGCACCACGCTGCGGATCCGTGCGCGCGCACTGGAACCGGCGACGAACCGGCTGGAAATTGTGCTGCTGGAACGGGATGGTGCCGTCTGGGGTACCGAAGTGCCGCTGTCCGAACTGTGGCAGGACGTGCAGGTCCCGCTCGATTCATTGCGGTACTTCAGCCATTGGGCCGGCACGCCTGCGAATCGCGGCGGCGAACACGATCGCATACGCCCGGCTGACCTGGTCGGAGTAAATGTCTGCTTCGGAGCGTGGCTGTATCCCGCACACCATGCCGCACCGCACACAATCGAGATTGAGTTCATTGCCGTGGATTGACCCTCCCCAGCCTTCCTCCACTCCGCGCTCGTGCTTCTGTTTGTTCTCGCCGCTCGCGCACAGCGAATCCCCAACTCCGTTCAATCCCTCGATCCAGAATCGCTCCAGCCGCGTGGACCGGCAGATCAGCCGCCGCACTGCTTGGGCGCGTCTGATGGCGTTGGGGATCCTCCCGGATCACGACCACGGGCAACGACCACGGCGGCATGGGCATTGGGGGGCGGGGGAGCGGCATCACTCCACGGCCGGAGGGTCGTAGACATCCTTACTCCAGTACGCGCGATCCAACTCGAAGACATCGATGGGCGAGTGGTCGGGATCGAAATCGGCGGCGAGGATCCCGTAGCGTTTGAGTTCCCGGATGTACTGGCGATTCGGGCGGAATCCGGGGGTGCCGTAGCGAGGGCGGGAATCCGCCTCGGCCTTGCCGCGTTGAATGGAGGCGAGCAATTGCTGATAGGCCGGATCGTCGGTATCGGAAAAGACTGCGCCGCAGCTTTCCCAGCCGCCGGCGCTGCGGGCCAGCGGTCCAAGGAGCAGGGGGGAGAGTTCCGGGCGTGTGAGGTTAACGAGGATGTTCGGGCTGAACTTCACCTGCGGGTCGTTTTCCAGGACAACGCGTTCCCATTCACCGATGCGGCGGCTCAGCCCGCGGGCGTTGCGGGAACCGCTCGGGCTGAACGGAATAGCTCGCCCCGTCTCGTTCTTTGGTTCGCCGAGGGCGTGGCAGGAGCCGCAGCGCTCTTTGAGGAGCGCGTTGTTCTCCGCATAGACGCGCCCCCCGGCTCGGCCGTCAATCGTCTGGTCTTCGGCGTTTCGCAGTCCGGCGTAGCTGCCGGCGTACGGTGCGCCGCTCTCGATCCACAACCAGACGGTGCGCCATTCCTCGGGGGTGACCTGTACGCCGTAGTGCGAGGCATCGAGTTTCTGCAGCAGCGGGCTGGCCGCACTGCCGATCGAACGGGGTGGGTAGTTGCCCAGGCCGTTGCGCCCGTCGCTCACCTGCTGGTGTGCCAGGAGATGGAAGTAGCTGTGGGACCATTGCGGGCCGAGGTCGCCGGTCAGCACGGTATGCCCTTCGCGCCGCTGGTAGTCGTGGCAGGCCACGCAGTGCCGATCCAGAATCGGCTGGATGTCGCGGGGAAAGTCCAGCACATCGGGCAGACCTGCAAAGGGCTGGATCTTGCTCGGCGGGCGCTGCAGGGCCTGCAGCAGTGGCTGCGCGGGGGAGGTGGGGGTCTGAGACCGCGGTTCATGGCATCCCACACAGCTTGTGGTCTCGCCCGGCATCACGCTCACGAAACTGTGCATCCGCTGCACCGACATGTCGTGCTCGTCCAACGCCACGAAGAAGACAGGTCGGCCGGCGGGGACTTCGAAGGAGGCCGACCCGTCGGCTTCCACCGGGACGGTTCCCAGCACGCGTTCGAGCGAGAACGTGCCGAGCCAGGAGATCAGGTCGGGCCCGCCGCTGAAGTTGACCTGTTTGGGGAGCAGCTCCAGCACCAGCAGCTTCCGGATGTCCCCCCGCTGGACGCCCTCCATGTTGCGCCCCTGGTAGACGTCGGCCAGGACCAGGCGGCCGACCGGGTGCTCCGCATTCACGCGCGGCGCAATCTGCCGCTCACGCGGCCGCACGATCACCGGCCGGGGCTCGTGCACCAGTCCAGGAGCCGGCTCCGCATACAGTAACTCCGTCTGGCCGGCTCCGTCCATCACCAGCAGCTTGTTCTCCTGGGCGACGAGGAAACAGTCGCCGGAGAGGGGGAAGGGGTCTTTGTACGGTGGCCAGACGTTGGTCAACTGCCGCGCCATGGGCAGGCTGTCCGGCCCCTCGGCCGGCGATACGATGGTCACATGACCCTGATGATCCGTGACACCGTGGCCAGGGGAGAAGTTGACCAGCACGTCCCGCGAGTTGGGGATCGGCTTCGCGTCAATCATGACGATGCCGGGATGCATGTTGCCATAGTAGGCCATCTCGCCGCTGCCGTCAGGGTTGATCGTCCACAGGTGGTGGAATTCGACCTGGCTGCGATCGACGTATTCCCAGCGCGTGTACAGGATCCGGCCGTCCGGCAGAACCGCCGGAGTGTTGTCATGTTCCGGGTTGTGCGACAGTCGCTGGATGTTGCCGCCGTCAGCATCGCAGCGATGGAGCACGCCCACCTGCGTCACCCAGCAGTTCACCCAGCACTGACAACGGGTTGACACAAAGACGATGCCGCCATCGGGCAGGTAGGCCGGTTCGTAGTCGTCGTAGGGTCCGGACGTCAACTGCTTGAGTTCCGTGCCGTCGATGTTGATCTCGTAGAGGTGATAGTGATCGGTGCCCGCCTGGCGGTAGGAGAACAGGACTTTCCGGGCATCGTAGTGGACTTCCGGGTCGCGGATGGAGCCACCCTGCGCATCGAACAGGATGGTGACGGACCGGGTAGGCACATGCAGCAGGCAGAGTTTGCCGACATCCGGTTGACCGTTGCCGGCATAGGCTTTCCGGTTCTCATCGTCACAGAAGTAGCCGATGTTCGCATACCAGTGCGGATCGTTGTATCCCAGCCGCACCGCGAACACGACCTGCTCGACCTGGCCGAGCGGCCCGGCCAGCGCTCGCGCCAGCACCGCTGGAGCGTCGGCGGGAGGAGCATCGTTCCCCCACGCGGCCGCGACATACAGGAGGCACCACAGTGCGACATTCCACTTCAGCAGCAGACTTGTCATGGGACCGGTCCTTTCCGGTGTCATTCTAACCCTCGGCGGAGCGCCAAACCACCACCATCACGGTGCGCGCGATCCAGATACCCGACGGAACCTGCACGGTCGCCCTCGCGCTCCACGGGTTCACCCGCAGCTCAGGCCAGCTGGTTGACCGGCGCGCGGGAACGCCGTATTCTGCGGGCTGGGTAGCCTGGGGTCTGAGTAGCTTGAGGTCTGGGCAGGCTGCAGCAGAAAGGAACGCGATCCATGTGTACGCCGTTGAATATCTCGGGACTGGTGTATCTGAGTCTGGTGCTGGCTGGCGCGCCGGCCGTCGAAGAGGCCGCACCGGACAGCGCGGTGCGGGTGATGAGTTTCAACATCCGATGCGGATCCGCGCAGGACGGCGACAACCATTGGGATCGCCGCCGGGACTTCCTGGTGGAGACCATTCGCGCGTGCGATCCGGACTTGCTGGGGACTCAGGAGACGCTGGCGTTTCAACGCGACTTCCTGGCCGAGCAACTGGCCGGGTATGACCACCTGGGCGCCGGACGGGACGACGGTCGGGAGCAGGGGGAGATGATGGCCTTGTTCTACAAACGCGAGCGTTTCGAGAAACTCGAGGGGGGGCATTTCTGGTTGAGCGAGACGCCGCACGAGGCGGGGAGCAAGAGCTGGGACAGCTCGCTGCCACGCATGGTCACGTGGGTCAAGCTGCGCGATCGCCGTCAGGCCGATGCTCCACCGATCGCGTTCTTCAACACGCACTTCGATCACCGCGGACCGACGGCACGGCTCGAGTCGGCGCGGTTGCTCCGCCAGCAGATCGAGACGCTGGGAACAGGCTGTGCGATCGTCGTGACCGGCGATTTCAACACGGCGGAGGCGAGCCCGCCGTATGTGGCGCTGTTCGGGCCCGCCGATGGCCAGCCCGCGCCGGTGCGGGACAGCTATCGTGTCGTCCATCCTGACCGTGCCGCAGACGAAGGGACGTTCTGCAACTTCCAGGCGGACGCCACGAAGGGAGCACGCATCGATTGGATCGGGGTCTCGCCCGATTGGCACATCGCGAGTGCCGTGATCGATCGTACATCGCGCGATGGCCGTACCCCTTCGGATCACTTTCCCGTCATCGCCACGCTGCAAAGGCCGCTGGGATCCGGGCAGGAATAGAGGCCCGCCACGTCGTCCCACATGACTTGCGCCCTCTCGTAATATGGTAGGGTGGCCCGGGCTGTGCATGTCTCGGGACGCCTGGTCGCCAAGACGATCTTGTTGCAGGCCGACGGAGACCAGACCTTCGTGGTCGCGGTGCTCCCGGCAAAGAGGTAACCGCCGGTCGGCAGGTTCACCTGAATTCGCCTGAATTCGAAGGCGGCTTGATCTGTCGGATTGGTCCTGCAATGCTACAGGCACGAGTGGGTCGGAGGGCTGGTGCAGCGGTGCGCAGGTCTCCCTGCCCGGATGGGTTGCCATTGTGTTGTCGCCATTGTGTTTCTGTCGGGAGAGTCCGAATGAGTCGTTCCGCCATGCGCTGGATGTGCCTCGTTGTCACGCTGCTGGTCGCCGCATGCACCAAGAGCCCCTCAGATCCCTCCCGGCCGGCGCCCGGCAAGGAGACTGGGGCGGCAGGTGCCACCGCGGTCGAAACGCTTCCGGAGGGTCAGGAGGCGGTGCCCACCACCGGGCTGGCGGCGGACAGCCAGCCGGATGGAGCTGCCAGTCCGGAATTGACACCGCCGGCAGACGAGGCAGCGGCTGAGTCCAAGCTGCCATTTGAAGACCTCGTCGCGGCCTTAGGCGATGCGGACGCCAATGCGAATTACCGCCGGGTCGAGGAACGGTTGGCGCAAGAGCCGGGCAATATCCTGCTTCGCATGCAGCGGCTGTTGGTGCTCCATTGTGTTGGTTCGGCGCTCAGCGCGGCGGGCAAGAAGGAGCGAGGCGTGGAAGCCTACCAGGCGACCCTGGAAATGGCGCGGGTACTGGTGGAGGAATCGGAGCAGGAGTTGACTCCGGACATGCGCGAAGTACTGAGTTATGTCTTCTACAACGGGGCCGGTGCCGAGGCGCTCAGTGGCCGATTCGAAGAGGCCAAAGCGGCCATGCAACGAGCGATCGAGATGGGTTTCAACCGCATCGAGTTGCTGCGGGACGATCCCGAGCTGGCTGCCCTGCGCGAGCTGCCCGATTTCGACCAGCAACTCGCCGCGTGGACGCAGCTGATCGTGGAACTGGTGGTGAACTCGACCGAGGCCTTTCCGTTTGACTTTGCCCTCACGGACATCACTGGGCAGCCCCTCAACCTGGATGACTACCTGGACAAGGTCGTGATCGTCGACATCTGGGGCACCTGGTGTCCGCCCTGCAAACAGGAGATCCCCTCCTTTATCAAGCTTCAGACCGAGTACGGCGAGCAGGGCTTTCAGATGATCGGACTCAACTACGAACGCGCCAGTGACGACGCGGCGAAGACCGAGATCGTTGCGCGGTTCGTACAGGACAGCGGCATAAATTACCCGTGCGCCCTGGGGACCGAGGAGATACGGCAGCAGGTGCCGGACTTTGGAGTCTTCCCGACGACTCTGTTCATCGACCGGGCGGGCAAAGTGCGCGCCAAGATCGTCGGTATGCACGAGTACACGTTTCTGGAGGCCATCGTCAAGTTTCTGCTGGCCGAGCCTGCTCCGACCGCGGCGCCTGCCATCTGACATGCCCGCCGCCGCGCCTGTTCCAGTACGATCACCGGCGATGCAGCCTCGTATCGGGTCAAATGGTCCTTCCCAGATAGAAGACGTAGCCATGCTGTCTACTGTCGCCGAATGTCTTCCACACGTCGATTTCCTGCTCCATGCGGTCTGCTAATGCTTGGGCCTCGGCGTTGCCCGAATTGTGCGACCGGAAAACAGCAAGTTGCTCCAGCAATGGATCGTTCGGTTTGACCTGCGTGTTGCTGATGCGGCTGCACTCAATGCAGTTCCAGACGATCTACTCGACGTAGTCTTCGGGGTGGTTGGTCCGCGCACCGCGACCGATCCACTGATCGTAGGCGACGCGCTGGCCGAGGTTCAGCAGCACTGGGCGGGTAGCGTCGCGCTGCTGGATCTCGCGGTAATCGGCTATGGTTTCTTGAACCTGCGATACCGGCGAATGAGCTGGTTGGTGGAACTGTCGTGCGCCAGGGACGGCTCCTCGGAACTCTCCAGTTCCGGCACGATCTGCAGCGCGAGCACCTTGCCCAACTCGACACCCCACTGATCGAACGAATCGACGTCCCAGATCACGCCCTGGGTGAACACGCAGTGTTCGTAGAGTGCGATGAGTTTGCCGAGTGTCTCTGGGGTGAGCCGCTGCAGGAGGATCATGTTGGAGGGTCGATTGCCCTCGAAGACGCGGTGCGGGACCAGCCAGTCGGGCGTTCCTTCGGCCCGGACCTCGTCGGCCGTCTTGCCGAAGGCCAGCGCCTCGGCCTGTGCGAACACGTTGGCCAGAAGTATATCGTGATGGCGCCCGCGCGGGTTGAGCGACTCGACAAAGGCGATGAAGTCGCACGGAATGAGCCGCGTGCCCTGGTGGATCAATTGATAGAAGGAGTGTTGGCCGTTGGTACCCGGTTCGCCCCAATAGATCGGGCTGGTGTCATAGGTGACAGCGATCCCATCACGCGTCACGCGTTTCCCGTTGCTTTCCATGGTCAGTTGCTGCAGGTAGGCCGGGAACCGCTTCAGGTACTGGTCGTACGGCAGGACTGCCTGCGTCGCTGTGCCGAAGAAATTCGTATACCAGACAGAGAGGAGTGCCAGGAGCACCGGCAGATTGTCCGCCAGTGGCGCGGTGCGGAAGTGCTCGTCCATCTGGTGGAACCCATCGAGCAGCGCGCGGAAATGCTCGGAGCCGATGGCCAGCATCGTCGAGAGTCCGATGGCGGAATCGAGAGAGTAACGCCCCCCCACCCAGTCCCAGAACTCGAACATGTTGGCGGTATCGATCCCGAATTCGGCCACCTTGGTCGCGTTGGTGGACACGGCGACGAAGTGCCGGGCGACCGCCGCGGCATCGCCCCCCAGGCCGGCCAGCAGCCACGCCCGCGCGGATCGCGCGTTGGTCATGGTCTCCAGCGTCGTGAACGTCTTGGAAGAGATGATGCACAGCGTCTCCGCCGGATCCAGATCGTGTACCGCTTCCGCGAAATCGGTGCCGTCGACGTTGGAGACAAACCGGAACGTGAGAGAGCGATCGCTGTAATGCCTGAGCGCCTCGCAGGCCATCACCGGTCCCAGGTCCGAGCCGCCGATGCCGATGTTGATGACAGCGCGAATGCGTTTGCCGGTGTGCCCTGTCCACTGGCCTCGCCGCACCCGCTGGGAGAAATCGGACATTTTGTCCAGCACGGCATGGACCTGCGGCACGACGTCCTGGCCGTCCACCAGCAGCGAAGTGCCGCGCGGGGCACGCAAGGCAACATGCAGCACCGCCCGCCCTTCGGTCACATTGATCTTCTCGCCGCTAAACATGGCCGCGATCCGCGCCTGCAGCCCCGACTCCTCGGCCAGCTGAATGAGCAGTGCCAGCGTCTCGCTGGTGATGCGGTTCTTGGAATAGTCGAGGTAGATCCCGGCGGCTTCGGCCGTCAGAGATTCGCCGCGCCGTGGATCCTGCGCAAAGAGCTCGCGGAGGTGCACGTTCCGGATGTTCTGGTAGTGCGCGGCCAGGGCCTGCCAGGCAGGTCGTTTCGTCAGGGGGGGGATGAAGGACGCCATCGTTGTGTTCCTTGAGCGGTATCAAATCCGTCACGGCGGGATCGGAGCGGGTAATCCCCGATTATAGATGCCCACCCCGTACCCTGAAAACCTCGCGGGCATGCCGCGCCGCTCACGCGGCACTCATTCCCCCCGTATCCGCTCCAGTTCCGAGCGGATCAGCTGGTCGAGGTGTTCGGCCAGTTGCTGCCGGGGGACACTCGCCACGTCCACTGCCGGCAGCACATGCAGGGTGAGACGCACGCCCACGGGGACCGGCCACAGGCGGTAACGCTCGATCTGCCACGAACCGTCGACCACCAGGGGCACAATCGTGGCGTGTGGCAGCTCCTTGAGCGTGGCCAGGATGCCGGCACTCTTAAACGACTGCATGACCCCGTCGCGCGACCGTGTTCCTTCCGGGAAGATCGCCGCAGAGCGGCCGGCCGCTGGCAGCCGACGGGCGTATTCCCGGATGGCCGTAATGGACTGCCGCGCGTCATTGCGGTCGATCAGTGCGTGCCCCAGGGTGCGCAGCGCGTACGAAACCGCCGGCACGCCATGGGTCAGCTCCCGTTTGGCGACGAACCGCGGCCGATAGGCGCGCAAGTACCATCCCTCGAGTGGGATGTCGAACATGCTCTGATGGTTCGAAATGAATACCACCGGTGCATCCGTCGGAATCGTCTCCGGCAGCTGAACGTCAAAACAGGCGCGGGCGATGTACTTCAGATCGAGGAGCAGGAACAGGCACAGGTAGTCGTACATGTGCTCCTGCCACCGCACGCTCACGCGTCGCGCCAGAACCTGCAGGATGTGGAACAGCACCAGGATGGCGCCGAGGCACACCAGGAACAGAGGCGTGATCAGGTAGTCGCGCAGTCGGGGCGACGATGTCCGGGCAGTCGATTCTGTCACACACGCGCTCCCCACGGATCGCCTCTGCAGCTGAACGATGGCCTGATCCCCTCACGCTCCCCCGGCCGACCGCATCACAGCGACCAGCCGTCGCGATACGGTGGCTGGAGCAGCGCGTTGGCGGCGTCGGAGTTCTTGAACTGGAGCTTGTCGGCGTCCCAGTAGAGTTTCTCACCGGTGCGGATGGCGATGTTGCCCATCAGGACGGCCGCGGCGAGCGGTCCGGAATGGTCCACAAAGTTGCTCCCGGCCGGCTTCCCGCCTTTACACGCGTCGATCCATTCCTGATAGTGGCCCGGCGATCGATCGAGCACTCGCGGAGGTGTTCCCACCGCTTTACGCCGTTCGTCCGGCAGGAGCCGCGCGCCGTGCAGCAGGCCTTCGTCCCCCACGATGAGCGTGCCGTCGCCGGAAAAGATGTTGGTGGGGCCGAGCTCTTTTGGCAGCGGTGGCATCATGCCGCCGTCGTACCATTTGATGACGACTTCCGGACGCTCTCCCTCCGCGGCAAACCGGAACGTCACGATCGACGCCAGGGGTGCGGTTTCGTTGCGGATTTCCGGCGGTGCGTTCCAGTGGGTCGAGCAGGCCTCCACGCTCTCCGGCCAGCCGAGTTTCAGGGCCTTGAATGCCGCCGACAGGTTGTGGCATCCGATATCGCCCAGCACGCCGGTGCCGAAGTCCCACCAGCCCCGCCAGGCAAACGGGTGATAACACGGATGATAGGGCCGCATCGGCGCCGGGCCGATCCACAGGTCCCAGTTCAGGTCGGCCGGTACCGGCGGCGTGTCGCTCGGCCGCGGAATCCCGCGCGGCGAGATGTCCGGCTGGCGGTTCGACCAGGAGTGGATTTCACGCACCTGCCCGATCGCGCCCGACCAGATGTACTCGCAGATCAACCGGGCCTCCTCACTCGCCTGGCCCTGATTGCCCATCTGCGTGGCCACCTGTGCTTCCCGGGCCACACGCGCGACCGCCAGCGCCTCGTGAACGCTGTGCGTCAGTGGCTTCTGGCAGAAGACATGTTTGCCCATCTTCAACGCCTGCAGCGTGATCACCGCATGATTGTGGTCCGGCGTGGCGATCATCACCGCATCGATGTCCGGCTGCGTTTCGAGCATCTGGCGGAAGTCGCTGTAGACCTTGGCTGCCGGAAACCGGGCGGCGGTCGGCGCAGCCCTCTGCGCATCCACGTCGCAGATCGCTACGACGTTCTCCGTCGGAACCTGTTGAATGTCGTGCCCACCCATGCCTCCGACACCGATCCCAGCCACGTTCAACTTCTCGTTGGCCGATGGCTGGCCGGGAGCACCCAGCACGTGCCGCGGAATGATCGTGAATGTCGTTGCGACCGCTGTGCCGGCCAGGAACTGACGCCGATTGAATCCAGACCTGCCACTCATCAGTCTTCCTCCGATTAAGTCCGCGGATAGGATGCGGTCCACATTATAGCCCATCATGGCCCATCTAGCCCATCATGGCCCATCGGCGCTCCCTCCAGGCCCCCACGTGCCAGCATCAACTCCTGCTCTCCTCTCACCTCTCTGTTTTCTCCTCTCTATTTCGTTCCGGCAGTCGGGCCGAATAGACGACAGCGCGGTGGCGGTTGTCGTCGAATGCGAAGTGGAGCCAATGTCCGTCGCGGCTCACGAACCCGTCGGGATAGTTGAGGCGCCCGCCAGGGCCGTCGCAGGACTCGCGGACCAGTACGCGCTGGTATGGCCAGGTCTGCATGCCGTCGAAGCTGATCCAGAGCGCCAGCGGGCTGCGGTGTCGCGGGTTCGGATTGTGCAGGAGGGCCACCGCATCGCCACCGAGCGGGTGAAGTGTAGCTTTGCTGCCGGGGTTCGGTATGTCGGTCCGGGAGGCGAACTCGGGCCATGTACGGCCACCGTCCGGCGATTCGGCGCGATAGAGCACGCCACCGAGCTGATCGGCGCGGATGAGCATCACGAGCCGGCCGTCGCTCAGTTCCACCACGTTGTTTTCGGCCCAGCCGAAGTACCGGTCGTTGGTGGTGAGCCGGATGTCACCGTGTTCGCTCCAGGTCGAGCCGCCATCGGTGCTGATGAGCACGCCGTTGCGCGGGTTTGTAAACGCGCGATCCAGCGGTGGCTTGGACTGTTCGTCATCTGGACCAATGTAGTGCTGGAAAGGCACGACGATGCGCCCATCACGCGTCACGAGGTGGTTCCGCAGGAAAGTGCGTTCTTTCAGACGCCCCGGCGCCGCGCGGGGCGGAGTCCAGGTCCGGAATCCGTCGGTACTGGTCAGGAACCACGAACGCCAGTGTGTATCCCAGTGCCGGGCGTGCGTGGAGAAGAACAGCGTACAGTGCTCGCCGCGGACCATGACCTCGGTCGGGCACTGACCGATCGTATGCCCGGCGCGCGGCAGGCCCACCGAGAATGGCTCGAGCGGCGTCCAGGTCCGGCCCTGATCGGCGCTGCGCGTCAGGCCGATGTAGTTGTCTGGCAGCGGTTCCGTCTCGCCCCCGGCGAGCATGAACAGGATCCAGGACCCGTCGGGCAGTTCGCGCAACGTCGTGTCGCACACCAACTGATTCGGGGCGACGCCATCGTAGGCGATGGTGCTGCGATCCTGCCGGGCGTCCTCCGCGGCCTGCGCGGTCCAGTGCGCGTCGGGGACGATCGACGTTGGCGGTCCGGGGGGCGGCGCTGTGTCCTGCGCGACTGCGGCCACGGAGAGCCAGACGAACAAGGCCCAGCCGGCACAGCAGCCCACCAGCCGGGCGGCAGTCGAATCGGAAACCGTCATGGTGTCGCACGCATTGTACGCACTGTTCATCGCCGGAACGTCCATTTCAATGCGCCGCCACGGCACTGCGACGACGCGGCCATCATCACTCGCCAACGAGCACGCGTACCTGGTAGGGCGCGACAGGGATCCGCAGCGGCGCAGTCGACTCGACGCGCTCGCCGGACAAGGCATCCCGGGTCCAGCCAGTCGCCTCGGGCGGCAGTGTGACTTCCGTCTCCACGTCCTGCGGATTGAAGCTGATCAGCACCAGCGCCTGCTGTGCGCCCTGTTGCCGCAGGCAGGCAAACACACCCCCGGTCGCCTGGACCGACCGGTAGTCAGCGGTTCCTTCGCGCACGGCCGCGAGTTGTTTGCGCAGTGCATAGAGCTGCGCCAGGAACTCCACGTTCGACTCGCCTTCCCCACCGTACACTGCCGGATCGTCGTCCCCCTGGTAGACCATCGGCACGCCTTCGATCAGTGCACACAATGCCAGGAGCGCCCGCATGCGCGCCACTCCGTAGGCCTGGGCCGGCCGCTGCTTCTGGAACGTCCACGAGACGGTGTCATGGTTGCTGATCCAACGCATCTTCAGCGCCCCGGGCGGGAGCGTCAGCGCCTGATCGTGCAGGAACTGCTGGAACGAGCTGGCCCACTGTTCCGGTGCGGCGCTGCGTTCCAGCAGGTCGGACTGCAGAAAGTATAACTGCGCGTCGTAGGTCAGGTCGCCGACGCCGCAGAAGATATTCGCGCCGGTGTACTCTTCCGGCAGCAGGACCACGCCCGCATGCACGCTGGCAAATCCCGCGCGGATCGCCCGGTTCATGCCGAGGCCGCCGGCGAGCGAGGAGAGCGACGGGCGATTGCTCAACTCCGGGTTCCAGTTGAGTGGGCCGCCGGCGGCGCAGTCGACGCGGGCGCCTACCGCGCCGTACTCGCGGGCATTCCAGGCGGCCGCCCGGCGCATGTAGTCCTGCCAGCCCGGGTGGTGATTGTCGAACGCCAGTTGCTGCCACGCGTACTGCGGCGTCCCGTCCGGTTTCTGCGCCGCCCACTCCGGATGCTCCTTCGCCAGCGGTGTGAAATCGGGCGGGCCGTGCGGGACCAGGTCGAACATCAGTCGGATATCGTGCTCGGCGCAGGCGCTCGACAGCCCTTTCAAGTCGTCGGCCGTGCCCAGAAGATGATCCACCTGGAAGTGGTCGAACGGAGCGTACAGGTTCCAGCGCCCGTCATCACCATGCTCCCAGGTGGGCAAGAGCCAGAGCAGGTCGATGTGCATGCGCGCGAGTGCCGGGACATAGCGGGTCAGCGCCGGGAATCCGCCGTAGCGCAAGTAGCCCAGTTCCGGCGGGCCGCCGGGATGGCCGCAGTAGAGTGTCATGCCGCGCAGTCCCGCCAGCGCACCGGAGGGAGCCTGTAGCTGCGCCAGGCGATACGCTTCGTGGACGCCCCGGAGCGCCGCGTCGCGCGTCCCGTGTGTCAACCAGAAGAACTGCCGTCCCAGCGTCACCGACTCCCCAGGCTGCAGGCGGACAATCACGTTCTGCTGGTGCCGCACCGCTCCGCCCGCTCCCACACAGTGGACGGAGACCGGGGAGTACTCCTCCTCGCAGTGAAACCACGCTCCCAACCCCCGCTGCCGCTCGGCAGACCAAAGCACTGCCAGCGGCTCCATGCTGCGCGGACTCACCGACCGCCCTGCTCCCACCTGCGACAGCGGCAGGTCGCCGACCGGCAGGCTGCCGGGGAAGACAACCGCCATGTCTGCGCCCACGTTCAGCGGCGGCGTGGCGTAGACCATCGTCTCAAACAGCTGGGGTTCGGCCGATCGGTTCTTCACCGACAGCTGGCGCGTGAACAGGGCCGCGTCGACCGGCAGTGCGAACTCCGCCTGGTACTCATACGGTCCATCCGGAGCCGCCATGCGGAGGGTCATCACGCCTTCCTGATCGACCAGGTGATGCGCCGTGAGTGCCGGCGCAGCGGGGGACGCGGGCAGCAGGTGCGCTGCCACACCCAGCACGACCGGACCGTCGATCCCGCCATCGAATGCTCCGTTGGTGACCTTGATCAGCAGGACATTGGGTTGCTCGTGCCGCAACTCACTGGCGGCGAGCCGGTACAAGCGCGGCGTCCGCCACGCCTGCGGCGTCTCGGAACCAGTGCCGCCAATCCGCTGGCCGTTGAGCCATGTCTCGTCGAAGTCGTCGACGGCCCCCAGCACGAGTACCATCTCCTCGTCACGCGCGAACTCCGGCGTCTGGAATTCGCACCGGTACCAGAAGTCCCCCACGCGGTCGTGCAGCCGATCGTCGCCGGCGCCACGCCGACTGGGCACCGCCGTCGTCACCCACTGTACGGCGTCAAATCGCCCCTGCAGAAAATCGGCACTCGCCTCCGCGCCGGGCGGCGCCGGCGTGTACAGCCACTGGCCGGCCAGGTCCAGTGCGTGTCCGGCGCGCAGCGCCTGTGCGACCTGTTCCTGGTCCAGCACGGGCGGCGGCGCCGGCGCAACGCTCACGGGCGCCCCGCCAGACACGACCAGGTTGTCGCCCGCCTGTTTGTCAATCAGGCCGGTCCAGCTGCCTGTAGCTGCGTCAAAATGCAGGCTGAGGTGGGTGTTCTCCAACACCAGCGGCGGATCGGCACCCCACACGCCTGCCGCTGCCAGCAGGGTCAGGTGAAGCGTGAGCATCGTTCGCACCGTCGCGATGCGGCCTGGAGGCGTCCCGCGTAATCGCACCGAATGATCCATGTCTTCTGCTCTTCTGTCTGGGCCTGTCTTGCTTTCGTTGGTCCTCACGTCACGGACAGATGCCTGGAATTATGCCCTCGGTCGGCGGCCCGATGCAACACAGCCGGTTCCCGCGCGAGCCGAATAGACCTGCCGCAGTCGTCTCCCTACACTGGAGCTACACTGGAACAAAGACGGGAAGCAACCGGGAAGAGGACAAGTCGTGGGGCTCTGTTCTCGTCACGAGCACCCTGTTCTCGTTACGAGCCGCGGTGAAAGGTGCCCGGCGAGACGGAGTTTCTTTGGTATCAGCAATTGGTACCAGCAACTTAGCATCTGGGAGCGGTACAGTGCGCGATGGCCCTGGACAGCTGACGGCCACTACCAACATGGACACCAGCATGGACACGCCTTCGCGAGCAGGGTTGTTTGCGACGCGCGGACGCGTATTGCTGGCGCGGTTCCTGCTGCTGGCCGGCGGCTGTGTTGTTGGCCTGTTGCTGGGGGAAGTGGCGCTGCGCGTGTTCGGCTACCGGCTGGGTACCACCTCGGCGTATCAGCCCGATCCGTACTGTGGTGTGCGGCATGTGCCGCACTACCGGGGTTGGCACACGCGCGAAAGCCGCGTCTGGATCGAGATCAACAGTCACGGATTCCGGGATCGGGAACGGACGATTGCCAAGCCGCCGGGCACGTATCGCATCGCGGTTGTCGGAGATTCTTTCAGTGAGGCGTTGCAGGTGGATCTGGACGACACGTTCTGGTCCGTGATGGAACGCTCTCTGGCGAAGAGCTGGCAAGCGGCCGGATGCCGCGTGGAGGTGCTCAACTTCGGTGTTTCCGGCTACGGGACGGCGCAGGCCTTGGAGATGCTGCGGCACTATGTCTGGGACTATCAGCCGGATCTGGTCATGCTGGAGTTTCTCGCGGCGAACGATGTTTCCAACAATTCGCAGCAGCTCCAGCAGGACAGGATTCGCCCCTACTACACATGGGACGGTGAGCGGCTGGTGTTGGACAATTCGTTTCTGCAGGAGCCCGAACGCGTTCGCTTTCAGACCTCGCGCTGGATCCGGCTGAAAGACGCGGTGGTGCACCACAGTCGTGTGGCGGCCTTGATCTACCAGTGGCGGCACCGCCAGCACGTGCCTCCGCCCACCACTGACGGAGACGAACCGGGGCTGGTGATGGACGCGTTTCGCGCGCCCGACGATCCCGCGTGGAGCGAGGCCTGGGCAGTGACCGATCGGCTGGTGGTCGAGATGGCGCGGCAGGTGAGGGCACGGGGCGCGGAGTTCGTGGTGTTGATGGCGAATTGCGGCGTGGAGGTGGACCCGCAGGACACGGCGCGCGAGCAGCTGATGCAGCGTCTCGGCGTGTCCGACCTGCTGTATCCGGAGCGGCGTATGGCGGCGCTCGGGGCCGCTCACGATATTCCGGTCATCTGTCTGGCCGAGGCGATGCGCGCCTACAGTCAGGAGCACCAGGTGTACCTGCACGGGTTCATCAACAACGGCCTCGGAACCGGGCACTGGAATGAAACCGGGCATCAGGTCGTGGGGGAGCTGGCGGCGGCCCACCTGACGCGTCTCTGGAGTGACGGCCCGCCCCGGATGCGCGGTACCGGTGCGTCGCCCGCGGAAGACGCGCCGTCGGCACGGCTGCCGCGCCTGGAGCACTCCTCGGCCACGCGCGCGGCATATCACGGCGGCAAACCGGACTCCTCCCGCAGCAGGACCGATCGGGCGCCGAGCGCGACGTAGTCGGACGGGTTGCAACTGAGCACGATGATCTGCAGTCCGCGCGCGGCAGCGCGATCGAGCATGCGCTGCAGGACCGTCACGCGATCGGGATCGGAATACGCGAAGGCATCATCGAAGATGACCGGCAGGCAATCGTCGCTGTTCTCGGCCAGCACTTCGGCCATGGCCAGGCGGACGGCGGCCGCAACCTGCTCCCTGGTGCCGGCGCTCAGACTCTCGAACGAGAACGCATCGCCGCGCTGGGCGGGCGAGACGAACTCCAGGCCGGCGAAGGCATTCTGTTCCAGCCGCACATTGACATGCGCGCCCGCTCCGAAGAGGCACTCCAGATAGCCGGCGATCTTCTCGGCGAACGGGCGGGTGAACTGATCGGCCAGCGCGCGCTGTTCCGCGAGGAACAGCTGGTGCAGGAGCTGCACGGCCTGTGCCCGTCGCTGCACGCTCGCGAGGCGGTCTTCCGCGGAACGCAGGCGGGCGGCCGCGAAATCGCACGCTTCCTGCGGATCGGCCGACCCGTCACTCCACAAAGTGTTGCTCGCCACCGCCTGCTGCGTCTTGGCGTCGTGCAGGTCCGACTCGCACTGGGCGAGGGCGCGGTCGAGTCGTGTCTTGTCACGCTCCAGCGCTGAGGGTTGCAGCGCCTCGAGCTGCTGGCGCGTCAGAGCCAGCTGCGCTTCGGCGTTTGCGCGAGCTGCCTGCAGTGCGGCCAACCGGCTGCCGCGGTCGGCATCGTCACCGTATTCGTCGACCAGCACGTGCAGTTGGACAGAGAGATCGCGCAGGTGCAGTTCCTCCTGCTGGACGTCGCGCCGCAAGTCGCGCAGCGCGCTGCTCGCCTCCTGCAGGTTCCGCGCGGCCAGGTCGCGCGCATTGCGGCCGCGCGACTCGTGCGACTCGGCCTCCCGGAGCAGTTCAGCTGTGTGCGCGACGAGCGCGCCGGCATCAGCCGCGCTGTCGGGCGGTGTGAAGTCGTGCAGCAGCGATGCGCGCTGTGTCACTTCCGCTTCCGCGGCCAGCTGGGCATTGCGCGCTGTCGCGACGTCGTTGTCGATGGTGTCCGCGCCGAGTCCTGCCAGCTCCGCGCGATCGGCCTTGAGTTCCGCCTCCAGCTGCTGGCGGCGCGCACACGCCTCCGCGGCGGCGGCGGTGGAGTCGACCCGCAGTTTGTCGAGTGCCTGCCGCAGCGCGTGGCGGGCATCCTGCAGCTGACCACGGGCCTCCGCGAGACTGCTGCCGCCCCCAGGTCTGATCTGCAGGCGGATCGATCGGCCGATCGTAATCTGGGTCTCCTCCGTCAGGATCTCCGATTGCCCCGCGGTGAGCGTCTTGCCGCCGACGTGAACGGCGCGATCGGTCGCCAGCACGTCGATGCCGGCCGCCATGGCCTGGAGCGCCGCCTCGGCAGTCGCGCAGCGCCCTTCCTGTTTCTGGACAGACTTGAGGTCGGCCGCGCTGATGACGGGCACATCGGCCAGCGCCCGCTCGATCGCGGCCAGATGGGCGCGCACCTGCTGCACCTGGTTCAAGCGGTTGACCAGCGCGTCCCGTTCTGCCGTCTTCTGGAACAGCGCGGCATGCGCGGTGGCCAGCTCGTGACGCAAACGCGCGACACGCAGGTCGGCGACTGCCGATTGGCAGGTCTCTTCCGCTTCACGGACCTGCCGGGCGCACTCCGCTTCCCTGTGCGCGTGGGATTCCAGCTCGGTGAGCCGTGGCGCCAGCGCCACCTGGCAGCGCTGGATCTGGGCACGCATTTTCTCGATCCGCGTGTCACCCTGCGTGAGCGCCTCGTGATTGCGGATCGCCGCCTCTGCCGCCAGCCCCTGCACCTGCTCTTCCTGTTGCAGGGCGGCCACGGCCGCCAGCTTCGCTTCGACTTCCGCCAGGTCAGCGCGCAGCTTCCCCGCCAGACGCTCGCAGTTGCGGATCGTCTTGCCGGCTTCCTGGGACGCGGTGACCGCGTGTTGGAGCCTGGACAGCGCCGCCCGTGCGCCGTCCAGCGCCTGCTGCGCGGAGTCGACCTCCTGGGTGACGCGATGGAGTTCGGAGTCGCGTCTGGGACTGCCGTTTCTGGTGAAGAGCGAATCGTATTGACGCGCGATGTGGTCCGCCACGGCCGCGTCGAACTCCGACTGCATGACCGCCGCGCCGCCGCTGCTTTGCAGGCGGGCAAGCAGCGCGTCTTTCTGGGTCGTGGCATGCACGGATGGGTTGTCACCGGCTTGGCCCTGCCAGACCCACAGATGCGCCCACTGCTGCGCGGCCCGGTCGCTGCCGGCGCGCCCGCCCGCCGCGACGTCGACCCCCAGGATTTCCGCCAGCCGTGTCTCCGCTTCGTCCCCTTGCCAGGCAGCACCACTGCGCGCCACGAGCTGCGATGTGCCGCTGGCCCCGCTGAATCGTTTGACAATCCGGTACGACTCCCCCCCCGCCTCGAAACAGACCTCCACCTCCGGATGACCGGCATGCACGCGCGAGACCATGCTGCGCTGGATTTCCCCTGTGATGCGGGACTTCAGGAACAGCGCCCGGTGGACGGCTTCCACCAGCGTGCTCTTGCCCGATTCGTTGGGGCCGCCGATGAGCGTCAGGGACGGGTCCAGCTCCACCTTCAGTTCCCGGTGGATGCGATAGTTGCGGATGGTCACGGAGGTGATACGCATCGTGCGATTCCAGCTACGGATGGGTGCAGGCGGCGTGCAGCTCGCGCAATGCAATCCGGGCCACAGCCGCGTCCTCGTCAGTGCCCGCACACTGAGCGACCAGGCGGGCCGCCACGCGCGCAATGAGCGGATCGGCGGTGCGGCCGGTGAGTAACTCGAGTTCCGCGTCAGCCGGCGTGACCACCGTGTGGTTGGCCAGTTTCAACCGCAGGAGCCGGGCCTGCCACGCCTCCAGCTCCTGTTCCAGCGCCGTCGTTGCTTCGATCCCCAGCGTTCCTCGCAGCTCCAGGGACAACAGGTCCGTCTGGGCGCGGCCGCTCAGCAGCCGGTGCAGCTGTTCCGTCAGCTGCGCGAGTCCCGCGTCATCCAGGAATTCGAACGCCAGCTGGAACCAGCCCAGGCGGGCCGTGCGCAGGGTGGTCACCTGCGGCCCGGCGCCGCGCGCGGCGGTTACCACCAGGACGTGACCCGGCTCGTTCGCCTCCCCTTTCGGGAACCGGTCCAGTTCCGGCGTGCCGGAGTACCAGGCTTTGGGGCTAACCTGCTTCGTGCCATGCCAATCGCCCAGCGCCACGTAGTCGAACGCCTGTTTCGGCAGTCGCGAAACGTCGATGAAGTTCGGCGCCACGCTGTCACCCGACTCTTCGTCGTCCTGTGCCGCAAACCCCTGCACGCTGCCATGCGCCAACACTATCCGCGGCTTGTCCCCGAAACGATCGAGATCCAGGCTGGCGGAACGCAGCCACGCCAGGACGTCGTGCGACTCGTGCCGCCGCAGCAGTGGGCAGGGGAACAGCACTGCCCGCTCGAGCTCGACAGGTTCGGGCGTGAGCAGCACCGAGAAGTTCGGCGCGAGGTGCTCACGTTCGCGCTGGAAAAAAGCCTGTTCCCAGATACTGCCCGGACCGCCATGATCGTGATTGCCCGGGATGGCGTACACGGGAACCTGCATGGCTCCGATGGCGCTGCACGCCGCGGACACTGTCGCTTTCGTGGCGCGGGGCGAGTCAAACAGGTCGCCGGCCACCACAATGAACTCCGCGCGCTGCGCCTGGGCTGCTTCCGAAATACGGTGGAGGACACCAATACGCTCCTGCTGGATCAGCGATCGCTTCTGTACGTCCTCCACACGGGCAAACGGCTTCCCGAGTTGCCAGTCGGCGGTGTGCAGGAACGTCACTGCGGTATCCGTGCTGTGTGGCATCCGGGGGAACTCCCACCAGGTTCAGAAATCTAACAGCTGGAGTACGTCGTCGATGGTCCCCTCTTTGGTTGTCAACCGGCCCGGTTTGCCCGGTTCGTCGAAGATCAGCCACTGTTTCTTGGCCTGGATGGGAACCGTGAGTTTGTACGGTTTGCACTTGTCGATGACCTCCATGGCGCGTTTGGCCCCGTCGTAGAGCGCCTGGTGGGTTTCTGCAAACGGATAAAGGATGGCCGCCTCGCGGGCTACTCCCTCCTTCACCGCCACGGTCACACATTCCGGACCGAAGAACTGCCTTGCCTCGCGGCACGTGGCCTCGTCGCCGCTGACCATGATGGTGGGCACATCATAATAACCGGCAATTGCAGCGCACTGCGCCAACTCGCCCGATTCGACGCCGTTGTACCAGTACCGATTCTCGCTGCGCGAGGACTGTGTGTGGCACAGCACACCGTCGGGCGTTCCCATCATCGCGTGCGCCGCGATCTGGACCAGGCCGGCGAACGAACCGTCCAGCCCGCCGCTGCCCCGGGGACGTGGCAGGCCTGTCAGGTACTTGGCACCGGGCTCCATCAGATGCGGCACAAAGGCCTGGGAGCCGTGTCCGTCGACGATCATGATCTCCGTCGCGCCCCCGGCGCGCAGGCCGCGCACGACGTGGCGGAGATCTTCCATCAGGTAGGCATTCGCCTGCCGGCCGAGTTCCGGATCCGGGTCGCGCGTCTGGGCAAATTTGTAGACCCCGCTGGCTCCCTCCAGGTCAGTCATGATGAAGATCTTCTGCGCTTCCACAGCACTGGACGTCCAGCTCCAGACCGCTCCCGCGATCACCCAGCACAGGACGCGTCTGCTTGACAGGTTGCGTGACATTGGCGTGGACCCTCGCTACACGTGTCTTATGATTTGCCATGGCCCTGGCAGGCCAGTATACCAGCGCTGGGGGCGGGGACGGGGACGGGGCGGCGGAGGAGATGGTGCCGCGGGACGCGGCGCGCTCAGGTGGGCCCGCCCGCGACCGCTCGTTTAGCGTCGGCGGGCGTCTTTCCTCGCCGAGCGCTGTGCGCAATAATGGCGACTCGCTGTGACGTTGATTGACCAGCAGCCTGTTGTGGGATCCTGTCGCTGATGGAGACTGCTCAACTTCAGTACCTGGATATGGCCCTGGTGGCCATCTATTTGGCCACCGTCGTCGGGGTGGGAATCTGGCTCACCCGCGGCGTGAAGACCAGCCAGGACTACTTTCTCGCTGGCAAGACGCTCCCCTGGTGGGCCGTGGGCATGTCCCTGGTGGTGTCGGACATCGGGGCCAAGGACATGATCGGTCTGGCCGCCGACGGCTACCGGTACGGCCTGGTGATGATGAACTTCGACTTCATCGGCTGCGCGTTTCCGGTGCTGGCCGCGGCCTTCCTGTTCATGCCGTTTCTGTGGATAGCCGGCGTTTACACTGTGCCCGAATATCTGGGCCGCCGCTACAACGGAGCCGTGCGGACCTTCTTCGCGTTGTTGTGGGCATGCTTCATGATGGGGACGGTCGGCACCATCCTGGTCAGTGCGGCGGTGATGTTCGAAGCGTTACTGGGCTGGAATTTCTGGTGGTCGGTCGGCGTCACGGCGGTGGTCGTCGGAGTCTTCACGACGACTGGCGGCCTGAAGGCGGTCGTCCTGACCGACGCCATCTCCTGTGTCGTGCTGATTGTGGGCGCTGCCCTGATCTGCATTCTGGGTCTGCAGCACGTCGGAGGCTGGGAGGGGGTGCAGACGACGGTCAGCCAGTTGGACTGGACCTCGCACCATTTGCACCTGGTGCTGCCCGCCGACCATCCGGTGTTCCCCTGGCCGGCGGTCCTGCTGGGGCTGGGCTTCGTGCTCGGGCCGGCGTACTGGATCGGCAACCAGGCGATTGTCCAGCGCACGCTGGGTGCCGGCAGCCAGAACCAGGCCCGCGCGTCGTATGTCTTCTGTGCGGTGTTGAAGCTGTTCTTTCCAGTCCTGCTGGTACTCCCCGGGCTGATCGGTCTGGCTCTGCTGCACGAGCAGCTGGGCGATCCGAGCCAGTGGACGGAAGGAGTAGCCAATCGTGTTCTGCCGCTGCTGGTGGTGAAGTTGCTGCCCACCGGAGTGCTAGGGATTGTGGTGGGCGCCTTCCTGGCCGGGGTGGTGGCCAATCTCGACTCGTACATCAACTCGGCCAGCACGCTGGTGATCACCGATCTGTATCGTCCGCTGGTGCCGGATCGGACGGACGCGCACTACCTGCGTGCCGGGCAGGCGCTCGTGGTGGTGTTCCTGCTGGTGGGGATTGCCTTTGCCCGCATCATCCAGCCGGTGTTCGGGTCCGTGTTCGAAGCGTTCCAGACGTTCATGACGTTTTTCCAGGGTCCGCTGCTGGCGCTGCTGTTGCTGGGCATGCTGACCCGCCGCACGACGTCCTCGGGCGCCCTGGTGGGTATGTTGCTGGGTGTGGGCACGGCGGTCGCCTTGCACTCCGTACGGTTTGTACTGGGTGCGGAGTACACGGTGTCTTACCTGTGGGTTGCCTGGTGGTCCTTCGTGGCGGCCGTGACGGGGGCGGTCGTGGTGAGTCTCTTCACGCGGCCGTACGACGAAGAACGCCTGCGTGGTCTGGTCTGCTGGATCCCCACGCGCGAGGAGTCCGGATCATGAGTACGGCCCTGTGGTTGCTGGCGGTTACCGAGACGACGGGAGTTGGTGGCGGGCCATTCTGGGGCAAGGTAGCCTTTACGAGCGTGTTTGTCGCTCTGTTGCTCTGGCTGATACTGCTCCCCGCGCACTTGATCGACCCGACGGGTGTGCGCCGGCCGTGGTGGCGCAGCACCCGTTTCTGGGCGATCCTGGTGACGAGTGTGCAGATTGGCGTCTATGTGATCTTGGGCTGAGTGGACCGGCAGATCACGCGACTTCCTTGAACCGGTTCTTGGGTACACCGCAGACCGGGCATTTTTCAGGCGCTTCCCCCACGTGCGTGTGGCCGCAGACGTCACACACGTAGATGGCGGCCGGGGCGAGGTCTTTTCCGGCCTGCAGCGACTCGAGCGCCTGGCTGTAGAGTCCGTGGTGGGTCTTCTCGACGGCATTGGCGTTGCGGAACGAAGTGAGCGCCGGCTTGTTGCCTTCGGTTTCTGCCGTCTTGATGAAGGCCGGGTACATTTCCTGGAACTCGTACGCCTCGCCTTCGATCGCGGTCTGGAGGTTCTTCTGAGTATCGCCGATGCCACCCATCACACGCAGGTGGGCGTGTGCATGGACGGTTTCCGCGGCCGCAATGGCCCGGAACAGCCGCGCGATCTGGGGATAGCCTTCCGCGTCCGCTTTGGCAGCGAAGGCCAGATATTTTTGGTTCGCCTGGCTTTCACCGGCAAAAGCAGCCTGCAGGTTGTCTTGAGTGGTCATGGCGTGTCGCTCCTGTTACACGGGCAGGTGTAGTGAAGAGGAGATGACGGCAGACGACCGGCTCGCGTCGCACCGTGTCAGTCTGCCGCGCCTCAGAAATCTGGTGCCCATTGTAGGGTACTTCGGCCGGGCCCGCCATCTGCCGGAGCGGCGACCAACGAGCACCTGGGGTACAGTTGGGAAGCGATTGACTGGTGTTGCGCCGCACGTCTGTTGGCCTAACCAAAAGGTCAATTATCCCCAGCGTTGCAGGCGGAAACGCCGCACGTGTTTCTGGAAGCGGCTGTGCCGGACTTCTTGAGGCGTTTGTCCGAGCCGCAGTATATTGGGGCTGTCGTCGCGCGGCACCGCGACAAACCAGATCAGCCCGCGCGCCACGTCCGCACATGCTGACGTGGTGCGGTTCCGCGCTACGCTCGGTACCAGCCGTCACCCACTCAACCGGACCGCAAGCCATGAACTGTCTGATCGCACCGCTGGTTGTCGCCGTCTGCCTGCACGCCGCTCCGGGGCTGGCGGACGCGTGGCACGAAGGTTTCTGTCTGAGTAATGGCGACAGCTGGCGCAGCCGGCTGCCGATCACGGTACGCAACGACGCACAACAGGAAGCCCGCGGTGTGCCGGTAGGAGTCGAGGTTGGCCGTGCCCCACGGCAGGCGGACCTTGCAGGTGCAGGTGTCGAAGCGGTGCGCGTGTGCGACGACACCGGACTGGAGATGCTCTACAACATTGTCGGTCCCGATGGTGAGGAGATCCACGCGGGGCCCATTCCGGATGGGTGCCGGTTGATCCTGCCAGCCCAGTGCGCGGCAGGTGCTACGGCCCGGTACTGGGTGTACTTCGACAACCCGGCGGCGTGGGGCGTTCCGGACTGGCTGCCGGCTCAGCTCGGCATCCGGAACGGCGGATTCGAGGCGGGTGATGGGGCGGTTCCCGCGGGCTGGCACAACGACACGCTGGACGCTCAGCACCGCATTGCGTGGGTGGACGTGCAGCCCCGGTCAGGCCAGCGCTGCATGCAGACGAGCGTAGATTCCGGCGCGCCGTCCACCTGGATCGCGACGCGGCAGCAGGGCCTGCTCATTACCGGCGGAGCTCGCTATGTCCTGCGCGCATGGGTCAGAGCGCAGGACGTCGTCGGCTACGCCGGCTGGTACATTCACGTGGGGAACGCGCAGAACTCCATGCTCATCGCGCCGATGCTCTCGGGCGGAGGGGGCACCTATGAGTGGCGGGAGGTGGTCGCGGAGTTCACTGCCCCCGCGGAAGCGGACCGGGCGGATGTGGGCACAGTGCTCTATGGGACGGGCACGGCGTGGTTCGACGATGTGTCGCTCGAGTGCTTGGAGCCCCCTCGCGTGTCAGCCACGGCCGGGGCCCGCGAGTCGCTCCACGTCGCGGAGGTCGGTACCGATGCACCCTGGTACGATGACGATCCGGCGGACAGCCGTACCTGGCAGTGCCGTGTGCCCGTGCGGGTGGCCAATTACAGCGACACGCCGATGGTACCAGGCTTGATCTCCGTCGATCTGGCCGGTGTGTTGGCACGCACTCGCGGCGGGCGGGAGCAGGTGCGCGCTGTCCTGAACGGCCAGGTGGTGCCGTCCTACCAGTTCCAGGACCTGTTGTTGATCGAGGGGGGCCTTGTGCCGCCGCGCACGCTGCAGGTCTGCTACGTGTATCTGGCCGGACCCAGCTCCCAAGCTGGTCCGGACCAGCGCGCGGCGTTGGACAACGCGCTGGATGCCGACGGTGCACTGCTCCCCCGCACCGGCGCTGCGCTCCCGGAGGCCGAGACGCTGACGCCGCAGGCCGCTGCTGCGCCGGGCTACGAGACGCTGCTCCACAGCCCCCGCAATCTGGTGCGGAATCCCAGCTTCGAACTCGGTACCGGGGTCCCCGCCGACTGGTCGGGAGGCGGCGAAGGTGAGCGCCCGGCGCAGTCCGCGATGCGTCTGGTTGAACCCGGTCTGTTCGGCGCGCTGTGCGCGCGCATCAGTATTCCGCACGATTCAGCGCCCAACTGGTTCGGCTGGCGCCAGGATGTACCGGTCGAGCCGCGCAAGTCGTATCTCTATGCCTGCTGGTTGAAGTGCGAGGAGCTGCAGGGAGGTCTGCAACTGCACGCCCACTTCCGTAACGCTGCCGGCGCGCTGTGCGAAAAGGCCCAGATGGTCGGTGCCGGTCCGGCGATCGATGGCACGACCGACTGGTCGCTCGTGTCGGGTGTGTTCACGATGCCGGACGATGTCGCCCATTGCCAGCTCCACCTGACCATGAACTCCACCGGCACAGCGTGGCATGATGGAGCGCTATTGCTGGAGGTGACTGCTGGCCGTGTCGGTCGGCTCGAGTCGCGCACGAGTCCCGCCATCCGAGGAATCGCGATCTGGCAGGTCAACTCGGTCGTCAAGGTATTTCAGGAAGACACGCCGCCGCCGGACGCCCCGCCTGCCCGGATCAGCATGGCGCGCAACGAATTCGAACCGCTGCAGCTGGCCGTACGTTCGGATCGTGCCGTGCCGCACGTACATGTGCAGGTCGACGCGCCGCGCAGCGCGGCCGGTACCGTGCTCAATGACCTGGAGATCGGGGTCGTCGGGTATGTGCCCATCGACTATCCCACCAACTACTACTCTACGAAAACGGCTGCATGGGTCCGCAAGTATCCGGCGTCTGCGCCGGCGTGTGACGGCTGGGCAGGCTACTGGCCTGATCCGCTGCTGCCCCGCGATACCTTCGAACTCCCGGCGGGTGTGACTCAGCCGGTATGGATTACCTTCCGAACCGCGGCCGCGGCTGCTCCCGGCGACTACATGGGTACCGTCCGGCTCACCACTGCCGACGGCGCTGAACTCGGGCGAGTCCCCTTCACGGTCCACGTGTGGGACTTCGCACTGCCCAAGGAAAACCACGTCGCAGCAGTTTACGATCTGCGTATGAGCAGCCGGTGGGATATTCCGGGCAAGTCGCCTCGGGAAGTGCGCCGCGACTTTCTGAAATTCATGGCCGAGCACCGCGTCTGCCCGGATACCATCGAACCAGCACCGGACATTCGCTACGAGAATGGCCAGGTCGTTGCCGACTTTACGGACTTCGATCAGGCGGCCGAGTACGCGCTGGACGAACTCGGGATGACGCACTTCTACACGCCCTGGTACTTCTACCTGTTCGGTTGGGGATTCCCTCCGGGGGAGAAGTTCGGAGAGAAACCGTACGAGGGAGACTATCCCTACCCGGGTGCCGACCGCAGTGTGCTGCGCCCCCAGTTCAAGCAGGCCTACCAGGCCGTCCTGAGAACGTATTGGGAGCACCTCAAGCAGCGCGGCTGGGACAAGAAGTGCGTGTTGTACATCTCAGACGAGCCGTTCTACAGCCAGCCGGATATCATCGCGCAGATGAAGGCACTGTGTCAGATGATTCACGAGGTCGATCCGGAGATCTTCATCTACTGCAGCACCTGGGCCCACATCCCGGAATGGGACGGCTACATCAACTGCTGGGGCATCGGCCACTACGGGATCGTGTCCCCCGACGTTATCGCCCGTCGCCGAACTGCCGGGGACCGCATCCGCTGGACAACCGACGGTCAGATGTGCACGGATACGCCCTACTGTGCGGTGGAGCGGCTGCTGCCGGCATACTGCTTCAAGTATGGCGCGGAAGCTTACGAGTTCTGGGGCATCAACTGGTTGACATACGATCCATACACGTGGGGCTGGCACAGCTACATCTTTCAGAGCGACACGCCGGAGAACGCGTACTACGTGCGCTATCCGAATGGCGACGGCTTCCTCGCCTACCCCGGGGCGCCGATCGGCCACGACGGTCCCGTCACCTCCATCCGGCTCGAGCAGGTGCGCGAAGGGTGCGAGGACTACGAGTATCTCTACCTGTTGCGCGAACTCATCGAGCAGGCGGGGGCGGCGGGTGCCGACACCGCCGCGGCCGAGCAGGCCATGGCGTATGCACAGGAACTCGTGACGATCCCGAATGCAGGTGGACGCTACTCCACGCGAATCCTCCCCGATCCCGCTCGGGTCTTTGTCGTGCGGGACCGGGTGGCCGCGGCGGTTGAGGCGCTGAGCGATGAGCGGCGACCGTGACCGTGACCGGACACGGTTACGGCGCCCGATCGATCAAGGTTGCGCGTCGTTTGCGGCAGCTGCAGCGCTGAATGTGACTTGAGACACATGGGGGCCGATCGTCAGCCGGGCTGCCGCGGCGTCCTGAATCACGCGGTCGTTGAACCGCAGGTTCTCGATGGTCACGCCAGCTACCGAGTGCTCGGCGTCGAAGCCGCGAAACGATGACGGCGGCTCCAGGGTGCTGAGCACCGTGATGTCGCGGAACAAGACGTCGCGCACGTTCCCCTGTGTTTCGTCGCGCGAGTAGGGGGTCTTGTGGATCACGATTACCATCAGGGCGGGGCAATGGCCCTGGTGAGCCTCCGCCGGGTACTTCTCGTCGCGCTGCTGCTGCATCCGCGGCTGCGGGTTCTGGTCGTCGATCTCCACGCGGATGCGTTCGAAACGGATGTCATGGATATCCGCCCGATCGCCATGCTGGATGTCCATGGCGATATGGGTCGTGCGCACGATGTCGCAGTCTGCGAAGGTGACGTGCGCGATTTCAGGCGCGCAGGTCTCGGCACCGATCTCCATGGCTCGGCCCCAGTCGCACCAGATCACGCAGCGGCGGAACGTGACATGCTGCACCGGGCGGCTGTCGCGGGTGCCAGGCTGCAGCCCCTTGACGACCAGCGCATCGTCGAAGGCGCGCACGAAGCTGTCCGAGACGTCGACGTTCTGGCTGTTGCAGACATCGATCCCGTCAGCATTGTACCGCCACAGGCCCACCAGCTTCACACGGGAAATTGTCACCTGGTTGCAGCCGAACAGGCTGCAGCACCAGACATCGGGGTCTCGCATGACGATACCCTCGATCGTCACATCCTGGCAGTTCGTGAGTCGGATCGCGCCGCCCCCCTGGCCCCGCTCGAACGTGCTGACGTCCAGCACGCCGCGCCCGGCGATCCGGATATGCTCAGCTCCGCTGGCGTGAATGCAGCCGTAGACCACCGCGCCGCCGGCCAGATACACCGTCTCGTTGTTCTGCAGCTCGATCTTGCCCGGCCGGTGAACGCCCGGACCGAAGTAGCGGACTCCAGGCGCGCCTTCCGCCGGCGCGCCCTGTTCGGGCGGATCAGCAAACAGATGCAGCGCACCGTGCGGCCCATTGACTTCCACCACGAGCTGCGCCGGACGATCCAGCGTGAACGAAATCCGGTTGCCGTCGATGACCGGCTGGATCCCCAGCGCGATCGGCCGGACGACGACCGACTGCACTGCCTGCCGGGACTGGATTTCAATCTGCACCGGCTGCTCCATCTCCCAGTAGGCGAAGCCCGCCAGCTCGGTCTGGTCCAGGGGACGCTGATACCCAGGCCAGACCTGGTTGAGCGGCACGGCGGAAACGCGGCAAGCATACACGGGAACGGCCGTTCCGTTGAGCTGCAATTCGTATTGCTCGGACACCGCCTCGCCAGCCGGTGCCGGCCACGATCGGACACCGGGCGTGTCTGAGCTTGCGGAGGCGCCAGTGGCCAGGACCAGGCTGGTCAGGCTGGCGACCAGCAGTACGGCGACGTGAACGAAGCGTGTCATGCGAATCGAGCTCCTATGGGGGTCCACCATCCAGAATGACCTGCCCATATGTTACCACGCGTTGCGCCAGACTTCCCAGGCGGCGACGGTGCGGGAGTTGATCAAGGGTCTGGGCACGCGGTAGCCGGAATCCGGCTTGCGGACGCTGCGGCCCTGACTGGCGTTGCCGAACAGCGGCACATCCCGCCGCGCTGCCGTGCGCGCGGCACTGCCGGCGTCCGCCCGGCGCGCGACGGCCGTATTTCGTCCCTGCAGGTCCGCTTGGCGCATCTTGCCCGCCGCCTGGTGCATCCAGACTATCGACTCGTGCTTGGCCTGGATCTGCTGCAGCATGGTCAGCAGCTGGTCGGCATCAGCTTCGAACAGCTTCTGGCGGAATTCCTGCAGCTCCTTCTCGCTGTAGATGGCCTGCACTTTCAGGAAGCCGTGCAGCCATTTCTTCGTAGCCTGCCACTCGAGACTCTCCACATACACGCGCAGCTGGTTGGTCTGTGTCAGCCAGCGGTCCAGTTGGCTGGGAGACATCTGGGCCACGGCGGACCGCAGCTTGTCCGCCGTGCCCGGCAGCATGAGATCGGTGTCGGTGAGGTACTTATCGAACCACGCCATGACTTCACGTTGACGCTCGGTCGCGCCGGCCGCCTCCTGGCCGGACGGCTGACCGGCGGCGGTGCCGGGAGCACTCAGAGGCAGGGTGAGCAGGCTGGCCAGCAGGAGTATGCACGCATGGAGAGAGCCACGTCCGTGAACTGGAACGGGTTGGATGCTGAATTGTCTCATGAGTCGTCTTCGTCGCAGTAAGAGGATATCGTCGGGGCGGGCATCCGAGCGGTTGTCGATCGGGCGCCAACGCTGCTACTCTTCTTCCACTTCACGTTCGACTCTCACCGTCTCGAATCGCTGCATGATTTCGCGCCAGTCGGTCAGAATGATCTGTTCCTGTTGGAGGAACTCCGGCACTGTGGGATCGGCCAGCAGTTGGGCTTCCCACACGCGCTGCTGCCACTTGTCGTTCATGCGGCGCAGTGCCGGTGTGTCGTCTGCGGGATTCAGGAACACCTCGGTGATTCCCGGCTTCAGGCTGCGTATCACGTCGCAGAATCGCTCGCGTGTTTCCTCGTACGTGTCCGCCGGCGGCACATTCTGGATATCGTCGATCTTGGGCAGCGGGTACCGGGCCACGGCGTCAATCATCTCCGCGGTGATGTGGATACCCCGGGCATGGAAGCATTCGACCAGTTCCGGCGTAAAGTCGACCATGACCGCCGGAATCCAGGCCTCCTGAGCCAGGTCGAGGTAGACCTGCAGCAGATCGATGCGGGTCAGAATGGCGCCGAGATGGGGATGCAGATGTGACGGTTTGATGCCTGCCCTGCGGGCCCGGTCCAGCTGTGCGGCAGCTTCCCGCCGGACCTGGTCCACGTCGGCACGCAACATGAATTGCACCGTGGTCGGTGGAAACTGGCCGTCGGCAGTGGTCAGACTGGGAACCTTGTCGCACGGCGCGACCGGACCCCATTGCACGGCCCTGCTGGGGCTGACGAACGATAACGCGAGGCCGACATCCTTGTCCCGGTTGGCCTGCACCCACTCCACGCACTCTGCAAACCACGGCCCGACCGACAGGCAGCTGGCTGATGTCAGCCGTCCTTCCTGGAGTCCGGTTTCGACCGGCCGATTGAACTCGTACGCGATCCCCATGTCGTTGGCGTGGAGAATGACCACGCGCCGGCCCGGCGGAAAACCGAGCCGCTCGCCCCAGTTGGTCTGCGCCGCCACGTTCGAAGCACCCATCGCCCACAGCCAAAGGCCTGCATATAACGCCACACGTTTCATCTGAGTTTCTCCACAACCATGTGCCGGACAGCTCGCGAGTGGGTTTGCATCACCACTGTTGAAGTATAGGTTGCGGCGCAGCAGCGCACCCCGGGGTTCCGTACCGATTTCCACACGATACGCCGAAGGCCATATTCACACATGGGAGACCATGCCGTAGGTGAGTTTGGCCTTCAGCCAAACGTGTGCTATGGCTTCGATTTCCTGGGGCGTTGCCCCAGGCCACGTTGTACGCTATGCGAGACTCGCCAAGCACCGCAGGCAACGAAGTACGAAGTAATGGCAAGGCCGATACCTACAAACCACTCGAAACCTTCTGGCCACGTGTCTTGCAGTGCTTCTGCCACGCCGGAGATCACACCGAACGCCACCAGTGCGGCAACTCCAAGACATAGACCGCCAAGAACCCGTTCCAGTACATGCCCACGACGGTACCACGCTACCCACTCCATTATCGCAGCACATGCAGCGGGAGGTAACAGCATGATTCCCCCAAGGAAGGAGTACGGACTTTCCGGTAGTACCACAGCCACGACGCTAATGAAAATGAGAAAGGCCGCAACGATGATATTGATGGCAAAGAACACGGTCCCGACCACCGACCGGTGATCAGCCATTGGCTTTTGCATCACGTTGGGCGGCAGGTAGGGATTATCGCTATCGAGTGTCATGTCACGTCCCAGTCAGAGCTGTGTCAAAACCGGTGGTTTTTCAAGACGCCCGTGAACCCTCGTCCACAACGTTGCCAGTCGCCGTAGGGTGTGACACGCGCGCGTCACGCGCCGCATTCACGGTCACGCGGCCGTATCGCGAGCGATGTCACACCATGGCGCTGCCGGTGCATAGTATAACGGAACTCGCGGGAGAGTTGTACGATCGGGCATGCGTTCCCGCGGCGAGCTCGTCACATCTACTCCAGCATTGCATACGATTTCTAGCGGCGCTGTCCGAGCCCGCCACGAGCGGCACATTGCCGGCTGGCCCCGGGAAGCGCGGCCGTGGCTGAGCTGCCCACGGGTACGGGCTGGCGTTCGTGGTCCGGCTTCGCCATAATCATCTCGTGGTACTGGCGGAGGGCCGCGTTGCGTTGGGGTCCGAGGAGGACGCGCCCAGCCTTGTGGCAGACGTCCCAGACTTTGCGGGCCTTCCAGTACCAGGGTTCAGCGGGACGAGCCACGATGTACGCCTTGCCGTCGACCGCGAGTTCTGTATCATTTCGGCGAGTTATATCATGTCGTCGTAAGTTCAATCGGAGGATGTAGCTCAGGCGGTAGAGCAACGGACTTTTAATCCGTAGGTCGCGGGTTCGAATCCCGCCATCCTCACTGCACGGCGGCGATTTCCGCCAGTACCAGGGGCACCGCGGCGCGTCAGACGGTTCTGACCCGTCGGGGACTATGGGGTGCCCCGACCGACGGTCCGGATTCCGCATGCGGGGTTCCGAGCGGGAGCGCTTCTGGTGGCTGCCACCGCCGGTATCACTGTGCGGCGCGCAGCGCGGCGGAGACGATTTCCTGCGCTTCGTCGATGATGCGTTGCAGGTGCGCTTCGTCTTGGAAGCTCTCGGCGTAGATCTTGTAGATGTCTTCCGTGCCGGACGGGCGGGCGGCAAACCAGCCCTGGGCCGTGACAACCTTCAATCCGCCCAGCGACGCCTGGTTGCCGGGAGCGCAGGTGAGCTTGTCGACAATTGGATCGCCGGCCAGAGTCGACGTCGTCACCAGATCCGGAGACAGGTTCTGCAGGACGGCTTTCTGCCGTCCGTCGGCCGGCGCGTCCAGGCGGCGGTAACAGGGATGGCCAAACTGCTGCGCGATCTCCGCGAAATGTTCGCCCGGATCGCGGCCAGTGCGGGCGGTGATCTCGGCCGCCAGCAGTCCCAGAATCAGGCCGTCCTTGTCGGTCGTCCAGACACTGCCGTCCTGGCACAGGAAACTGGCCCCCGCACTCTCCTCCCCCGCAAACCCGAACTGGGCGCTGTGCAGGCCGTCGACAAACCACTTGAACCCCACGGGGACTTCCACCACGCGCCGCTGGAGCGCGTTGGCGACGCGATCGATGATGCCGCTGCTGACCGCCGTCTTGCCGACAGCCAACTGCGGGGACCACTGCTGCCGGTGCGAGAACAGGTACCGGATGGCGACCGCCAGGTAATGGTTGGGATTCATCAATCCGGCAGACCGGGTGACGATGCCATGCCGATCCGCGTCCGGGTCGTTGCCGAAGGCGACGTCGAACTGGTCTTTCAGTTGCACCAGATTGGCCATCGCGTACGGACTCGAGCAATCCATGCGGATCTTGCGATCATGATCCAGAGGCATGAACGCGAATTGGGGATCGACCCGGTCGTTGACGATCTGCAGATCGATCCGGTACCGCTCCTGGATGGGTACCCAGTACGCGACGGCTGCACCGCCCAGCGGGTCGACCGCCAGTTTAAGGCCGGCCGAGCGTATCACATCGAAGTCCAGGACGCGGTCCAGCGCCGCGACGTAGGGCCCGATCAGGTCGGCAGACTGCACGCACGCGCCGGCCTGCGGCGACTGGAGGTGGACCCGGCGAATCTCCTGCCCGGTGCGCAGCAGCTGATTGGCGCGCTGCTGAATCCAGTTCGTGGCCTGCGTATCTGCGGGACCGCCGTGGGGCGGGTTGTACTTGAACCCGCCGTCGGACGGCGGATTGTGGGACGGGGTGATCACAATGCCGTCGGCCAGCGCGGCCGGCTGCGCGCTGTTATGCGTCAAGATAAGGCGCGAGATAACCGGCGTGGGCGTGTAGCCGTTCTCCTGCTGGATGACGGTCTGTACGCCGTTGGCGGCCAGCACTTCCAGGGCCGTCTGTTCCGCCGGTGCGGAGAGCGCATGCGTGTCCTTGCCGAGAAACAGTGGCCCGGTGTAGCGCTGCTGGCAGCGGTAGTCGCAGATGGCCTGGGTGATCGCCGCAATGTGCGGCTCGGTGAACGTGCCGTCCGTGGAGGTTCCCCGATGTCCGCTTGTGCCAAACGAGACGAGTTGACGCGGGTCATCCAGGTCGGGCTGGCGCGCGTAGTAGGCGTCGGTCAAGCGTCCGATATCCGTCAGCGCATCAGGCGGTGCAACGACTCCGGGGATCCGTTGATCTGGCATGGGATGCGTTCAACTCCGTTTGCGAGGGTAATTCGTCATTTCCGGCACCGGCGTCTCGCTGCAGCCTGCGGAAACGGTGACGGGCCCCAGCGAATCCTCCCCATTGTTTGCGGAATCCCGGCCGGTGCCAAGCGGGCAGCCGATTGTGGTGTACAATAGATTACCTCCCAGGCCGAGCTTCCCTAGGCGTTGCCAGTCCCGCAGGCGTTGCCAGTCCCGCAGGATAATCTGGGCATCCGCACAGGCAAGGTTGGCGCCATCGCGACAACTGGTGAGTTCGCTACGACCGTTACGAAATGACTTGCCATGGGCGTACGCCGGACCAACAACTGGTACACCACGGAAGGGGCGGCCTTCCCACTCGGCACGACCTGGATTGCCGCGGAGAACGCGTTCAATTTCGCGCTCTACTCCAAGCACGCGACGTCGGTCACCCTGCTGCTGTTTCACCCGCGCGATGTGGCACATCCGGTTGTGCAGAAGCGGTTGAATCATCTGGTCAACAAGTCGGGCCGCATCTGGCACTGCCGCATCCCCAAGAAAGAGATGCACGGCGCGCGGTACTATGCGTACCAGATTGACGGTCCGCAGGGCGGCGGTCCGTTCGAGTTGCACGCGTTTGACCCGGACAAGCTGATTCTCGATCCCTACGCGAAATCGGTGCATTTTCCCGCGACCTTCGACCGGCGGGCGGCGATTGGGCCCGGCTGCAACTGGGGCCGAGCGCCCTTGGGGGTGCTGTACGAAGACGAGCCGCCGTTTGACTGGGGGGAACGGGATGTACCGTTTCACGAGCACGACCTGATCATCTACGAGATGCACATCCGCGGGTTCACGCGGCGCCCCAACAGCGGCGTGAAGGCGGAACAGCGTGGCACCTATCGCGGCGTGATCGAGAAGATCCCCTACCTGCAGGAGTTGGGCATCACGGCCGTGGAGTTGATGCCGGTGCACCAATACGACCCGCAGGAAGGCAATTACTGGGGCTACATGACACTCAATTTCTTCGCCCCCCACCACGCCTATGCGTCGGCCCGCCACGCCGCCCACGACGAATTCAAAGAGATGGTGCGCGCGCTGCACGATGCGGGCATCGAAGTGATCCTGGACGTCGTGTTCAACCATACGGCGGAAGGCGACAACCGCGGCCCCTGCTATAGCTACAAGGGGATCGACAACACCACGTATTACATCCTGGGCGGGCCACCCAGCCATCCCTATAAGAACTTCTCGGGTACCGGCAACACGCTGCACTGCGCTAACCGGTATGTCGGCCGGATGATCCTCGACAGCCTGCGGCACTGGGTCGTCGAGATGCATGTGGACGGCTTCCGCTTCGATTTGGCGTCCGTGTTCACTCGGCAGAGCGACGGGACCGTCAGTACAGAGGACTCGTGGATCGTCTCGGCGATCCGGTCCGATCCGGTGCTGGGGGGGGTGCGATTGATTGCCGAGCCCTGGGATGCGGCCGGGCTGTATCAGCTGGGGACCGGCTTTCCCGGCAAACGCTGGTTCCAATGGAACGGTCGCTTTCGTGACGATATGCGGCGGTTCGTCAAAGGCGACGGCGGGCTGATCCCGGACATCATGCGGCGCATCTATGGCAGCGACGATCTTTTCCCGGACGACGTCATGCATGCCTGCCATCCGTACCAGAGCGTGAACTATGTGAACAGCCACGACGGGTTCACGCTCTACGACCTGGTGAGCTACAACGAGCGGCACAACTGGGTCAACGGGCATGGCAACACGGACGGGCACATGGAGAATAACAGCTGGAACTGTGGCTGGGAGGGGGACGTCAACGTGCCGCGCAGCGTCGTGGCGCTGCGCAAGCAACAGGCGCGCAATTTCTGCTGCCTGCTGATGTTGGCCAATGGCACGCCGATGTTCTCTGCCGGTGACGAATTCCTGCATACGCAGGGGGGCAACAACAACCCGTACAACCAGGACAACGAAACCACCTGGCTGAACTGGGACCGGCTGCACGAGCATCGCGATCTGTTCCGCTTCTTCCGGCTCATGATCGCTCTCCGCAAGGCGCACCCGAGCATTTCGCGGAGCCGGTTCTGGCGCGACGATATTCGCTGGTACGGCACGGGGCGTCAGGTGGACATGTCGCCGGAGTCCCGGCACCTGGCATTCTGCCTGCACGGCGGCGCCCAGAAGGATGTGGATTTCTACGTCATGATCAACACCCACTGGGAAGACGCGCGTTTTGACATTCAGGAGTTCCAGCCGGGCCGCTGGAAGCTGGTTGTCGATACCTCCCAGGAGAGCCCACAGGATATCCATCCGCCGGGTCAGGAAGTGCCGGTGCGGCAGTCATACTACCGGGTCCGCGCGCGATCGGTCGTCGTACTCATGAGCGAACTGCCCGGGACGCGCTCCGCAGCGCACCCTCCGCTCCGGTCCTAGCCGCTTCCGCGACGCGCGCACAGCGCGCTGTCGACCGGTCAGGAACCCAGGTACGTGTTGCACGACGGGCAGACGCGGCAGAGCATCGGCACCATCGTGTTGCACTTGGGACACGGTCGCTCTTTCGCAGTCGGTGATGGCGCAGGAGCAGCAAGCAACGTACGCTGGCTGGGATGATAGGAACCCAGCAAGCGGACCGCCTGGGTGTCAGTCAGGTTGTTTTCGGCCCGGGGCGTTTGCAGCTGGGGCTGTGGCACCCAGACCGCCACCTTGCAGCGGGGACATCGCATTTTGCGACCCGCGTGGCGGACGTTGGCCTTGAGCGCATGGCCATTTCGGCATACGAAGCGAATCGACATGGATGCTCCTCCTGACCCTTGCAATCCTGGCGGACTGCCCTATCGTATCCTGCCGAACGGGCAGCTGTCCGACAGTAGAATTAACCCGCGACGCGAGGTAAAGTTTCACACCACCGGCTGAAGAATGCGGTATTCTATGGCAAACAGGCATTGAGGCAACTGCGTGAACTGGGAATACGTGGTCGGACTGGCTCTGCTGTGGATTGCTTCGTTCGCGGTAAGTATCGTGGCCATCACGGTTTTGCTGGTACACCTTCCGTCCACCTATTTCCTCGATTCACATCAGCGCGAGCTCTGGATCGACCGGCACCGAGTGATTCGCTGGACCGGGATCGTTCTTAAGAACCTGCTCGGTCTGTTTCTCGTGCTCCTGGGGGGGGTTCTGTCCGTGCCGGGCATTCCGGGCCAGGGGCTGCTGACCGTGGTCATTGGTCTGGTACTGTTGGACTTTCCGGGCAAGCGTCGTCTGGAGCAGAGTATTCTGTCTCGTCCGGGGTTGCGTGTGCGCGTCAACCGGTTGCGCGCGCGGTTCGGCCGTGAGCCGCTGGTGCTGGACGATCGTGTCTGATCGAGGCGCGCATGATCGAGGTCTGCTGGTCCGCGCCGTCAGCCGCGGCCGAATCCGACAAAGAAGCTGAAGACCTGTGTGTCATCGGTGTCTGCCTTGCACACGGGGAAGGCGAAGTCGAACGCGAGCGGTGCTGGTCCGAGTGCGGGGACCGTGATGCGGAAGCCGAATCCGGGCGCGACGCGGAAGTTGTCCCAGTCGAGGCGGACGTCTTCTTCGACGGTGCCGTAGTCAACGAAGGCCACGGTACGGATCATATCGTCGGCGGTGAGGGGCAGCATGTATTCGAACGATCCGAGCAGCCGGAAACGACCGCCGACCGTGACTGTGTGTTCGACCGGCGATGCGCCACGGAAGTGGAAGCCGCGGAGGGTGGTGAAGCCGCCGGCGAAGTAGTTCTCAAACAGCGGCGTGTTGGTGCCGGAAACGCCACCGCCGATGCTGGCCGCCAGCACGTGGCGGCCGGAACCGTCCGGCCGTTCACGCACGAGGAAGTAACGGCGGTAGTCCAGTTCGCCGCGCGGATAGTCGTACTCGCCGAACGCGTTCTCGAAGGACATCTCGAACAAGTGTCCTTCGGTGGGCAGGAACGGCAGGTCGCGCGTGTCGTGGCGCAGCGTATAGCGGCCGCTGTACACGTCGTTGCTGCCCAGGACGCGGTCCAACGCAGGGATGCCCAGCACGCGAGGATCGGTGACGTCGACGTCCTCCATGCGCAGTGATGCGGAGACCGACAGGTCCGGCGTGAGTCGATAGCCGAGTCCGAGTCGGCCCCCCACGCGGTTTTCGTTCCAGTCGTAGTAGCTGCGGTCGTACAGGAAGCCGCTGGCGGTCAGACTCACGCGGGTCGAGAACAAGTAGGGCTCGGTGAAACTCACCAGATACCGCTGCACCTTGGCGCCCGGCATGGCTTCCAGGCGAAACCCCTGGCCGGCACCGCGCCACGCCTGGCCGGACCAGACGTCAGACAGGCTGCGGGGGAAGCCGAAGAGGTCGAAGTTCCGCTCGTCCACCGTGAACTGGCCGGTCACGCCGGCGTCCGAGTTAATACCCGCGCCGAACATGAACCGGCCGGTACGGGCTTCTTCCACGAGGACATCGATGGGGACCGGGGTACCGGGCAACGGTTCGGCCACCGGCAGAATGCCCTCGGCCGTGTTGTTCAGGAAGGGGGACATGAGCCACCCGCCGTTGTCGTTCACCGTGGCCGTGACAGGCGCAGTGCTGGCCGTGGCGCCACTGCCAGCCGCTGGCAGTGCGCCGGCCGGTGGCAGTGTACCGGCTGGTGGCAGTGTACCGGCTGGTGGCAGTGTACCGGCCGGTGGTGGAAGTGCGCCAGCCGGTGGCGGGACGGTGACAGTGGTTGCCGGCGGTTGATAGGTCACGTGGGATGGCACTTGACCTGGGATTTGTGGCGGCGGTGTTGCGCGGGGTCCGGAGGCCTGCATGGGGTACCGCACATAGGCGTCTGATCCGGGCAGGTTGTCGTTGGCATCCCAGCTGTTCTGGCCGCGCACGGTCACCGCCGGCGCCGAAGCCGTGATGGCGTCGTTGGACGCGGCGCGGAGTTCGGACCCGGTGTATCGTGGTTCGGCCTGCGGCATGCCGACGCATCCGGAAGCAACCACCAGCCCGGCGGCCAGGAGCAGACCGCAACAGCCGGCCGGGTGGCTCGAGTTGGTCAACAGTGTCGTCACCATGCGATTTCCGATCACCGCTGATCGCTCTTGAAAGGCGGTACGAAGACGTCCAGGATCATGGGGCGCGCCGGAGGGGTGGCGGCATCTCTGTCCGGGCTCTGGCCGCGGTACGCCGGTGGTCGTTCCGCCAGCGACGCTGCTTCCGCCAGGTCCGGGGGGCGAATGACGATGCGCGGTGGCTCGCCCTCGCTCGGATTCGAAATGAACAGTTCACTAGCCTTCAAGCGCCGCTCGCTGGCCCGTACCTCGCGAATGTCCACGATGTCGCCCGGGCGCAAGGACAGCCTGTTCAGGACCACGTCGCGGCGTGTGTGAGGGCTCTCGCCCGCCACGTGGATGTTGATCTTGCCCACGCGGAACATGTCCCCCTCTTCAATCTGGTACACGAGATCCAGTTGCCCGGGCTCCTCCAGAAAGCGGGGCGAAGCCTTGATGTTGGCAAAGATGTGTCCCTGACCGCCGTACGCATCGCGCAGGTTGTTCTCGTCCATCTGCATCTTGGCGAGATTGAAGTAGTCGCCCGTCTGCAGCTTGAGCATTGCGAGCAGCTGAGTCGCGTCGTACTTCTTGTTCCCCACGACCGACACGTCGCGGACCTTGTAACGCGGCCCTTCGTCAATGACGAAGGTCAGGGTGGCCCATTGCCCGGACGCGTCGGAGGTGATTTCACGTGAAATGCGCGCCTTGAAGTAGCCCAGCCCGCGGTAGTAAGCCATCAGTGTTTCGCAGTCCTGATCGATCAGCGCATAGTCAACCTTGCCGCGGAACAGGTACTTCAGGAACCCGGGTTTTGACTTGACCAGCGTCTTGAGACGCGCGTCGGTCACGAAGCTCGGATCATTACCGACGAACCGCACCGACCAGATTCGCTCGACGGGACTCTCGTCGATCCGCAACACCACGCGACGATCCTCCGGCTTGTCCCCCTCCTCGATCGTCACAACGGTCTTGGTGTAGCCCTTGGACCGGTAGAACTCCTCAACCTTCCGCCGTGCCTCCTGCACGGTGTAGATGTTCAACGCCTCACCCTGCTTCAGCCCCGACTCCTTGAGCAGTCGCTTGTCTGTCACATACTGATTGCCGATGAACAGTACGTCGTCGATCATGGGGCGTTCGAGCACTTCGAAGGTGACATGCACTCCCTGCGGTTCCACTTTCTTGTGCACTCGCACGTTGTGGAATTTGCGCGTGGCGTACAGGCGGCGCAGGTCCTCTTGCACCAGCTGTTCGTCGTAATTGCGGTCTTTCCGCGTCTTGATATGACGCCTGATCTCGGTCTGCTTGACCTTCTTGTTTCCGGTAATGGAGACGTCCAGCACCAGGCCACGCGTGGGTCCGGGCGCCTCGGCCAGGTCCGGGGTCGCGGCTCCCGGTGCGACTGTTTCCGGGCCGGCCAGCGGCGGCGGTGCCGGGCCCGGCAGGATGTCCGCCGGGGACTGTCCGCGATACAGGGGGCTGGTCAGCGTGTGCAGCCCGCCCGCCGGTCCGCCGGTGCAGCTCGCAGCCGTGGACAGCGCCGCCACCGCGGTCCATACGGCCCACAGTCCGGCACGCGTCACAGTCAGTTCAGGACGGTCGGTCGCAACCATGCGTCACTCCGCGGAATAATATGCGACACGGCGGGCCTCGACCCGCTCCACACTGTCGCGCGCAACGGCCCCACCAACGCTGCCGATGGCTGGGCCGCGTAGAAATACAGAAACTCGCAGCCGGCGACAAGGGAGATTTCCCGGTCCCCGGGCGGCAAACGCGGGGCAGGAGAAGCTGGGCAAGGCGGGGGGGGATTACTCGGCCCAGGCGGCACCGTCGGAACGGAGTGTGCCGAGCGCTGCGGTCGGCCGACTCACAAGGCGACTCAGAAGTCGGAGCTGGGCACAGGCTGTGCGTAGTTGTCGAACTCTTCGAGACGCTCGGGCGCCTTGTCCTCGAAACGGGTGTACTCCTTGCGCCAGACGAGTTCGACGTCGCCGATCGGGCCATTGCGCTGTTTGGCCACGATCAGCTCGGCCTGCCCGGCGACCTGCTCCCGTTCATCTCCGCGCCGATAGTACTCATCGCGATGGACGAAGATGACGACATCCGCATCCTGTTCGATGGCGCCCGATTCGCGCAGGTGGCTCAGCCTCGGTCGGTGTTCTCGAGCGTCCTCGGTCTGACGGTTCACCTGCGCCAGGCACAGCACCGGGGTCTCGATTTCGCGGGCCAGTCCTTTGAGACGGCGGGCGATCTTGGCCACCTGTTCCTGCCGCGGATCCGACGGGTTGTCCGGCTCGATGAGCTGGAGGTAGTCGATCACGATCAGTCCGAGCCGGCCCTCGACGCGTTTGATGCGCCGGGCGGCCGCCGCGATCTCGGTCACGGTGCGGCTGGGCGAGTCGTCGACGTGCAGTTTCCCGCGGCTCACCTTGCCCGCGGTCTCGACCAGACGTCGCCGTTCGTCTTGCGGCAGGGTGCCGTTGCGCAGGCGATGGCCGTTGATCCGCCCGACCGAACACAGCAGTCGATCGGCCAGTTCCATCGAGGACATTTCCAAGCTGACGAACAGCGTCGGGACGGCCTGGTGGATCGAGACGTTTTCGGCGATGTTCATTGCCAGGGCGGTCTTGCCCATGCTGGGTCGAGCGGCCAGGATGATGAGTTCGGAGTTGTGCAGGCCGCCGGTCAGCTTATCCAGATCGGCGAACCCGGTTTCCACCGCGTCCGTACCCAAGGTCCCGCGCATCCGCTGGTCAATGCGTTCCATGGCCTTGAGCAGCACCGTGCTGATACTGGCGACGTTGGTCACCGTGCGCCGGTTCATGACCGCGAACATCTGCTGCTCGGCGAAATTCAAGAACTCCTTGGCGTCCTGCGACTGTTCGTAGGCTTTGGTCAGGATCGTGGTGCTCGCGTCGATCACGGAGCGGTACACCGCCTTTTCCCGCACGATATTGGCATAGTACAGGGCGTGCGCGGCATTGGGTACTGCCTGGCTCACACGCGCGAGGAACGGCGCGCCGCCGATCTTTTCGAAGTCCCCGGCCTTCTTCAGCCGATCGACCAGCAGCGTGATGTCGACCCGCTTCCCGGTGTTGTGCATCTCCTGCATGTGGAAGAAGAGCAGCGCGTGCGTTTCGTCGTAGAAATCCTCGCGGCGCACGACCGAGGCGATGTCGTCGCAGACGTCGGGCTTGAGCATGATGCTGCCCAACACCCCCAGTTCGGCGTTCAGATCGTGAGGAGGCTGCCGGTCCAGCACCTCCGCGCGGGCCTGCGGCGGGCGTCGTGGCGAGTCAATTCGCCGGCTGTTGGCCATGTGCAGCTCCTCCATGACGAGTGCCAGAATTACGGCAGGAACCGGGTGCCATACCCTTGCTGGTCATCTTATCGCCTGGCCGGCCCGTGGCAACCCACTGCACTGGGTGGCAGCAGCGCTGGGTGGCAGCAGCGCTGGGGGGCGACAGCGCTGGGGGGCGTGCGGCGCGGCGCATCGCGCCGGCGCCCATGCAGCTGGCCGCGCCACACCCGTGTGGACCACACCATCTTCCTTCCCGCCTTCCCGCGCGGAAAATCCTCCCGCGCGGAAACGGTCAACTTCCGCAAGCCTCCGCGCGCAAGCCTCGGGCGGCCCAGTCGGTACGATGGGTGGCGGGCGCGCCGGTGCGCACCCGCCGCCAGTTGGCCGGAAAGGTTACTTCGTGTCGTCGTCGGTGGCGGTAGGCACGACCCACACCTTCAGATCGGCTATGATCGACTGATGCAGCTGGACCTTGACCGTGTAGAGGCCGAGCTCCTTGAGGAGCCCTTCCAGCTTGACCTGGTCGGCCGTGATGGTGATGCCCACCTGCTTGAGGGCCCCGACGATGTCCGTGGCCGTAACGCTGCCGTAGAGGTGTCCCTCGTCGTTGGCGTTGGCTTCGATGGTGACGCTCTGCTTGCTGATTTCAGCGGCCGCCGCTTCCAGGCTGGAGAGTCGTTTGCGCTCGATTTCCAGCAGCCGCGCCCGGTGCTTCTCGACCATTCGCTTGTGGTGCTTACTGGCCAGCGTCGCCAAGCCCTGTGGGATCAGGTAATTGTGGGCATAACCGGGCTTCACTTCGACCACGTCACCCTGTTTGCCCAGGTGATCGACCGACTGTACCAGCAGCAGTTCGACACCGCCGTGAGGACCTTTGGGGAGTCGTTTGAAGCGTGGACGAGCGGTGCGGCCTTGGGATTTCGCTTTCACCATCGTTGTCAACCTGACGTTTCTGCGAGAATGATACAGACTGTTACGTTGGGCCCATTGTACGTTGGGCCCATTGTACGTTGGGCCCATTGCCGGCACGCTAGAACGGAATCTCATCGTCTGGCGGACCGGTCGCTGCGGGCTCCCGGTTGCCGCTGGGCTGCGCATACTGGGTGGCCGGCGCGCCCGCCATCCCCGAGTCGCCGGTGTTGGTGGAGCGGCCGCCGAGCATCTGCATGCGTTCGCCGACGACATGCAGTTTTGAGCGTTTCTGGCCTTCGCTTTCCCAGGTGTCCAGCTTCAGCCGTCCTTCGATCAATACGGGCGAGCCTTTACCCAGGTACTGGCCGGCAATCTCGGCCGTGCGTCCCCAGAGCGTCACGTCCACGTAGGTCGGTTCGTCGACCCACTCGCCGGAGGCGGTCTTGCGGCGGTCGTTGACGGCCAGGCCGATATCGGTCACAGCCGTCTTGTTAGCCGTGTATCTCACCTCGACGTCGCGGGTCAAGTTCCCCACCAGGATCACGCGATTGTAGCTCGCCATGACAACACCCCTTGTTCGCCCGCCCAAGATTAACTGAACGTTTGTACCCTGCCTGCATCAAGTCTACCGCTTGACACGTGCGAAGGCAACCCTGGGCGATCCGTGCGGATCCGGGGGCCATCACTCGTCTTCTGTTTCCACTGTTTCGTCAGCCTCGTCGCTGTCGTCCTCGTCGGCGAAGGACTGGTCCACGTCCACCTTCGGGCGGGGGGGGGCCTCGCCGCGGGCATGGGCCACCAGCGTGTCGACCAGCCGGGGCTCGACCTTGAGCGTCAGGTTTCGCAGCACGTTCTCGTTGAGCTGGCAGGCCCGGTTGAACTCCACGACCTTGTCGGTGTCCATCCGGAAGTAGCTCAGCCAGTAAGCGCCTTTGCGGTGGCCATGAATGGGATAGGCAAGTCGCTGTTCGTTCCAGAGGCGGCTGGCGAGCATCTCACCACCACAGGACTCGACCATGAGCGGAATTTGCGCTGCGACGCCGCCCGGATCGCGAGCATACCGGTTGGAGTCCAGAATGAACATGCATTCGTATACGTTGCTGGCCAAAGTGATCTCTCCCCGTCGTACTCGTAGGTGTACTCGTAGGTGGAGGTATGCGGGTCAATCGCCCAGCGCGGCATCCGCGTTGTAGCGATTCATACAGAACTCGATGCCCTCGCGCACCCAGTCCACGGCAGCATCTGCCGCCCGGTCCACCGCTGTTCGAATCAAATCCACTTCTTCCGGATGAAACCTGCTCAACACGTAGGCGACGACGTCCCGGTCAGCCGGCGGTGGGCCGATGCCGATCCGCAGCCGTGCCATCTCGTCAGTCCCCAGGCGGTTGACAATATCTTGCAGACCCTTCTGTCCTCCGGACGACCCTTTGGAGCGGCACCGCAGTTTCGCCAACGGAAGGTTAAAATCGTCGCAGACGATCAGTATGTCTGCGAGGTCCAGTTTGTAAAAGTCCCGCGCTGCGAGCACGCTCAGTCCGCTGCGATTCATCAGCGTGTGTGGGCACAGCACCAGCACGCGCTGGTCCCCGACGGTCGCCTCCACGGTTTCGCCATGGAACCGGGCCCGGGGCGTGGTCTGGCCGATCCGCTGCACCAGCCGCTCCGCCACGGCGAACCCGACGTTGTGCCGGGTCGCCGCGTACCGGCGTCCGGGGTTACCCAGGCCAACGATCAGTTTCATGCCTGCGGGCCTCTCGGTGCTGCGGGCGTCACCCCAGCGTTCCGCTACTCGGAATCCTCCTCCTCCTCCGCCTTGCGACCAATCACTTCCGGTTCTGCCGGCCCTGCTGCAGCTTCATCCGGCTCCTCGCCTTCCATCGCAACCTGCGCTTCACAGCTCACCACCATGGTATCCAGCGGGGTCAGCACCGTGACATGCGGTGGCAACGGGACATCGGCCAGCGTGATCGACTCGCCCAGATGCAGATTCTTGAGGTTCGCCACCAGCTTGTCGGGAATCTCGCCGGCCGGGCACTCGATCTCGACCTCAAACAGGTGATGGTTGACGATGCCTCCTTCCTTCACTCCGGGGGCTTCGCCGCGCAGCTCCAGCGCCACCGTCACCTCGACTCGCTCCTGTTCACTGACCCGCGTCAGGTCCAGGTGCAGCACGTCCACTCCATAGCAGTCCCACTGGACTGCGCGAACCAGCGCCTTCTCGTTCAAGCCGCCCTTGAGATCGACCAGCTTGCTGCCGTGACGCATGGCCGCCTTGACTTCTGCGGTCGGGATGGCCAGGTTCACATTGGCTTTACCGTGACCGTAGAGAATCGCCGGCGTCTGGCCGGACCGCCTCAATTGACGGACCCGCCCCGTACCGAGTTCCTGACGCACTGACACGTTCAACACTTCCGCCATCGTCGACCCTTTCGGCGATTGACCGCTTGGCGCAGACTGATCACGATCCGCCTGGCCACTCCCGGGCACTTGCGTTACCGCGAGACGAATTCACTGTGTGGGAAACCCAACATTCTGCCAGATTCTTCGCCGATGGCAAGCCCAAGTGGTGGGAAGAAAGGTCGAAAGCCGCGGGGGCGGTCGGGGTGGGAGAGGCCGGCCGGATCTGCCCGGTGCCCGGCAGGTCGCGGCGCGGCGACTCCCGTTGCGAAAACGGGGGCCAGCCATTACGTTGATCGCCGGGGACGAGACGAAGGGACCAGGGGGACGACACGCGTACTGAGGCGTACTGAGAGAGGCTGATGGGCAAAGCGCGCAAAGAGGTGTTCGGGTACGTTGAGCCGATTGGAGCCCGGGTGCTGGTCCGCAAGGACGAGCCCAAGCGGGAGACCAAAGGTGGCATTGCGCTGCCCGACGCGGCGGAGATCCCCACCATCACGGGGCGCATCGTCGCGATCTCCACCCAGATTGAAAACGACGAGGACGTGCCGCTGCGGCAGTACGACAAGATCCTGTTTCACCCCAAGAACGCCATTCCGGTCGATTTCGAGCAGGACAACCAGCTGTTCGTGGTGCCGGTGGAAGACGTGGTGGCCGTGTTCCGCACCAACGCTCCGCGGCGATCCACAGCGGCCGACTGAGGGGCCGGCTCAATCCAATCCGCCGCCGGCGGCCGTCGTGAACAGCGCGCTGACCGACTGGTCGTGGTGGATCCGTTTGATGGCTTCGGCCAGGAGCGGGGCGACGGTCAGCACTTCGATCTGCGGGATGGCCTGTTCCGGGCGCAGCGGAATGCTGTTGGTGATCGCCAGGCTGGAGATCGGGGCCGACTGGATATTCTGGATGGCGGGGCCGCAGAGCACGCCGTGGGTGGCGGCGACGTGGATCTCCCGCGCGCCGGCGGCATGGACCAGGTGGGCAGCGCCGCAGATGGATCCGGCCGTGCTGATCATGTCGTCGAACATGAGGGCGATGCGGCCTTCGACCGGTCCGCCGATGATGTTCTCCTGTTTCGTCTTGAGGGCTGTGGCGCGGCGTTTGTCGACGATGGCCAGTTTGCCTCCCAGCCATTTGGCATGCCCGCTGGCCCGCTTGATGCTCCCCTCGTCCGGGCTGACAACGACGATCTCGTCGGAGACGAAACCACGCTGAACGAAGTGCTCGTTGAGCACGGGAGCCGCATACAGATGATCGACCGGCACGTCGAAGAACCCTTGGATCTGAGCGGCGTGCAGGTCCATGGTCAGCACGCGGTCGGCGCCGGCCCGCGTGATGAGGTTGGCGGTCAGTTTGGCCGTGATCGGCGTGCGCCCTTCGTCTTTGCGATCCTGGCGGGCGTAGCCGAAATAGGGGATCACGGCGGTGATCCGTGTGGCGCTGGCCCGCTTGCAGCTGTCGATCATGATCAACAGCTCCATCAGGTTATCGTTCACGGGCGGGCAGGTGGGTTGGACGAGAAACACATCCCGTCCGCGCACATCTTCCTCGATCTTGCAGTAGTTCTCACCGTCAGGGAATTTGCCGAGCGAAATGGACCCGAGCGGGAGGTTCAGGAATCCGCAGATCGCATGCGCCAGCGGTGGGTTGGCCTGGCCGCTGAAAATCTTCAGTTCTCGACTCTGCATCGAAGATCTAGAGCCCCATTCTCTCCATGGCCGCCTCGACGACTGCCAGGTCGCTAAAGGTGTTGATACTCAGCGCTTCGCACGGTTTGAGGACCGGCAAGGCGAGCACCGTTTGGCCCCACCCTTTCAGGATCCCCGGGCAGTCGGTCACGTAGTACTCATGCTGGCGGTTGGTGTTCTGCAGGGCGTCGAGCGCTTGGACCAGCTGAGCCGCATCGAACACGTACGTGCTCATGTTGACCTCCGTGATGGCCCGCTGCTCGCTGGTGGCATCCTTGTCCTCCACGATCGCCGCAAACCCGCCGCGGTCATCCCGCACGATGCGCCCCAGTCCGGTAGGGTCGTCCTTGTGGAGTGTGCCCAGGACGCAGGCCGCACGGTGGGTCTCGAAGGCCTGGAACAGCGCGGTGACCGACTCCGGCCGGATCAGCGGGGAGTCCCCGGCCACGATCACGACCGGGCCCGCGTGCCGGGCGAGCTGCGGCCGGCACATTTTCACCGCGTGCCCGGTCCCCAGCTGCTCGGTCTGGTCCACGAACTCCACGTCCGGGTACTTGCCGAGCGCCTCGCGGACCAGGTCGGCGCGGAAGCCGACGACGGCCAGCAAGTGATCGACCCCCGCGTCGCGCAGCGCCTCGACGACATATTCGACCATCGGGCGACCGCGGACGGGACAGAGGACTTTAGGCAGGTCCGATTTCATTCTGGTGCCTTTGCCGGCGGCCAGAATGATTGCCAGTCGTTTGCTCATGGAGTCACGCGCCAGAAAGGACGAAGACGGGAACCCGGACAGCAGTCGGCTGTCCGCACGGCCTACCGTCTATCTTGGCACGAACTACCGCCCCGTGCCAGTGGGGCGCGGCCGGAAGCGGCCCCGTTCTGGCCCCCTGCGCGTTGACATGGTGCCAAGCCGGCCCCTACAATCATCCGTTTTCCTACATCCAGACTCGGGCCACCAGCTGGCCCTTTCGGTGGGAAGGCCACGTCCTTGGAAGAAGCCATTGCCAAAGCGGATACGCTGCTGGAAGCCCTCGGCTGGATCCGCCAGTTCCGCGACAAGATCACGGTCATCAAACTTGGTGGCAGCGTGATGGAGGACGAGTGCGCGCTGCGCCACGTGCTGCTCGACATCGTCTTCATGGAAACGGTCGGCATGCGGCCGGTTGTCGTGCACGGGGGGGGAGCGGCCATCAGTCGGGCGATGGAGGCGGCCGGGATTCAGGCCCGTTTCGTGCAGGGACGCCGCTATACGGATGCGGCCACCCTGCAGATCGTCGAACAGGTCCTGGCGATCGAGACGAATGAGTATCTCACCCGCCAGATCGAGTCGCTCGGCGGTCGTGCCATGAATCTCAATTTCCGCACCACCAACGTGCTCTTCGGGCAGCGCATGGAACTCGCAGGAGACGATGGGCAGCCGATCGATCTGGGCTTTGTGGGGACCGTGACGCGCGTCGATCGGGCGGTGATCGACAATTTGTGCTATGCCGGCCAGGTGCCGGTGATCCCGTCGATGTGCATCGATCCGCAGGGGCAGAAGTACAACGTCAATGCCGATACGGCGGCCACCGCCGTCGCACAGGCACTCGGCGCCGAGAAGCTGGTGTATCTGAGTGACGTGAACGGAGTACGGCGCGACAAACGCGACCCCGAGTCGTTGATACATTCGTTGAGCGCGCGGGAGGCCCGCGAGCTGATCCGCAACCGCACGATCGAAACCGGCATGATTCCCAAGGTGGAGGCCTGCTTGGAAACGCTCGAGCGGGGTGTGAACAAGGTCCATATCATTGATGGTCGCCTGCGGCACTCGCTGCTGTTGGAGATCTACACCACGCGCGGTGTCGGCACGCAGATCGTCCAGGACGACCCGCGCCGCTGACCCGCGTGGCTGACCCGCGTGGCTGACCCGCGGCGGCGCGGGGGGACGGGGAGCAGGCCGGATGACCCGGCAGGCCGACAGAGGAGCGATGTTATTCGGATGGCTGGAAAGGATGACACGATGGCTCACAAGCAGTCGTTGAGTTCCGCGGAGACCGTGGAACTGTTTGGCCGATACGTGATTCCCAACTATCGGCGATACCCGGTGAATCTGGTGCGCGGCGAAAACTGCTACGTGTGGGACAGCGAAGGGACCCGCTATCTCGACTTCTTCTGCGGTTGGGGCTGCAACCTGCTCGGACATTGCCCGCCCCGCGTGGTCCAGGCGGTGCAGCAGCAGGTGGCGACCCTCGTGCACGTGCCGAACACCTGGCACACGGAACTGCAGGGGCGGTGGGCCCAGATGCTGTCGCAGCGCAGTTTCGGCGGGCAGGCCTTCTTCTGCAATTCGGGGACCGAGGCGAACGAGGCGGCCATCAAACTGGCCCGCCTGCATGCGCCCAAGGACAAGTACAAGATCATCACCTTTGAAGGGGGCTTCCACGGCCGGACGCTCGGCTCCACCACCGCCACGGCGCAGCCCAAGTATCACGAAGGGCTCGGTCCGCTCGTCGCGGGATTCGTCTACGCGCCCTTTGACGATCTGGAAGCGGTCGCGGAACGGATCGACTCGGAGACGTGCGCGCTCATGATCGAGCCAATCCAGGGGGAAGGGGGGGTCCGGATTCCGTCCCGCGAGTTCCTGGCGGGCCTGCGGCAGTTGGCCGACGAACACGAGCTGCTGTTGATCTTCGACGAGGTGCAGACCGGGTGCGGGCGGACCGGCCAGTGGTTTGCTTATCAGCACTTCGACGTGACTCCCGACGTGATCACACTGTCCAAAGCCATCTGCGGCGGGCTGGCGGGAGGTGCCATGTTGACCACGCGGGAGATCGCGCCGAGTCTGCGGCCGGGCATGCATGCCTGTACCTTCGGCGGCAACGCCATCGCCGCCTGTGCGGGGATCGCCACGCTCGAAACGATCGAGCAGGATCACCTGCTGGAACACGCACAACAGCTCAGCGCCCAGTTCCGGACCCGCCTTGAAACGCTACAGGCGACCTGTCCGCTCATCCGCGAGGTGCGGCTGGTCGGACTGATGATCGGAATCGAACTGACGATCAACGGCGGACCGGTTGTGGAGGCCTGTCTGCAGCGGCAGCTACTGGTCAACTGCACGCACGACACGGTCATCCGGCTGCTGCCACCCATGACCTTGACGCCGCAGCAGGTGGACCAGGGGTGTGACGTCCTGGCCGCCGCGCTCCAGAGCGTCTCAGCCTGAAACGGGACATTCCCGTGACCAAGCGGGGCGGAGGACCGCCGGGTTGGGCGGCAGCCGAAGTTCCTTGCCACGAAAGGGGTTGGCGGACATGCGACATGTACTTACGCTGTTTGACCTTTCCACCAGCGAAATCGAAGCGATCTTCGCCCTGGCTACCACACTCAAGAAGGCGCACGCCAGCGGTATCCGCGAACCACGCTTCGCCGGACATGTCCAGGCGCTGCTGTTCGAAAAACCGTCCCTCCGCACGCGGGTCAGCTTCGAGACGGCCTTCGCCCACCTGGGCGGCACCACCATGTACCTGGGTGCCGATGTGGGCTGGGGACAACGCGAATCGCCCGCCGATTTCGCCCGTGTGCTGACCCAGTACGTCGACGTCGTAGTGTGCCGCGCCAACGAACATGCCCGCGTCGAACAACTGGCCGCATACGCCTCGTGCCCGGTCATCAATGGCTTGACCGATCGGTACCACCCGTGCCAGGCGCTGGCCGATCTGTTCACCCTGCTGGAAGTTCACGGACGACTCGCCGGCCTGAAACTGGCCTACGTCGGCGACGCCAACAACGTGGCCCACAGCCTGGCGGTCGCCTGCGCGCACCTGCAGGTGCGGTTCGCCATCGCCGCCCCGGCCGACTACCAGTTCGACACCGCGTTCCTCGAGCTGCTCGAAGAACATCACCCAAGCCTCGACCTGCAGGTCACCACCAACCCGCTGGAAGCCGTGCGCGACGCGGACGGCGTGTATACCGACGTGTGGGTGAGCATGGGGCAGGAGGCACAGCGGCAGGAACGCATCGCCGTGCTGCGACCCTATCAGGTCAACGGCGAACTGATGGCTGCCGCTCCCAGCCGGGCCCGCTTCATGCACTGCCTGCCCGCCCACCGTGGTGAGGAAGTCACCGACGAAGTGATCGATGGGCCGCAAAGCATCGTCGTGCCCCAGGCCGCCAACCGCATGCACCTGCAGAAAGGCCTGCTGGCCTGGATCCTGGCCCAGTGACCGGCGGAGCGCCGACGGCGAGTCCCCCTTGCCGCCATGCGCTGTGCCCCGTATGCACATGCCGGATGCAAAAGCTGCAGTCGCCTTGAGTCCTGTGGGGAAACAATTGTCTATCTCGCGTAGCACACCACCACCACCACTCGTTCGCGACGGAGAATCGCCTTCATGTTCGGGACGCGATCGGAGCCTCCACCGGATGCCGGGTCGCCTCGGCGCCTCTATGCGGCGCTGGCTGCCGCGACGATCGTGCTCTCGGGGCTGCTGGTCGGACTCTTCCGGCTCATGATGCACCTGCGCACGGACGGCGGGCAGCAGTTCATGTGGGAGTTGATCCTGGTCCTGCTGGTGCTGGCCGCGGCATCCTGCGTCGCGTACACGATTCGTGGCCATCTGCGGCGTCGGGACGCGGTGGAGCAGGCGTTGCGGGCGAGCGAGAAGAAGTTGCGTTCGATCAGCGAAGCGGCCTTGGATGCCGTTGTCATGATGGACGGGCAAGGACGCGCGGTGCACTGGAACCCGGCCGCGCAGCGCATGTTCGGTTACACCGCCGAGGAAGTGCTCGGGCAGAACATCCATCCACTGGTAACACCGGCCCGGCTGCAAGCCAGTTGGGAGCGGGCCCTGGAAGAGTTCTTCCGATCCGGTCAGGGGCCTGCCGCCGGGCGGATCACGGAACTGCCGGCCCTCCGCAAGAACGGCCAGGAGTTTCCGATCGAGATGTCGCTGGCGCCCATCCGCCTGGCCGGGGAATGGAACGCGGTCGCCGTGATTCGCGACATCACGGAGCGGAAACAGGCGGAGGAAGCGGCAGGCCAAGAACAGCATTCGCTGCGGCGCCTGCTGCGCGCGTACGAGCAGGAACGAAAACTGATTGCGTACGAAATCCACGATGGACTGGCCCAGCAATTGGTCGCGGCCATCTACCAGTGCCAGGCTGCCGAGCATGCGATACCCGCCACGCCCGACAAGGTGGGCAGCGCGTTTCGCGAGCTGCAGCGGTTGCTGCAGCAATGCCTGGCCGAGACGCGACGCCTGATCAGCGGCGCGCGGCCGCCCGTGCTGGATGAGATGGGGGTGGTCAGCGCGGTGCAGGCGTTGATTGCAGATACCCAGTTGCAAACCGCGCCGCAGATCACGTTCCGCCACAACGTGCAGTTCGAACGCCTGGAACCGGTCCTCGAAAACACGGTCTACCGCATCATCCAGGAAGGACTGACCAACGCCTGCCGCCACAGCCACAGCTCCCAGGTGCTCATCACGCTTACCGAAACCGATCTGCACCTGGAGATCCGCGTCCAGGATTACGGAATCGGATTCGACCCCGATCAGGTGGATGAGAAACGCTTCGGCCTGGCCGGCATCCGTGAACGCACCCGGTTGCTGGGCGGACACGTCACACTGCAGTCGGCTCCCGGTACCGGCACGCTGCTGATCGTGCAGCTGCCCAAAGACGTGGGCGACCTGGCAGGCGATGCATGAGGCCCCCCGAAGCCGCGCACGCCGGCAACCGCGTGGCGTGGTGAAAGGCCCGAAGAAACGGCCCTGACGCCGGTTTCGACATTTGTTGCACCGGTGAGCCACTTCGCATTAACGGTTTACTTCTCACTGCGAACCCTGTGTCAGGTTGGCGACCCTGCACCAGGGGTGCGGTACCGGGATAGCTGTCGTCTGGCC
>JAAYDI010000195.1 GCA_012729315.1 Planctomycetaceae bacterium
ATCCCGGTACCGCACCCCTGGTGCAGGGTCGCCAACCTGACACAGGGTTCGCAGTGAGAAGGAAACCGATAATGCGAAGTGGCTCACCGGTGGAACAAATGTCAAAACCGGCACCAGGGCCGTTTCTGCGGGCCTTTCACCACGCCGGCGTGGGGCTTCCGCCAGGCCGCCGCAACTGGTGTAATATGCGCTTCGGCATTGGAGTTCGACCGGGCGGAACAAGTGGCTGCAGCTGAAGGGATGATCGCACAATGGGTGATGGAAAGGTCCGTGGCATAGTCCATCTGATTGACGAGACGAAGACATTCGGACAGAAGGGGTTTCGTAAGCGGCTGGTCGTGCTGCAACAGGACAACGGCCGCTTCGTCAATTATGTGCCGCTGGATTTTACGCAGGACGACTGCGACAAGGCGGACCAGCTCAATGTCGGCGACGACGTGGAAGTGGAGTTCCGCCTGAACGGTCGCAAGTGGCAGCGCGACCCCAGCAGCGAAGTAAAATACTTCCTGAACGCCGAAGCGATGAACTTCCGCGTGCTCGGTCAGAATCCGGCCGCGGATGCCAGCTCGGTCAACGACCAGTTCGCCGATGCCGGCCAGGACGACGACGAGGTTCCCTTCTGACCACTCACTTCGTGTCGGCACAGCGCAGGTCGCCGGCGGCATACTGCATCCCGTCAAGCACGAAGCGCAGCAGCGCGGGATGGGTATAGACGTCCGGAACGTGGCCCGGCGAGCAGAAGAACACGCGGCCTGCGCCGTAGGGCCTGATCCAGGCCGCGTAACGCTGCGCGGCGGCGAAACGCCCCTCCGGATCGTTCACGTTTGCCGTGTCGAACGCCAGCAGCGGCAGAAAATCCCCGTCGTCGTAGGCCCCTTTGAAGCAATACGGTTCGTCTTCATAGACCAGCGGTCCGGCGCGAAACGCAGCCACGAGCGGATGGTCCGGCTCGACGACGCGCACCGTGACCTGCTGGCACGGCGGATGATAATCGAACGCCCCCCCCACCATCCGGGTGAATTCGGCCGAGTTATTCAGCAGCGTGGGGGCGCCGTGGATGACGACCAGCCCCTTGCCACCGCGTACGAAGTCGAGCAGACCCTGCTCGAGCGCAGCGCTCCGCTGCTGCCGCTCGGCATCGGACAAACTGCTGTAACGCGAATCCGACTCCAGCACGTCGAGAAACAGATTGCGGCGTTCTCCGGCGGAACAGGTATTGTTCAGCACGAGCAGATCGCAGGACGCGAGCTTCTCCGTGGTCAGGTCTTCGATATCCCGTGAGATCGTCACCGCGAACGCGCCGGATTTCTGCGCCAGCGTCTGCAGCACTTTGTCGACGTACGGCGTCACACTGTGCTGATAGCCGGTCGCCAGTGAGAAGACCAAGGCCTGGCGGGGCGGGGCCCCGTTGAGTGCGGCCGTGGGCTGTGACGGCGCATGCTTCTCGACCTCGGCGGCCCAGGCGGCGGGATCCGCCGGCTCCTGAGCGGCACAGGGAGAACCGTACACCAGACATACGAACGTGAGGGCCAAGGCTGCCAGGCCTGCCAGAAACCGATTGGTCATGATCGTGCCTTCATGCTGCGGGGAGTGATGCAGATGCCTTTCTTTCAAGAATACTCGTATTCATGGTACCCGTATCGAGAAGCACGTTGCAGTCCCTGTGAGACCTTTTCGCCCCCGCCGCGTCTGCACGTGCCTCCCCTGTGCTGCAAGCGGAGGCACGGGACCGGGGGGGCCGGCAATACTGCATCGGGAAGCTGGCGATCGCCCGGCCCGGGCTGCGGCATCCGCGCTACTCCTCCTGGCCAGCGCCGTGAGCGTTGTCGGCCAGCGGTTTCTGGAAAGCGAACTTCTCGATTTCGGCATAGAGCTGGTCCGGTTCGATCGGTTTGGCAACGTAGCCGTCCATGCCGGCGGCGAGGCACCGTTCCCGGTCTCCCTTCATGGCGCTGGCGGTCATCGCGACGATCGGAATGTGCCCGCCAATCCGCCGCTCGCTCTGGCGGATTGCGGCGGTCGCTTCGAAGCCATCCATTTCGGGCATCTGTACGTCCATCAGGATCAGGTCGAAGGGTTCGGCGGACCACGCGGCGATCGCCTGCCTGCCATCCTCGGCGATGGTGACCTGGTGGCCGCGCCGGTGCAGCAGCCCGACAGCAACGCACTGGTTGACTTTGCCGTCTTCCGCCAGGAGGATTCTCAGCGGACGTTCGGCCTGCATGGAATCGGCCGCCGGTGCAGCGGCGGCGGCGTCCCGCGCAGTCTTGTCAGCGAACACATTGAGGAAGGTACTGAGCAGTTCCGACTGCAGCACCGGCTTGGTCAGGTAGCGGATGATGCCCAGCTGGCGGCATCTTTCCGCGTGCCCGGCCTGGGCGGCCGACGACACCATGATCAGTCGGGCGTGGTGCAGTTGCGTGTCAGCGCGGACCCGTTCCGCGAATTCGAAGCCGTCCATGCCGGGCATCATGCAGTCGAGCAGGACCATGTCGAACGGCGCGCCGCGCGCAGCGGCTTCCGAAAGTTCGGCCAGGCCGCTCAAGGGATTATCCACGGAGACGGTCCGCATGTGCCACGACTTCAGAATCTCCTCGAAGATGCGGCGGTTTGTCTGGTTGTCGTCAACGATCAGGACACGCGTCCCGTACAGCGAACTCAGCTCGGCCGGTTCCTGCCTGGCGCTGGCGTCGACCAGGGGAAACTCCGCCTGGAAGTGGAACGTCGTCCCCCGGCCCACCTCGCTCTCGAGCCAGATGGTGCCGTTCATCATCTCGACCAGTTGCCGGGCGATGGTCAAGCCGAGCCCGGTTCCGCCGTACTGCCGCGTGGTCGACGCATCCGCCTGCCCGAACGCATCGAAGATCTTTTTCTGTTTCTCGCGCGGGATGCCGATGCCCGTGTCCCGGACCGAGAACTGCAGCCGCACGCGGTCCGCCGTGCGGGACTGCTCGCTCACATCCAGCACGACCTCGCCGCGCTCCGTGAACTTGATGGCGTTGCCGACCAGGTTCACAATGATCTGTCGCAGCCGGCCGGGATCTCCGCGCAACATGTCGGGAATGCCGGGCGCGATCCGGCAGGCCATCTCCAGGTTCTTCTCCCCGGCGCGGAGGGACAGCGTCTGGCCGGTCTGCCCCACGCACTCGCGCACGTCGAACGGAATCTCTTCCAGTTCCAGCTTGCCGGCCTCGATCTTGGAGAAGTCCAGGATATCGTTGAGCAGACGCAGCAGTGCGTCGGCCGACTGCTGGATCATGTTCAGGTAGTCGCGCTGCTCAGCGGTGAGTGACGAGTGGGACAGCAGCTCGCTCATACCGATGATGCCGTTCATCGGCGTGCGAATCTCGTGGCTCATGTTCGCCAGAAAAGTGCTCTTGGCAATGTTGGCGTCCCGGGCTTCGTCCCGCGCCAGCACCAAGTCGTGATTGACCCGCTGCAACTCCACACTCATGTGGTTGAAACGGCCGGCCAGGCGCGTGATCTCGTCGTGGCCGCGGGTGGTGACCGTCGTGTCCAGCTCGCCGCGCGCGATCGCATCGGTGGCCTCGACCAGGCGGGCCACGCGCCGCGACAGCGACAGCGCGATCAGGCCGCCGATCGCGACCGCGACGATGGTCGCCAGCAGCGACAGCCAGATGATCCGGCGCCGCAGCTGGTAGATCGGGGCGAACACGTCGGATGCCTGCCGCTCGTCGAGCACGATCCAGCCGAGGCCGCGAAAGCGCCCGTAGCCCCGCGAGCGCGCGAATGCCCCGATGACTTCCTCGCCCGTCGCCGGGTCCGCGTAGCAGGCGATGGCCTCCGACGACGCCGGGCCCAGCTCGACACTGTCAAGATAGTGGGAACCATCCGCGAGTGGATCGCCGGGCCTGTTACCGATGCGAATGATCCGGCCAGTGGCGGTGAGCAGCACGAGGCCGTTGCCTGTGTCGCGGCGCCGCGATCGGTGATCGATCACGCTGAACACCTCCTGGATGTTCATGACCGCCTTCAGGACCCCCAGCGTGTCGCCATCCTCCTCGTCAACGCGGAGACAGATATCGATGGAGTAGATGCCTGCGCTGGTGTCGAAATTGACGTCGCTCACGTACAGGCCATCCTGCATGGCCCACTGCCACCAATCCTCGTCATCCTGGCGGTAGTCGGTGGTGCGGCTCGACTGCGCGACATTCGCCCCAAACCGGTTGGTGAAGAACACTTCGCCAAACACGGCGTGCTCAGCCCCGTCGCTGCGATTGTCGATCCACGCGACCAGGTCCCGCGCCAACGCGTTGTCCATCAGCGACCGCATCTGGTCGGTCAGCGTGCCCTCCGGCGCCGCCTGCCAGGCGGCCTCCACCTCCTCCATCATTTCCTGCGGATCGCGCCCCGACGCGACGAAGGAGGCGTTGGAAGCAAGCAGCGTGGACTGGACCAGCTCGCTCCGCGAGTACGCGTTCCATTGAGCCAGCCGAGTCTGCACGATGCGGTCGATTTCGTCCATCACAGCCCGGGCACGCGCCAAAGCTGTCCTCTCGATCGCCGTGCGCAGACTCCGCTGGCTGACGATCGTGGCGTAGATCCCGACCGTCCAGATCAGCAGCGCTGGAACGACGGTGGCGAGCAACAGCTTGTGGACGATACGCATCGTTCCAGCCCTTCTCTAGCGGCGGTTCTCGCGCGTGGACACCCGTGGCGCTGCGACCAGACCGCGAATGCTTGTCAGGACGCACGGCGCGCGCGTGTCGGTGTCTTCCAGCCTTGAACAGGAAGTGCACAGATGGCACCCGCCAACATTGTCTCGCCAGTCGCGGCGAAATGCAATTCGGCGGGGAACACCACCCACGTGAGGGACTGGTGCGAGTGACGCTACAGGGATACATTGGGCACCATTTGATACAGAGGGTGTTGGAACCCGTTCGCAGTCGTGATCAGTCGTGATCAGTCGTGATGTGGGGAAGTGCTCATGCTCGCGCCAGGCAAGTCCACGGTTGCTCTGTTGTTGGCCGCGCTGTCCCTGGCCATCTGGGTCCCCGGCTGCCGCCGGTCGCCGGCCGCCTCGGCCACGCCGCTGCCGCCCAAGGTGAACGTCGGTCAGCCGACCGTGCGGGAACTGACGGACGAGGACGAATACAACGGCTTTCTGGAATCGTCGTCGGTGGTGGAGGTACGGTCGCGCGTCCGGGGGCACATCCAGAAGCTGCACTTCCAGGACGGGGACAATGTCGTGGTCGGCCAACTGCTGTTTGAACTGGACCCGCGGCCGTTCCAGGTCCAGGTGGACCAGGCGCTGGCGTATGGCCGCGCGCTGGAAGCTCAGAAACTGGCGGCCGAAAAGGATGTGGCGCGCTATCAGGAGCTGATCAGGTCGGGTGCCGCCAGCAAACAGGAGCTGGAGAAGGCCCAGGCCGATGCCGCATCCTACGACGCACAAATCTCCGCCAAAATGGAGGAGGTCAGGCAGCATCAACTGGACCTGGAATACTCCCAGATCAAAGCGCCGATCACCGGTCGGGTCAGCCGTGCTGAGCTGACGGAGGGGAACCTGGTCAACGCCGGGGGGAGCGACCCGCTGCTGACCACCATCGTCGCCACGGACCCGATGTACGTGTATTTCTCGGTCGACGAGCGATCGCTGCAGCGTTACATGAAGGCTCGCCAGGCAGACCAACCGGTCCGGCAGCAGAAAGTGCCGTTCCGTTTCGCGCTGGATTCGGACGAGGGGTTCCCGCGTGAGGGGGTGTTGGACTTTGCCGACAACCGTGTGGATGCGGATACCGGCACGATTCAGATGCGGGGCGTGGTGGAAAACAAGGAGGGGCTGCTCGTGTCCGGCTCGCGCGTGCGAGTCCGCCTGCCGGTGAGCAAACCGTACTCGGCCGTCGTGGTGCCGGACACCGCCATCCTGAGCGACCAGAACCGGCGATATGTGCTGGTGGTGGACAGCCAGAACATCGTCTCGCGGCGCGACGTGACCCTCGGCAGATTGCTGGCTGACAGCATGCAGGTGATCCTGCCGGACGATTCGGGCGTGCCCGCGGTGAGCCCCGACGAGTGGATCATCGTCCAGGGCCTGCAGCGCGCCAGGATCAACTACGAAGTGGAACGGGTAGAACCTGATCAGAAGCCACTCCCATGATATCGATATCGCACTTTTTCATTGACCGGCCGATCTTCGCGACCGTCCTGTCGATCGTGATCGTGATTCTCGGTACCGTGGCTCTGCTGACCCTGCCGGTTGCCCAGTATCCGGAGGTGACGCCGCCGACGGTGTCAGTGTCCGCCGTGTACCCGGGAGCGAACGCGGTGACGGTGGCCGAGACGGTGGCCACGCCGATCGAAGCGGAAGTCAACGGCGTGGAGCGGATGCTGTACATGTCGTCCAGGTGCACGAATGATGGCCAGATGCTCCTGGACATCACATTCGAGCTGGGGACGAACATCGACACCGCCCAGGTGCTGGTGCAGAACCGCGTGTCGGTGGCAGAGGCGAAGCTGCCAGAGGAGGTCAAACGCATTGGCGTCACGACCAAGAAGAAGTCGCCCAGCATTCTGATGTGCGTCAACCTGATCGCCACCGACGATCGGATCGACCAGTTGTACCTGAGCAACTTCGCATTTCTGAACATCCGGGACGACCTGGCGCGACTCAAGGGAGTGGGGGACGTGGCGTTCCTCGGCTCGCGCGATTACAGCATGCGGATCTGGCTTGACCCCAACAAGCTGGCCGCGCTGGAGATGACTGCGACCGACGTGATCCGGGCGATCCAGGAGCAGAACATTCAGGTCGCGGCGGGCCGCCTCGGGCAGCCTCCGGTGCCGGCGGGGGCGCACGTGTCCTTTCAGCTGCCGATCAACGTGCAGGGGCGGCTGACGGACGAGAAGCAGTTCGAGGAAATCATTGTCAAGCGGGGAGAGCACGGCCAGGTCGTGCGGCTGCGCGACGTGGCCCGCGAGACCAAATACGACGCGGCCGGACGCGCCGTCGAGAAGGGCATTGAGCTGGGGTCCAAGAGCTACGAGATCAACAGTTACCTCGACGGAAAGACGGCGGCGACGCTGGCCGTCTTCCAGTTGCCCGGCTCCAACGCGCTGGACACCGCGCGCCTGGTGCGCGCGAAAATGGAGGAACTCAAGAAGAACTTCCCGGAGGGGATCGAATACCGGATCGAGTACGACACGACCGTGTTTGTTGAGGAGTCGATCACCAGCGTCTACCATACGCTGCTCGAGGCCTTCGCGCTGGTATTCCTCGTCGTGCTGGTGTTCCTTCAGAACTGGCGAGCCACGATCATCCCGATGCTGGCCGTTCCGGTGTCCCTGATCGGCACGCTGGCCTGCATGAGCCTGTTCGGCTTCTCGCTCAACAACCTGTCGCTGTTTGGCCTGGTGCTGGCGATCGGCATTGTGGTCGATGATGCGATCGTGGTGGTGGAGAACGTCGAGCGGCTGATGGCCACGGGGCTGTCGCCGCGGGACGCCTGCCGCCAGGCGATGACCGAGGTGACCGGTCCGGTGATCGCCATCGCCCTGGTGCTCTGTGCGGTGTTCGTGCCGACCGCCTTCATGGCCGGCATCAGCGGCCAGTTCTACAAGCAGTTCGCCCTGACGATCGCGGCGTCGACCGTCATCTCGGCTTTCAATTCGCTCACCCTCAGCCCGGCGCTGAGCGCGTTGCTGCTCAAGCCGCACCGGCATGATTCGTCAGGGCACGCCCGAGCCGAGGCGCTGCCGCGGCTGGGCATCGCCCTCATCGGCGGATTGCTCGCCTATGTCTACCTGACCGGTATGGTCGCACAGCTGGCCGGCATCGAGAACGCGGCGGCCGAGCATCAGCACGGCGCCCCCCTCCCCGCCTGGCTGCGCATCGCCGTGTTCGCCGCCGGCGCGGTCGCCGGCTGGCTCGCCAGCCGGCCGGTCAACTTCGTACTCGGCCGGTTCTTCGACGGCTTCAATCGGGCCTTCGACGCGACGGTCAAGGGCTACGGCGCGGCGGTCGGCATGCTGCTGCGAACCTGCGTCGTCGGGCTGGCCGTCTACGCCGGACTCATGGTGCTCACCTTCCTGGGGTTTCGCGCGGTACCGACCGGCTTCATCCCGGAACAAGACAAGGGCTACCTCGTCGTCAGCGCTCAGTTACCGGACGGCGCGAGCCTGGAACGCAGTGATACCCTGGTCCGGCAGCTCAGCGAAGTCGTGCGCGGACTCGATGGTGTCGCCCACACGATCGACCTGGCCGGGTACTCGACCATCCTGAGCACGAACCTGTCGCACGCAGGGGGGATGTTCGTCATGCTGGACCCCTTTGCAGAACGGGCCGGCCACCCGGAACTGAGCGCGCCAGCGATCATGGCCGTACTGCGCGAGCGATTCCAGGCGTTTCCCGAAGCCCAGATCGCCGTCTTCGGGGCACCACCGGTCGAGGGCTTGGGGAGCACTGGTGGATTCAAGCTGCAGGTGCAGGACCGCCGCGGCGCCGGATTGCGCACTCTGCAGGGCGCGGTACAGAACTTCGCCGAACAGGCGCGATCCCAGCCGGGCCTGGTCGGCGTGTTCTCGACCTTCAGCGTCGCGCAGCCGCAACTGTACGTGGAGATCGATCGCGAGAAGGTCAAGGCACAGAACGTGTCGCTCACCGAAGTCCACACCGCGCTGCAGGCCTACCTGGGCGCGGCCTACGTCAATGACTTCTCCTTCCAGAATCGCAGCTGGCAGGTGAATGTCCAGGCCGACCCCCGGTTCCGTACCCGTGTGGAAGACATCGGCAACCTGGAGGTGCGCAACGCCACCGGCCGCATCGTGCCACTGCGGACGCTGATCAAGGTGCACCACACCAGCGGTCCGTCAATCGTGAACCGCTACAATCAGTACCCGTCCGCCGAACTCAAAGGCGCGGCGGCACCCGGCGTGAGTTCCGGAGAGTCGATCGCCCTGATGGAGTCGATCGGCCGCGCTCATCTGCCTGATACACTGGGGACCGAGTGGACGGAGCTGACCTACCAGCAGATCCTCGCCTCGCAAGACCTCTTCACCAAGCTCGCCTTTCCCCTGGGAGTGCTGTTCGTCTTCCTCGTACTGTCGGCACAGTACGAAAGCTGGTCGCTGCCGCTGGCGATCATCCTGATCGTTCCCATGTGCCTGTTGGCCGCGCTGGTGGGTATCTCCCTCGCGCAACTCGACATGGATATCTTTGTCCAGATCGGGCTGATCGTGTTGATTGGCCTGGCCGCCAAGAACGCAATCCTGATCGTCGAGTTCTCCAAACAGCTCGAGGACACGGGCCAACCGCGATTTGAAGCCACGGTGGAAGCGTGCCGACTGCGGCTGCGCCCCATCCTGATGACCTCGCTGGCGTTCATCCTGGGAGTGGTCCCGCTCGTACTGGCCCAGGGGGCCGGCGCCGAAATGCGGTTCACACTCGGGCTGACCGTGTTCAGCGGGATGCTGGGGGTCACGGTCTTCGGCATCTTCTTCACCCCGATCTTCTACTACGCCATCCGCTGGTTTACCGGACGGCGCTGAAGTCGGACAGGAGGCCCGCCTGACGGAGATCCCCTCCTTTCGCTCAAGTGTGCAATCCGTGCAACCGATACGATGTGATGCGCGAACGAATCAACCGATGCCGATCTATGGTCCGCACGGGGCACCGGACGCTGGGATGGAGCCATGCGCATCTGTTTGTACACGGAGAGTGCCTTACCGACGACAGGTGGGCAAGAGCTGGCCGTCGACGCGCTGGCTCGGCAGTTCCTCCGTAGCGGTCACGACGTCGTGGTGTTAACGCTGCGTGGCGGGCACCGAGCGCGCGTGGAGGATGGTAAGCGGGGGTACCCGGTGGTTCGACACCCGCGTTTCATCTCCCAGCGGTTCCTGCTGGGGTACTATCGCCGTTATCTCGCAGCCGTCTATCGCGAGCATGCATTCAACGTGCTGCACTGTCACAACGTGTACCCGTCCGGGTATGTGGCGACGTTGTGGGGGGCGACCCCGGGCGTGCCGATCGTCGTGACGAGCCATGGGCGGGATATCGCCCCGGCCAATCCGCTGCTGCGCAAACGCCACGTGCCGCTGCGCATCTCCCAGGTGCTCAGCCAGGCGGCCGCGGTTGTGGCCGTCAACCGGGCTGCGCACCGGCGCTGCCACGTGCTGGGCGCGGACCCAGCGCGCATCACCCGGATTCCCTGTGGCGTGGACGTCCCCCGCTATGCCACGGCGGCTCCGCGCCCCGATTGGCTCCCGGCAATGATCCGCCCCGGCCGCTACTTCCTGTTCTGGGGCCGGCCTGGGCATCACACGGGTGTGGACCTGCTGCTCGAGGCCTGCCGTGCGCTGGTCGACCGTTGCGGTGTGCAACTGGTGATTGCGGGGGACGCCAAGGGACGCAAGGCACTGGTCGCCGAGATCAAGCGCCAGCAACTCGCTCGGCGCGTCCACTGCCTGGGCGCTGTCACCGATGATGACAAGACATATCTTCTGCAGAACGCCCTGTGCACAGTCGTCCTGTCCCGCGCGGCGGCCGAATCGTCGCAGGTAATTCTGGAAAGCTACGCGGCGTGCGTCCCGGTGGTCGCCACACAAGTGCCGGGGCTCGAAGAGTCGGTCCGACCACGCGTGACCGGCCTGCTGGTGCCGGCGAATTCTGCCGCGGACCTGGCCGAAGCGCTGACCTACATGGCGGCCGATCGCGCGCGGGCACGCGCGTGGGGTCTGGCAGCGCAGCGGCTCGTGCAGAAATTCGACTGGCGCCGCATCGCCGACCAGCATCTGGAGCTCTACGCGTCGCTGTCGTACTCCTCCACGCGCCGCTGCGCCGCGTGAGCGGAGGGCGTGGCGGAGCGGCGCTGCGCACACTCCGGCAAGGAACACCCCCAGCCGGGCGGGGTTGCGATGCGACCGCGTTCTGGTTATCGAAGTGCATGGCGTTTCGTCCGTGCATTGATATTGGGATCCACCATGAGCGAGCATGATCGCTGGGCAAGCCGCATGGGTCTGGTGCTGGCGATGGCTGGCAACGCTGTGGGGTTGGGCAACTTTCTCCGTTTTCCACGACTTGCCGCGCAGTACGGTGGGGGCGCGTTCCTGATCCCGTACCTCATCGCGCTGGTGCTGCTGGGCATTCCCTTGATGTGGGTGGAGTGGACCGTCGGCCGGTACGGTGGTCAGTTCGGCAACCGGTCAGCGCCCGGCATATTTGCCCGTCTGTGGCAATCCAACTGGTCCAAGTACCTGGGCTCCCTGGGCATCGCTCTGCCGTTGCTGTTCACCGTCTTCTACACGTACATCGAGTCGTGGACGCTGGCCTATGCGTGCTTCTCGTGCACGGGCAGCTACATGGAGAAGGATCCGGAACGAGCGCGGCGCGAGATACCGGTCGCGATCGAGGGGGTCACGCCCGAGGACCTGCAAGCCATGTGGGCAGTCCAGACGCTGATAGCGCAGTCCGATGCGAACCAGGACGGCCAGCTGTCGCGCGCGGAGTGGACCGATCCGAACCGGCCGTTCGAGCAACTCGACACAGATGCGGACGGAGTGCTGACTGCCAGCGAGGTACGTGCCGGTGCGGCGCTGGAGAAAGTCGACGTGGCTGGCAGCTTCCTGCTGTCGCGATCCGCCTGGACCGGCACCGGGGAGGCTTTTGAACTGCTGGACGTCAACGCTGACGGGCAGCTGGACGAGTCGGAGGTGCAGCGCGTCATGAAGCCGCTGGCGGGCGCCCACACTAACCGGTTTCTGCAGGACTACCAGGGGGTCAGTGAGCCGGAGCAGCGGACCTACTTCCACTCGCTGGGTTGGGCAATCGGCTTCTGGGTGGTGACCGTGCTGATCAACACATGGGTGATCTCGCGGGGCATTTCCGGCGGCATCGAACGGCTGGCCAAGGTGGCGATGCCGCTGCTGTTCGTGTTCGCGTTCATCCTTGCGATCCGCGTACTGACCCTGGGCACGCCCGACCCGAACTATCCCGACCATTCGGTGTGGGTGGGGCTGAACTACATCTGGGAACCGAATTTCGCGGCGTTGACCGATTTCGACGTGTGGCTGGCGGCAGCCGGCCAGATCTTCTTCACGCTGTCGATTGGCACCGGCGCGATTCTGTGTTACGCGAGCTACATCCGGCCTCAGGACGATTGCATCTTGACCGGCTTGACGACGTCCGCGACCAACGAGTTCGCGGAGGTGGTGCTGGGGGCGACCATCGCGATCCCGATTGCGGTGGCGACCTTCGGGCTGGCCAACACGCGGGTGATCGCGGGGCAAGGGTCTTTTGATCTGGCATTTGTCGCGATGCCGATCATTTTCGAGCAGATGCCGGCAGGCCGGCTCTTCGGCGCACTCTGGTTCGCCCTGCTGTTCTTTGCCGGCGTGACCTCGTCGGTGGCGTTGTGCCAACCTCTGGTGGCGTTTCTGCAGGAAGCGTTTCTCATCAGCCGGCGCAGGGCAGCACTCTGCTGTGGCGCGGCCATGATCGTGCTGGGACTGCCAATGGTGCTGTGGCTGAAGGCCGGTTACCTGGACCAGTATGATTTCTGGGTGGGCACGTTCGGCCTGGTGATCTTCTCCCTGGTGGAGGTGCTGCTGTTCGCCTGGGTGTTTGGCGGGGAGAACATGTGGCAGGAAATCCGGCGCAACGCCGACATCCAGGTGCCGCGCGTGTTTTACTATGTTATCCGCTACGTCGTTCCGCTCGTGCTGATCTGGCTGCTTGCCGGCTGGTGCTGCCAGAACTTCCACGCCGTCATCCTGCTCAAGGGGGCCAAGCCCGAGACGGTGCCCTACATCTGGCTGTCGCGGGCCACGATCCTGGCAGTGATCGTGGCCACGGCGGTGCTGGTGGCCGTCGGCCGCCGCTGGAAAAGGAGTCTGTCCGCATGAGTACCTCGGCCATTCTCTTCATGGCGGTGACGTGGTCGCTGGTGATCGCGCTCAACGTGTTCTGCCTGTGGCGCATGCTGCAGAACCCGCCGGAGCGGTAAGTGCACGGCGTCGGCCACGGCGGGCGGTCACGCGCCCGAGACGCGCCGCGCGCCGTTATCCCAGGTTGCCCTCGAGCGTCAAGCGGTACATCCGGGCGAAGGCCTTGAAGCGCCGGGCGTCCCCCGCGGTGCCGCAGAACAGAACCGGGTGCGGGCCGCGATAGACCTCGCACACATCGGCCGTCCGGTCGAACTCGACGAGCACGCGGGTGGCGCAGCCGCCCACCGGGGGCGACGTGGGGGAATACAGGACCTTGCCGGTCCAGCAGCACAGGGTGTCCTTGCCGCTCGCGTACCGGGCCAGCATGACCGGCTCATCCGTCGTCCATTGCACGTCGAGCGCGGGGGTCTTGGGCAGCTGGTGGAAGAACGGGCGGACGTGGAATTCCTGCGCCGCCTGCTCTGGCCCGTGGAGTTTCCAGGCGCAGGTGCAGTGCGCGCCCAGGTAGCGGTTCTCGCTGGTGTCGAACTCGGGGTTGTGCAGGAACCCGGGGCGGTCCAGCAGCCAGCGGCCGAGCATCAGCGTGAGCGTCCCGTCCAGGTGGTTCTCGCAGCCGCAGGGCGTCAGCGCGCCGTTGTGGATGGCGAAACTCACACACGGCTTGCGGTGCTTCAAGAACAGGCACTCGATCGTGATCGCGTCCGCCTCGTAACGCTGCATGATCTGCCCCACGGCGCGATGCGCGCGCAACGCCTCCACCAGGTACTCGTCGGTCACGTCCGTCACCCGCGCCGCCTGGCTCTTGAACTCCATCGCCGCCTGCACCAGGGCTGTGTCCGGCTCGATCGCGTCGAACGTCGCATTGAACTCGTCCGCCGGCGCGGTCACCACGTCCACATCGAGCAGCGGCTCCGTGTCGCGCGTCACCTCCTGGGTCTGCCCCGAGATGCGCAGCAGCCGGCTCTGCGCCAGCATCTTCCTGGCCCGCACGGCGCGCAGCCCCCGCTCGATCTCGTCCCAGTTCTCGATCGAGTGAATGTAATAGAGCCCTGCCGCGTTTCGCAGGTACTCGGGGGGCAGCTGGTGATTCGAACCGACACTGTGATAGACGATCGCCGTCGGCGCCGACTCGGTCGCCAGCCGGGCAGACCAGGGCGAAAATGAATTCCAGAAGTTGACCACCAGGATCGCGTCCACCTGCTTGGCCTTCGTCCGCTCAATGCACTCGTTGACCTTCGCCTCCTGATAGATCGCCTGCGGCTCGAACTCGACCGCAATGCCCAGCCGGTCGCAGATTTCCTGGATCCGCGCAGTGAACGCCTGCTGTTGCTGCTCCGGCTCGAACTGGTTGCCGGGCCAGGTGAACCACTGTTGCGTGCGCCACGCGTCCTCCAGCTCACCCGCATACACGACGTCCGCGGGCGGGTAGAGAAACACCGCTACCACCCGCGGCGGCGTCTTGGACCGCGCGGCAGCCGGATCCTCAGCCGCACCCGTCGCGGGCCGTGTCCAGATCGTGGACAGGACACCGGCCGCCCCGAGCGCACCTCCGGCAGCCAGGAACTCGCGACGATTCACAGGGTTCGCTGAACACGATTCGCACATGACACCGGCTCCTCTTTAAATCGAAAACGGGATACGGATGGACGGAGAGGTGCATGCATTGTACCAGAGTTGCCCGGCCCCCGCGGCAGCCGTCCCCACCCCCCCCGCCTCCCGATCGAACCGGGGTTCAGATGACGGCAATAACCATCTAAAATCACGGTCCACAATCCCTGACCCAGAATCCGCACGCCACAGTCCAACATCCAACATTCGTCATTCGTCATTCGTCATTCGTCATTCGTCATTCATCCTCCCTCCTCCGAAGGCCGCCTGCCGTGTCCACCTCCGAACTGATTGAGTTGTCCGGCGTGAGCTATGAGCTCCACGGGTGCCGGATTCTCGACGCGATCGACTGGCGCATCAGGGCGGGCGAGCATTGGGCGCTGCTGGGACGCAACGGTGCCGGCAAGACAACGCTGCTGCAGATCGCGTGCGGCTACGTCTGGCCCAATGCGGGCGGGCAGGTGCTGCGCGGCGGCCAGGCGCTGACCGACCTGCGCCAGCTGCGGCGCAGCATCGGCTGGGTCACCTCGACCCTGGACGCTCTGATTCCACGCCACGAGTCGGTGATCGATACCGTCGTCTCCGGCCGCTACGCCGGCTTCGGACTCAAACGGCTCGTCGGCACCGAGCGGCCTGGGGAGGCGGAGTACCAGGACGCCCACACGCACCTGGCACGACTCGGCATCGCCCCCCTTGCCCAGCGCGCCTTCCAGGCGTTGTCGCAGGGCGAACGGCAGAAGGTCCTGCTGGCGCGCGCCTGCATGGCTCACCCCCTCCTGATGTTCCTCGACGAACCGTGCGCCGGGCTCGATCCGGCCTCCCGCGAGTCGTTCCTCGCCTCCCTCCAATCACTGGCGGACTCCGGTACCGGACCAGCCATGGTGCTGGTCACCCATCACGTCGAAGAGATCATGCCCGCATTCTCCCACCTGCTGGTCCTCGATCGCGGCCGCGTCGTCGGCAACGGCCCCACCCGCACACTGCTCCAAGGCCCCCTCATGACACAGCTCTACGACGGCGCCGTTTCGGAACTCGTCTGGCGCAACGGTCGCGGCTGGCCCATCGGCCCATAGACGGCCTCGGGGGGGCGGTCTGTTGACCGTGGAAGCGGCGGTGTAGAGTAACCTGCGGTGTCCTCTGTGCGGGTTCGCTGCAGATCCTTGTGCCGAGCGTGACGATCCAGGAGTACGGCACGCGTTTCCGGATGCACTTCCAACAGGGGCACAAGACCGGCGCTGCCGGGGACCATCCGGTGGCCGCGCACTGTCCGGAGACCGAGTACCTGAACGCGGTGTGGGCCTGCCTGTGGTGACTTGTCCGAGAGGGGTCCTGTGATGTGTCAGCAGTCGTCCAGTCTGCCCGTGCAGCCGCTCCCCATGACGCGCGACGAGTGCCTCGCGCGGGGCTGGCCGGAGGTGGACGTCGTCTTTGTGACGGGCGACGCGTATGTGGACCATCCGAGTTTTGCGATGGCGCTGCTGGGCCGGGTGCTGGAAGCGGCCGGTTTCCGGGTCGCCATACTGAGTCAGCCCGACTGGCACAGCTGTGACGACTGGCGGCAGTTCGGCCGCCCCCGGCTGTTCTTCGCCATCAGTGCGGGCAACATGGACTCGATGATCAACCACTACACGGCCAACCGGAAGGTCCGCAACGACGACGCTTACTCGCCGGGGGGGCGCATTGGCCAGCGGCCGGACCGTGCCACGCTGGCCTACTGCCAGCGGGCTCGCGAAGCCTACAAAGGGGTGCCGGTGATCGCGGGGGGGGTCGAGGCTTCGCTGCGCCGGCTGGCCCATTACGATTACTGGAGCGACAAGGTCCGGCGCTCGATACTGCTCGACTGCAAAGCCGATCTGCTGGTGTACGGGATGGGGGAGCACGCGATTGTCGAAATCGCCGAGCGGCTCTCGGCCGGCGAGTCTGTGCGCCACTTGCGCACCATGCGCGGTGTGGCCTATGCGCTGGGGGCGTCCGAATCGCCGCCGGCCGATTCGCTGGAGCTGCCGGCATACGAACTGGTGCAGACTGACAAACGGGCCTTCGCGGCCGCCACGCGTCTGATCCACCTGGAAACCAATCCCTACAACGCGCGGCGGCTGGTCCAGTACCACGCGCGGCAGGCGGTGGTGGTCAATCCACCTCAGCTGCCGCTCAGTCAACAGGCGATGGACCAGGTGTATGGCCTGCGGTATACGCGGCGGCCGCATCCCAGCTACAGCGAGACCATTCCGGCCTACGAGATGATCCGCGATTCGGTGACCATTATGCGCGGCTGCTTCGGCGGCTGCACGTTCTGCTCCATCACCGCCCATCAAGGGAGGATCATCCAGTCGCGGAGCAAGGAGTCCGTGCTGGCGGAAATCGGTCAGATGGCGGCCGATCCGGACTTCAAGGGGGTCATCAGCGATATTGGCGGGCCGACGGCCAACATGTACGAGATGCGGTGCACGCGTCCGGAAGTGGAAGCGGCCTGCCGCCGGCAGTCGTGCGTGCATCCGACCATCTGCCGGCTGCTCGGTACCGACCACGGACCGCTGATTGAACTGATGCGCCAGTCGCGGCAGGTTCCGGGCGTCAAGAAAGTGCTGGTGGCCAGCGGTATCCGGATGGACCTGGCCCGCCGCTCGCGCCCGTACATGCGGGAACTGGTGCGGCAGCACGTGGGGGGCCAGCTGAAGGTGGCTCCCGAGCATGTCGATCCGGACGTGCTGCAGCTCATGCGCAAGCCGTGTAGTGACGACTTCGAGCAGTTCAGCGAAATCTTTGCGGCCGAATCGCGGCGGGCCGGCAAGCGTCAGCGTCTGGTGCCCTATTTCATCGCCAGCCACCCGGGCTGCGATCTGGACGCCATGATCCGTCTGGCCGTGTTTCTCAAGCAACACGGCTACGCGCCGGACCAGGTCCAGGACTTCATCCCCGCGCCGATGGATGTGGCCACGGCCATGTACTACACAGGTATCGATCCATTCACCGGCCGGACGGTGTACGTGGCCCGGCACCTGCGCGATCGCAAACTGCAGCGTGCGCTGATGCAGTTCTTCAAGCCGGAGAACTACTTCCTGGCGCGTGAAGCGCTGATCAAAGCCAAACGCGCCGATCTGATCGGCGATGGCAGCGACTGCCTGATTCCCGCCCACCCGCCGCGCGCGGCACTTGCCCGCCGCCGGCGCGACGCCCACGCCGCGCTCGGCCAGCCCCCGCCCGGCAGATCACCCGGCGCGCGGAACGGCAAGCAGGCGAAACGACGCGAGCCTCGCCATGCCCCGACCAAGGGCTACCGTCCGGGCCGCAAACGGCCCCCCCGGAACTGATCAACGTCGATCGACGCTGATCAACCGCGCCGACTCACTTCAGTTCCTGCAGCATCTCCACCGCCGTGTCGACCATGCGTTCGCCCGTCCCCTGCTCCGCGTAGCTGTGGAACCCGGTCCACACCTGGTAGCCCCCCAGCTCGTACGCTTCGCGATCGGGAATGTAGCCCACCCAGTCGTTCGACAGTTCAGCGATGAACGTGTGTGCGAACGGCGAGCGGCGTTTGATCTCCACGCCCAGACCCGTGAAGAACTCGGCCGGTACGCCGACGATCGCCACATCACCGATGCGGATCGCCTGGATCCAGGTCGAGCGTTCCTGCCCCTGTTGAGCGGCCAATTCCTTGCGCATGTTCCGGAACACGTCGATCACCCCTTGCGCGCCGTGCACTTCGCCGATGCGTTTGTTGCAGTAGGCGGTGACGGCCTGGTCCTCCACCTGTTCGTCGAACTGCCGCACGCGGAACGTGAAGGGGCGCTTGAGCGCGGCCAGCGCCGGCTGTTCCTGCACGACGGCTTCCAGCAGCGCGCCGCGCACCGCCATCTCGATGCGGTGGGAGGCATCCGCCGCATCACCCTCCAGGCGATGTGTGGATCCGGAGGCCCCTTGCAGAAAGCAGAACGTGCCGCCGAGATCCTGTTCCATCCGCTGCGCTGCCATGCCATAGAAGGCCGGGGACCGGACGCCCGGCTGCAGGCTGCCGATCGTGTGGGTGGAGTGTCCGAAGATTACTGCCAGGTACTTGCCGGCCGCGTCCCGGAACGCGAGCACTGGCAGATCGGGATCGAACGGCCCCGTGGGACGCACGCGGTCGTCGTGCGAGCCGACCCAGTAGATGGTGCCGTCGGCCAGCAGCAGCCGGCTGTTCTCTCCGACTGTCGTTTCCTGCGCGTGCCGGAAACAGAAACTGGCCTCGGTCAGACGTGCCTGCGCTTCGCGGACAGCCTGCACGATGCCCCGCTGGACCTCCCGGCAGAACTGTTCATTCCGGTCGTACGCATGCACGCGCATCGTGCTGGGCGCGTGATGCGTGTGGGTGGTGTGGATCAGCACGTGGGCGGCCGGGATGCCGCAGGCGGTTTCGATCTCGGCCGCGACGGGGTCCAGCAGATCACGGGTCAGCATCAGCACGTCGCAGCTGACGATGGCCACGGTTGTGGGCCCGTCGGTCAGCACGACCGCGGTCGCCCGCAACTCCCCTTCCTGCCCCTGTGCCTTGCCCGGCCCGATCCCGCCCGCAATGACCATGTCGTCATCGGCCCGCAGGTTCACGGCACTCGCGCCGACCTGCCAGGCTTGCTGCATCTCGGCCGCCACAGACGGCCACCCCATGACACACGACAACGCCAGACTCACTGGCAGCACTACCCAGGCTCGTTTCATCACAGACCTCCTCATAGCACCCGACTCGTCGCCGTCTGTCCTGCACGAACCAATGCACGAACCAGCACACTCATACGCCGTATCGTCCCCCAACGGGCCGGCCAATGCAATTCCCGGCCACCCGATTCGCCACCGAGTTCCCAGGTCCGCCGGTCCGGCGTCCGCAGCGCGATGAGCGCCACGCCCTGCACACTCAGCCGCGCCGCAGGCGGATCTCGCATCCACCACGGTTGTGGTGTATGGTGGTTTTCAGCGCCCACACCCCGCGGGGATCGGTGGGGCCTGCGGGTGACGTGCAAATCCTGCTGTCCTGACATCTTTGATCTAAGGAGTGCGGTCATGACAAATGCGGTGCGGTGCCTGTGCGGCGGACTTCTCGTGCTGATCGGGTTGACGAGCGTGATGCTGGCGGCCGAGTCCCCGGGGCTGCAGATCGGCGTGGCGGAAACGGACATCACACCGCCCACGGGGTTCCTCGTAGCGGGCTACTACCACGAACGCCAGGCCACCGGAACGCTCAATCCGCTCAAGGCCCGGGCGCTGGTGTTCGGCCAGGGCAGCCAGCGAGTGGCCTTCGTGGCCTGCGACGTGATCGGGATCGCCCGCGATCTGTCATGCGAGGTGCGTCGTCGCGCCGCGGCTCAGACCGGCATCCCCGAGACACATATTGTGCTGGCCGCTACCCACTCGCACACGGCACCCGAGTACACCCGCGATCTATACCAGTACCTGGGCGAGTCGGCGCCGGAGCGGGAGTCGCGGTATGCCGCCCGACTCATCGGCGGCATTGTAGAGGCAATCGTGCAGGCTGACGCCCAGCGGCAGCCGGCAGCCGTCGACACCGGCACGGTGCAACAGGAGACGCCGATCGCGTTCAATCGCCGGTTCATCATGCGCGACGGCAGCGCTCAGACCTGGATGCGGTTGGACAATCCGGCAGTCGTGCGGTCGGCCGGGCCCATCGACCCCGACGTGCAACTGATGCTGGTGCGGGCCGCGGAAAGCGATCAGCCGGTCAGTCTGTTGACCAATTTCGCGCTGCACCTGGACACCGTCGGCGGCACGCTCTGGAGCGCGGACTATCCGTTCTATGTTGAGCAGATGGTCCAGCAGACGCTGGGACCGCAGGTGATTTCCCTCTTCGGCAACGGCTGCTGCGGCGACATCAACCATGTTGATCCGCTCGCGTCGGCCGTCAACAAGACGGACTTCATCGGCCAGTCGCTCAGCGGCACCGTACAGCAGGGGTTGTCGCAACTGATCCGCATCGCGCAGCCGACCTTGTGGTTCGGCACGGCGGAAGTGCCCCTCCCGTTGCAGGAGGTCACGGCCGAGGATATCGCCCGATCGCGAACCATGCTGGCCGACTTGAAAGCAGGCAGGCCGGTGGACACCATGATGGACCAGGTGGTTGCCTACAAGATCGTGATGCTCGACCACCTGCGGAATGGAACTGCCGACGCGGAGACGGAAAACCTGATCAACTGCGGCCTGTCCCGCACTTGGGTCGGGGTCGGCGCGCAGCTGCCGGCGGAGGTCCAGGTGATCGCGCTGGGGCAGGACCTGGCGATCGTCTGCCTGCCCGGCGAGGTGTTCGTGGAACTGGGGCTGGCCATCAAGCAGGCTTCGCCGTTCCGGACCACGCTGGTTGTCGAACTGTGCAACTGCGTGGAGATGCTCTACGTACCGACGCGCGTGGCGTATGCCCTGGGGAGCTACGAAGTCACGAACACGGCGCTCCAGCCGGGCGCGGGAGAGGCTCTGGCGGAAGCGGCGGTGTGCCTGCTGCGGCAAGCGGCGGCAGCCGCTACGGCAGCCGCCGCGCCGGCACCGTAACCTCGAGCGGAAGGAACACGCGACATGACATGGCGCCAGAGAATTCCCGCGCGGGTGACCGAACTGGCAGCGCTGATCGCCCCGCGCGCACGGCCCTGATCCTGGTGAACATGCGGAACGACTTCGTGCACGACGAAGGCATCTTCGCCAGCAGTGGGGGGGAAGTCGAACTGTGACATCAAACAGACGACGGCTTCGTGTCCACGGCGCTCGATGCGATCCTGCGGCGCCTGGCCATCCGCACACTGGTGTTTGCCGGCTGCGATTCCGACGTGTGCGTGCGCGCCAGACAGGGGAGCCGGCCGCGCGGCCCCCCCGGCGGAACCTCACTCGGCGGAACCTGGGACGGTGAAAGGCTCGGTCATTCCGAGCCGGTTGTAGTGTGGACAAATCCATGCCATGGATGGGCCCATTCGCATGGACTGCCTACCTCCTCACCGTGCAGCGGTTACATCCCGCAATTGGCCG
>JAAYDI010000196.1 GCA_012729315.1 Planctomycetaceae bacterium
GATAATCGAACTCGTACTCGGTCACCGCACCGGTCGCGATCGACGTGCGGCGGATCTGATTGCCTTCGGCGTCGTAGTCGTACGTGTACGTGCCATCGTTCTGCACCTGGTTGAAACTGCCGTCGGCTGAACTCGAGCTGCCGCCCGCCAGGTTGCGATTGCCCGTGCCGTCGAATGCATAACTTTCGGCCGCCGGCAGGGCGCGGGGCAACGTGAGTCCGGCGATGGCCGTATGCGTCGCGCCGGTCACTTGATCCCGATTGTCGTAGGCGTACGTGGTCTTGAAGGCATCGGCATAGCTCGACCAGCCGGTCAGCCGATTGTCCTGGTCGTAGGCCAGATAGTAGCCGGCCAGCAGGTTGCCGTTCTGCAGGGACGAGGGCAATGTCGACGTGCCGTTCCACATCTGGCCCGCCGCGATCTCCGCTTTGGAATGCGTGATGCTCTGCAGGCGACCCGCGCCGTCGTATCCAAATCGCGAATGCACCTCCAGATACGTGGAATAGGCGCTGGTCGAACTGTACCGCCGCAGGTCGGTCAGCTGATTGGCCGCGTCGTACTGGAACGTCGCCAGTTTGGGAGCCACGCTGTTGCCGCCCGACTGGCTCGCCTGCGTCACCGACGTCAAGCGGCCCAGCACATCGTGGGCATACTGGTTCACAAAATCCTTCACGCCGCCCGAGACACTGTCGCCCACGATCACACCGCCCAGATTCGCCTTCAAGGCGGTCTCCAGGCCGCGCAGGTCGTAATCCCGGTCCAACACCGTACTGACACCCACCAGCGGATTGACACTCCGCTCCAGCTGCAATTGATCCAGGTCGTCGTACACGAACTGCAGCGTGTCGCTGGCCGTCGTGCGAGCTTGGGTCGCGTGGTCGATGAAATTGTCGGCCACGCTCAGCAGATTCCCGACAGTGTCGTAGGTGTAGACGAACTCGCGGATGTCCTGGTCGCTGGCGTTGAGCCACACTTCGCGGGTCAACTGGTAGAGATCGTCGAACTCAAAACGGATGTCCCGCCCGTCGCGATCCGTCGCATGCCGCACATTGCCCAGGCCGTCCAGCAGCACGGTGCGGGCGTCGCTCCCCTGCGCCTCGATGTAATTGCGGTCCCACCGGTCGTAGGTGTACGTGGTCGTGTTGGCCTTGGCATCCGTCACACTCAGCACATTGCCGAACACGTCGTAACTCATCGCGGTCTGGTAGTTGGCCGGATCGGTCGACAGGATCGGCCGCAGGCGGGCATCGTAAGCTACGCGGGACGTGTGCCCCAGCGAGTCCGTACTGGCCAGGACATCGCCCAGCGCGTCGTAGACATAGCTTTGAGTGCTGGCCAACTGCGGCCCGCTCGCATCGGGGTCGGGGGCCGTCTGTGTCACGAGCCGCCCGCCCGCGTCATAACTGTAGCTGGTCACGCGGCCCAGCGGATCCGTGACGCTCTGCAGCAGGCCGTCACTGGAATAGATGTACGAGGTGGTGGGATGACTTCCGTTGATGTACGGCTCCAGTACGCTGGCCAGAGAACCTTGATGGTTGTAGGTCAGCACGCTGGTCGTGCCCGCCGCGTCGATGCCGCCCGAGACCAGTCCATCCGCATCGTAGCCCGTCACGTAAACGGGCCGCTGACCGCCCGTGGTGGCGGCCGGCAGCGTGGTGCGAAACGCCCGGCCCAGATAGTCGTGTTCCACGAGCGTCTCGCGCCCTTGCGGATCGGTCGTCGTGACCTGCCAGCCCACATGAGTTGATGCGTAGCCTATGGTGCTCACCAGCGGCGAGCCGCCGGCCGGGTTGGGAACCTGCACGCTGACGGGGCGATGCAGCAGGTCGTAGCGCGTATCATACGCGTTTCCCAGCACGTCGGTTGTGCGGTAGCTGTTGCCGGCATTGTCGTAGATAAACGTACTCACATAGCCGCCCACTTCCCCGGCCGTCGGATCGGAGTTTCGCACTTCGCCGGAAACGGTGGCGGCACTGGCTCCCGGATCGGGCGTGACCACACGGACCGGCCGATCCAGCGCGTCATAGGCAATCTGTGTCAGCCGTTGGTCGGGCGTCGCAAGCGTGCCGTCGTACTCACGGATCTGCACCCGATTGCTGTTGTTGTCATACGTGTACGTCCGCACCAGCCCGCGGGTATCTGGATCGTTGGCCGGCGTGGTGGCGGAACCTGCGACGTTGGACGAGCTGATGTGGCTGTTGCCCGCCGCATAGGTAACCATCTGCGTCGAGCCGACCGCCAAACCGGCCAGCGCGGTGGTCTTGCTGGAAGTGCGAATGATGTTGCCGGAGGCGTCACGGTTCAGATACCAGGTCAGCTCCGGGTCTTGCGCATACTCGCCGGTCAGCCGATTCATGCCGTCGTACGTGAAGCCGTCGATCAGCGACGTCACCAGCAGGTGCCCGCCTTCCACGTACGAATTGATCAGCTCGGTAGCGATCACGCTTCCAAACACGTTGTAGTCGTAACGCTCGACCGGCGAGAGCAAGGGGCCGCTGCCGTCCGGATCGGGATGGACCACGGCCGTCAGACGATCGCGCGTGTCGTAGTAGAAGAGCGTTTCTCGGCCGGCCGGATCCAGTACGCGGGACACGTTGCCGCGCGCGTCGTAGTTCAGCTCCGTGGTCGCCTGGAACGCCGACCCCACGGCGGTGGTCACGTAGTGCAGTTGCCCGTTGGTGGCCGGGCTGCTCGGCGTGTAGTAATACTGGTACTGTGTCACCTGGTCGCCGGTGGGACGACCTGTGAAAACGGCTACTTCGGTCAGCAGTCCGGTGACCGGCGCGTTCTGGCCGCTGATGGAATATTGGAAGCTGGCCGACGCGCCCGTGGCTGCTCGCGGAGCATCTTGTTTCCCCGGCTCGCCGTGAAAATACATGTAGTGCTGGACAAGCAGCACGTCGATCGGGCTCACATAGCCATCATCGTTCACATCGACCATGGCCTGACTGAACTGTCGTGGAGCGGTGAGCGGAGTGCTCGCCGCGGCCATTACCAGGTTGTAATCGGTCAAGTCCACGAAGCCGTCCTGGTTTACATCCTCGGGAAACAGGTACTGGTGCCAACCGGTATGGTGATACGTCTGCTCCGACACCAGCCCCGTGCTGGGACCAACGGTTCGATGCAGCTGATTGCCATGCTCGTCGGTTGCGGCCGTGACGCGCGAGAAGGTTGCGTCGTACGCCCAGCTGAGCGTACTGAGAAGCGGGGAGCTCTGGGATGTCACGTTGCCCTTCGCATCATACGTGAACGTATGCACGGGGCGCCCCAATGGCCCGTTGATCCGTTCCTGTGACGGCACGTCCGTGCGATACAGGAAATTGTCGGGATCGGGCTCGGTGATCGACAGAATCAAGCCCAGATCGCGCGAGATGACGCGCCCGAATTGATCACGGATGGTCGGCGTCAACTCGTACTGGTAACTGAGGTCCGTGTGGGCGCTCAAGATCCCGATTGCCGTGGTCCAGTCCGTGGGAGAACCCAGGTTGAGACCGTCGAGCCCCAGGTCGTGGACCTGCTGGGCGTCAAACAGCTGCGTCACGCGCCCTCGATGGTCCATGCGGTAGATGGTGCGATGACCCTGGCCGTCGGTGATGCTGGTGAGGTACTGGTAGGGAAGAGTCGTCGAACTGGCCGGAACCCGACGAGGACCGTTTTCATCGGTCGGATAGTAGATGCCGCCGGCCCGGGCGGGAATCAGGGCCTCGCGTCGTCGCGTCATGTCGATCGTGGTGGTCCCAGCTCCGGTACGCGTGATCGATAGCAGAACGCGATCCCCCTGCGATCCGGATGTAATGTAGGGATCGAAGCGATGGCTGAGGCTGATGACCTGCGTGCCCGTTTCTCCCGCCTCACCCTTGGTGATCGACTGCAGGAATCCGTAGCCATCATACTGATAGACTTCTTGCAGCGCTTTGCGCGGTCCGGAGCCGTCTGGATCCGGATAGATCGCCGTCAACTTATTGAGCGAGGGATCCCAGACCAGTTCGGTTTCGGCACCATACGGATCCGTGATGGTAATCGTACGGGGCTGCGTTACGTAGCCGCCGCCTCCCAACGCCACCCAGCCGGCATAGTCGACGGTCGTGGTGCGCCCCAAAGGATCGACAATCGAGATGAGTCGGCCACCGGTGTCATAATTGAAGAGCGTGGCATTCCCTTGCGGATCCACGGACTTGACGATCCTCCCTCCGGAAAACTCGTCGTAGCTGCCGTCCTTGTGCGTGAGCCGATTCCCTTCCCACACCGACACACTCTCCGGTGGCAGGATCCCATTGCCGCGATACCAGGAGTAGGAACCATCGGCCCGCAGGATGGTGACTCCCGTTTGGCTGACGGCATAGTCGTTCTTACTGCCGCTGCCATCAGGGACCAGCCAGGGCTGGTTGATGGCCCACCGCATGAAGGACCAGGTCAGGCCGGGCGCGAAGGCTTCGGCGATACTGCTGCCGCGCAAATCGGCCAGGGCATGTGAAGTGCGTCCGACCCAGCCGCTGATTTTGTCGTCGTAAGTGGTCTGGGACGGAAACGTGGGATGAGCCAGCAGCTCCAGTTGGATGACCTGTCCTTCCAGATTCGCCAGACCAGCGACGACCGATCGCAAGTCCAGTTGCAGTTTGAACGCCACCGAATCACCGGGCTGCAAGTTCAGCCCGGCCAGGTCGATCGTGATCGTTTCGGTCACATCGCCCAGCGGCGACGCGCCGACCAGGACCGAGGAGTCGGCCTCCACCGCCTGTACGACCACGGAGATACTCTCGGGCACCGCCTTGTCGGCCGGCAAAGGCAGCACGACCGTGGCCGTGGGGAAGAGGGACCGCATGGCATCCCCGATCACCTGGATCAGGCCGTCCGCCACCGACACCACGGCCTTGGCCTCATCCACTTCCAGCCGCACTTCGCAGACGCATGTGGGACAGGTGCTGTTGCAGCCGGAATCGTCGTCAGTGCTTTCCTCCTTGATCACTTGCGCATTGCGGTAATCCTCCTTGATGGTGATCGTCTTCCGCGACGATTCGGTCACGAATGGAGTCGTGACCGCCTTGGCCCGCACCTTCTCGTCTCCCTCGTGCAGTTGGTCGAAGAGCGGCACGATGTCGATGGTGTAGTCGGCGTCGCCCGAGATGCTGAATACGTTCGTGCGGTAGATCTTCGATCCGGGAGGAGTCTCCGTGAGGGAGGTGATCTGCGCCAATTCATCCACCAGCAGATAGTCCACGCCCGGCGTGGCATCGCCCTTGCCGCTGGCGTCGATTTCCAGATAGACCGACGTGCAGAGAGTATGTCCCGTGCCGGCCGGTGTGAGATGATACGTGCCGGGCGGTCCCCCAAATTCCCAGGCGGAATCGGGAGAGACCAGGAGATTGATGCCTTCCGCTTCGTCCACGATCGTGACCGACGCGCTGCCGACATACTCGAAGCTTTGATTGGGCTGTGGAGCAAACCACGTGAACGTGACGTCCTCTCCCGAGTCGGTCTCGATCGCATCCGCCAACGCCGTGATGGTGACGGTGACATACGTTGCCGTGTCCGATACGTTGATCGTCAGCAGCCGTTGACCCGATCCGTAACTCACGTTGCTGACGATTTCCGGCGCGGATAACGTATAGTCATTGCCGACCCCGTACGTGGCGGTCCCGCTCACCAGCAGCTTGACCTCGCCTCCGGGCCATTCGGCCGGCGGCACGATCTTGACCGAACCGGTTTCGTCCACGCTGTCACAGTAGATATGGTGCGGCTCCTCGGCCGTCGTGTCGTCGTGAATCAGCCGCATCTTGCCCGCATACGGATCGTCGATAATGGTTACCGTGGCCGAGTTCGAGATGATCGGCGAGACGACTTTGGCGATCACCGTTTCGTTGCCCTCGGTGATCGTGTCATAGAATGCGAACACGTCGATCACGTAGTCGTCTTCGTTCTGCAGCACCAGGGAATTCGACAGGTACTTCCCGGAGGTCGGCGGGCTTTCAGTCAAGCTGATCCCGGCACCGCTCTCGGCTTGCAGCGCATAATCGACCCAGGGCGTGGCGGTGCCGGAGATTTCCAGCACGATGGTTGTGCAGAGTGTGTGGCCGGCGTCGGTGGGGCGAATATGGAATTTGCCAGGTGGGCTGGTGGTCTCGGCCGTCGAGTTGGGCGAAGCGCTGACAGTGATCCCTTCCAACAGATCCGTGATGGTCACCGCGCCGCTGCCGGTGAATTCCACCTCCGTCGTGCTTTGGCTGGCCCAGGTGAACTGCACCGTCTCACCGGAGTCCGCCTCGTCGTCGTCGGCCAGCGCGTTGACCGTGATCAAAACTTCTTCGGCCGTGGACGGATCAGGCACATAGATCGTGAGGACGCTCGCGCTGCTGTTGAAATCGAACGAGCTTGAGGCCGATAACTGATAATCCGTGCCATAATCCGCCGTCCCTCCCACGTTGATCGTGACCCAACCGCCGAGCCAGTCGCCAGAGGCAACGATTCGGACCGTGCCGTCGGTCTCCACACTGCCGCAGTACAGGATGTACGGCTCTTCCGCCGAGCTGTCGACGTTCTCCAAAGTCAGCGCGGCCGACGGACCCGATGGCGGTGAACTGGGGGGTGAACTCGGCGGTGAACTGGGCGGCGAGCTAGGCGGCGAGCTAGGGGGCGAGCTGGGGGGCGAGCTTGGTGGTGAACTCGGTGGCGAGCTGGGGGGTGAACTGGGGGGTGAACTGGGCGGTGAACTGGGGGGCGAACTCGGCGGGGGGCTGGGATCTTCCCCTTCCGCGCCGAAGTCCATCTCTTGAGCAAAGAGGGCCGGTTGATCGTGGCCATCCGCCGTCGCCGTCGACGCCGTCCCGCTGGCTGTCGGCCTGGCTGGCTCGTTAACAACGGAAACGGCGAACTGCGCGAACACCGTCTCACGATGGCCCGTCACTTGCCTGAGCGTGATCGTCGACTGCCCGCTCAGCCCCGGTTTTCCCGCCGCGCGAAACACAAGCTGCCCGGACTCCGTCAGTTCCGGCTGCAATTGAAAGATGGCTGGATTGGATACATCCACCCGTTTGAGTAGCTGCACGGGCGCTTCTGCGTTGCGGGGAACGTAATCAGCCAGCTCGATCTCGGCCATCGGATGCAGAAAGAGATAAGAATCGTCCGCGACCGTTTGTGTGGCTTCGTCTTCAAAGCCAGGGTACACCAAAGGAATACGTTGAGCACGGGCAGAGTGAAAGAACGACTCCAGCGGCAGCGATTCACGACCCGCCATGAAATCAATGCGCGAGGACTGCTGCTGTGCCGACAACGTGACGGTCGGCGCCACGGGGCCGACCAACGTGGAACTCGTCGGAGCGGGAAGTGGTGTGAGCAACGCCTCTGCAGTCAGGCCGTGGGACGCTTGGCCCAATTGCGGCGCCAAGTCGCCCATCAGCAGCTGCCGCTGTTCCAGCTGTTCGTGCAACAGGAATCGGCGATGATGATGCTTGCCTTTTCGTTTTCGCGAAATCGAAGACAAACGCCGGCGCACCACGCTCCTGCTTCGCATGATCTGCCCCCTTTCTTCGGCCACGCGGAAGACGGCCGAGAAGAGTCTGCCCAAGTCCAGTGCCTCACGAAGTGCGATTGCACTTTTCCAGCGCCGATTTACATTTACCGTATCGGAATCGTCGTTTCAATAGTCTGGCCAAGAAATTTCCTTCCCGGCCCATATTTGCGGTCAATGCGGTCGTTTAGCGTTCGCGGCAGTCAGTGGCCCGGGGGCGTTATCGCGCTGAGCGGACTCATCGAGGAACCGAGGCTCATGACAGGCAAAACCTCGAAAGTCAACAACGCTTTTGAGCGCGTGGCCGTCATCAATCTGAGCCGGCGACTGGAACGTTGGCGGTTGTTCCTCCAACGCCTGCCCAGCGATTGGCCCTTCCCGCCACCGTTGCGATTTCCCGCCGTCGATGGCCAGCGGCAAGAAATGCCTGCGTTCTGGCAAGTTGGCGCGGGCGCTTGGGGTTGCTACCTCTCACATTTGGCGATTCTGGAAGACTGCCTGGCCAACGACATTTCCAGCGTGCTGATCATGGAAGACGACGCCATCTTCGTGCGAGATTTCTCCGCCGCCGTGGGCGAATTCTTCGCCCACCTGCCGACCGACTGGGAGTATGTCTACCTGGGAGGACAGCACATTGAGCACCACTTGGGACTGCCCGTGAAAGTCAACCCGTGGGTGTACCGGCCGTGGAACGTGAACCGGCTTCACGCCTACGGCATTCGCGGACACTCCATGCTCGAGCGTGTGCATCAGCACCTGATGCATCCCGAAACCTGGCCGCGGGACCATCACATTGACCACCGGCTCGGTGAACTGCACAAGAGTTTGGAGAGCGGATTGTACGTGCCGTATCGCTGGCTGGTCGCGCAAGCCGAGGGGCACAGCAATATCAGTGACAAGCATCAGCCCGAACGGATGTTCTGGGGCGCGCAGGCGCTCGCGGAACCGTGCGTTCGGGCAAAGATTGTCGCTGTGCTGGGCGCTTACGACGAGGCAACGAGCCAAATGACGGCCTTGTTGCACTACCTGGGCATCAGTATGGGAACGGAGTTCGAAACGAGCGAGAGCAGCACGTTTGAATTTGAAGAGCAGGGCTTGACCGAATTATGCAGCCGAATCTTCGAGGAGCCGTGGATGGCCCAACAATTGCATCCACCGCTGCGTACACAATTGCTCGGTATCTGGGCCGCGGCCCGTTTCGATCATCAGATGCATCCGGCGGGACTGGTGGGCGCAAAGCACCCGCTGCTCTGCCTGCTCGGCCCCGACATCGCCCAGGCCTGGCATAATCCCTACGTCGTTGCCGTGGCATCGGAAAGCCCGCCCACCATCGGCCGTCACGCCCACCGTGCTCGTCGCTGGCCAGTGGATGCCTTGGCAACCGCCACCCATCAGTTGATATTATCGCGCGACATGTTTCTGGCCGGCTACGACGGTCCGCAGTTGGTCGTCGATTCCCGGCAGCTCCAACGAGACCCGTTCGCCGTCGTCGGCCAGCTGGCCAGCCTTCTGTCGATTGACTTCGATACCGCCAAGGTCCAACAGGCGGTGTCGCAACTGTTTCCCTGATTCGGCTCACCTTTCGACGGTTCACTGTATTGGCATCGCCCGCATCGCCTGTCTACCTAATCTAGGGGGTGAGCCCGTGGCCATGAAGCTTCCGGAAAAATCCGCAGAATCGCGCCTCTGAACACTTGTATAGTTCAGGCGATGAGAGTAAGATCGGAGCCGCTCCGCTAGAACTGCTAGCACTTTGGAGATCATGCTTCACCGAAGCCGCTTGGTGCGGTGGAACCCGGATCGCCGACTCCGTCATGCCGGCGTGTGAGGCTTCAGCGGCATTTCTCGCCCAGATGATCCGCCGTTAGGTTGCGCGGCTTCGCCCAGCGTTCGGTGATTTTCGCTGTTCGCGATGCGCTCGGCGTCCGCGCCCAGAAGCCTCCACGATTGCTTTGGGAGGAACTCTCGGTGAGTACCAATGCAACTTCGCATCGGATCCGTAGTATTACTGTCATTGGCGGTTTTCTCGATGGGGCCCAGTTCGACCTCTCCGACGGTTTGAACTGCTTCATCGGAGCCCGCGGCACGGGCAAGACCACGGCCTTGGAGCTGGTCCGTTTCGCGCTGGATGCCCTGCCGGTTCGCGACGCCGAAGTGACCGAGCGGCGTCGGATCGAATCGCTCGTCGGGCGCAATCTCGATGGGGGCCAGGTCCACGTCGGGATCGAGACCAAGGAGGGGCTCGGGTTCGTTGTTTCCCGAGCATGGGGTGAAGAGCCGTTGGTTCTGACCCGCGACGGCAACGCCACCGACATGACGCTCAAGGCGGGCAGTATCTTCCGTGCCGACATCTTCAGCCAGAACGAAGTGGAACGGATCGCCAATGAGACGGCCTCGCAATTGGAGCTGCTCGACAGCTTTGAAGCCGAAACGATCGCCGAAATGAACGGCCAGTTGAAGCAGGTCCGGGCGTCTTTGGAAACGAACGCCGCGCAGATCATTCCGCTGGAGCATCAGATCGCGGCCATGACCGAGCAGTTGCGGTCCCTACCGGCGGTCGAAGCCAAACTCCAGGCGTACGCCGCCAGCGACGGCGAGAATGCCGACGAAATCAACCGGGCCCACGGTCACAAGGCCGTGCGTGACCGCGAGCAACGGATCGCCAGCGGCGTCGCGGAGAGTCTCGGGGAGATGCGTCAGAAGCTCTCTCTATTCCACGGGCGATTGCAGGAGCGAATCGAGGGAACCGTCGATCAGGAGATGACCGAAGGTCCCAACGGGAAAACCGTTCAGGCCATCTGTCGGGAGATCGACTCCTGCGGAAACGACCTGGACGATCTGCTACAGCGGGCCGAAGCGAGAATCGCCACGGCCGAACAATCGATCGGCGGCCTGGCCCACGAGTTGAACCTGGCCCACAAGGGACAGGAGCTGGCCTTTCGGAAACTCATGGCCAGGCACCAGGAGGCTCAGGGCCAAGCCGCCGAGCGAACACGGCTCGAGAAGGCAAGGAACGACCTGCTGGCCCGACGCCGGAAGCGAGATGAATTGCAGCATCGGCTGGTTTCCCTGAAGAAGGAGCGGCAATGCCAGCTGCAACAGCTTTCGGAGCTTCAGGATCGTCGTTTCGCCGTACGCAAGTCCGTGGCCGAACGGATCAACAACGCGCTGTCGCCGGCGATTCGCGTCCACATGATCCAGTTCGGCAATCCGGAATTGTACCAGCGTCTTCTCGAAACAGCCCTGCGCGGCGCACGCATCAAGCACGGGATCGTCGCGGGGAAACTGGTGACCGCGTTCTGGCCCTCCGAACTGTCAAAATTGGTCGCCCAGCGGGACGTGGAAGCCCTCGTCGACCGGGCGGAACTGAACTCCGAACAGGCCGAGAAGGTGATCACGGCGCTCGGCACATCGGAGGTACTGTTCGGTCTGGAGACGGTGGAATTGCTGGACCAGCCCAAGATCGAACTGCGCGACGGGAATGCCTACAAGGACTGCGCGACCCTGTCGACGGGCCAGAAATGCACGGCGATCCTGCCGATCCTGCTGATGGACAGCGACCGCCCACTGCTGATCGATCAGCCGGAGGACAATCTCGACAACCGGTTCATCTTCGAAGCCGTGGTCGACAGCATACGGAAGATCAAGCCTCGCCGGCAACTGATCTTCGTGACTCACAACCCGAACATCCCGGTCCTCGGCGATGCCGAGAAAGTCTTCGTGTTGGACTCCAACGGCTCGGCCGCCCGCAAGGCGAATGAGGGATCGGTCGATCGCTGCAAGGCGGATATCGTGACCCTACTGGAAGGCGGCGAAGAAGCATTCAAGCGTCGCAAGGCCCGTTATGCATACTGAGAACCATGAACGACACCATCATCGACTACGCCACAATCCTCGTTCGGCTGCGGGCCGGCGATGCCGATATGCCTTGGCCCGATCGCCGCGACCTCGTGACCCGACTGGCCGAGGAATTGTCGGGCGATGACGCCACGCAGCACCTGATCGAACTGGTCGAAGTCCTGGCCGGCGATCCGAAATGGGAAGTCCGTCGAGACATCGCCGATATGCTCCTGCTCTTGCCGGAGACCGACTTCGTCCGCCTGGCGGCCAGACTTACCGAAGACTCGAACGCGTTCGTCCGCAGCGCCGCTGAACGGGCGATCGCGCGCCATCGCAAAGGGCAGCGGCAAATCGAAAGGGCCAGCGAGGGCAGGACCGGTTTCAGGTTCAGTGGCAGGCCTTCGAGCGGCTGCACGGGAAACAGGCGCTGGTGCGCGCCCAACGCATCACCGAACGCCAGTTCGAGCATCTGGTCGGTGCGACCGTCCACGAGATGCGGAATGTCTTGACGCCGTTGAAAGCGAGCGTCACTACGTTGGCCCGGCAACTCGACGGCGCCGTGCTCGACCCATCGCCGTTCCGCCGCCACGTGACCAAGGCGCAGGGGCGGCTAGACTTCCTCGAGCGACTGCTGGAAGACCTGCGCAGTTTCTCCCAGCCGATTCCGACGCACCACCGTCGCGAACGCCTGCGCGCCCTGATCGTCGAAGCCGTGGCCATGGCCCAGGATGCCCTGGCCGCCGGAGGGCGCAATGGCCGTCGCGTGAAAATCGAGATCGATGCCGCGGAAGCGGTAACGGTCGAGGTCGCCCGCCACCACATACTCGTGGCGATCGCCAACGTAGTCAAGAATGCCGTCGAGGCCTACGCCACCGGTCCCAAGGCACTCGAACGGGGAATGGTCTGGGTGCGCGCCCACGTCGTCGGCGACGAATCCGTCGAAATCGTCGTCGAAGATCAGGGCATGGGCATCTCCGTGGAGGATCTCGAAGAGCTGCGGCAATTCACTCCCGGCAAGACCACGAAGAGAAACCAGGGGACCGGATTCGGGATGCCCATCGCCCGACGGAATATCCAGGCGCACGGCGGCGAACTGAGCATTACTAGTGAGGAAGGGCTGGGCACTACGGTCACGATGATGCTACCTTTAGACCAAGAACGACGAGGGCAACCATGACATACCGCGCGTTGGTCGTCGACGACAATCCGGAGATACTGGAAGTCGTCGGAGAAGTCCTGTGTTCGCTCGGACACGAGTTCGACACCGCCACTTGCCAAGACGAGGCCCGGCGGCTGTTGGGTGAGCACCAATATTCGTATCATCTCCTGGATCTGGAGATTCCCGTTCGGCCGAACCGGGGATTCCCACGAATCCAGAACGGAGAGAACCTGTTGCGGGAGATCGCCACCCGCCGCAACGGTCGCCCGGAACCGATCCTCGTCATGACCGGTCACGGAACCGACAGTCCCAAATTGGCCGTCCAGATGATGAAGCTGGGCGCCGACGACTACATCACCAAACCGTTCGCCACGGTGGGCCGGACCTTGGATCGGGCGATCTTGGAGGCACTTGAGACAGACGGTCACCGGCCACGGCGCCGCCATGTCGCGGCGACGCCGACAACCGACGCAGACGTGCCACTCGAGCCGTTCACCGGCGGCGAGCTGACCTTCTTCCACAGTCATGTGGATCTGCTGGGAGTGACGATTATCAGCGATCGCGGAACCGGTCAGTGCATGGCGATTTTGAACCAGCTCCGCCGAAAGAGCGGCCGCGGGCAGTACGTGCGAATGTCCGGCGAGGAATTGGCCACGGCGATCCAAGCAGCTGGCGGCGTCGGAACGATCACCGGCTGCGTTCAAACTTTGCGGCGCAACATCATCAATCGCCTGCGCAAAACCGGCATCGCCGTCGGCCGCGATGACGTCATCCAGCACGACCAGCAGGGATATTGCCTACACGACTCGATCACCGTCCACGACGGGGACACGGCAGAATTTCCCTCCCATGTCCCCGCTGATGTCCCTGCCAACCACCCCCATGTCCCCGCCCAAGTCCCTGCGGGGACAGAACTGAACCCGCGGCAGCGGTGGATTGTCGTACAATTAGGCCAGGGTGTGAGGATTCAACGGGCAATGGTTGAACGCGAATTCGGTGTGGGTGAAAAGACGGCCAAACGAGATCTGTCTCATTTGGTCCACCTGGGGATGATTGAGTATCGGCGAATGGGACGCGAGGGAGCATACCGCCTGGTACGCGAAACAGGCGACTTGCGCGCAGAATAGCCGGTGGCGCCTTGGCGATAGCTGGACAACATCATGAGTGAATCGGAAGACTGCCCGGATCCCGAAGTCGCGCGGATGCTCGAAGCCGTCGCCGAGTTTCAGCGGGATGACTACGTCATGACAGAAGCAGAGGCAGCGGCATTCAACGATGAGGCGACGCGAAATCCTCCAAGAATCCCCCCGCGTCCCCTGCCAATGCGTGAGTAGTCGCAATCGCGTCGTCGTTGGCCTGGCCCGTCATAACCAGTTCTTGTCGTGGAGCGTCTGCCAAGCCAGGCGAATATGATCGCCATTCATCAGATCGCGTTTACGGGGATTCCACGCGTGTACTTCTCGGACGGCCAAATCCGGATGCTCTTTGGCACAAGGGCATTCTCGAGTTGCAACCCAATGCACGCTGGAAAGCAACTCCATTCCGTACGGAGTCTCGTAGCCTTCAATTAAGTCCGCCACTTCCGTAAGTCTGCGCTGCACGTCCTCGTCGTGCCGCATGAATTCTTCGGCCTCATCTGCGGCATCAGCAAGCAACGTGATAGGAGTCTGCGGAGAGTTAGTGCCGACACCGTCGCCGTATCCTTCGATGAAATGCCCGTCGATCTTCTCGAGCACGATTCGCAGGTTATCGGCATAGGGACCGTAGTGGTGTTTTTGGTAATTCAACCGCAGGTCTTGCCCAGCGACTTGCAAAAAGTACGCGAGCTTCTGAATCTCCAGCATCGACAAACGGTACAAGTAACCCGGGACGAGATAGCGATTCATGAGACAGAGTACCGCCGCACGGCCAGGAGTCATCTTCGGTCGCTTGGTGCGGTCGATCATCTTACGAGGCGCAGGTGCGCCGGTTGGCTCGAACACCAGAACGCGTACGTCCTGCAGATCAGCGAAGGCAGACTGGATCCTCGGAAGCACATCACTCCAGCGGAGTCCCCCGTTGCCGCAGCCGAGGGGAGGAATAGCGATGGATCTGATGCCTCGAGATCGCACTTCTCGTTTAAGTGCCTCAAGGCCCGATTCAACATCCTCCATTCGTGACTTGCCTCGCCAATGGCGCTTCGTGGGGAAATTGATAATGAAGCGAGGGTTTCCGGTCAGCTCCCGATTCGCAACCACCAGCACGATTCCAGGCTGCAGCTCATAGTTGTCGCAGGCCCGCTTGTACGCGGCGAAGTTATCCGGAAATGCCTTTTTGAACTGAAGCGCAATTCCTTTGCCCATCACGCCGACCGTATTGACGGTGTTGACGATGGCCTCCACATCGGCTTCGAGCAGATTTCCGCGTGTCACCTCGATCATGGCAGTGTCCCCTAAACTCAATAATACCAAGATCTTTCGACGATGACAGGTGGGGAGAAGACGCTTGTCGCGAGAATTTTCTGGACCCGACTCCGCATGCGCTCATTGACGACGCCTATTTGCTCGACGGCGTCAAAAGGGAACCACTCGTGCACCAAAAACTCAGCCTGCCGTTTTTCTTTCATCTCGTCGCTTTCCGCCCAGTAGTTCCTCGGCATGACGCTCCAATCAACCTGAGCCTCGCGGTCAATCGAGTCGAAATAGCGTGCGTATCCCAACTCTGCGTGTCGGTCCGTGAATGCCCACGGCCGGCCTGTGGCGATCGCCACCCCCACCGATGACACCAAGTGGATGATTGGTTCTTGGCCACCGTCGTAACCCTCGACAGAATCCCGATGGATCACATAGAGCATTACCGACCGAGGACAAAAATTGAAAGGCACGTAGTCTCCGAGCATTCCACGAGCCGCAACAGCAACCCGTCGTCTCAGTCTGCGGGCCTTGATATGCGAATGGCCAATATTCGTTGTGGTCAAACGCTTTGCGATCCGCTGCGCATCGCTCCAAAGCCGTCCATGCTGGAGAATGGAGGGCAAATTGTCTACGTGCGTGATGTGATAAATGTGGCGGGCTTCCATGTGACCGAAGGGGCTCTCGCGGAACCAGTTCGTTAAACCACCTTGACCACCACATGATCTCGTGTAGAGGCCGGTCCGTCAATTTGGCGCGCGCCGCCGCTCCAATCTGATTTGCGTGGGGCGAAACCCTGGCCTGCCGTAGAACTGAGGCAGATGCGGCGATCACGGGAGTGCCGTCCTAACGATCGCCAGGACGCCGGCCCGAGCCATGTTAGGAAGGGAGTTCCACGCCGCCACAATCTCCGCCAAATCGGGCGGCAAATCGGCACCGAAAACGGCATCCGGCCGGGTTGGCACCACTGTTGGCACCTCGCCTTCCGCCTCTCGCCGTAACTCTTTGTCCGGTTTACCACTTACGGAATCCTGGCGTCGGCCTCCGGAGCCGAAGGTTACAGGTTCGAATCCTGTCGGGGATACTAACTTACGACAAGCTATAATGCTCTGGCACGCTTCGTGTCAGAGTTTTGCCCGGCCCGGCCACACTGCCATGTGACCCCGCCGGGGGGCAAACCTTTCAGCTCGCCTGGGTGTTCCCAAGGTTTTCCTGAGCTGGAGGGTTTTTTCATTACCAGGTTCGGTGCCAAGCCTTCGTCGGCACCATACCCCAGGATCTGCGGGTCGGTGACCTCCGGCCGCACCACCTTCAGACCTGGGTGGACTCGCACGCGGAATGGACACCCGGCAACAAGCGGAATGCTTGCCGCTCTGTCCAGCGGACGATGAACTGGGCGGTGAAGCAAGGCTATATCGATCGCTCTCCGATCGCGCATTTCGAGAAGCCGCCGCAGGGGAGGCGAGAGCAAATCGTCTCCCAGGCGGAGTTCGACGCGATCCTTGCCGCCAGCCAAGACCGCGAATTCCGTGATCTGGTGATCACGGGCTACCAAGGCGCTCCAGAATGGCGTGGATCCGATTACAGTCGCTGTGCTCATGGGCCACAACGACCCCTCAATGCTCGCCAAGCACTATCAACACCTCTCGCAGGACCCGAACTACTTGCGAGATGCCGTCTCGCGTGCGATTGCGTGACACCAAATCTCAGCCGAGCGGGCAGGGGAGCTCCCCTTGCCTGCTCGGCCACTTGCTCACCGCTAGCATCTCCTCTTCTCACTCGCGTCAGTCTCACGAGTCGCACGCGCCTTGCGCACCTGCCAAGCGTCGCAAGTGTACCCATTAAGATCTTATCTTCTCAAGGTAGATCGGTAGCTGATAGACAACATTACCAACCCTAACTTCCTCGTATCCTTCCGTCTTACTTGGCGTGGTGGAAGGCCCGAAGAAACGGCCCTGGTGCCGGTTTCGACATTTGTTGCACCGGTGAGCCACTTCGCATTAACGGTTTACTTCTCACTGCGAACCCTGTGTCAGGTTGGCGACCCTGCACCAGGGGTGCGGTACCGGGATAGCTGTCGTCTGGCC
>JAAYDI010000197.1 GCA_012729315.1 Planctomycetaceae bacterium
GCGGTATTTCATGGTCACGACCGTCATGCCCTTTTCGTTCAGGTAACGCCGCGCCGGTGCGACTTCGAATCCGTCCGGACTGTTGCCCTCATAGCCGCCGCCCGAGTAGATGATCTGGATCGCCTTCGTCTTGAGTTCCTTCGGCATGTGCCACTCGATATATGGCAGGCACTGGTTCGCCTGCACATCCGGCATCTTGCCTTCCGGCCAGACCGGCTCCTTGCTGTATTCGCCGCGCGCATCGTCGTTCGGATAACGCTCCATCAGATCGACTTCCGCGCCTAGACGCCCGTCAAAATTCATCTGGCGGAAGTACTCGGAGATACGGTCGAGCCAGTGGTCGTAGGCGGTGCCCTCTTCACCCTTGCTCGAGTCGCCCATGAAACCATGGGGACGGTCCGCGAAGAGATGGATCTCGGCCGGGATGTTCATCCTGCGGAGCTGGCGGTAGATCTGCGTGGAACCGTTCGGCGAATAGACATCCACCCCTCCGTGGAAAAGCGCCATCGGACAGGTCTTCGCGTCGAACTTGAATACGTCCGAGAGCGTGACGTCGATCGCGTCGCCCTCGCGCGTGTTGGCGCCGGTGAGTCCATCCGTGAGTGCATAGGCGGTGTAGATCGGCACCGCCCAGTTAACGTGGCACGGTAGCGCGTCGAGTCCGTCGACCGGTTCGTACGCCGGTGTGAGCGCGCTCGTCGCGAGCAGGACAGTCAGGTGCGAGCCCGCGGAGAACCCGAACACGCCGATCTTCTCCGGGTCGAATCCTCGTTTCTGCGCATCGTTGCGGACAAGACGGACGGCGCGTTGCCCATCCTCCCACGCGCTCTGGTAGATCGGCAACCCCTGCGGACGCGGCGTACGGTAGGTGAGGCTCACGCAGACGAATCCCAGTTCGGTGAACTTCTTCGCGACCTGGTCAATCCACACCCCGTCGCAGCAACACTGATAACCGCCGCCTGAAATGAGCAGCATGCATCCGCCGTTCTTCTCCGCAGGCGCCTCGTACCAGTCGAGATACGGCATCACATGGTCCGCTGCCTTGAACCCTGGCGCCTCCACCTCCTGAGTGGTCGCCGCGATCTGACTGGTCTGGAAATCCGGGATCTTCCCTTCCGGCCACAACGCGACCCGCTCCGCGGCGAACGCCTGAACGGCGACCAGCAACCAAAAACAAAGAACCAGTCTTTTCTTCATTGTAGCGCTTCCTTCATTTGAAAGCGGATCTCGATCGTGCACCACAGATAGTCTTCAACCTGCGTGAGGAGATCCGGGTCAAGGACGCCCGCATGGCGGTGATAACCCCATATCAACGTCCACGTTATCCGCCGACAGAGCGTTTGGCAATCCTGGTGCTGCCAGGACCTGGAGTCCCTTGCCTCTGCCATGCCGCTGGCCGGTCTTGTCGTACAGGATCGTCAAGTCGCGACCGTGGTAGCGGACACGGTCCAAGGCGAAGTAGTCCCAGGTCTGATCCGGCACGAGCGGATGTACTTCCACGATCTCGTCGGCCCTCGGCCGCAAGCCCATCAAACCGGAAATCACCTGGTCGTTGAAAGGTCGATTACTGCATCGGGCGGAGCCGGGGGATTAACCTCGCCGTAATCGGGGAGCTGGAAATGCTTCGCCAGCCAGGGGATGGCAAGGTATCCTTTGTAGTAGTGACAAGGCACGTCCACATTGGCATATTCGAGCCATTCATCTTCGCTGAGCCCCTCCGGGATGGGCTCGCCGTCGTGGCGGTTCGCCGGATCGGCATATTTCGGATAGTAATGGATCGAAATGTTTTCCGGCGTCCCGGTGATCTCATAGGCTTTCCGGACCAGGTTCAGCGAGTGCGTGGGGCCCCCTTCCGTCACGATCACTGGACGCGGGGCAAAGGACGCCACCAGGTCCGGGTAGTCAAACCATTCCAATAGACCGGGTACGCAGTGCCATAGGCCGTTCGCCCCCGGGCGGATACCTTGACCGTCCGGCCTGGTGGATACCTTCGTGCGTTCCATGTTCGGGCAGAGGAAATCGTTCCACACCATGGCTTGGATCCGCGGGTCGAGCACCGCCATGATCAAGAGCGGCTCGGTTCCCAGGGAATGACCGCTCAACGCAATACGGTCGGCGTCCACGAACGGCTGCGAGCGCAACCACTGGAGAATCTGTCGCTTCTGAAACACGGAAAGACCAAGATAGCTGCGGCCCGCGTCCATCAGATAGCGAGAGAGCGTATTGCGATCATCTTCGCTCATCTGGCGGTACTTCGCCAGATCCGAGAGTTCGCCGTTTCCCGGGTGGTCCACCGCCACCGCGACAAAACCTGCCTTGGCAAACTGCAGGGCTTGCTGATTGCGCACCGCGTGGCGCCAGCCGTCATGGGTGCGGCCGTTCGGCTCGAAACTCGGGTGCAGCGCCGGCTCCCCGGCGAGATTCTCTTTTGTATCGTTTGAGCCCGAGAAGCACATCACCGCCGGCCCGGGATGTTCATGCGTGACGCTGTCCGGAATCAGCATGAGGTAGGGAACGACGCTGCCAGGCTCAGGATAGGCTTCCCATTTCTCCAGCCGGTAGCCGTCGCGATCCTCGGTCCACAGCCTTTTGGGTGCGGGTTGCGGCGGCACCTGCGGGAAGTTCATCAGCTCCTCCAGCTTGTCCCGCACACGCACCTGCCACGCCGCGAACTCCTCGGGCGTGAATTCCGGGTCGAAAGCCAACTTGGGAGACTCTGTGCGCAGGAAATGCTGTATGAGTCCCCGAGTGCTCAGTTGCCGCCCGTCGGATCGCTCGCTTTGGATAATCTTCTCTCGTTCGACGTCCAGTTCCTGCCCCGCGGCAGGCACGATCAGTCCCAGCGTCGACCCGGCGATCACGCCAAGATACGCAACAAATCCCGTGAGAGACGATTCGAACGCGGCGGTTTGCCCGCGGTAGCCCCGGCAGCCACGAGCGGTACCACGCGCACCGGCGAATTGTCTGAGTGTTGCCCTGCAATAACGTAATGTGCGTGTCCACATGAAGATTTCCTCCTGGGAACGTGTCCACGAATCACTTGGAGACGCTCCCGGCCTCCCAGTTGCATAATTTGCGCCACATGCACGAGAAAAGCAACTGGTATCGTGGCAGCAATCGCGCGTTGTTCGTGTGTCGATAGAAGTCATGTTTCGTGACCTATGCGCGCCACGCGAACTGTCGTCATGAGCCGTAGCGCGGCGCCCCTATCACAGCCCGGGGTAAGCCGCCCCTCGCGGCGCCACCTGGGACGGTGAAAGGCTCGGTCATTCTGAGCCGGTTGTAGTGGACAAATCCATGCCATGGATGGGCCCATTCGCATGGACTGCCTACCTCC
>JAAYDI010000198.1 GCA_012729315.1 Planctomycetaceae bacterium
CCAATCCAGTATGTTTCCGGACACAACGACCATTTCATCGATGTCGATTTCTCCGGGTGGAGGTACTTTTCGCTGATCGAGGCGGAGAACGGAACCCGCCCGCCGGTGGAATGGCCGAAACCCTGCGGATCGTATCTCGACGAATATCGCGAGATCGTCCACTACGACCATGTTTCTGAAATCAACATGATGATCGTCGGCGATCCGAAGAATCTGAGGTTCCGAACACTGAAGGCGGTGCCTATTCGGAAATACGATCTGATCGATCCCGCTTTCGTCCTGGACGGCCGGACGTTCCTTTTCAAAGGAACGATCGCCAGCGGCCATTATATGGAGTGGGAAGGCGGCCAGACGGCGTCCGTGTACAATCACATCGGCGAGGAAGTAAGCAGGATGAAACTCGTCGGGGACGCCCCGGTTCTTTCCCCAGGCGAAAACCGCTTGACGTTTTCCTGCGGAAGAAACATCAATACGCCGGTACGGGCACGGCTTGTCTTCGGACTCATCGGAGACAAGCTGGGAGAAAGGTAAGCTACGATTCGCTCCCAAGACGCGCGAGTTCTGCCCTCAACATCTGTTCGGCGCGGCAGCACAGGTGAACGGGCAGCATGAGCGTGGCGCCGTTCGAACCAGATAGCGGTCATCTACCGCGAGCCACCCAGTGAAAAGAGGTGCGTACTGGTCCGCAGGTACATCACGCCATCGGCTACCGCAGGTGTCGCGAAGCTTGGCTCGCCAAGCGGAATGCGGTGAAGCACCTCACACTCATCCCCGGCGGCCACGACAACGACCTCCCCCTGCTTCGAAATGTTGTACAGACGGCCATCGACCCAGATAGGCGACGCATAATACGCGCCGCCGATCCGCTCCCGCCACACGATTTCACCAGTGGCCACCCGCACGCACGACACCACACCGTCATCGCACCAGAGAAACAGCCGGCCATCTGCAACCAAGGGCGTGGGCACCATCGGGATGCCTGTCGTCAACTCGTAAGCCAACGTGGGTGCCACGGTGCCCCCGGCGGAGCCCGGCCGCACGGCGACGCAGCGGAGCCCGCGGATTCCCGCGCCATGGCCCGCAAATACCAGGCCTGGCGCCACAACCGGCGAAATCACGGCGCGGTCCATGAATGGCTGACCATATTCCCAGTTCTTCTTCCCCGTGGCCAGGTCGAGAGCCAGGATGCCGTGCGCGGTGTTGGAGCAGACCAATTCGGCGCGGCCTGCTTCGGCTTCATAGATGCACGGCGTTGAGTAACCGGCCAGGTACGTAGTCGTGTCAGTCTGCCAACGAGTCTCACCTGTCTTGCGATCCACGCCGATGATGAAGCTCCGGCCCATCGGGTTGGGCCCGTCCGCCCTGCGGCCCGGGCTCCGTTCCATGTCCTCCTGATCATTCATCAGCACGACCAGATCCTGGTACAGAATCGGCGATGAAGCGCTGCCCTGAATCGAAACCAACGGTCCCAGATCGCGCCGCCAGAGTTCGCGGCCCTGCAAATCAAGCGCCAGGAGCATGACGGCTTCGGGCGTGCTCCATGCGATCACCACACCGTCGGCATCTACCGTGGGCGTTTCCGTCGCATAACAGTTGTCGCGGTGCTGGTCGTAGGTCCGCGATGGCTCCTCATGCGTCCAAAGCGTGCGACCCGTCGGTGCGTCCACGCAGACCAGTGTACGCAAGGCCGTCTCTGGGTCGCCACAGGTGACGAAGATCCGGTGTTCCCAGACGACCGGCGAGGAATGGCCGGGACCAGGAAGTTCGATCTTCCAGTTGTAGTCGTTGTCCGTCCAGCGGACCGGTACGGTCGTGGCATGGCTGATGCCACTGCCGTTGGGGCCTCGAAACCGATTCCAGACACCATCATCAGCAGCAGCGGGTAAGTTGGTCACCAGACTCACAGCGACTATCAACAGCATCGAGCGAATCATGATTCGTGTACCCTCATGCTTTCAGGGTCGGGGAACACCATGGAGGCTGCGAACCGGGTGCCTCGCACATCGCGCCAAATCGGAGGTCACCAACATGGTATCATGCAGACTATCGAAGAAGCAGTGCAGGTATCTTTTTTGTCTGCGGGAGGTTCACGATCGCGCAACCTGGGCGAGAAGCTGACGCATCAGCACGCGGTTCATTTCCAAGGTACGGTGCCTTGCCCCTTGATGTCCGTTTGTCCGCCGTTCACTTGTTGAAACCCTTGTGGTTCATGAATTCCCAGATGCGTTCCATCCAGGTATAGCTGCCTGTGCCCGGAGCGGCCTGTCTCTGGAAGCAGTGATCGCGCTTGGCGAGTGTGTGGAGATCGGACTGGATCCCCATCCGGCGAAGCTGCTCCCAGCATTTCACTGAATTCATCGCCGCCCAGCCGTCCGCGTCGCCGTGGATGAACAGGATCGGACAGGTCGCGAGGTCGAACGCGAACTCGGGGACAAGCCGCGCGTCGTCCTCGTTACCACCCTGCGCATTCGGGGCTTCCGCGCCGTCGGTGAGCGCGTACGCCGGATAGATAGCGACCGCCCACTGCACATTGCAGGGGAGATTGTCAAGGTCGTCGATCGGCAAATAGGAACGGCGTTTCGAGCTGGTCGCACTCATGAGTGTCAGATGACCGCCGGCCGAGGAGCCCATGATGCCGATGCGATTGGGATCGAGCCCCTTCGCCGCGGCCGCGCTGCGGACGAGTCGGACGGCGCGCTGCACATCCTGCCACGCCGTCGTGTGCTTGGCCAGCCCGCCCAGCGGTCGCGGCGTGCGGTATTTCATGGTC
>JAAYDI010000199.1 GCA_012729315.1 Planctomycetaceae bacterium
GCGTCGTGCGTGGCACTGGTATCCCTTTGTGAAACGCCTTCGGCGTATCCTGCGAAATGGGTACGGAACCCAGGGTGCGCTGCTGCGCAAGCGACCCTGGGCTGCGGAGTGTAACCGCTTCGCGGTATAGAACAGCGGACAAGCAGACAACCGAGAATAGATTTCCTGGGACGTTGCCCCAGACTACGTTGATAGTGGCCTTCGGCCAATTGCGGGATGTATCCGCTGCACGGTGAGGAGGTAGGCAGTCCATGCGAATGGGCCCATCCATGGCATGGATTTGTCCACTACAACCGGCTCGGAATGACCGAGCCTTTCACCGTCCCACACGCAATCCGCCCGGCGGCTGCCGCGCCGCGTCAACCGTGGTTCGCCTCAAGACGCTCCGTCACACAGCACTGGCCAGACTGGCCAGACTGCTGCGCCGAAGTCGACGCATTGACCACCGGTGCGTCCCCCATGCCGGACAGCGCTGTGAAGTAGCTCCGCACCACGCGGTCAAAATGCTCGCTGGTCATCTCCATCGGCAGGTCATTATACGCACAGTAGTTGCGGATCTGCAGCAGCAGATCGCGCGGATGGCAGCGCCGCAGCGGCCGCTGGTACGGCTTGTAGTGCCGTTCCACCATGTCACTCACGACGTCGCGACGGTACTCGCAGTGGAACGACCGGCACAAGGTCTCGAAGAGCCGGAGGAATTCCTCCAGGCTGGGATCGCTCACCTCGATCTTGTAGGGGATCCGCCGCAGGAACGCTTCGTCCGTCAGATCAGTCGGATCGAGGTTGGTGGAGAAGATGATCAGCTGCTCGAACGGCACCTGGATCTTCTTGCCCGTCGCAATTGTCAGAAAGTCCTGGCGATTCTCGAGCGGGATGATCCATCGGTTCAGCAGCGCCGCCGGCTCGATCCGCTGCCGACCAAAGTCGTCGACCAACAGACAGCCGCAGTTGCTCTTGAGCTGGAGCGGCGCCTCACTTACGTTGCTCACCGGATCGTGCCGGATCTCCAGCGCATCGAGCGTCAGTTCTCCACCCACGATCACCGTCGGCCGCCGGATTTTGATCCAGCGCCGGTCGTGGTCGGTGTTCTTCAGCAGGCTCTTCTCGGTCGTCGTTTCGGCCCGATGATAGGCCGCGTCGTAGAGCTTGATCAGCTGGCCATCTTCGGTGAGCGTCTTGGGAATCCAGATATCCTGGCCGAAACAGGCCGTGATCCGGGCGGCCAGCGTCGTCTTGCCGTTTCCGGGCGCGCCGTACAGAAACAGGCCGGCCCCCGAATTGATCGCCGGACCGAGCTGGTCGAACAACTCCGGCTCCACCGAGATATCCGCAAACGCCTTGGCCAGATCGTGCCGCTTGGGAGCCTCCGCGCGGATCGTCTGCGCTTCGACCGATACGATGTAGTCCACCAGCGGCACGGGAGCAGCTCCCACATAGGCGCACGATTCCATCAAGCGCTGCGCCCACTGCCGCCCCTGCTCGGTCAAGGTGTAATAGTAATCGTTCATCTGGGCGGATGCCGAATGCACCAGGATCTGACGCTGGCGCAGTGAACGATAGATCGCATCCAGCGTCCCGAAGGGTAGACAGATCTGCTCAGCAATCTGCCGCCCGCTGGCTGAACCGACCACCATCACGTACTTGCAGATCAGCGTCTCAATCAAGGTCGGCGACAGACCGGTCTCTTCAATGCTGCCCGGCTCGGCCGGCAAGAACGTCTCGTCCGAAAAGATGGCGGCCAGCAGGCTGCCAACCGCCGGCGAACTGTCAAGAGCGGTCATGGTCGCACCGTCCAGAGTCGGGAGTGGATTGCGTGAAAGTCGCGGCCCGCACCGCCCACATGCGCACAGGGCCAGCGTACGCAGCAAGTCTACGTCGCAGAAGGACGTGGAGAGTACCACCTCCCAGACGCCCGTGAAGCAACACGCATATTCCCTACAATCCAACCATCCACCCTCTACCGGTCGTGTGCTCAAGCCGGCTCATCTCGGCAACCGATTCAACAGCGGAGGAACGACCCGGCAAACGCCGGACGGACAAGGCCCGGGCACCGTGCACCGGACCGATGCAGTGTGCAGGAGACACAGGGTAGGTTGCGTGGACGGTCATTCTGCAGCAGCGTTCTTTGTGCTGTCCCATCACGACCTGCACGGGCTGGTCGCCACCGGGACCGGTCGCCTGCTGGACGTTCTGAACGATCAAAACACCCGATATCTCAAACTGAACAACGTCCGGATCTGTCCCCGCGCCGAAAACCATACGCTCGTCACACTCGCGAGCACCATACTGCTCAAGAACAACATTCATCTGGCACTGCTGCTCGGCGAGAACCGCCGCAGCGAGGGCCAAGTCTTCTTCGCGTCGCTGGCCAGAACAACCATCGATGTGGTGCTGTCCCTGCCGACGGTCGTGGTCGAAGGCCGCATTCACGCGAAGGCCGCGAAGGCCGCACAGGATCCGCAGACATACCTGTCCCTGGAAGCTGCCGCGTTCTTTCCTCTCACCGAAGCTCGAATCCTGGGTGACGCCTGCAGTGACGGCCGGCAGGAAAACTCCGTGATCCTGGTCAACAAGGAAGCCATCTCCTCGATCTCCTATAAATAGTCCCAAGAGGCCTTGCCTCCGGAGTTGTATTATGCGTCTGTTCGTCTGCCTCGGGTGTGCCATAACGGCCTGTCTGGCGAGCGCTGTGGCTGCTCAGCAGCCGGCCGGAGCCCGGCAGGAAGCGAAGATTGACCAGCCCCTGACGGCCAACGAGCGATCGGCCGCTACCAGACTGACCCGCCTGCCCAGCACACGGCTGTGGTGGAACGACGAAAACCGCGTGATCGGCGCCAGCTTCAAAGGCGATGACGCGAGTGACTATGCGCTGGCCCTCGCCAGCCACCTGCCTGGGTTGCGGACCGTCGTGCTCGTCGCTACCCCTCACAGCCACCTGACAGACGACGGCCTGGCATCGCTTGCCGCACTCCCCAACCTGGAGTTGCTGAGCATCTGCGGCAATCGGATCACCGACGCCGCACTGGTGCACGTGGCACGCATGTATCAGCTCCGGGCACTCGTGCTCAGTTGCCACATCACCGACTCCGGACTCCCAGCGCTGGCCGAACTGACCAACCTGGAATACCTGGATCTCACACAGTCCCAGGTAACCGACGCTGGGGCGATTCAGCTGTTACAGTTTGCCAAACTACGCACCCTGATCCTCAACGGCACGCAGATCACCAACGACTCGCTGGCCACGCTCGCTGAATTGAAGACACTGGAGGATCTCTATCTCGGCAACACACTCATCGATGATGGGGCGGTCGCATCGCTCAAGCAGATGGAGCAGCTGCAACTCCTCTTCCTCCGCGACACACAGTTCACGGCCAATGCCGTGGCCGAGTTGCAACCGGCCCTGCTGGAGTCCTGCACAATCATGCACCAGTCCGGCACTTACCGGGGCACGCGCAAGTCGCCCCTGGCCATGACCCACTGGTCGGGCCAGGCGGTGGCCACACGCGCCGCCCCCTGACCGGCCCAGCTCCCCAGCCCGCGCCCACGCTGCCGCCGCCTCACGCCTCCTGCCCGCTGAGCTCGAGCTCCCCCCTGCTGAGCTTCCGCGCGCCTGCGCGGCAAGCCCGGCCCAGCAACCTCATCCTGCGCGCGCCGGAATTTCATTAAATACGGAAAACCTTGCGCAATCGAAACACCGATATAAAACAGTGTATGTCCCCGTGCGCGTACCTCGCGCCGGCTGCTGACATGCTCCGGCAGACTGGGCCTGCCATATTCGGGCACTTTCAACGCACAAGGTAGCTGGCATCATGACGCAACCGTCCGCACCAGTCCGCACGGTCTTGGCCCTGGTGATGGCGGTGTTCATTCCCATTCAGCTGATGGCGCAGCAATCCGAGCCGGTGCCGGCGCGGGCCCGGATACCAGAGACCCTGCCGCCTACTACAGAGGAGTGGGCCGCGCCGGACGTGTCTCCACGGCCTGCCATGAGCAACTGGGATTTGTACGCCGGCCGCGTGTATGCCAACACCAGCCCGGTGTGGGTGCAGGCTGAGTATCTGCTGTGGTGGCTGCAGGGCCACGAGCTGCCGCCGCTGGTCACCACCAGCACGGCGGGGACTCCGCGCCCGGAGGCCGGTGTGCTGGGCCAGCCCCATACGCAGGTGCTGTTCGGCGATGGCCGCGTGGACGACGACGCCCGCAGCGGTTTTCGCACAACGCTGGGCGTTCGCCTCGGGCATTGGTTCGATGCGTTGATGGAGTCTGAACTGCAGTTCGATTATCTGTGGCTCGGCGACGGTCAGAGCTCGGATGACTATTACTCCGACTCCGGTGAGCACGCCATACTGGCACGTCCGTTCTTCAATACGCAGTTGGACCAGCAGGATGCCGAATTGGTCTCGTACCCGGGGGTCGTCGCCGGCGGCATTGAGGTGGAGACGTCGAGCGACCTGTCGTCGGCCGGCGTGATGTTCCGCCAAGGATGGCTGGCCGGCAGTCGCGGACGTCTCGAATGGCTGGCCGGATATCGCTATCTCCAGCTGCAGGAAGAGCTGGGCGTACATGAGACGCTGGTGATCACCGACCCGGGAGGGGACGTGCCCGTCGGTACGACGTTCGACCTGCTGGACGAAATGAGTACCTGGAACGAGTTCCACGGTGGCGACCTGGGCGTGCAGTGGTGGACCCACGCGCGCGGTTGGACGTTCGAGTTCGTCACGAAACTGGCCATCGGCGGCATTGCGCGGACGGTCCAGATCGACGGCGACACGCTGGTTCAAACGCCGGATGACCCGGCCGTGCTGACTCCCGGGGGGCTGTTAGCCCAACCCACCAACATCGGACGCCACCGGACCGGCAGATTCACGGCCGTGCCGGAGCTGAGTATCAAGGTCCGCCGGCAGTTGACCCACCATCTGATCCTGACCGCCGGATACTCGCTGGTGATCGTCGATCATGTCGTCCGGACGGGCGACCAGCTGGATCTGGTGGTCAATCCGACCCAGTTCGGTGGCGGCGAGCTCTCGGGCGTGCCCCGCCCGGGCGTGCTGATGCACGACTCAACCTTGTGGCTCCACGGCTTGAGCGTTGGTTTGGAGTGGTAGCAGGCCACTTCGGCTTCCAATTCGCAGTATGTCGAATACACTGGAAGTCGCCATTTCGTTGGTTCGGGAGACCGCCATGCGACTGTCTGCAGGAGTCCTGCTCGTCACATTGCTCGTCCTGCACGGGGCCACGGCTGCGGAACTCGAGTTTGTGCCGCTGGGGAATCTCCGCGGCGCGGACGATTTCGGCAAGCGGAGCCAGGCGTACGGCGTGTCGCGGGACGGCGTGGCAGTGGTGGGCGAGAGCCTGTCGTCTGTCGGCCTGGGGGTGACGCGTGGTGCGGAGGCCTTCCTGTGGGTCGCACCGGGTCCGCTGCGCGGTCTCGATGCGCTCTCACCACCCGAAACTCAGTATTTCAGTGCCGCGTACGACGTATCGGACCAGGGGCGCGTCGTCGTGGGGCAGAGCCAGACTGGCCAGGGGCGGCAGGCTTTCCGCTGGACGGCCGAGACCGGGATGGTCGCGCTGGGCGCGCCGGCAAACCGGGAATCGAGCGTCGCTTACGGCGTGTCGGCAGATGGACAAATCATCGTCGGCAGCCGCGGTCGAACCGCCTTCCGCTGGACCGCGGAACAGGGCCTGACACCACTCGACGGTGCACAGCGCAGCGCGGCGCTCGCCGTGTCCTCCGACGGCCAGGTCGTGGTCGGTTGGAGGCATGTGACCGCGGGCACAGAAGCGTTCCGCTGGACCGCCGACGGTGGCATGCAGGGGCTCGGAGACCTCCCGGGCGACTCGTATCTGAGCGGCGCCAACGACGTGTCACGGGACGGATCGGTGATCGTGGGGACCGGAACGTCCGACCGGGGCACGGAGGCGTTTCGGTGGACGGCCGACACTGGCCTGGTCCCGCTGGGCGACCTGCCGGACGGGGAATTCTCCAGCAGCGCCCACGCCGTATCCGGAGACGGCCGGGTCGTGGTCGGACGAGCCGCCGGGCCGACCGGCCCCGAGGCCTTCCTATGGACGGCCGAGCAGGGCATCCAGTCGCTCACCGCCTTGGTGCACAGCGTGCCTGAGGCCGCCCAGTGGCAACTGACCGAAGCACGCGACATCTCTGACGACGCCACAATCATCGTGGGCTTCGGCATCAATCACGAGAAGGAAACTGCTGCGTGGCTGATCCGCAGACCCAAGCCATGAACGGTGCCGCGGCAAACACGGTTCACTGGGTCTTCAGCTCGATTCTTCGTCGCCGCGTGTCCCGAAACGCCAGCGACGATACCGTATCCATAAGACAAGGGACGAGGGACAAGGGACAAGACAAAGCACGTGAAAAGTTCTCGCCACATCTGGCAATCCAAACTCGCTGAGTGGCGATGTCCGGCTTCCGGCTATAGAACGAACATGTCAGACGGCATGTGACGGCTGGCCAGCCTGAGCAGGCATCGCTCACCAAGCACGGCCCGGTGCGTCTGCAGCGCCACCGCCGGGTGGTTGTTGTACTCCGACAGATGGCCCAGACAGGCCCAGCGGAGGCGGCTTTGAAACGCCCGCTGCAGCAACCCGGCCGCATCCAGGTTCGACAGATGCCCGCCCGGCCCTTCGATGCGTTCCTGCAGGAACGCCGGATACGGCCCGTCTTTGAGCATCTGTGGATCGTAGTTGCTCTCCAGCAGCACGGCATCGAGCGACAACATCACCTCCTCCAGGCCGGCAAACACGTGCCCCAGATCGGTCATGACCCCCAGGCGACACCGGCCGTCGTCGATCACGAACGCCACACCGTCCGCGCCGTCGTGCGGTGTGGGAATCGTCTCGACCGTCACACTCCCCAACTGCATAGACTCGCCGGCCGTGAAGCAGCACACGTCGTCAATGAGCCCCAGTTTCGTGCGCCTGCGGGCAGCCTGAAGCGTCGGAGCAGTCACGTAGACGGGGATCCCGAGCTTCCGCTGGTAGATCCCCATGCACTGCGCATGGTCGCGATGGTCATGCGAGATCAGCAACGCGTCAATCTCGTCCGGCCGCACGCCGTGCGCAGCCAGCCGCTGCTCCATCTGAACACCACTGATCCCCGCATCGATCAGCAACCGAACTCCGCCAGCTTCCACGAAGATACAGTTGCCATTGCTTCCGGACTGGAGGGCGAACATGCGCATGGGTCCATTGTACGCCCCGGCCGGTTGTGGAAAAGTCCCGGTCGAGCGGCGGGACGGTTGCCCGACCGGCATGTTCCGGCGGGCGGAAATCGCGCTGAACCGAATCTGCCTGAAGTACGCCCGGCCGTCGATGGGCGATGCTAGCAGCGCGGTATTGGTGTTTGCGGGGTGCGCGGACTGTGGTAGAACATCCCCTCCCGCACGACGTGACCAGGAGAGGCTGCGCCAAGGTAGCCAAGGAGGGATTCATGAAAGCGCTGGGGCGGATATGGTGCATGGTGGCTGTGGTGGCGGTCTCATCCCGTGCGGACGCAGCCGGCTTTGCGATGAGCGACAACTTCACGATCCTCACTCCGGCCTGCCCGACGCAACAGGATGCGACGGCCTACGCCCGCGAGGTGCTGGAGAGCGCTGAGGCGTGGCGCAGCGAGATTGCCCGGCACTGGCTGGGCGAGGAGTTGCCACCGGGCGCGGGTCGGACGACAGTCAACGTGTCGTTCAGCGACAAGCAGGACACGGGGCTCACCTGGGCCACGGACCATCCGCAGCGCCGGGATCACACGCTCTACCTCACGACCACGCCGGATCGGGCGTTGGGAACGACGTTGGCCCACGAGATGGTCCATGTGGTATTGGCGACACGTTTTCCATCTCCGCGCCGACTGGCCGCATGGCTGGAAGAAGGTATCGCCAGCAGCTACGACGACGGCGCCCGGCAGGCCGCGCGGAAACAGTCGCTGTCGTGGATCGCCAGAACTGGCAACTGGCCGGACGTCGAGGCGTTGCTCAACAGTCCCAATCTCAATGCGCGCGACGCGACAGCCTACGCCACGGCGTCTTCGATCACCGAGTTCCTTCTGACCCGAGGGGACCGGCACACCCTGCTGGAGTTCGGCCAATACGCCGGAGAGCATGGCTGGGACGCCGCGTTGGCCAGATATTATCGCATCCCGAGCACGGCCGATCTCGAACGGAGCTGGCAGCAATGGGTCCGGCAGTCGCCGACCGGACCTCAGAACGGCCACCTGCGATATTCGACCACAGGTCCCACGTAGACAGGCGGGAGTGTCAGATACGTGGGCGGGTCCGGCCAGGGGGCCAGCGTCTGCCAGGGGGTCACAGCATCGCTCGATACAGCATCGCTCGATACAGGGCGATACGCAGTGGTCGTCGCGATCTCGGTTTCCGGCACAATCTCGATCTTCTGGCTGTATTGCGGCGCGGTCAGGGTCCAGTTCGTCGGCGGCTGGCCCGGCAGTCGAGCGGTGACGGTACCGACGGGCACCTTGAGCGTCAGGATCTCATCGGGGTTCAAGTCATACTCTTTCTGATTCACAACAATCCGCTGGGAGCTGGTCATGCGATTGTGGATCGAAAAGTCGCCTTCCGTCTGCAATGACTGATGCACGATCTTCCGCACATCCTCACGAAACTCCTCGCTCGTTTCCATATTGGCGCTCAAGCGCAGCATGTCATTACCGGCCGCGTCTTTCCGTGTGAGCACATCCAGAATCGCCTGCTGCCGGGCCAGCTGATCCTGTTGCAGCTGAGTCAGCTCATCAATCCGGTTCAACAGATCCTGCTGTTTGTGCAGCTCATCGTTGAGCAGCGTCGTCAACCGTTCGATCCCCTGGGCATTCTGTGTCGTGGCTTCCGTATTCCGGGCGACCTGCGTCGCCAGGCGGGTCAGGTTCTCCGTGGCGGTCGTGAGTTTCTGCTGCAGATCCTGAACGTCCTTGGTCAACTGCTCGGGCGACTTCGCCGCGGCCTGAGCCCACACGGCGGCCGGCAGCAACCAGGTCAGACAGCACACGGCGATGATTCGACACACCATTTCCCAGACTCCCGCATGAACCAGTGAGCAGTCCATTCCGTTGATAGAGACCTCCTTCGCGCCCGCAAACCACGTTCCCAGTCTAACTGCCGACCACCGGAATTCAACACTTTCTCGCGAGAGCGATCAGGAAAATTCGGGCCGTGTGGCACGACTTACTTGTTAGTATCCCGTAGGGTGTGACCAGCTCGCCACCCGAACGCATGCCCGACCGCACAACTCTCCGGCGAGCGCCGTCACACCATGCACTTCCGGCGAGCGCAACCACACCACGCACTTGCAACGACATGGTGTGACATCGCTCGCCACGCGGACGCGTGACGATGGACGCTGCGTGTGACGCGAGCGTGTCACACACTACGATAACCATGCCACGACGCCTCCGCCGCCCGCCACCAGCCCCACAATTCGGCAGAGCCCGAGCTGTTCACGGCCTGGACATTCTGGTAACAAGGAGCGCACGAGGCTCTCATCCGGTTCCCGTCTGCGAAAGGGGAGCAGGTCCATGACCGGCTTGGTGACGATCCGCGTTGCACTGCGATTGGTGACTACTCTGGCAAGCCTGACGCTGCTGGCTGTCGCGTCACCGCAGTGTCTTCTGGTGGCCTGGAGTGCACCGCCGATTCCCGCGGGCGATGCGCCCGCGTGCGCCGTTGCCTTCGACGAGCACTTCGTCACACAGACGATGCGTGTCGACTACTACCACTCGGGCAACGCCGACGAGGATCGGATCGCCGTGGAGCGGATTATCCGGGATGGCGTCTGGGCCGGCAGCCGCACCCGACTAACCGACCCGCTCGACCTCGGACTGTATGGCTTTGAGGTGCGCGATCAGCAATCACAACAACTGCTGTACGCCCAGAGGTTCTGCAGCGTATTCGGCGAATGGCAGACGACGGCGCCCGCTCGGCAGCACTGGGGCACTTTCCACGCATCGCTGCGGTTTCCCTGGCCGCGTCAGCCCGTGGAAGTGACACTCAAACAGCGCCACGGAGGAACATGGCGCACCCTCTGGACCACCACGATCGATCCTCACTCGCGGTTCGTCATCAACGCGGACCCGCCCGTCCAGCACCCTGTGTGGACAGTCCTCGAAAACGGACCGGTGGAGCAGAAGGTGGACCTGCTGCTACTGGCCGATGGCTACACAGCCGGCGAGATGGAGAAGTTCCACGCAGACGCACAGCGAATGACCGACCGATTGTTCACGGTCGAGCCGTTCCAGTCGCGGCGCGCGGATTTCAATGTGCGGGCGATCGATGTTCCTTCCAGCCAGAGCGGTGTGGCGCAACCGCGCGACGGTGTCTTCCACCGCTCCGCTCTCGGGTGCCAGTACAACACGTTCGACCTGGAGCGTTACGTGCTGACATGCGACAATCGCACGCTGCGCGACGTGGCCTCGGCAGCTCCCTACGACTATCTGGTCATTCTGCTGAACAACTCCAAATACGGCGGGGGCGGCATCTACAATGACCAGACGACCGTCGCCGTCGACTGTCCGGCCGCTGACTACATTCTGGTGCACGAACTCGGCCACCATCTGGCCGGGCTGGGCGACGAATACTACGTGTCCCAGGTAGCTTACGAGACCGGGAAACGGCCACGGTTCGAACCGTGGGAGCCCAACATCACGGCGCTGCTCGATGGCCATGCGCTAAAGTGGGGCGATCTGGTCAGCCCCGGGACACCGATCCCCACACCGTGGGCGAAGGAGGCCTTCGAAACGGCAGCCCGCGCGCAGCAACGCCAGGCACCGAAGCCCGTCCAGACAGCGTCCGGTGAGGACGACGCCCAATCCCCCGCAGTCGCGCGCGAGCCCCAGCGTGCGACCGCCGAGATCCTGCAGGCCAGCCCGTATGCCGGACGCATCGGCGCCTTCGAGGGGGCGAGTTACGAGGCCCACGGGCTCTACCGCCCCGCCATCGACTGCATCATGTTCAGCCGCAACCCGGCCGGCTTCTGCGCAGTGTGCCAGCGCGCCATCGCGCAGGCGATTGATCAGCACACGGCAGTGTCCATAGCGGATCGGTAAATGAGCGTGTGGCCTACTTGTTGGCCATGCTGACAGCCGAGTAGCGTCGATCGCAACGTCCGTTTCCGAGCGGGCGACCTCACAAGGCGCAGCTGTTGGGCTTACCGTGGGACGGTGAAAGGCTCGGTCATTCCGAGCCGGTTGTAGTGGACAAATCCATGCCATGGATGGGCCCATTCGCATGGACTGCCTACCTCCTGCACCGTGCAGCGGTTACATCCCGCAATTGGCCGAAGGCCACTATCAACGTAGCCTGGGGCA